>CAZQFH010000005.1:89101-106466 GCA_964592595.1 uncultured Lentimicrobiaceae bacterium | reverse complement strand
CAGTCATTTTCACAAGATTGATGTGGCACATTTGCCCAAAGGCTTGTACCTGGTGAGGCTGTGGGATGGAGAAAGGTGGTTCGTGGAGAAGTTGGTGGTGCAGTAAGCGGGTTGTCAGTCAGGGTGCGACATGAAATCGCACCCTGACTGACTAAGCTATCCTACATGAACCTGCACCTCGGCCTGCTCAGGATAGATCATCAACACATTCTGATCTGGGAGTAACTGTGGCACTTTGTAGGTAAGATTCCAGTGTTTTAAATCATAAGAAACACCAAACTTGCGGGCATTGATCATCACAAAAAGTTCTTGTTTGTTGTCGTCCTGACGCGCAAAATAAGCATCCGGATCATAATCCTTTCCGTTATCTTTAAGGCTGATGCCTCTCTTTTTGAACAGTTTAAGCAGCTGTTTGCGATCCGTGTCATTTGCATAAAAATCAATACTCGCCGTCATTTCGCGCATCAAAAGCGATAAAGTTGTCACCCATCGCTCGCAACCATATTCCAGGGTGGCATTGGGCGGTACTAAAATCAACAATATTTCTGTTGTTTCGAGAGGTTTGGGCAGGTTACTGATAATCACCTGATTAAAAGTAGCTTTTAAAATAGCCTCATACATATAGCCAAAGATACGGCTCAGGTCTGCATCGCGACCGCTCCAGCCCAAAATAAGCGTAGAAGCATTTAACTCAAGCGTTGTCTTTACAATAGCTTCCGGAATATTGACATCCAGCCTGTTAAGTCCTTCCATATTCACACCTGACGCAGCTGCATGAGCTTTCACCTCTTCGAGTATGGGCTGTATGGCAGTGAGCTGCTTGCGGGCTTCGTGATCGTCCTTTACAACGGCAAGCGAATAAATGGGTTCATTGGCTTTGGGGTTGTGCATCATGATGGCCAAGTCAATCAGCCGCTTCACAGTTGCCGGATTAGCGATAGGCACCAAAATACGCTGACTGAGCGGTGCCACCTCATCAGGTTCTTTTTGTTTCTCTTCGATAGCCAGCCGGCGACCATATTTGTTGGTATGCCACGAGCTAAACAAAGAGGTGAACATAATCAGAAAGATTGTGGCATTGAACAGGTCTTCCGAAATCACTCCATAACGCATCCCGATGAGGGCAACAGCCAGTGTGGCAGCTGCACGAGCCGTTGAAAGACCAAAGATGGTTTGAAACTCATTGTACGACTGTTTGAAGACCAGCCGCGACACAAAAGCTGCCAGCCACTTCCCTCCTATTCCCAGCACAATCAGCACGGCTGCATATATCAATGGCCATATGCCCGACCATAGCACATCAAGGCGGATGAGCATGCCCACGCTGATCAAAAAGAAAGGAATAAAAAGTGAATTACCCACAAAATCGATCCGGTTCATCAGGGTGGAACTGTGCGGAATCAGCCTGTTGAGTGCCAAACCTGCAAAGAATGCCCCAATGATGGGCTCTGCTCCAGTAAGCTCGGCTGCAAATGCTGACACAAAAAGCATCGTAAAAACAAACAGAAACTGTGTTGTGCCATCCAGTGCCACATTCCTGAAAAACCAGGCACTGATTTTGGGCAATACAAAAAAGATAACAAAGGAAAATACTGAAAAACTGACAACAAAAGTGATAAATCCCTGATCGCCTTCCCCATTAAGCATAGTAACCAAAAAAGCCAGCAATACCAGAACAAGCGTGTCAGCTATTACGGTACCACTTACTGCAGTAGTAATAGCCGGGGTTTTAGTTAGCCCCAATGAACTAACTACCGGAAAAGCAATCAAAGTGTTGGATGCCAGTAATATTCCGATAAGTGCGGCTGGCACAAGGTCGAAATCGAGTAAATATATTGCGGCATAATAGCCCAGAGCAAAGGGGAAAGCAAAACTCAGCAAGCCAAAAACAATACTAGAACGGCTGTTTTTCCTGAATTCGATAAACTCAATTTCCAGACCGGCCAGAAACATGATATACAACAAACCCACCTTACCAAAAAGCTCCATTACCCGGCCTTCGCTCAGCACGTGCAAGGCATGTGGCCCGATGATAATCCCGAATACAATCATCCCAACAATAGGCGGGATATTTGTTCGCCTGAGCAAAACCGGAATTGCCATGATCGCCGAGAGTACGATCGCAAAGATCAAAACCGGATCTTGAACCGGAAAAGTAAAGGGGTTGTGTTCAATCATTTTATTTGGTTAATCCTTATCGCGAATCAAAACATCGATGGCGCCTACCCCAAACTTACTCATGGATGCCATGCGGTTTTGTGTTCCTTCGTAATCCTCCAACGCTTTAATGATAGCATTTTTGAGCACCCCATTACCTACGCCATGGATAAAAGTGACTTTGTCATATTCATTCACCATGGCACTTTCGAGGGTTTTATGAAAATAATCCAGCTGAATATTGAGCATATCCTTACTGCTCAGGCCGGCAATATTCTCTAAAAGTTCGGCAATATGCAGGTCAACAACTGCCTCGCCGGGATTTGTTCTATGTTTGTCGATCAGCGGTTTTTCGGTCACTGGCTTTTTCACCACAGCAGCTTCGGTTAAACGACCTTCTTTCTGAAATTGCTGCTCCTGTTGCTGATCCATCCGCAAAGAGGTAAGCAGTTCCAAGCGAACCATTATTGCCTTTTCGCCCAGCACAGCCGAACTTAGATAACTACCTTCCTTTAAAAAGCGATTGGCCTTCACCTGGAAAGGTGCATGAAGCGGGATGAGCGGTCGTTTGCTCGCCTCTTCAATAAACAAGGCCTGAACGATTCCGGAAGTCCAGTAGTTCAAATCCTCACGCGAAATGGTCTCTATCACCACTTTCGAAAAAGCCTCCACCTGCCCATAATCCACATTTTCGAAGCCTTCGTCGGATGACAAGCTGAAACTGTAGAGCATCTCTGTATTGGTATGGTTAATCAGCATCAGGTCGAGCAATCCCGTCAATACCCATTGCTGTTCGTGTGGCACAAAAGCCAGGTAAACGCCTTCGGGTTCAGGATTTTTGGCAAAACGCCTCAAACCCGATTTTCGGGCAGCATCGGCTTCCTCGGCATGTTGTTGCTCCTGTCGAAGCACCTCCTCGCGAATCACCTCTGTTGCTTGTTTCACTCGGGCTTCGGAACTGGCAGGATCAATAACCAGATCGCTCATCAAAACCGGTATTTCGAAGCCATCCTCAATCGCAACCAAAGCCATCCTGCTATCGATAAGCCTAACAACAGTTCCACCGCCTTTCTCGTTCAGGAATTTTACTTTATCGCCACTCTTAAATTTTTCCATAAGTTGATTTTCTAGTGCAAAAGTAATCAATCTGAAGGAAGGTCGTCAGTGAAAGAAATGTTCTAATTGAAGTTTAATGCTGCAGTTTGATAATCCCTGAAGTATAAACACTCAGTAAATTAGGTAGTTATTTACTGGCGTTTCGCAGATTTACTAATCCTGCAGATTAGTTTTAGTAAATGTAATGAACATGATGATCAATCGGATTAGCTTGCCATTTCGCAAAACCCCCGCATGTTTGACTTTAGCAGAAAAATCCAGGGTAGGCTAGCATGTTGGGGTGTAAGTTGGTTAAAATTAAGGTATAGTTGTGCTTAATGTAAAAACCCATAGCACAAATAACACATTTGGTTTTGCCCATACACGAATCTAATGCTGAATACCAAAAGATACTGTTTGCTCCACTTCTACAAAATAGATACATATAGTCCGTAGACTTATTTACATCATAGAGCGAAATTTGCCAAAAATATTTTATTATGACAAACACTTATAAAAAATCAGATCAAACTCTTTTAAACAGTATCGGACAAAGAATAAGAGAGTTACGTACTAAATCTGATCTCTCTCAAGAGAAGTTAGCATTTACATGTGATTTAGATCGAACATATATCGGTTCTGTAGAACGCGGTGAGCGAAATGTTTCTATCATCAATCTTCAAAAAATTGCAACAGCATTGAATGTTGAATTACATGAACTGCTAAACTTCTAAAATGAATAAAGAATTTAAAATACCAGCTATATCACCAAAAGTGCTAACAAATGAGAAAACTCTTTTAGAGCTTTTCTCAAGCTTAATTGGAAAACCATTTAAAATAACTGGAAAGACTAGAACAGACGGTTCTAATGTTCGTAAACTAATTGCATCAATTCTTGAGAGCAAAGAATTGCCAACCCCTGCAATTACAGGTCAATATGAAATAGTCCCCCCAAAAGGAAAAGGGGTTCCAAAAATCACTCGCGAATTTATTGATACCTATATAGTCACATCGGGAACATCATATAACCTTCAAGTATGGAATCGTATTCCTGCGAGCAATATGCTCTTGATAAAATATGATTCAGGAGAGAGTTTACAATGTAATGATGTTAGATTGGTTTTAGTAAGGATAGACATACTTAAATCAGCGATAGCTTCTGTTTTTATCCTTACACCAGCATACGTCGAAGATAAGTTTGGAAAATTTGGCAAACCAACAATTAAACATCAACTATTAATTTCTTCTAAGGCCAGAAATGAGATATATTCCAGAGAAGATAAAATCTTATCATTTTCCGACTCTAAAAAGCTTTCTTATCATATTCTACATGACTACAACTCACCAAAATCAGGAATGGCAGAAGAACCCCAAATCAGCGAGCTGTATTCCATACAATTATTAAAAGAGATGGTTGCCAAGAAGCTCATCGGTAAAAAATTAAACGCAGCAGCCACAAAAAACCGTGGACAGGCTCTTGAGCGAATGACACTTGAGTTACTTGGATATCAAGTAAATGAAGGAAATTTACTCTTTGGTGGATTCCCTGATATTAAAAATCAGCTTCTTGAAGTAAAGGTTCAAGATTCTCCGACAGTTGATCTAGGTAAATTTTCTCCGGAGAATGAAGAAATAGTAGTTGAAAGTGAGAATCTGACAACTTTTGACGTCCGATATTTAATTGCACTTACCAACCCCGTTACTGAAATAATAGAAGGAATAATTCTTTCCCCAGGAGAAAAATTAGGAGAGTTATTTTCATATGTTAATGATCAAAGCTACAAATGCCAACGATCTATTCCCATGTCTTTCTTTGAGAAATACTACGGACAAGTTGTTTTTAATCCAGATTGAGCACAGTCTCAACACCGAAAGCAGACGCAACAAGTTTCTCTAACTCAATTTCAAGGGACTGCTGTTTTTCTTTATCCATTGTTCCGTTTAAAGTTTTGACTAAATTGATAATTTGCTTTGATTCGGCACAGTCGGAATCAGGAATTGGATATCGCTCAACAAATTGACTAAAATATCTTCTCCTGCCTGAATAGAGTTTGTTGTTAAAAACAAGATCATGATACTTGGTCATCAGTTTAGTATTGGCCACCCCTTGAACTAGCAATAGAAGCTCTTCTTCTTTTGGATTCTGAGCTACAATCCAATAACAATTTCCGTTCACGATTTTTCCACCACTATCAAAATAAAACCTAGGATTTACGCTAATATCAGGGAAAACCAGCTTAGGCATTTCCCAAAACTTCGGGTTTTGTGGAACCCATATTTCAAACCATTCACGTCCCGCACTTAAAACATACTTGCGACCTTTCAACTGTTCAGCATGATTCAAAAAATATTCCTTTGCTAATGGATAATCTTCAATATTGATAGTTTTCTTTTTGCCTTCCTTCAGTTCATGGGTATAGAGCACTTTCAAATTAACTTTGTCATTAACACCCCACCGTTCTATATTTTCTTGGGAAATGAGTTCTTTCAATAACTTTCTTTCAGGCATACTACTTCCTAACTGTTCCCAGTCATCCGATATAAAAACCTTATCTGCTGTTGTCTTTATTCCAACCCTAACTTTGAAAAAATTACCAACAAACCCCTTTGCATTTTTTTTCACCAAGTTGGTCCAATTGGCCTCAGTCTTAGATAGCATCTGCCAAGGGTTGCCAGAGTTTGATTCACATTTCAATAAGCCATTTGTTCTTTTATATCTCTTTGGCCCAACATTAAAGTACCCTGAATCAGAGATTTTTAGAATATCATAAACACTTCCTACTGTTGTAAGCTCACCATTATAACCGTTGAGTTCCTCGTATAACTTGATGAATTGAGCTTCTTTATTAATTGAGCTACCATTTTTGCTTGTCCGCTTACGCCCTATGAAAATTGCGGGTAATACTGCGGCATCGAAAAGCTTAGTGTCACCCAAATCAATAACCTCAAGTATCTCGTAGTTCTCGACCAAGTACTTTCTAATACTTTCCCCTCCTTTAGTTGACAAGTATCTATTTGAAGTAATTACACCAAGAATGCCTCCCTCTTTTAAACTCTCTGTCATTGAGATAAGAAATGGATAATATAAGTCCACTCGACCTTTTAGATTGAACTTTTTTGCCAGCTCTTGCGCCTTTTTAGAACCAAGTACTTGAGTTCTTACATAAGGCGGATTAGCAATAATAACATCTGCAGAACAATTAATCTTTGATTCCTCTTTCTCAACTCCGAAACTCAAAGACAATTGATTATCCGACAAATCGACTAACTCTAAAAAATCACCCTGTTTAAGAATTACTCTACTTGAGTCTAGTAATTCGAATCTAGAATTTGCTACATCTAAGTACGATTGATTTGTATCGAAACCGCTTAATGAATATTCTAAATTCCTATCATCAAGAACTCTCTTAATAGCCAGAAGGAGCTCACCTTCGCCACAAGAAGGGTCAAGAACAGAAAGTGTGTGACTCGAGTCAATGTACTTGGTGATCTCAATAGCTAAAAAATTCGCAAGACCTTGAGGTGTGAAGGTAGCGCCAGTACTTTTTATCTGTTCTTTAACGTCCATGGCTACAAAAATACTTAAAGTCATCAAACGAAACAACTACAAAAGCAAAATTTTACTAACAATCTGCCTGAGAATTTCGCCACACAAATTGCCAAACTGCCCTACACAGCTGAGCTGATGGGGCTGCACCCTGAATTTTTGTTTAGGTTTTTTTACTACTTGAGCGGTTTGATGAGAAATATTTTCATACTGGGAGATTGTGACTATATGGATATTTCGCCCCCAAACTCAGAAAAATTACCTGCTTATTTAAAACACAATCTAAATTATCCCATTTACTTTACAATCTGATGCAGCTCTGTTATCTTTGTAGGCGTCAGATTTTAAACCATTTTAAAACAAACATCATGAAAAAGCTATTGCCCTATATTTCGGTATTGCTGCTTTTTGCTTTTAGCTCCTGCCAAAAAAGCAATACAACCGAAGAAAGTTTTGGCGAAACAGCCTTTCAAATTAATCATCTCCTTGATAATGAAACGCTAAAAACAGATGCGCTAATTTATACCAATGCTGCTGGCAACCGCTATATGGTAACCGAAATTCAATGGTTTATTACCAATGTGAGACTTGTTGCCAAAGATGGAACGGAGTATAGCGTTAAAAATCAGGATGACGAATCGGTCTTTTACATTGATACGGATATCCCCGAAAGCATGACCATCAGCACAGGGCAAAAATTTCCTGCCGGTGAATATGCCGGGCTGAAGTTTACTTTTGGGTTCGACAAGGCCGAAAACCAGTCGCATCGCTTTGTGAACCCGCCTGAATCCTACATGTTTTGGCCTACCTATCTGGGTGGAGGCTATCATTATATGAAACTCAACGGCAAATGGATCAATCAACAGGGAAAAACAGAGCCTTTCAATTTTCATCTGGGCATCGGGCAGGAGTATTATGATGAAAGCAAAACCAACGAAGTGCTCTACAATTTTGGCAGAAGCGACAGTTACGAGCATTGTCCGGGCTACCAGCCTCCTTCGGTGTTACCTCCTGTAATAGGTTTTATTCACAATTATTTTGCAGTTGATTTGGAAAATCCTTTCACAATTAGCAAGGATCAAACCACCTCGCTCGAGTTGCTGATGCATATAGACCAGTGGTTTAAGGCCAAAAGGATTTATGATCACGATGAATGGGGAGGAGCCATCATGCAGCAACAAGATGCGATGGAAATTGGCATCCAAAACGGCCCGGCTGTGTTTGAACTCAGAGAAAGCATATGATTCATTTTCACAAGATTGTCTTTTTTATTGTTGCTGTCCTCATGCTAATTATCGCAGCATGTTCTGACAAAACTGAAATCGTTGATCCGCCACCTGCTTACACACCTACTCCCTATGAATTGGAGATTCCGTATGCTTTTCCTACGAAATTAAATATCCCGGAAGATAATCCACTAACCGTTGAAGGCGTTGAACTGGGGCGTTATCTTTTTTATGACGGAAGGCTGAGCGGCCGCACTCACCCCGATTCACTCATGAGCTGCTCCACCTGTCACATCCAGGAAAATAATTTTGAGCCTGGCGTTGATCATCCTGTTTTTGAGGGTGGTTTTGTGCACGGCCTTAGCGGGCAACAAACCCATCATGTGGTGTTGCCGCTGGTTAATCTGGTATGGAACAGCAGTGGTTATGGCTGGAATGGCAGTTTCTACAATAACAATGAAAATCCCAACCAGCGCCAGATTGAAGATATTGTAACCCTTTCTGTAATGGCACCTGACGAGATGCACGGCGACACCAACCAGGTTAAGGCCTTGTTTCAGTCGCTCGATGGCTATCCTGAATTGTTTTACAAAGCATTTGGAAGTGATCAGGTTACGTTTAAAAATATGGCCAGGGCCATTGCGCAATTTGTAAGAACACTTGTTTCGGCCGATGCCAAAATTGATCGCTACCTCCGTGGCGAAGAGCAACTTACACAAAGTGAACTAAATGGCTTTATTCTTTTCACCACAGAAGAAGGTGCTGATTGTTTTCATTGCCATGGCGGTTTTGGTAATCCCTTGTTTACCACACATTTGTTTTATAACAACGGCAAAGACACCATTTTCGATGATCCGCTCGACCGCTTTGCAGTAACCGGTGATCCCATGCACAAGGGCGCTTACAAAGCCCCTACGCTGCGTAATATCAGCCTGAGTGGTCCTTATATGCACGACGGGCGCTTTGCCACACTGGATGAGGTGATTGACTTCTATTCGCACGAAGTGAAATGGTCAGATCAGGTTGACCCGCTGATGCATCATGTGTTGCGGGGCGGTGTGCAGTTGACACCCTCCGAAAAAGCTGATGTAAAATCCTTTATTGCCACTTTACATGACGAGAATTTTTTAAACAACCCAGCCTACAGCAAACCTGAAAAATTTCCGGATGAAAACTAAAGCACTTCCGGTTCGGTAATTTTGCGATGGGTATCTGTTTCACCCAATACCCGAAGTAAATCTTTGGTTTGCACTGGTTTATACAACACATCGTCCATCCCTTTTTGCCGGTATTCCTCATGACTTTGCTGCAAGGCGTCTGCTGTGAGGGCAACGATTCGTGGCCGGGCGGATTCCGGAACGCGGGCACGTATTTGTTGTGTGGCATCGATGCCGTTCAGCACTGGCATTTGGATATCCATCAAAATCAAATCATAGGTCTTTTGCAAAACCGACTCGAGTGCCATCTGACCATTCTCAACTAACTTTGGGCTGTATCCAAAACGACTTAATACACTCAAAATAATCTTTTGATTGATGGCATTATCCTCAGCAACAAGTATTTCGAGCGGATGATATTCACCCATATGTTCATCAGCAGGCGGCAGATGGTCGCGCTGGTTGAGCACATCGGCTTCTTCATTAAGCACCGCTTTAACCGTTTGAAGCAAGTCGTGCATGATAACCGGCTTCAGCAGAATCACTGTGTCCTTGCGAATTACGACCAGCTGATCATTCACTTTTTCGCGATCTTTAATCAGGATATGCGGAATGGGATGTTTTTGTCGCACCCTGTCAACCAGTTTGAGATCGAGCTTGAAATTGGCACGCAGATCGGTGATCAAGAGATCATATGCTTTCAGTTCATCAGTAAAAACAGGCGTTTCCTGCTCTTCCCTGCGCGCTGTGATTTCCGCACCCCAATACTTAAAATTATCCTCCATCAAATCAACGAGCAAACCATCATGCGAAAGAAAAAGCACCTTTTTACCTGTGAGAAGAGGCATTTCAGCATTCATTTCCGCATCAACATCGGCAATCAGCGGAAGTATCACCTTGAAGGTAGTTCCTATTCCGGGTTTCGACTTCACTTCAATCCTGCCATTCATCCGCTTTACAAGATGATCACAAATGGCCAGTCCGAGTCCAATTCCTTTTATCTGAGCCGCTTCATGCTCCTCTCCTTTCACATAAGGCTTGAATAGTTGTGGCAACACCTCTTCCTTGATACCCTGGCCGGTATCCTCCACTGATATTAGCAGCAGCGGCTCCTCTGCTGAAAGATCAGCTTCCACCTTTAGCTTTACATAGCCCGCATCCGTGAACTTAATCGCATTTTCAATCAGGTTCATCACTACCTGCCGGATGCGCAGCGCATCGCCAACAATCATCTGGGGCAGATCAGGTTGAATGTGTAGTATGATATCCAGTTTTTTCTCAAGTGCCTGGCTCAAAACCGTTTCCAGTGTTTCCTGCATGCTTTGCCTCAAAGGCATGGGCCGCTGATGAATCTTTACCCTGCCACTTTCAATTTTGGCATAATCCAATAAATCGTTAAACAAACTAACAAGCATATTGCCACTTTCGCGGATAAGCTGGGTGTAGTAGCGCTGCTTGCTATTCAGCTCAGTATCGCACAGCATCTCGGCCATGCCGATCACAGCATTCATCGGGGTGCGTATTTCGTGACTCATGCGGCTTAGCAACCTGTTGCTATACTGCCGGGCTTCGAGTTCTTTTTCGACCGCCTTACTGAGTTTTTTCCGCAGGTTTTCGCGCTCGATGGCGGCCAGGATGGTCTTCTCTAAAATGAACTCATCAGTATGATCACGGATCAGGTAATCCTGCGCCCCTGCTGCAATAAGCGACAAAACCGCTTCTTTATCATTTTCGGTGCACGAAATGATAAAGGCGATGCTGGAAAAACGTGTAATCAGTGAAGCCACAAAATCAAAATTCTTCTTTTGAGCTTTGCAACCGCCCAAAATAACAACATCTGGCTTGTTTTCAGCAATAACCTGAATTACTTCACCCTCCCTTGGCTCAATATGCTGAAGCAGGGCGATCCCATCAATTTTTGAAACAAGATCGGTATAGTGCTTTCTTTCAGCATTTTCATCGGTAATTAGTAAAAGATTCAGCATAATGATGGCGTTTTGAGGAGCTAAGATACATCAAGTTTGAAGCAAATAAAAATAGCAAGCCTAAAGAACTTTCTTGATGCAAGGGCGGAAGAATAAAACGGAAATCGTAATTTCGCACTTCAGCCATTTTTATGCCACAAACGATTGCCAACAGAAAAGTTTTCAGCCTGAGTGAGGTAGCGCAGAGCATCAAACTTACACTTCAAAAACGCTACACCTCAAGGTTTTGGGTGAAGGCCGAAATGAATAAGCTGAACCATTATCCCCGTTCAGGGCACTGCTATCCCGATCTGGTACAAAAACAGAATGGACGTCTGCTGGCCCAGATGCGCAGCACCCTCTGGAGCACTGACTACCAGCGCATCAACCGGCTTTTTCTGCAATACGTCAAACAGCCTTTGGGCGATGGCATCAACCTGCTGATGGAAGTAAGCATTCAGTTTGAAGCCAACTATGGTTTGAGCCTGCTGATACACGATATTGATCCTTCCTTTACAATGGGAGATTTAGAGCGAGAAAAACAGGAGACAATCCTCAAACTGCAACAGGAGGGCGTTTTTGAACAAAACAAAACACTGAAAATACCATTACTGCCCAAGCGAATTGCTGTAATTTCGGTATCAACCAGCAAAGGCTTTGCCGATTTCGAAAAAATCATCCAGGCACGTATGAAAGGATTCATCCTGCAATATCATCTTTTTCCTTCGCTGCTGCAAGGACCTCAAGCCATTCAGCAGATCAGGCAAAGGCTGAGTGAAATTAACACGTTGAAGAATCATTTTGATCTGGTTGCCATCATCCGCGGAGGCGGCGGCGAAGTGGGCTTAGCATCCTTTAACGATTATTCGCTGGCCTACAACATTGCCACTTTTCCGCTGCCCGTCATCACTGGAATAGGCCATGCCACTAATCAAACCGTTTGCGAAATGGTGGCGCACACCAACGCCATCACACCATCGGAGCTTGCTGATCTGTTGTTGAATCGCTTTGAGGTTTTCAGAGACAGCATAAATGATTATACGCTTAAGCTGAGGCAGGTGCTGCGCAAAACCAGCGATGAAAATAAACACCTGGCCTACTTTTCGGATCGCATAAAAAATCAAAGCCTTAAGTTTTTACAACATAATAAACAGCAATTTCAGGAACTGCAGCAGGCCATCAGGAAGCAGACCTTAAACCGTTGTAAGCTGGAAAACAGCTATTTGAACGAAACAAACAAAGCAATCCTTGATCAAAGCCGCAAAAGCATTACAAAAGAACACGAGCAACTTTTGATGTTGCAGCGGGAATTGAAGGCAGGTATTTCGGGTTTTTTACTGTACAACAAAACCCAGCTCGATTTCAATGCCAAAACAGTGGCTTTGCTCGATCCGGCAAACGTGCTGCGAAGGGGTTATTCTATCACTTACAGCGATGGGAAATTAGTAAATTTCATCAAAAAAGTGAAGGCAGGTGCAAGCCTAAAAACCATTTTGCAGGATGGCGAATTGATCAGTATTATCAACGAAAAAACAGAACACCATGAATAATACAGAAGAAATTTCTTACAGCCTGGCCTTTGAAGAGCTGCAACTTATCGTTCAAGAGATTGAAGGTGGAGAGATCAGCGTGGATCAGCTTTCGGAAAAGGTGAAACGAGCCGCCCTGCTGATCAGTATTTGCAGAAACAAGTTACAAGCTACCGAGTTGGATGTTGAAAAAGTTTTAAAAGAATTGGAGGAGTAGGAAGGTCGGCATCTCGGCTCGATGACCTTGGTGCTCTATGACCTTAGAAGGGCATCTCGACTTCGCTCGATGACCTTGGCGCTCGATGACCTCTGCGATTGATGGCTTTAGGTCGGCATCTCGACTTCGCTCGATGACCTTGGCGCTCGATGACCTCTGCGATTGATGGCTTTAGGTCGGCATCTCGACTTCGCTCGATGACCTCTGTGCTCGATGAACCCTGCGATTGATGGCTTTAGGTCGGCATCTCGGCTTCGCTCGATGACCTCTGTGCCCGATGAAATCTGCGATTGATGGCCTTAGGTTGGCATCTCGGCTTCACTCGATGACCTCTGTGCCCGATGAAATCTGCGATTGATGGCCTTAGGTTGGCATCTCGGCTTCACTCGATGACCTCTGTGCCCGATGACCTCTGTGCTTGTTGACCTCAGCGCTTGATGGCCTTAGATCAGAAGTAAAAAAACTCCCACCGGCTTTCGCCGGCGGGAGCACCAAAACCAATGTATATATAGAAAAGAAAAAACTATTCTTCCAGCTTGTTTTGCTGCCAGGCTTTGTAGATTTTACGGCCGCCATAGGCAGCTCCAAGTGCCATCAGTATGCCAAGTCCGCCACCGATGGGAGCTCCGCCGCCAGGCTGGTTTCCACTTTCACCATGACCACCTGGAGGTGGTGGTGGAACCTGCGCTAACAAGGCCATGCTGCTTAAACTTAAACCAATTACAATAACGATTTGTACGATTATCTTTTTCATGTTTTCCAATATTTTGTCTTATTCAACGATTACTTTAATAGTTTTTTGTGTTTGGCTATTCACCAGCTGCACCACATATACCCCGGCCGGGAAATCCAGCGGAAGGCTTTGCAGGCCTTGTCCGTTCAGTTGCTTTTCCGAGAGCAGTCGTCCCTGTAAGTCGATGATGCGGATAGTGGCATTTTGCAGGCTGTTTTGCACATACAGTGTGTTGTTGTAAGTGTAAGCCCGGATGCTGTTCTGGCCGGCATTTTCATCGATACCTACTGCGCCAAAGTGAAGGAGGAAACGGTTGGAATCTTCATTTAATTCAGCTTCAAAATCGTAGCGTGTAACTGCTGAGAGGTCGACTTGTGTTCCTAACTTGACATCCTCCAGGTATAGGGCAGTTTCAGCAAACATCCCCTCTATTTCAGCGATTTCAATGTAATAGATACCTGAAGCAGGTATTGTATGTCCCAAAGCGATGGTTGCTATGCCTTCAATACCTGGCAGTGCATTAATACTCAATTCCACCAGGTCAGCGGATAGCGTAAACAATTGAGGCACCTCGGGGCTAAAACTGTATAATTTTCGGGCGTCCTGTCTGTCTCTTGTTGCAGCTGCTTCATCGTGAATTTTCAGTGTTGTTTCGTCGTAATAATTTTGATTACCAAAGCGGATCTTCACCAAATCATTGGCGCTTTGCGCTTTGAGGAAGGTACCTCCATCTGCTCTGATGCCGTCAGTGAATCCGAAAGTTTCACCAGCATTAGCCGCCCTAAGCTCTACAAAAAATCCCTGATTAGGCGCAATAATTCCATTGATTGGATCGTATCCAGCACCGCCATCTTTATTTTCATTGTAAATGTAGGCATAGACATCCACAAACTGCGATTTATCGGCATTGCTCCAATCGATGGCTGAGGGATAAGGATTACCAATCAGGTTCCATCCATCCTGGCCGCTCGCGTTATGAGTTAAAGTTGGCGAACTGATATTTCCAGTATTTATTGTACCAGTGAAGTCGAAAGTGGTATTGCTGTAGGCAGCACTGTAGGCCACCAAATATCCTTTGCCATTCACGAAATTTGCAAATACCGGATTTGGTGTGTTGTCACCCTGCCGGATATTCACCCATACGTCTGTGGTTTGGGTTTCATCAAAAGCATAAAAATCAAACGTAGTTGGTAACGGACTACCGGCAGGCACAAAATCTGAACCCTGAATGGCCATGCCTGTGGTTGGAGCAGCAATCAAATGCCAGCCATTGTTGTTAGCAATTGTACGTTGCATGGTAAATGTGCCGTTGATGGTGAGGTTGCCATTGTCGCGCAGTGATCCTCCGTCAGAGATAGTTATATTGATGATTGTTGAAGCAGCATCAACGTTAGCATTTCCGGTAATAACAGCATTCATATTTGCATCTGGCAATCCATTGTTCCAACGAGCCACATCACTCCAATTACCTAAACCACTGAATGTTGAAGTTGTGGGTGGAAGTCCAAAACCTTTTAAACCTCCTGCTAAAGCTGGAGTTGTTGAAACTGTTTTGAAGCGTGTACTTGGATCAGTCCAACCAGCAATGTCTCCGCTTGTAATACTGCTTAATAACTGAATATTTTGATTTTTAGTTGAAACGCCACTACCAGCCCATTCAGTGCCTGGATCGTTACCGGGATTTCCAAATACATCAGTTGTTGTTGCACCGTATTTTACTGCAAGAGCATCATCGCCATTAAAAGCAAAACCATAGCTAACAAAAGTTATTCCTGATAATCCTGCATTTGTCAAATAGGTTTCAATATCAGCAGTTCCTATTACAAGCACATCACCACTCGCTAAAGTACCTGTGTTAATAAGAGTACCTGTGAGGTCAGATAATGCTCCACCATTTGTTCCTTGTCGTATTATCAGGTTGTTCGTAGCAAAATCCAAAGTAGCTCCGGTGTTGTTCCATATTTCAATTCCTTTGGGTGTAGTTCCATCGTTAGTTTCTACATACTGGCTGATGACCTGCCCCCAAGCACTCCCCACTCCCATCAACAGGAAAAGCGCAATTGTTAATGTTTTTAATAGTGTAATTTGTTTCATAAAATTTAGGTTTGATGTGAATATGATTTTGTTTTTTCTAATGCGGCTAAAAAAAATGAAGTTCTAATTGGTAATAATGATTAGGTATTTTAATTGTTTGGACAAAAAAACAAAATTTTGATCCAAATCACATTACCAAAACATTAAGAATCAATGAATAAGTTATCAAGTGCATTGTTAATAAATTTTTCTATCAAAGCTAAAAAACTGAATTACAACAGTTTTAAAGCTTCCCTTATTGGGAATAAAAAGTTTGGCACGAAAAAAATCCCTCCGGTTTTAAATGCCAGAGGGATAAAATTATAAACTGATTAGATAATCAGCCAGGAATATCAGGTATCTTTTAGACCACTGTCATGCCGCCATCAACGGGAAGTGTTACACCAGTAATAAAGCGGCTTTCGTCGCTAGCCAGGAAGATCACTGCCTTTGCAATATCGGTATTGGTGGCATATCGTTTGAGCGGAATAGCGTTTTCGAGGTTTTTCTTTACCTCGGCAGCTGCACCGGGCGCAAAGCCTTCTTCGAGCGAGCGCATCATGCGGTTGTCAACCGGCGAGGGATGCACTGAATTCACCCTGATTTTGCGGGGAGCCATTTCGGCAGCCAGAGCACGCATAATGCCCACATTGGCATGCTTGCTGGTGATGTAGGCGCTGGCATTGGGACTGCCTGTAAGTCCGGCAACCGAACTGGTGATGATCACGCTTCCGCCGTCGTTCATATGCGGCATAACGTATTTGGCACCCATCCATACCCCGCGAATGTTTACGGCTACAATTTTGTCAAAAACATCCAAAGGATAGTCTTCAATGGGTTTCACCACTCCTTCGATGCCGGCATTGTCGAAGTAAATATCAATCTTCCCAAAAGTTTCAACAGCCATATTTACATACTGTTTCACATCCTCTTCCTGACTTACATCAGCAGCCGTAAAGGCCAGGTTTTTGTGGTTAAGTTCTTTTGCTGTGGCTTCCAGATCATCAGATTTCAGGTCGGTGATAAAAACCTTTGCGCCTGCTTCGAGCATCAGTTTTGCAGTTTCTTTTCCGATAGCACCGGCACCTCCTGTGATTAGTGCTACTTTGTTTGTTAGATTTGTCATAGGTCTTAGTTTTAAATGATTTTTTATTTATTTAACAATTAAAAGCAGTCAATGTTTAAAGTAAATTGGTTAAAAACCTTAAAAGCGCTTTGAAATCTAACTGGCGCTGGTAGCACATTTTTCCTGTAAAAGATTTGCATTGCTTACAGATAAAGTTTTATCTTTGCACCCTCAAAAGGAGGACCCGTAGCATAATTGGATAGTGCATCTGACTACGGATCAGAAGGTTAGGGGTTCGAATCCCTTCGGGTTCACTTGAATATCAGAGCGTTACAAGATTATTGTAGCGCTCTTTTGTTTTGTGTGTAACCTTTTTTTGTTTCTTAGATTATTGAAAGCGTTTTTCGAGGGTGGCTTCTCGGCTCCTATAAAAATCGGCTTCTCGGCTCGAAGACCTTCGTTTTTGCAAAGCAAACTATTTATCTTTCAACTTACTTTTTTTTTGATTTCATATTTATTAAGATGAAATGTAAAGTGAGTGGGAGTTGGTGATCGAGCGAAGTCGAGAGCACCAATGATTAACCGGCTTCTCGGCTTCGCT
>CAZQFH010000005.1:75185-89001 GCA_964592595.1 uncultured Lentimicrobiaceae bacterium | reverse complement strand
ACCTCCGTTCTTTCAAAGCAAACTATTTATCTTTCAACTACTCACATGATTTTTTACATGTTTGTTAAGGCAAAACGAAAGGTGAAAGGGAAATGGTGATCGAGCGAAGTCGAGAGCACCAATGATTAATCGGCTTCTCGGCTTCGCTCGAAGACCTCCGTTCTTTCAAAGCAAACTATTTATCTTTCAACTACTCACATGATTTTTTACATGTTTGTTAAGGCAAAACGAAAGGTGAAAGGGAAATGGTGATCGAGCGAAGTCGAGAGCACCAATGATTAATCGGCTTCTCGGCTTCGCTCGAAGACCTCCGTTCTTTCAAAGCAAACTATTTATCTTTCAACTACTCACATGATTTTTTGTCTGTTTGTTAAGGCAAAACGAAAGGTGAAAGGGAAATGGTGATCGAGCAAAGCGATGCATCGAGCGTCGAGTCGAGATGTCGAGAGCACCATAAAATTCGGCTTCTCGGCTTCGCTCGAAGACCTCTGTTTTTGCTAAGCAAACTACTTATCTTTCAACTACTCCAATGATCTTTTGTCTGTTTATTAAGACAAAACGAGAGGTAAACTGGAAATGGTGATCGAGCGGCTTGTGCTGAGCACCTGTGGTGCGTTGCCCTGAGCCAGTCGAAGGGAGCCTGTCGAACCATGTCGAAGAAAGTCGAGAGCACATACTAAACTATGGATTCTCCAATAAATCATTGTGTTTTGCAAACATTCTTTGAGAATAGTTATATTTTTACAAAAAAATTCTACTTAAGTGAAAGCTTACACTTACATTCTTTTATGCGAAAATGGGTATTACTATACCGGATCAACAATTGATCTGGAGAAAAGGCTAAAAGAGCACTGGAATGGACATGGAGCAAATTTCACTAAAAAATATCCACCCGTTGAACTTGTTTATGTTGAAGAGCATCAGCATATCGGATTAGCCTTTAAACGCGAAAAACAGTTACAAAAATGGAGCCACGACAAGAAAAAAGCCTTGATTGAAATGGATTTTGAAAGGTTACATGAACTCGCTGCTTGTCAGAATGCTACTCATTATTTGAACAGGAGTCATATAAATTCAGAAGATAAAAAGTAATGTAAACATTTATAAAAAATGCTTTTTGATAGTATTATTTGTCGGCTTCTCGGCTTACTTCGACAGGCTCAGCACAAGCCGCTCGAAGACCTCCGTTTTTTCAAAGCAAACTATTTATCTTTCAACTACTCACATGATTTTTTTGCATGTTTGTTAAGGTAAAACAAAAGGTGAACAGGAAATGGTGATCGAGCGAAGCGATGTATCGAGCGTCAAGTCGAGATGTCGAGAGCACCAATGATTAATCGGCTTCTCGACTTCGCTCGAAGACCTCCGTTCTATCAAGGCAAACTATCTATCTTTCAACTTCTCCTATGGTTTTTCATATGTCTATTAAGACAAAACGAAAGGTGAACAGGAAATGGTGATCGAGCGAAGCGATGTATCGAGCGTCAAGTCGAGATGTCGAGAGCACCAATGATTAACCGGCTCGAAGACCTTCGTTTTAGGAAAGCAAACTGTATAACTTTCAACTTACTTTTTTTCTAATTTCATTTTTATTAAGATGAAATGTAAAGTGTGTGGGAGTTGGTGATCGAGCGAAGCGATGCATCGAGCGTCAAGTCGAGATGTGAAGAGCATCAAAAAAAAGCGCCCCATCAATTGCAGCGCCTCTTAAAAACAATTCTTCACCTTTATTGCTTCACCAGTCCTTCTTTTTGCAGTTGCTTGATAACCAATGCTGCATAGCCTTCTCCGAATTCACTCAGATTGGCAGGCTCATAGCTTTTGGACTGTAAATTCCAAACCAGCTTTTCGGTGTCCATATCATATAAGTTTCCTTCGATGAAATAAACATTTTCCTGCACATAGTAGCCTGGATCGTACACGTAACCGTATCTGTAACTGTAATAACTGTAGTAAGTGCCATAAAATGGATAGGAAATCATAGGAGGTGGCGTGCTTCCGGGAACATAGCGCTCTTCGGTGCGTGAATGCAAAAGAGCAACAGTAAATACTGCATCAGAGCCACTTTCCAAAATCTTCTCCTCGATCAGTTTCTTATCTGGTTTCTCAGCCAAAAATCCAGAGGGAAGCACCTCTGAGCCGATTACTGTTTCAAATCCCTTATTTTGGGCAGCATCAGCCAAAGCATTTTCAACTATCGAACGTGAACCATTATTATCGCCAAGTGCCAAAATAAAAATCTTTTTGTAAGGTTCGGCTGGAAGTGCCTCGCGGTTCACATAACTACCCGTAACGTATTGTGACGGACCACATGAAACGAGGTAAAGACTCATGAGAATTACCCCTAAAATACCTTTTTTTATCATCATTTTGTTGTTTTGCTTGGCGACAATATCTCCAGGAAAGATATGAATCACCAATGGTTAATTCTTGCTGCAAAGTAAAGGAATTTTGTATTCCTTTCACCTAAAAAATGCCTTAACTTAAAATTTCAAGTATTTTTGTTCTCCGAAAAAGCACACTTCATGGATAATTTTATCGTTTCAGCCCGCAAATACCGCCCCACCACTTTTGATACTGTGGTCGGACAGCAAGCCATTACCAACACCCTCAAAAACGCCATTCGCAACAACACTTTGGCTCAGGCATTTTTATTCACCGGACCGCGTGGCGTTGGCAAAACCACCTGTGCCCGCATCATGGCCAAAACGATTAACTGCCTCAATCCAACGCCGGAAATGGAAGCTTGCGATCAGTGCGAATCGTGCATCTCTTTTAACCGATCCAACTCTTTTAATATCCACGAACTGGATGCGGCTTCCAATAATTCTGTTGACGACATCCGGAATTTGGTTGATCAGGTGCGGATCCCGCCTCAGGTTGGAGCCTACAAGATTTATATCATCGATGAAGTTCACATGCTGTCGCAAGCGGCTTTTAATGCTTTCCTTAAAACACTCGAAGAGCCTCCCTCCTATGCCAAATTTATCCTGGCCACAACCGAAAAGCATAAAATCATTCCTACGATTCTTTCTCGCTGCCAGATTTTTGATTTTAAACGAATTATCTTGGAAGACATTAGCAGTCACCTGGCCTATGTGGCTTCCAAAGAAGCTGTGGAAGCTGATCCTGAAGCGCTTAATATCATTGCCCAAAAAGCTGATGGCGCCTTACGCGATGCCTTGTCGATCTTTGATCAGATGGTGAGTTTTTCGGGCAAGCATATCACCTACAAAGATGTGATCGAAAACCTGAACGTGCTCGATTACGATTACTATTTTACCATTACCGAACAAATCCTGCTGCAAGACACTTCCGGAGTGCTTTTGACTTTAAACGAAATCATTGACAATGGTTTTGATCCACAACATTTTATCCAGGGGATGGGAAGCCACCTGCGCAGTTTGTTGGTGAGCAAAGATCAAGCCACTGTAAAACTCATGGAGGTAAGTAAATCGTTGCAGGATCGTTATGCCGGACAGGCTCAAAAGTGTGATCCGCAGTTTTTGTTGCAGGCACTCGATATCAACAACCAATGCGACCTGAGCTACCGATCGAGCAGCAACAAAAGGCTGCATCTCGAAATTGCCTTGCTGCAGCTTTGCGCTTTGTCAGGCGGAAGTCTGCCTGCTGCAAAGCAGGAAATAAAACCTGCCCAAGCTAAAACCACTTCCAGCCCAACTCAGGCAACCGCTTCACCATCAGTGAAACCAGCAGCTGCTCCGCCAGTAAACACGCCGCCTGCATCTAAATCCTCTTACACTTCGCAACCCTCCCGTCCTGCCGAAACACCAAACCAGGTGCACGAAGCAGCTCCACGAAACAAGGCTGTTCGTACAATTTCGATCAACGATGACGAAATGGATAACCAGGAAAAACCTGAAGAGCCGGAGCCCGAAACAAGGGATGAGTTTACACAGGAAATGCTCCTGAAAGCATGGAAAGATTTTGTTGAAAATTATAAAGTGACCTCGCCCAGTTTTGCAACGGCAATCGGACGTTATGAACCAGCGCTCAAAGCCAATTTTGTTATAGATTTTACAATCGATAACAGTTTGATAGCAAGCGACAAAATGAATATGAATGCACTTTTTGATCACCTCAAAAAAAGCTTCAACAATAATCAAATACAACTCAATCCGATTGTAGCCGAAAAACCTCAATCTGTGGGCGCTTACACCGACCGTGAAAAATTTGAACAAATGGCGCAGCACCATCCACATTTGCTGAAACTAAAACAAGAACTAAATCTGGAAACAGAGTTTTAAAAGATTACTAATAATGAACCAATCAAACAACACTTTATCAACTATTAACTTAAAGGGAAACACCTTTGATATCAATTTGAGCAATGATCCTCAGCTACTTAAACAAGTAAAAAAGCTGGATGATTCAGGTATTGGAACACATCATCCGCTAAAGGCTAACGATCTGGAAAAGATTGCCAACGCTGGAGGCATGCTTGTTGTCCTGCATGATGAGCAAGTCGTTGGTTATTCGTTATTGACATTTTCAGCTTTGGATGGCCTCAAACCATTTGATGAAGATACAGCCATGCCTTATGGTACTTTTGTAAGTCAGGAATTCAGGCTTTTAGGGCTGGGAGAAGCACTCGTCATGCAACAGGAAGCACTGGCGAAAAGCAAAGGATTTAAAAAGCTTCTGCTTTCTGTTCGTCCCGAAAATGCAGCCGCTGTTTTACTGCGCTTGAAGCTTGGATACTTCATCAATGGTTTCGATCAGGACTTTTACGGACAGGGCAATGCAAGGCTGATTATGGGAAAAAGTATTGAGACTGAAATTCAGCCACAACTTGACACTTCGAGTTTTGTTGGCAGAATGATGTTTTCAGCTGACAAACCAATTGACGAGGACAGCCTGATGATGCTTAAGCTGGCTTTTGGTGCTGGGTTGGTGGCAGCCTCCTATCAATTAGAGGATAACGGTTTAATTAAGATACAATTCCGCAGAAAAAGCAAAGCATAAGGGCATGAAATATTTTTTCGTTGGGCTATTGTTGCTGCTCCTTCAAAATGTTTTCGGACAAGAGTTAGGCGTTCTGGTTTGGAACATCCGTTTTGCCAGCACACAGGATGGGGCTGACCGCTGGGAATTGCGCCGCAACGAATTGATTAGCTATATAACTGAACATGAGCCTGCTATGATTGGGCTACAGGAGGTTTTGCACGGGCAGCTTCAGGATATGCTTAGCGTGATGAATCAGTATCAGTTTACAGGAGTCGGACGTGATGACGGCAAAAATCAAGGAGAATTCTCTCCCATACTCTTTGATACCACCCGAATAACAATGCTACAAAGCGGCAATTTCTGGCTCTCTGAAACCCCCGATACCGTTTCTGTTGGATGGGATGCCCTGCTTCCGCGTATCTGCACCTATGGTTTGTTTGAATGGAAAGAAAGCGGTCAGATTTTCTGGTTCTTCAATACCCACTTCGATCATATAGGTGAACAGGCGCGTATTGCATCAGCCAAATTGATACAACAACGCATAATAGAAATCAATTCATCAAATTCACCTGTAATTTTTGCTGGCGATCTCAACAGCGAAGCTCAGGACGAAACTATTGTTTTACTGCAAAACAGATGGAATGATGCTTTTTTGAATAAGCCTGCCGAAATCACTTTTCATGAGGGAACCTATTGCACCTTTGATCCGGAATACAAACCCAAGAAGAGAATCGATTACATTTTTTATAAAAATTTGGAGCTAAAGTATTTTGAGCATCTCACACAAAAACGAAACAACGGAAGATGGATGAGTGATCATTTGGCACTTTGGGCCAGATTTAGCTTTTAGGAGGCTATAAAGTCAACTATTTAACAGCTACAATTGCGATAAATTATCATTCACTTATTAAACGTATGCTGTTTTTTATTATTCGCTATTGATTACGGTGGTTAATGACCCTACCTTTACCCCTTTATAAACCGACAAAAATCAATATTATGAAAAAAATTTTACTGTTTTCAATGGTTTTGTTGTTTGGATGGAGCTCCCTTCAGGCGCAATACCGGCGCGTAAAAGGCACTCCTCAGCATCATGATGTAATTAACAATTCGGCTATCAAAGCAGCACCTGTTGAATCTTATTTCGATGATTTTGAAGATTATAACGATTTCGTAATCAGTTTTGCTCCCTGGACGCTTGTTGACCTGGATGGCAGCAATACTTATGGCGTTGAGAATGTAGATTTTCCTAATTCAGGCGCACCTATGTCGTTTATCATCTTTAATCCTGATAATACTAATCCTCCAATTACAGATGATGCTATTCAACCGCATTCGGGCAATAAATATGCAGCTTGTTTTGCCAGCACTACACCTCCAAATAATGACTGGATTGTCAGCCCACAAGCAGAGTTGGGTATTAATTCCAGTTTGAGTTTCTGGGTAAAATCTTACACAGATCAATATGGATTAGAGCGTTTCAAAGTGGGGGTATCTACAAGTGGGACAGATCCAAATGATTTCACTATCATTTCTGACGGCAACTACCTTACAGCACCTGCAACGGCCTGGGAACAAAAAACTTTTGATTTGTCAGACTACGACGGACAAAACATCTATGTAGGTATTCAATGCGTTTCGAACGATGCCTTCATTTTCATGCTTGATGATGTGGAGATTTATACAGAAACAGTCTCTGGAGGCACATTAACCGGACAAGTTACTGACGCTTTTAATGGCGAACCCGTTGCAGGAGCCGAAGTAAGTGTTGCAGGCCTTTCGGCTATCACAGACAACATCGGAAATTACACTATCGAAAACATCCCCGAAGGTGTGCTTACAGCTGATTTTGCAGCCAATGTAACAAGCGGTGAAGCACCACTCAACGTGAATTTCTTTGATTACTCCAGCGATGGCTCACATACTGTAACCTGCTCAAAAACAGGCTACATCACCTACATCAACAATAATGTTAATATTCCCCCCGGAGAAGTTTTTAACTTGAATATCAGCCTTTCCCCCACCCTGGCTGCCGGCGAGATGCGTTTTGTACTCAACTGGGGCGAATTGCCTTATGACATTGACGCACATCTCAGAACACCAGAAATTGAAGGAACAGCATATCATATTTATTATTCAGATATGGGCAGCGCAACAACGGCGCCCTACGCTACACTTGATGTGGATGATGTTGAAAGCTATGGCCCCGAAACAATCACCATTTATGATATGTTTAGCGGAACCTATCAGTATTATGTTCACAACTTCGACGAAACACCTGAATTGACAACTTCACAGGCTGTTGTTCAAATCTATAACGATGCAGGTTTGATGCAGACTTTGCAAGTTCCTACAAGTGGCACAGGTTTGTATTGGTACGTTTGCGATGTTAATGGCAGCACAGGACAGCTCACCATACATAACGTGATCCAGGAAAACGAGCCCGGAGCCAAAGGCAACGAAGTTTACCCTCCAAAAGCAAAGCCTCAAAGAGATGTTGTTTCCTGGCTATGGGATTTTGGTGATGGCACAACCAGCACCTTGCAGAATCCTTCGCATACATACAGCACCGCTGGTTCTTATACTGTTTCGCTTACTGTAGGCAACGGTTCAGCTTCCGACACCGAAACTAAAACTTCCTACATCAATGTAAGCGGCGGAGGCGGCGGCACTGGCACCTTAACTGGTATGGTAACCGATGCTTTCAACGGTGAACCGATACAAGGTGCACTAGTAAGTGTATCAGGCTTATCCGCAATAACAGACGAAAGCGGTAATTACACCATTGATAACATCCCGGCAGGTATGCTTAATGCTGATTTTCTGGCCAATATTACTTCGGGTGAAGCACCACTTGCCGTTAACTTTACAGATGCATCCGGCGATGGCACCAATACAGTAACATGCTCAAAAACAGATTACATTACTTATATTAACAATAATGTTACTATTCCTCAGGGTGGCAGTCTAACGCTCAACATCTCTCTATCGTCAACTTTAGCAAGCGGTCAGATGCGATTTGTAATAAACTGGGGTGCAGATCCACGCGATTTGGATTCACACTTGCTTACTCCTGAAATTGAAGGTAGCACATATCATGTTTATTATAGCTCACCCGGAAGTGCTACTTCAGCACCCTATGCTGCACTTGATCATGATATCACTTCAGGCTATGGTCCTGAAACTTTGACTATCTACGATTTCTTCAGCGGCACTTATAGTTATTACATTTATAAGTATGCAGGAGATGGTGAACTCACAAGTTCACAAGCCGTTGTTCAGATATACAATGATGCCGGATTAATGCAAACGCTTCAAGTTCCTACTACTGGAACAGGACTTTATTGGTACGTTTGCGATGTTAATGGCAGTACGAGTCAATTAACTATACACAATGTGATTCAGGAGAATGCACCGGGCTCATCAAAAGCAGAAGTTTATCCTCCAAAAGTGAGTCCACAAAAAGATGTGACTTCCTGGCTGTGGAATTTTGGAGATGGCTCAACCAGCACCATGCAGAATCCTTCGCATACCTATATGAATGCAGGTGTTTACACTGTATCATTAACAGTAGGTAATGGCACAACCACAGCTACGGAAACAAAAACTGGCTTCATTAATGTAACAGGACCAGCAGGTACGGGGTCATTAGCAGGAATGGTAACGGACGCGTTGACCGGTGAAGCCATCGAAGGCGCAGAAGTTAGCGTAGCAGGCTTATCAGACATAACTGATGCCGAAGGAAATTACCTGATCGAAAATGTTCCTATCGGAACACTCAGTGCCAATTTCAACGCTAATCCTACCAATGGCTTATCACCACTGCTGGTTAACTTTTACGATCAAAGCACAGAAAACAGCAGCACAGTAACTTGCTCTAAAACAGATTACAACACCTACTCCAACAACCAGGTTGTAATTCCGCAAGATGGCACCCTTACGTTGAACATTTCGCTTTCGCCCACGCTTGCTTCAGGACAAATGCGCTTTGTGCTTAACTGGGGAGCTGATCCGCGGGATTTAGACTCGCATCTGAATACACCGGAAATTGAAGGTAATACCTATCACATTTACTATAGCGATCAGGGAAGCATCGAAACAGCTCCCTATGCTGCTTTGGATCACGATATCACCAGTGGTTATGGCCCTGAAACCATGACTATCTATGATATGTTTGCTGGAACTTATCAATATTACATTTATAAATATGCTGGTGATGGTTCCATTACAGCTTCGCAGGCTGTGGTGCAGATTTATGGCCAAAACGGCTTGTTGCAAACCCTGCAGGTTCCCACAAATGGCGAAGGCGATTATTGGTATGTATGCGATATAAACGGAAGCACTGGTCAACTTACCATTCGCAATGTTATTCAAGCAAGTGCACCTGGTAATACACGCTTCGAAATGCCTGAAAAAACAAGGAATCCACTTACCATTACCTCCTGGAACTGGAACTTTGGTGATGGCGCAACCAGCACTTTGCAAAATCCAACACACACCTATACCGTGAATGGTTTCTATACCGTTTCGTTAACTGTAACCGACAACAGCGGTTTGAGCCATACCGAAACCAAGCAAGCTTTTATTCAGGTTGGAGGAAGTTCAATTGATGAATCCGGCGAACAACAGCTAAAAATCTATCCTCAACCTGCCGGATCGAGCCTCACTATCGAAAGCAAAACTGCTATCAATCAGCTTACTATCAGCAATCTGAATGGAAGGGTGATGATGCAGCAATCGCTTCAAACCAAGCATATCACACTCGAAACCGAATTCCTGAAACAAGGCATTTACCTGCTTATGCTTCAAACCGAAGAAGGAATTGCAGTGCGTAAAATTACCATCAGGTAAAACAAATTCAATCAGTTTTGAACCGGCCGGAAAACATTTCCAGCCGGTTTTTTTTATGCAATTCCATTAACTTAACAACTTCATCCTCAAAATCACTTAGCTGACTAATTGCTTTAAAAAAAATACCTAAATTTGTGCGAAAAGAACACAATTCAAATTATCTCCAAGTTTCATTAAACCTCCTTGAGTTCATGAAAAAGATTTACAACTTGTTTTTTGTAGCATTTTTCGTCTTGATAGCAACAGGCCTTAATGCTCAGCTGATGGATCAATCAGCACCCATACCTGTTGATCCGACAGTAAAAATTGGCACGCTCGACAATGGCTTACATTATTATATACGGCACAACAAAATGCCCGAAAAGCGCATTGAAATGCGATTGGTAACCAATGCCGGATCAATATTAGAAGATGACAACCAGCAAGGCCTTGCACATTTTGTGGAACATATGTGTTTTAATGGCACTAAAAATTTTAGCAAAAGTGCACTTGTTGATTTCCTGGAGCAATCCGGTGTGCGTTTTGGCGCTGACCTGAATGCCTACACCAGTTTTGATGAAACCGTGTATATGCTCCAACTTCCAACCGACCGGCAGGGCCTTATCGACTCAGCCTTTATGGTGCTGGAAGACTGGGCACATCAGGTAAGCTTTGAACCCGAAGAGATTGACAAAGAACGCGGTGTGATACGCGAAGAATGGCGCATGGGCCTGGGCGCTGATGATCGGATGCGTAAGGAATATTTTCCAGTTATTTTTAAAGATTCCCGCTATGCCGAACGCCTTCCTATCGGAAAAATTGACATAATCGACAATGCTCCCTACGAACGACTTACCACCTTTTATAAAGACTGGTACAGACCTAATCTTCAAGCCGTTGTTGTTGTTGGTGACATAGATATTCAGCTGGCAGAAGAAAAAATCATCAGTCATTTTGCACACATCAAAAACCCTGAAAATGCCAAAGAAAGATTAATGTATGATGTTCCCGGAAACACAGATCCACTTGTGGCCATCGCCACCGATCCGGAAGCAACCCGTACCATGGTTCAGATGTTTTATAAACACCCAAAAATGGAAACCCTCACCATTGGCGATTACCGCGAACAGATGATTCAGGACCTCTACAGCGGCATGATTATCAACCGTTTGAACGAGTTAAGTCAAAAGCCCACCTCCCCTTTCGTTTATGCTTACACCTATTATGGAGGTTTTATGGGACGTGCCATGGATGCTTATGCTTCATTTGCTCTGGCAAAGGATAATATGATCGAAGAAACACTCGAAACACTCGTTAAAGAAAACGAGCGGGTGAGAAGATACGGTTTTACGCCCACTGAACTCGATCGCCAAAAGAAACGCATCCTCAATGAACTGGAACAACAACTCAAAGAAAAAGACAAAACACCGTCATCACGTTTTGTTGGGGCTTATACGCGCCATTTTCTCGAAAACGATCCCATTCCGGGAATCGAAAATCAATGGATTATTGCTCAGGAACTGCTACCACAAATTGCCCTTGCAGAGATCAATAACAAAGCTTCGCAATGGATTACCGACGAAAACATGGTGGTTGTTGTAACTGCTCCCGAAAAAGAAGAAGTTTTAGTACCCGATGAAGCAACTATCCTACTCACAATCGCAGATGCCAAAGAAACTGACCTTACAGCATGGGTAGATACTTTCAAGGATGATCCCCTTTTGGCTGAGATGCCCGAAAAAGGCGAAATCATAAAAACAGAAAAAGATGACAAGCTGAATCTTACCACTTTTCAATTAGCCAACAAGGTGAAAGTGATTGTGAAACCTACTGATTTCAAGAATGATGAGATTTTGATGACCGCCTACGCCAATGGTGGCACTTCAGTTTTTGAAGACGACAAAGCTTTTGCGGCAAACAGTATCGCACGCATAGTTACTGCCAGTGGATTAGGCAATTTCAGTAAAGCTGAACTGGATAAAAAATTAACCGGTATTAACGCGAATTTGCGCCTCAGCATCAACGAAATTTCACAAGGTTTCTCAGGCAGTGCCAGCCCACGTGATTTTGAAACCCTCCTGCAGTTGATCCAACTTCATTTTAAGCCTGCCAGGCAAGATGCTGAAGCCTTTGAAGCTTATCTCTCGCAGCAACAAAATCAGTTTAAGTTTATGCGTTCGAACCCACAGATGGTTTTTTACGACACCCTTTACAAACTTGCCACTTCCAACAGCCCTCGCTTTACGATGATTCCTACTGAAGATCAACTCATGTCGCTGGATGCCAACGAGATATACAACATGTACGACCAGCTTTTTGAGACAGCCCAGGGTTTCACATTTGTATTTGTTGGCAATTTGAATCCCGATACACTTAAGCCCTATATCGAACAATACCTTGCCAGTCTGCCAGCAGAAAAAGCTGCTTTATCGTGGACAGATCGCAGCCCTAAATTTCCTGATGGCATTACCGATGCAGAAGTTTTTGCCGGTGCCGAGCACAAAAGCATGGTTGCCATTATGATGAAATCTCCATTTGAATGGTCTTCAGCAAACAGGTTGAATCTGGCTATGATGATGAAGGTACTCAACATCAAGCTGCGCGAAAATCTGCGCGAAGACCAGGGAGGGGTTTATGGCGTTGGTTCGCGTCAAAGCAACAGTCAGTTTCCCATGCCGGAATACACCATCACCATCAATTGGGGAACCAACCCCGAAATGGTCGATACACTCACAAAAGCAGTATTTTTTGAAATGGAACGCTTGATAAATGAAGGCCCAACCGCCGAAGATCTGGTGAAAGTCAAGGAAACTACCATCAGAGAACGTGAAACGAATGAAAAGCAGAACCGTTTCTGGCTCAGCAGTATAAGTTTTGCTGATCAAAATAAGCTGCCCTTGCTGACGATTGACGAATTCAATGAAAAAATTCACGCCTTATCAGCTGATGATATTCAACAAGCTGCCGTTGATTTCCTAATACCCGAACATTATTTGCGTTTGGTACTCAAACCCGAAGCAATGAAGCCAGAATAGATTGCACAAAGCACTTTATAAAGCCGGCGAATAGATTTGCCGGCTTTTTTTTCGTCCGAAACCAGCTTTCTTTCAAATTCGTAAAAACAGTTACTTTTGCGCAAAACAAAATCTATGCGAAATTTTTCGCAATTCTTATTACGAATAGCCGGCTGGCGGATTTTGGGAGAAATCCCCGAAAACATACATAAGTGCGTTATTTTAGCTGCTCCACACACCAGCAATTGGGACTTTGTAGTTGGTCGCCTGGCTTACTACGTGCTGGGGGTTCCGGTTAAATTCCTTATCAAAAAGGAATCTTTCAAAGGCTTAGCAGGTCACATCTTACTTAAAATGGGAGGCATCCCAGTAGATCGCAGCAGAAGCAATAACCTAGTTGATCAGATTGCCCGTTTGTTTGCAAAAGAAAAGCAACTCAACGTTGTTATCACTCCCGAAGGCACCCGAAAGCTGGTGAAAGAATGGAAAAAAGGATATTATTATATCGCGCTCAAAGCCAACATTCCTATCGTGATGGGTTTTCTTGATTATGGCCGCAAGGAAGCAGGTTTTGGCCCAATACTTTATCCCAGCGGAGATTATGAAAAAGATTTCCAGCTTATCAAAGGTTTTTATCAAGACAAACAGGCTCGCTATCCCGAAAAGTTCAATTTGAGCCAGGCGAAAAGCGCTTAAGCTGTTTTTAGCTCAAATTTTATCCTTGCCAAAGCTTTAGTAATTACCTAAAAAGTCTAACTTTGCACTCCATTTTTCACCCACTTTGGAGAGATGGCAGAGTGGTTGAATGCGGCGGTCTCGAAAACCGTTGTTCGCTTTACAGTGAACCGGGGGTTCGAATCCCCCTCTCTCCGCACAGCCTTTTTGAAAGCCCGCGATAGCGGTGATCCAAACCCAAAGCCCCAATCACAAGCTCGCTTGTGAATTTGGGGCTTTGGTTTGGATCAGGCCGGCAGGCCGCTTTCAAAAAGGCTGTAAGCCCCACC
>CAZQFH010000005.1:0-75085 GCA_964592595.1 uncultured Lentimicrobiaceae bacterium | reverse complement strand
GCTTTGGTTTGGATCAGGCCGGCAGGCCGCTTTCAAAAAGGCTGTAAGCCCCACCAAAAAGGGTTCAGCGAAGCTAATCCCCCCCAAACTTATGCTCGCTTGTGAATTTGGGGCTTTGCTTTGGATCAGGCCGGCAGGCCGCTTTCAAAAAGGCTGTAAGCCCCTTCCAAAAGGGTTCAGCGAAGCTAATCCCCCCAAACCTATGTCTGCTTGTGAATTTGGGGCTTTGGGTTTGGATCAAGGCCGGCAGGCCGCTTTCAAAAAGGCTGTAAGCCCATCCAAAAGGGTTCAGCGAAGCTAATCCCCCCAAAATAAATCCATGTCTGATTATGAATTTGGGGCTTTGGTTTGGATCAGGCCGGCAGGCCGCTTTCAAAAAGGCTGTAAGCCTATCGAAAATAATCTCAGTGATTTCCTAAATTTATCAATTTCAGACATTAATGCTCTAAATCTGCTTGTTCAAAGACTGATTAAGTAGGGCTTGCTGAAAAACCAGAACTAAGGAATTTTAATAAATATGATCGGTGCGCTGCACCTACAATATTGTTGATGCGCTTTTTTATAAATATTATCCCCGCTAAGCGGGGCTGTGGCTCATTTCAAGGTGCGTAGCACCGTTAAAATTTATAAGGAATATACAACTACAAGGTATTGAGGTGCAGCGCACCTGTAATATCTCATCCAAGGATTTTTATTGCTGATTTTAAAATACCTTGCAGAAACCTCCGATGAGAACTCTATTTATTGTCACAATACCAATCAGTTAGAAGTTTTTCAGCAGACCCAAAGCAATGTGTAATCCATATAAACGCATGCTTCCATAATATACCAACAACTATTTGCTCAACTATTTCAATGAAAATTCCACCATTTTTAATTTTATAGAATTTGTAATTTTGCCGACAATACGATTCCATCAATTCATGGACATTTTATTTTTAACACAGGTTTTTTAGTCAATCTGCATGAAAAAGATCATCCTGTTATTCTTGATTTTTCCGGCATTGCTTGCGGCACAAATCAATGAAAGTGATACACTTAAAGTGAAAGCAGACCTCACGCTCAGTGGTTTTTGGCAAGGCGGAAACGTTGAGACTGTAATCTTTAAAGCAAAATCGGAAATTAGTTTAAGACCTGCTGAAAAATGGGCTTTCAAAACAATCAATTCCTATGTATATCAGGCATTTGGAGGCGATAAAGCTGATGAAGATATCCTTAGCCTAAACTTTATTTATTTCAATCCCGAACAAAAAATATCTCCGCTCTTGTTAGGTTTTTTTAGCACTAATTTCAGGAGGGAAATCAATGCCCGTCAGCTCCTTGGTGCAGGCCTTAGCTTTCAGTTGCTGACACATGAGGATTATTGGCTCAAGTTTGCTGTTACGAGCGAGTATGAGCACACTGATTTTAATCTTTCCCGCTTCAATCTGCCTGAATATAATGGCCAGCATGTGATCAATACGCTTCGGGGGACTATTTGGGTAAGCGGTAAATACCATTTGTTCAAAAGAAAAGTCGTGCTATCACACGAAAGCTATTTTCAACCTTCGCTTCAAGAAGCGGATAACTACCGATGGGAGGCAGACCTTGGCTTAGATTTACCTTTGACGAAACACTTCAGTTTTAAAATAAATTATGTGCATTCATTTGAAAGCATTGTTATTGAAAGCCAAAAACTTGAAGACAATATGCTAACCTTTGGCTTTACTTTGAAAAGCTACTAAAGAATTAAGGCTTGAGCCCGCTCCGAAAAGTTAAAAAATTCAGGATTAACCTTTTATTCAACCCATGTTTTGTCTCTAACAGGACTCTCCAGTAAGGCAAAAATCACTGGCAAACTGTAGGTTACAGATCAAGAAAAAGTCGCAGAACCGACATTGTTTTGTACGGAAAAAAGTATTTTGTTTTGAAAACTTTTTACTGTATTTTTACCTAAAATTTTGGAGAAATTGAAACATCTTGTTTTACTTTGGCTGGCAGCTTTTGGTTGCTTTTGGTTATATGCTGATAATCAGTCTGATAAGATAGACAGTCTCACTCAACTTATCGGTCAGCAATCTGGTCGCGAACGAATCGAAACACTGATTCAGTTGTCTGAAATCTACCGAAAAATTTCTGTCGATAAAAGCATGGAAGCCGACAGCAATGCCGTGGCCTATGCCAATCAGGAAGGGCTCGACAGCATGAAAGGGATCATCTTGTTGTCGATGGGAAAAACAGCATCCATTTCTGGAGATTATGAGTTGGCACTGGATTATATGAATCAGGCTGCTACTTTATTAAAAGAGGCAAACAACAATACCGAATTGGCTCGCACCTACGTGAATATGGGGCTGGTATATAAAAATCTTGCAGATTACAGCACCTCTATAAAGCATTTTGATCTGGCTTCGGACATTGCGACAACACACGATCTTAAAGATCAGGAAGCTGCGGCAGCTGCCAACCGCGCAACCGTGTATTTTGCGCTGGGAGATTACCAAAAGGCACTCGACAGCTATCAGCAAGCCATGACGGTATATAAAGAGACTAACGACTCCCTGCGCTTCGCTAAAATGCTGATGAATATCGGGCTGGTTTATTGGCAATGGGACAAAAATGAACTGGCTTTGGAAATGCAGCTGCAGGCTAAGGATATCATTGAAAAAAAACGTGATTTTGTTGAACTGGGAAGAGTTTACAATAACATCGGAAGAATTTATTATCAGGACATTAAAGATACTGCACTGGCATTGGAGTATTATGAAAAATCACTTGCAGTGCGCGAAAGGCTTGGCAATCAGCTTGGAATGGCTGTAGTTTTGGCCAATATTGGTAATATTTACCGCGACAAGAAACAGCTGGAAAAAGCTTTTGAATATTATGATAAGTCATTAAAAATCAGTCGATTTATTGGCTATCGCGAAGGCGTCGCACTCGCTTCTTACTATATGGGTATGGCGTATCAAACCGATCAACAGTATCATGAATCAAACCGTTTGCTCGACACCACACTTCAAGTAGCAACAACTTTAGGTTTAAGTTCTTACGATGAATTGGTGAACGAAGCCAAAATGAATAACTATGTAGCTTTGGGAGATTACCGTGCATTTTTGAAAGAATTCGACAGCTATGAAAAACGCCATGCTGAGATGCGCTCCAACCTAACAGAGCTGCAATTTGAACTCACAGCCTGTGAGCAGGAAAACGAAAAACTGGAAAATGAATTGAGTACGACAAACCAACTCATCTCAAAACAGACTGATTTACTGTTGATGTACCGGATTTTGCTGCTTGTTGCATTGCTTGCGCTGCTCTTTATTGGCATCAATAAAATACGGAATAAGAAAGTTTGATTTTATTTTTTACCCTTTCAGAAGATTAATTTTCACTGGCCTATCAGAAAACACTGCAAAAATTCGTTTGCCTTATAATGCCGTTGTGCCAGGTTGAAAATCATTCCTTGACTGTTAGCATCATTTTAAGTTAATTTGCAGATTCATTTCACCCAAACCCTATGCAAGAAAGCATTCTCATTCTCGATTTTGGTTCTCAATACACACAGCTGATAGCCAGAAGAGTACGCGAATTAAACGTGTATTGCGAAATTCATCCCTTCAACAAAATCCCCGAAATTGATGCTTCCGTAAAAGGTGTCATCCTATCAGGAAGTCCTTTTTCGGTGCGCGACAAAAATGCTCCCATTCCCGACTTAAGTCAGATTCGTGGTAAAATACCGCTGCTTGGCGTTTGCTACGGCGCCCAGTTTTTGGCTCAGGCCAATGGCGGTAATGTGCAGCCCAGCAAGATACGCGAGTACGGCAGAGCAAACCTGAGCTTTATTGATCAAAGCTGTAGCCTTGTTCGCAGCATGAATGCAGGAAGCCAGGTGTGGATGTCGCACGGGGATACTATCCTGGCTTTGCCGCCCGAATTTGAAATTATCGCTTCAACCAATGATGTACAAGTTGGCGGTTATCAAATAAAAGGCGAACAAAGCTTTGGTATTCAGTTTCATCCGGAGGTTTACCACTCAACCGAAGGCATGACGTTGCTCAAGAATTTTGTTGTTGGTATTTGTGAATGCTCCCAAAATTGGACACCGGATTCCTTTATCGAAACTGAAGTTGAACAGCTACGTCAGCAGTTGGGCAGCGACAAAGTTGTGCTGGGCTTAAGCGGTGGTGTGGATTCATCTGTAGCTGCCATGCTGCTGCACAGAGCGATAGGAAGTAATTTATACTGCATTTTTGTTGACAATGGCCTTTTGCGGAAAAACGAATTTGAAAAAGTGATTCACTCCTATCGCGATCTGGGATTGAACGTGAAAGGTGTTGATGCCAAATCGAGATTCCTGGATGCGCTGGCCGGAGTGAGTGAGCCCGAAAAGAAAAGAAAAATCATCGGAAACACCTTTATCGAAGTTTTTGATGAGGAAGCGCATCTGATACAGGATGTGAAATGGCTTGGGCAAGGCACTATTTATCCCGATGTGATAGAGTCAGTTTCGGTGAATGGCCCTTCTGCAACCATCAAATCACATCATAATGTGGGTGGATTGCCCGATTTTATGAAACTAAAAGTTGTTGAGCCACTGAACACCTTGTTCAAAGATGAGGTACGCATTATTGGCCGTCAGTTGGGTTTGCCTTCCTTTATCATCGACAGGCATCCATTTCCAGGGCCCGGATTGGGTATTCGTATTTTAGGCGACATCACCGCAGAAAAAGTGCGAATTTTACAGGATGTAGATGATATTTATATCGAAGGCCTGATCAAACATCAGCTTTACGACAAAGTATGGCAGGCTGCTGCTATCCTGCTTCCTGTGCAGTCGGTTGGTGTGATGGGCGACGAACGCACTTACGAAAATGTTGTAGCACTGCGCGCCGTTGGTTCAACTGATGGGATGACTGCCGACTGGTCGCATCTGCCCTATGAATTTCTGGCTGCCATTTCCAATGAAATCATCAACAAAGTAAAAGGTGTAAACAGAGTGGTTTACGATATCAGTTCCAAACCGCCTGCAACCATCGAATGGGAATAATGAATAGTAATACCATGAAACAGACGAGATCATTGCTAGTACCACTGTTTTTGCTGATTTTTACAGGTCTTTTGGTGCCTAATGGATTCGCCAATGCACAGGTCCCTGTTTCCAAATCGACTGTAATTGAGCAGTATAATGGCAGTAGTTATTATTTGCATACCGTTCAGGCCAAGCAGACCCTCTATAGCATCAGCAAGGTTTACGGTATCGATATCGCACGAATTGAAGCAGCAAACCCGGCTACTAAAAATGGTTTGAGGGTTAATCAGGTTATCCGTATCCCAGCCGGAAATGCTGTTCCAACCCGTAACAGACCGACTCGACAAGAATCCCAAAATACTGGCAATCAAAGTGATGACGAAAGCATGCCTGATATCGTTCGCGACTACGAAACCATCTACCATGTGGCTGGTCGTAACGAAACTTTTGCTTATATCGCTGATATCTATCTTGTTTCGGTAAATAATATTCGCCTCGCCAATCCCGGCATGAAAGAACCCGTGGCTGAAGGCGAATATGTGCTCGTTCCTATCGCCCCAAAAGAAAAACGTCCGCCTGTAATTAATGAACAACGTTTTCAGCGAACAGATTTCGATCCCTTTAATCCTCCTGCAAAAGAAAAGGCCACAATTAAAGCCACTGAAGCCACTGCCAGTGCTGGTGCAACTTCCAAACCAGTGATTGCAGAACCAGCCAACAGGCCAAAACAAAATCAAACACAAGACGACAGCAGGCAACCTCGCATGGTTGAGCCTTTTACGGTTCCTGAGACGAGTAATGCTGCTGCCGATTCACCTGAAAAATCGCAAACACCCAAAGTGGCAGGCACGCAATATGTGGTCAAGCCTGGCGAAACGCTTTTTAGTATTTCCCGCAAAAATCAGCTTTCGATGGACGCACTGGTTGCGGCCAATCCGGGTATTTCAAACGGAGTGAAAGCAGGCCAGGTTTTGCTTATTCCACAAACACTTTTGCAGCCCGAACAAGCCAATCAAAGCACAAAGCAGGAAGATAGCACCATCATACATACCGTAAAGGCAGGCGAAACACTTTACAGGATATCACGGAATTATGCTGTAAGTATTGACGATATGAAGCGACTAAATCCCGGCCTTAGCATAACCATCAAGCCGGGACAACAAATCGTGTTGCCTAAAAAAAAAATAACTGAACCTTTTGTACTTTATGAGGTGAATAGCCGCCAGCGGACAAAAAGATTAGCACGCGATTTCGATTTGGATGCAGAGGAGCTGTACGAACTCAATCCGAGCATTGGCCGAAGGGTTTATCCCGGGCAAAAGCTAAAGATCCCATTGCTCGACCATATAGAAGTTGCTCCCGTGCAGCCGGAACCAATAGAGACACCCGAGATTATTGAAGCCGAAGTTGCAGAGCCAGCGGCTGAAGTTCCATTCGCGGATGCTGACTGTGCCCGGGGAAAAGATTATTCAAATTACGAGTTTAAGATTGCATTGCTTTTACCCTTGCAGCTTCAGGATGTGGATACTTTATTGGCCCAACATGCTTCGGGCAGAGATCCTGAATTGATACTGGAAGAAAAAGCCTTCACCTTTACCAGTTTTTACAGGGGTTTTATGCTGGCTGCGGATTCGATGGCGCGCACGCAGGGAATGAATCTGGTAGTAAAAACATTCGACGTGGATCAGTCAGCCGAAAAAGCCTACGATGCCATTACTGATCCTTTTTTAAAAGATGCCCACCTGATTATTGGCCCTCTTTTTAGCCGGGCATTTGATGTAGTGGCTCCATTCGCCTTGCGCGAGCAGATTCCAATTGTGAATCCTTTTGCCAAACGCAATGAGATTGTGATGAATAACCCTGCTGTGATCAAGATAAAACCTGCTATCCAGGAACAGTATGCCCAACTTGCCGAACTGCTTAAAACACGCTACAGCAATGCCAAAATATTTCTTTATCAGGCGCATCAATACACCCATGCCCGCGAACTTGCCGAGCTCAGAGAAATAGTAAGAGCTGCTGTTCCCGATCAGGTTCCTGTTGCTTCAAGAGCTATTCTGGATGTGATCAGAGAAAGAAGCAGAAAGATGGAACTGGATGACGCCCTGATACCATCAATTACCATTGAAGGTAAAAGATTTTACACCGCTGACCTTGAAGCTAATCCTTTCGACACCATCTTTATCTCAAACCCGTTGAACAGCATGGTTTATATAGTTGACAGTGTACGTAATTTTGCGGCTGAGGCCTCCGTGCTGCGCGAAAATATTGTGATAACACTTACTGACGATAAGGTATTTGCTACCGAAATCGTAAACAAGCTAAACCAAGTAGCTGATACTTTTAGCGTTACATTGATAGGCCTGCCCGAATGGGAACAATTTGATCAGCTTTTCAATGAGAACCTGATGAAGATGAAAGCCATCTATTTGTCTTCCAATCACATCAATTATCAGGATTATTTCACACAGCTTTTTATCCACCAATACCGGCAACGCTATGTTAATGAGCCAGATCGATATGCCTTTGAAGCATTTGATATTGGTTGGTATTTTCTAAATGCCTTGCATTATCTCGGCCCCAGGCCAATGCCTTGCTTGTCGCAGTTTCAGGTGCCGCTGCTCCAAACTCAGCTTATGCTCCGAAGCCAAACACCTAAAAATGGATACGAAAATATCTACTGGAATATCTATCAATATCAGCACTTTAAGCGCGAAGCAATTCCGAATGCCTATTTTTTAAATCAAAGTCGTGAATTATGAAAAATCATATAATAGGACTGGCAGGAATTTTACTGCTTTTTGTTTTTGCCTGTGATTCGAGACTCAATTCTTCCTTTTGGGAAAACGGCAAATTGAAATCAGAACTAAGCTACAAGGGCGAAATGTTGCACGGCGAATGCAGCTGGTACTACGAAAGCGGCATCCCACAAATGACAGCCGTATATGAAGAAAACCTTCTGAACGGGAAGATGACACGCTGGCACGAAAACGGTCAGCTGCAATCGGTAAGCTATTACAAAAACAATTTACTCGATAGCGTTTACTACACCTACAGCATCGATGGTAAAAAGATTGGAAGCGAATACTATGTAAACGACACACTACACGGGCCATATTACAAATGGTACGAGGATGGACAAACCATGCTCGAAGGCGCTTACAACAAAAACATGATGGACGGAACCTGGTTCTTTTTTCATGCCGATGGCAGTTTGGCAGCCAAAGCAGATTTCAACATGGGTACCGGTACCCAGAAAGCCTATCACGAAGATGGTGTGGTCAGCATGATAATCCGTTACAAGGATAACCAGAAACATGGTAAAGAAGAATATTTCAATTATGAAGGCAAACCCAGCCTTGTCAGGATTTTTGAGGAAGGCATACTGATCGAAGAAATTCCTATTGCGTATTAACCTGTTATGCTCTCGGCAATGAAAAATCAACCAAAATTTAAACCTGAACCTACCGCATTGGATGTGCGATTAGAGTGGGCTGGATATCTTTTGCTGCTGATAAGTTGGATCTTTGCTATTTGGGTATATGCTGAAAGTCCAGAGCAAATCGCAACACATTTTAACGCCAAAGGACAGCCCGATGGCTTTGGCAACAAAATTACTGTCTTGTTATTACCCTTGTTTTCCACCTTCACTTTTGCAGGCATGACGCTCATCAACCAATATCCGCAAACCTTTAATTATCCGACAAAAATCACTCCCGAAAATATGGAGCCACATTATCGGGCAGCCATGCGCCTGATTCGCTGGCTAAAGATCAGCATCGTGCTGGTTTTTTTACTCATTGCTTTTACTATGTACCTCAGCTCAAGCCAAAATGAGGCTGCCGGCATGCTGGCCTGGATCATGCCTGTAATATTGATAATCACCTTTTTGCCGCTGATAATCTACTTTCTAAATCTTCCTAAAAAGTCAAAATAATGAAGAAACAATCCCCTTTTGTCTTACTCATTCTTGTGCTGACCTTCAGCTCGTGTATTCAGCAAGCCAACCAAAAAAATACCGCGCAAACACCTTTTGTCATCGATGAGCAAGGTATGTTTTTCAGTGGCTCGTATGTGTTCTCCGAAATAGAATCCATGCATACTGCTGTGATGTTGCTGCCCGACAGCCTTTTCCTGCTGCTAAGGCGTGTAAATGACGAAGCCCGGTGGCAGGCCGATGCCGGAAACTGGCGCCTTCAAAAAGACCAGCTGCTCCTCGATGGCGGCAACAAAAGTCGCTTACTGGCCAGATGGAACGGTAGTCAACTGGAAGTGCTGAGCAATTCAGGAGAACCCGTTTTTAAAGAAGAAAAGTTTATGCTATCTCAGATTACCCCTGATAGTGCATCAAAGCTTAGCTTCGAGATCACAGGGGCTTACCGTTGGTTTGCCGATGCCGCCAGCATGCGATTTTGCTATGCCCGCCGACATTTGCCCGTATTAATGGTTGAAGCCAATATAGAAGCCGAAAGAGCTTTTATGGCACATCGTGAATTCACAGGAAAAGACGAGCTTTTTATAAGCGCAGATGCCAGCCTTACGCAAAACCCTGAAACGGAAAGCAGCTTCAAAGCTGCATTAAGCTTGCATGAGCTGGTGCAAACTTTTCCGGAAATGGAGTGTTATTAGGCGTTATCCGTTTGAATCGAATCTTTCAAACTGAAAAAAGCTTGGCAATAAAACTACAAAACTGCCCATGCGCTTCAACGATCAGAGTACGACAAACAAACTCTTGCTGTTACTGGTAATACCATTGGTTTTTTATATCCTCAAAGAGCTGCATTTCATCTTTGCCCCTTTGATGTTTGCCTTTTTTATCTCCCTGCTCTTTATCCCGATGCTGCGATGGCTAAACAAAAAAGGCAGTCCACGCATACTGGCACTCATAGCGGTGATCCTGATCATTGCCGGCACATTCTACGGAGCCGTGAAGTTGGTGAGCCTCACCGGAAAGGAGATACTGGATGGCAAAGAGGCACTCTATTATAAGCTCGACAACAAAATCGGCGATCTGGTAATGCCCTATGCCGAAGTACTTGGTATTGAACCAGTAGCAGGCAAAAGTGCCATTAAAAGTATCCTGATGAGCCCTCAGATTAGCGAGCAGCTTTATGGAAACTTTGGGGATACCTTTATGTTTTTCCAACAAACACTGGTCACGCTGCTTATGACCCTGTTTTTTCTGGTGTTGATCCTGGCCGGAACCTTCAACTTTAAGCTGCTAATGCAGGAATCGCTGCTATTGCGACGCACTCAAACCATAAAGACCTATATGGCTATCGAGCGCAGCATAGTAAAGTTTTTAAAGGTTAAATTTCTGATGAGTTTTTTCACCGGACTGGGCTTTGGCTTGATTGCCTGGAGCTTTGGTATCAGCTTTCCGCTTTTCTGGGGCGTATTTGCCTTTGCCATCAACTTTGTTCAAATGATAGGATCTGTAATTGCCACGATTCTGGCAGCATTATTTGCCTTTATCGAGTTGGAATCGCCCGGAACCATTCTGCTGGTAAGCTTACTTTATACAAGCGTACAGGTTCTTTTCGGCTCGGTGCTGGAACCGGTGCTGATGGGCAAGTCCTTCTCCATTAATGTAATCACGGTACTTGTCATGTTGATGTTTTGGGGTTACCTGTGGGGCATACCCGGCCTTATCCTCTCCATACCTATCACGGTGTTGCTCAAAACCCTGATGGAGCAATATCCGGCCAGCAGGAAACTGGCAGTTTTGATGGGGTGAGGGAAAGCATTAAACTTTTCCTTTGCATATCCGCAATAATTATGATAATAATCATGATATCCATTTAAACTCAATACTTAACATAAATTGCAGACGTAAAAAAAATTTATGCTATAAGTAAATTAATGCTCAGGCTTTTAATAGAAATATCCAAAAAGCAGTGGATTCGTTATATTTATGGTTTTGGTTACTGCATGCGTCGGGCAGAATTACAAAACATGGAAGGATTCCGAAAAATAACAATGATTTCAAAAGACAAAAACTCCTGTTAAAGATTTTAGCAGGAGTTCTTTTAAAAAGCATACAAACTGCTTTTTGATTTGAAAGATCACAATATTTCAAATTAATACCCAACTAAAAATCCAAGTCACATGGTTTGATATAACAACAGGGGATTGATTTATCAAGAATTAACTAACTCTATAATGACACCAACCTACCTTAACTTTCAATATTATTTGGTTGAAATATTTGACATAAACAAGAAGAATTTTTACTTTTGAAGTGTCAATTTAGTCTATCGTGAAATTGACATATCAATTGTCAACAAATAACCAAACGCAATAGTTTTATAATCAGCAATCTAATTTAGCTAGTAACACTTTATATACACCCTAAAACCAATCCCATGAAACAATTTTTATTCACACTTTTTCTAAGTATTACATTGGTTGCATTTAACCGTGTAAATGCTTCAGAAATTAATGACGAACACATCGTTATGCGTGGTGAACGTCCTCCGGTTAATCTTAATTCGTTAACAACATCAGACTATGATGCCGGGAAAATTTATTTAAAATTCAAAGCTGAATATGCAGATTTGATCAAAAGCGGTTTTTCACTGGATGAGAATAACCATGTTAAAACAGGCCTGACAACACTGGATGACCTTAACCAGCAATATTTGGCCGGCAATTACCGACAACTCATTCAAACGGTTTATAACAGCGGCCAAAAGTCGCATCAGTTCATTCAAAGGCATGAGGCCTGGGGCTTTCATCTTTGGTTTGAGGTGGACTTAGCTGAAGATGCTGATATACTGGAAGTGGTAGAGGCTTATCAATCCAACCCGGCTATCGAACTGGCTGAACCCATTTACAAAAAAGTGCTTTATGATATGCCTGATGGTTCAAACGAAAATGAAAGTCTTCCTCAAATTAAACTTAACAAATCAGGCTCTGAACGTTATACACCAAATGATCCATTATTGGGTGCACAATGGCATTATAACAATACCGGAGCTAATGGCGGTACTACAGGAAAGGACATCAGCCTTTTTGATGCCTGGGATATTGAAAAGGGCCATAGCGATGTGATCGTGGCCATTGTTGACGGCGGTATTCAAACCGATCATGAGGATTTGGCCGGAAATATGTGGAGTGGTGTCGGATACAATTTTGTTGATGACAACAGTACGATAATTCCCCATTCACATGGCACTCATGTGGCCGGCACAGTAGCTGCTGAAACCAATAATACAACTGGCGTGGCTGGTGTGGCCGGAGGCAGTGGCAGTGATGATGGGGTGCGCCTGATGAGCTGTCAGGTTTTTACAGACGATTCAAACGGAGGTTTTGCAGAAGCCATGATTTATGCCGCTGATAATAATGCGGCCATTTCGCAAAACAGTTGGGGCACAAGTCCACCGGGAACATACAACACCCTCGTGCTTGATGCTATTGATTATTTCAACATCAATGGAGGTGGAAATGTGCTGGATGGAGGTATTACGATATTTGCTGCAGGTAACAATAATGCTGATGACACTTATTACCCTGGCTACTATTCAGGGGTTCTCGTTGTGGCAGCAACGAACAATAAGGATGAAAGAAGCTATTACAGCAATTACGGCGACTATATTGATATTTCTGCGCCAGGAGGCGAAACAAATACGGTAGGTGCAGCCGGTGTGGCCAGTACCTATACTGATAATCAATATTTATATTTACAAGGCACATCAATGGCCTGCCCGCATGTTTCAGGTGTGGCAGCTTTAATAGCATCCTATGCCCATCGTAATGGTGTAACCTTAAAAAATGATGACGTATTCCAGATTCTAAAAGAGACAGCCGATGATCACTATGCAGAAAATCCTGCTTTCACCGGGAAATTAGGAACCGGACGACTTAATGCGCATGCAGCCTTACTGGCTACAAATAATTATTTCTCGCCCACTGCACTTACGCCTGACCGTTATTTTGATTTTGATGGTACTATGCAAGGCTGGTACAGTGTAGCTACAACCGGTAATAAAAACTTTGTCTGGACCAATCAGGGCGGACAATTCGGCGGACAGATTTCTTCCGCTTCAGCTGATAATGGTTATGTAATACTGAATAACCTTAATGAAGGATATATTGGCCCCAGTCCAAATGCAGCCGCTTTGTATTCACCGGTCTTTGATTTAACAGGTACTACTGACTTATATTTTACTTTTGACCACAAAGCAAAACAGCTCGGCCAGGGTTTTAATCCTCCGTTCCCAAATATGAGCCTTAAACTTGAAGCAAGTAATGATGGCTTTGCTTCCAATGTTCAGGAAATGTGGTCTTATGATTTCCCAAATACAGCCCATCTTATTGTCGAAGGAACGCAAAGTGTTGATATTAGCTCCCTTGCTAATAGCGCAAATATTCAATTCCGCTTTAATTATGCCGGTGGTGGTGGCTATTGGTGGTTGATTGATGATGTGAGCATTAGCAGTTTACCTACGCCTACATATAGTCTTGCAGAGGGTTACATCACTGATCAAGCGGTTTTTATTTCAAACTTCAATGATTACCCATCGGGTACCAATATTTACTATACCCTGGATGGCACGACTCCCTCAGCCGGCAGCACACTATACAATAACACCAATGGCATACCGCTGCAGAATATGATTGACCCTGTTACAATCTATGCCATTGCCATTAATGGAACAAATGAAAGTGGAATTGGATCAGCATCTTATTATTTCACTATTGAGGTAGCAGATATCGCAACCTTGCGTACAATGGCTCAGGATGGAACAAAATATAAGCTTACAGGAGAAGCCATTCTGACCTTTCAAACATCCAATCGCAATGCCAAATACATACAAGATGCTACAGGAGCAATACTGATTGATGATAATTCAGGTATTATTACTACCAGCTATGATATTTATGATGGAATTACAGGGATTACTGGTACTTTGTCAACCTACCAAAATATGTTACAGTTTATTCCAGTAACCGATCCCGGATCTGCCACAAGTACAGGAAACACCGTGACACCCGTTGAAGTGACCTTAGCCAATCTTGATAATACCTATCAAGCGAAACTCGTTAAGATTATTGATGTGAGTAATAGCGAAACAGGAAATTATGTTTCTGGTCATAATTATAGCATATCCGACCCTTCCGGGTCTGGAGTTTTACGCACTGCTTATTCAGATTTAAATTATATTGGGACACCTATTTCGGAAGATCCTCAGGATATCATCGGGGTGGTATTGCAATACCAATCAAGTATCCAACTTGTGCCGCGCAGCCTTTCTGATTTTACAAGTTTGATCACGTTTTATTTCCGTGGGCCCAGTTCGATGGACAACAATCCATTTAATCCCCAAATATGGGGACCATTCAACGGTTGGTCAGTAGCAGCTACCATGACTTATGACAACACTTTGGAATGGTGGAAAACCATAGTAAATGTAGGGGACGCATCAGCTGTTATCACTTATCAGTCGCGCTTTTCACAAGGTGGAGCAATCAAATATCAGAAAGCCTTCGGAGACTTCAGCGCAAATCCTACCTTCACAACCACAACAGGTGAAATCTGGATCGACGCCGGTGATGATGCTTCCTTTACCTGGGATGGAAATGATTTTTATCTGGCTCAAGACAAGATTACTGAAACGCAACCTCTCACAAGTGAGCCAGCAAATCATGTAACTAACATTGCAGCAACTGCAGATTCTGAAACCCAAATAAGCCTTACATGGTCGGATTCTGACGCTGCATATTACCTTATAAAAGGTAGTCCTGTTGGTTATGGTGATATCACTGCACCAATTGACGGCACAGCGGAAGCTGATGGAGCCTTAGTAAAAAATGTGGCAAGTGGTGCTCAGAGTCATCAGTTTACCGGGCTAAATGCTGAAACATCGTATTATTTTAAAATATTCCCTTACAACGGCACTGATGCGACCATCAATTACAAAACAGACGGCAGTGTACCAGAAGCCACAGCAACAACTGATGAAGCTCCAGCTACCCCCATCGCCTGGATCAATGAAATTCATTATGATAATGATGGTGGAGATGTTAATGAAATGGTTGAAATTGTCATAAAAAATCCAGGAGATTACGATCTGTCAAAATTCCAGGTGAATCTATACAATGGCAGTGGAGGAACTTCATATGATTCTGAAACGATTGACAATCTGGTAACAGGAAGCTCTGTAGGTGCATACACTTTTTATTCTTGGAGTACTGTAATGCAAAATGGAGCGCCGGATGGTCTGGCATTATCCTATGATGGATCATTGATTCAATTTTTAAGCTATGAAGGTACTTTCACCGCTACAGATGGCCCAGCAAATGGTATTGAATCAACGGATATTGGTGTATCAGAAACGGGTTCTACAACTGTTGGTCATTCATTACAACTAAGTGGTGCAGGTATTGCATATGATGAATTTGTTTGGGAGGAACCAGCAACCGCTACACCAGGAGCTTTAAATAACAATCAGTTTTTGCTTTACGAAACTGTGTGGACAGGTGCCTCAACCACTGACTGGAATACAGCGACTAATTGGAGTAATGGAGTCCCAACTTCTTCTGCAAATACAACTATTGGAAATGCAGAAACAGTAGTTATTTCTTCGTCAACTGATGCCGACTGCTACAACCTCACCCTCAACGGATCACTCACTATCAAGTCGGATGCTGCCGGAACAGGATCCTTGCTCGTTCATGGCACGCTTGACGGCACCGGCTCAACCAGTATCGAACGCTATGTAACCGGTGGACAAGTGCCTGGCAGCGATCCTGCAAAATACAAATACCACTTAATATCCATTCCTCTGGCATCCGATATTCAAGCAGGTGATGTTTTCACTGGTACTTACCTCTGGCATTTTGTTCCCAATCAAACCCCAGAGAATTCCTGGTCAGGAATTACCAGCCTCACCGAAAACCTGGATAATCAAAAAGGATTCCTGTCTTATGTTGCTGATGCAAGTGATAAATTCACTTTCACCGGAACCATGAATAATGGCAGTTTTTCAACTGCTGCTGAAAGCGTTACTGCTGGTAATTTTAAACTGATACCTAACCCCTACCCGTCAGCCATCGACTGGGATTTGGTTGATAAAACAGCTATTGAAAATGCTGTATATTATTTCAATTCAGAAACCGGGAATTATGTGAGCTATTTGGATCCCGATGTCCCTGGAGGACAGCAATATATCCCTGTTGGTCAGTCCGTTTTTGTTGAAGCTAAAAGTGCTGATCCAGTGGTGACTTTTGATAACAGTGTAAGGGTGCATAGCAATCAAGCCTTTTACAAAGAAAGACAAAACTACCAGGATGTAATTAAAATAGCCGTCTCTGCCAACAACTCTTCCGATGCCACCTTTATTCGCTTCCGCGAACAGGCTGATGATACTTACAATGGCTTTGATGATGCCAGTAAGCTGAAAGGTTTCAGTGGCGCGCCACAACTATTTACACATTCAACTGATGGCAAGGCACTTTCTATCAATACCCTGGCTAACAGTCAGGAAACGGTGGTCGTTCCTTTAGCCTTTGAATTGGAAGTGTCAGGTGAAGCCACCTTGAGCTTTGAATACCTCGAGACTTTTGAACCAACAGTTCAAATCTTCCTCGAAGACCTGCTTACCGGTCAGATGGTTAACCTACACGAAACACCTCAATACAATTTCAGCCATGCTGCTGAAAACGACCCGCTGCGCTTCAATCTTCACTTTATGGGAGTAACAGGCATGCAGGATTTGCAGGATTCAGCCAATAACTTCCGGGTTTGGACAAATGAAAACCAGCTTTATGTGCTTTTCAATGAAACTTACGAAGGCAAGGTGCAAATTGCATTGTACGACCTGAGCGGAAGATTGCTTCAATCAGTTGATCAAAGTTACCAAAAGCCTATGATCATAACGCTTCCTGACTATGAAGGCATTATGCTGGTTCGCATTCAAAATGAGAAAATAGTTCAAACACAGAAAATATTCATCCGCTAAAAATCAAGCACTATGAAAAAGATAATAGCTAAATTAAGTTTAATAGCCCTTTTATCCATTGCAAGCACAAGCCTATTGGCACAAGGACCACCGCCTCCTCCGGGAGACCCTTCATCCGGTGGTGGCCCTGTAGGCGGAAATGCCCCCATTGGTTCGGGCATTGCCTTGTTGCTTACACTCGGTGCTGCTTATGGCGGGCGGAAAGTATATCAATACTGGAAAGACCAAAAAGAGGAACTGGAAGATTAATTGCTGTTCTCTCTGAATAATAAAATCTCCCGTTAGCATTGGCTGGCGGGAGATTTTTTGCATTTGGCATTGGCCGTTAGTTTTAAACGTAGGGACGTTAATATTAAAACGATTGAGCATTATTATTTGAATTATGCCGGACAACAGTGATTGTTAATAAAGAACAAAGTATTGATAACTTAGACAAAGGAACAAGATCAACCAGATTAATAATCATAATACCCAAAGCTCGCAGCTCCGTAACACTTACAACTTCCCTCAATCAAAGCATCATTCAACAGTTGGATTTCTTAAAACTGTTTCGCATTTTCAAATTCAAGGATTAAATTAAATTGATTTAATATAATGATAAAATGCTTCTTAAGCGTATTTTTATATCTTTATCGCCCTATTTAACCAATTTTTTACCAATTTTAAAGCTTATGAAAAAGAAAGTCCTTACGATTGTATTAGTACTTTCAGGATGTCTGAGTTTTTCCTTTGCCCAAAATACAGCGCAGAAGAATAACCTTTTAAATCTTGCTGAAAAGTTAAAAATACAAGAAGAAACAGAAAAAGAAGCAGCTATCAGAGTTGCCACCGAAATGGGGTGGCCTATCCGCACCAAGGATGACAACGGGCGTATCACTACCTTGATGCGCCTGGACGAAAATGGCATGCCGATGTATTATACTACCTTTAATGCCAATGGTGCAGCATTAATCAATTCCGATAGGGTTTATCCAAGTGGTGTGGCTGGCCTAAGCCTCACCGGCGCCGGTCAGACGCTGGGCGAATGGGATGGTGGCGATGTTCGGACGACACATATTGAGCTTACCGGAAGGGTAACTGATAAGGATGGTGTGAGCCTTGATGGCATCAACGACCACCCCACGCATGTGGCAGGCACCATCATGGCTTCAGGTGTGGATGCAGCCGCCAAAGGCATGTCGTATGCAGCCAGTCTGGATGCCTACGACTGGAACAGCGACGAATCTGAAATGGCCACAGCAGCTGCTGCTGGTCTCAAAGTGAGTCAGCACTCCTATGGATTGATCACTGGATGGGCAAGTGGCAGCTGGTCGGGTAACAGTGGATGGCATTGGTGGGGCAATCCCACGATCAATGAAACAGAAGATTTTTACTGGGGATTTTATAGCAGTGAGGCCCAGAGCTGGGACAATATTGCTTACAATGCTCCCAATTACCTCATCGTGAAATCAGCTGGTAACGACCGCGGTGAAGGCATCACTTCAGGAACACATTATGTACGAAACCCAAACAATAACTGGGCATGGGAAGCCAGTACCACTGCCCGTCAGCTGGATGGGGGGGCTACAGGCTATCAATCCATTGCCCACTCTGCCACTTCAAAGAACATCATGGTTGTGGGAGCGGTAAACAACGCATCAGCCATGTCATCCTTCAGTGGCTGGGGACCAACCGACGACGGACGCGTTAAGCCGGATATCGTGGCAAAGGGTGTAGGTGTTTATTCTTCACTGGCCAAAGATGGTGATAATAACCCAAGCGATAATAGCTATGCAAGCTGGAGCGGCACTTCCATGTCGGGGCCAATGGTTACCGGTTCGGTGGGTTTGTTGCTCCAGCATCAGGAAAACCTGCACCCTGGCGTGGCATTGCGTTCTGCTACCATGAAGGGGCTTATCCTGCACACAGCAACTGACCTGGGCAATGCTGGTCCTGACTATGTATATGGCTGGGGATTGATGAACACACAGGCGGCAGCAGCCGTAATGACCAGTCAGGCAGCCAACAGCGACCACATCGTTGAAGCCAACTTGGTACAAAGCGAAAGCATCACCTACACGGTGGAAGCTGTTGGCGGAGAGCCCTTAGTAGCCACTATTGTGTGGACTGATCCTGCCGGAACACCTCCTACAGACAATCTCAACCCAGCGGATATCATGCTGGTAAACGACCTGGATCTGCGCATCACCGATGCCGGCAACACCGTGTCGCAACCCTGGATACTCAATCCGGCCACCCCAAACAACGCAGCCACCACCGGCGACAACATCCGCGACAATGTGGAGCAGGTGCGCATTGCAGCGCCCACTGCCGGAGGCGTGTATACCATCACTGTTAGCCACAAAGGGACTTTAAGTAGCGGCAGCCAGCAATATTCGCTCGTGGTTACCGGAAACAGCTCGCTGAGTGCAACAGGATTGGGGCAATTATTTATAACAGAACTTGCTGATCCAAATAATGAAGCTGGTGCGAGATTTGTAGAAATTTACAATGCTGGTGCCTCTGCTGTTGATTTAAGCACAGGCTATGATCTACAAAGATGGACAAATGAAAATGCAATTCCGCAATCAGCAGTAGAATTAACAGGTACGATTCAAGCAGGTGGTTTTTACATCGTCTGTGCAAATCAAACAACTTTTACCTCCACATATGGATTTGCGGCAGATCAAAGTATCGGAACTGGAGGCCCAGCTGATAGCAATGGTGATGACCAAATTGCGTTAAGAGATCCTTCTGACAATATTATTGATATGTTTGGTGTACCTGGTGAAGATGGTTCAGGAACTAACCATGAATTTGAAGATGGCAGGGCTGAAAGAAAAGCAACTGTATCAAGTGGAAATTCTACTTATACATTTTCTGAATGGAATATTTGGAATGACACAGGTGATGCAGGAACTATAAATGATCCACAAGATGCCCCACAAGATTTTGATCCTGGTGAATGGATTGGTGCAGCAAGTGGCCCAACCATCACAGTAAACCCTGCCTCCCTCACAGATTTCACCTACCTCGAAGGCAATGGCCCCTCAGCAGAGCAATCCTTTGCGGTTGAGGGCAGTAACCTTACCAACGATATTACCATTACCCCGCCAACGAATTATGAAATATCAACTGGCACAGGTGGCTCTTTTGTAGCCACCAATCCGATTACAATTGGCCAAGTTGGAGGCACTGTTGGCAGCACAACTATTTACGTGCGTTTAAAAGCGGACTTAGCTGCTGGAAGTTACAACGATGAAAATATTACAGCCAGTTCAACCGGTGCCATCAACAAAGCAATAGTTTGTAGCGGAAGCGTAACTAGCCCTGTGGTGGAGCCTTCCAACCATCCTGCAAACTTTGTTGCAACTGCCAATTCCTCCACAGCCATAACCCTAAGCTGGACAGATTCAGACGCTACTGAGGCTTATCTTATTAAGGGCAGCAGTGTTGGATATGCTGATATCACTGCACCAATTGACGGCACAGCGGAAGCTGATGGAGCCTTAGTAAAAAATGTGGCAAGTGGTGCTCAGAGTCATCAGTTTACCGGGCTAAATGCTGAAACATCGTATTATTTTAAAATATTCCCTTACAACGGCACTGATGCGACCATCAATTACAAAACAGACGGCAGTGTACCAGAAGCCACAGCAACAACTGATGAAGCTCCAGCTACCCCCATCGCCTGGATCAATGAAATTCATTATGATAATGATGGTGGAGATGTTAATGAAATGGTTGAAATTGTCATAAAAAATCCAGGAGATTACGATCTGTCAAAATTCCAGGTGAATCTATACAATGGCAGTGGAGGAACTTCATATGATTCTGAAACGATTGACAATCTGGTAACAGGAAGCTCTGTAGGTGCATACACTTTTTATTCTTGGAGTACTGTAATGCAAAATGGAGCGCCGGATGGTCTGGCATTATCCTATGATGGATCATTGATTCAATTTTTAAGCTATGAAGGTACTTTCACCGCTACAGATGGCCCAGCAAATGGTATTGAATCAACGGATATTGGTGTATCAGAAACGGGTTCTACAACTGTTGGTCATTCATTACAACTAAGTGGTGCAGGTATTGCATATGATGAATTTGTTTGGGAGGAACCAGCAACCGCTACACCAGGAGCTTTAAATAACAATCAGTTTTTGCTTTACGAAACTGTGTGGACAGGTGCCTCAACCACTGACTGGAATACAGCGACTAATTGGAGTAATGGAGTCCCAACTTCTTCTGCAAATACAACTATTGGAAATGCAGAAACAGTAGTTATTTCTTCGTCAACTGATGCCGACTGCTACAACCTCACCCTCAACGGATCACTCACTATCAAGTCGGATGCTGCCGGAACAGGATCCTTGCTCGTTCATGGCACGCTTGACGGCACCGGCTCAACCAGTATCGAACGCTATGTAACCGGTGGACAAGTGCCTGGCAGCGATCCTGCAAAATACAAATACCACTTAATATCCATTCCTCTGGCATCCGATATTCAAGCAGGTGATGTTTTCACTGGTACTTACCTCTGGCATTTTGTTCCCAATCAAACCCCAGAGAATTCCTGGTCAGGAATTACCAGCCTCACCGAAAACCTGGATAATCAAAAAGGATTCCTGTCTTATGTTGCTGATGCAAGTGATAAATTCACTTTCACCGGAACCATGAATAATGGCAGTTTTTCAACTGCTGCTGAAAGCGTTACTGCTGGTAATTTTAAACTGATACCTAACCCCTACCCGTCAGCCATCGACTGGGATTTGGTTGATAAAACAGCTATTGAAAATGCTGTATATTATTTCAATTCAGAAACCGGGAATTATGTGAGCTATTTGGATCCCGATGTCCCTGGAGGACAGCAATATATCCCTGTTGGTCAGTCCGTTTTTGTTGAAGCTAAAAGTGCTGATCCAGTGGTGACTTTTGATAACAGTGTAAGGGTGCATAGCAATCAAGCCTTTTACAAAGAAAGACAAAACTACCAGGATGTAATTAAAATAGCCGTCTCTGCCAACAACTCTTCCGATGCCACCTTTATTCGCTTCCGCGAACAGGCTGATGATACTTACAATGGCTTTGATGATGCCAGTAAGCTGAAAGGTTTCAGTGGCGCGCCACAACTATTTACACATTCAACTGATGGCAAGGCACTTTCTATCAATACCCTGGCTAACAGTCAGGAAACGGTGGTCGTTCCTTTAGCCTTTGAATTGGAAGTGTCAGGTGAAGCCACCTTGAGCTTTGAATACCTCGAGACTTTTGAACCAACAGTTCAAATCTTCCTCGAAGACCTGCTTACCGGTCAGATGGTTAACCTACACGAAACACCTCAATACAATTTCAGCCATGCTGCTGAAAACGACCCGCTGCGCTTCAATCTTCACTTTATGGGAGTAACAGGCATGCAGGATTTGCAGGATTCAGCCAATAACTTCCGGGTTTGGACAAATGAAAACCAGCTTTATGTGCTTTTCAATGAAACTTACGAAGGCAAGGTGCAAATTGCATTGTACGACCTGAGCGGAAGATTGCTTCAATCAGTTGATCAAAGTTACCAAAAGCCTATGATCATAACGCTTCCTGACTATGAAGGCATTATGCTGGTTCGCATTCAAAATGAGAAAATAGTTCAAACACAGAAAATATTCATCCGCTAAAAATCAAGCACTATGAAAAAGATAATAGCTAAATTAAGTTTAATAGCCCTTTTATCCATTGCAAGCACAAGCCTATTGGCACAAGGACCACCGCCTCCTCCGGGAGACCCTTCATCCGGTGGTGGCCCTGTAGGCGGAAATGCCCCCATTGGTTCGGGCATTGCCTTGTTGCTTACACTCGGTGCTGCTTATGGCGGGCGGAAAGTATATCAATACTGGAAAGACCAAAAAGAGGAACTGGAAGATTAATTGCTGTTCTCTCTGAATAATAAAATCTCCCGTTGGCATTGGCTGGCGGGAGTTTTTTTTGGCTGTTTGAAGAGGCTGTTGGCTGTTGGCTCGTATTGACATTTAAACAAAAGTTTTCGTCTGTTTTTTCTGATACAAAACAACAAAAACAAGGAGAACAACCAATGCAACAAAAAACCGCATAGCAACTGCCATGCAGTATTTTATTGATTATCAGCCTGCTAATCAGGAAGCAGCGTCTGCATATTACAGTTCGAAGTTATGTATTATCACAGTGTCGTTGGCAGTATGGATGAAACTGGCTAACTCAGAAACCTGATAAGCAGGCTTATGACAGCTTATGGTAAAGCTGCTCGGAGGCAACTCATCTAACATATAACAACCATCGGCATCCGTTTCGATGCTGTAAGCATGCTCAATCAGGGTGATCACTGCACCAACAACGGCTTCGCCGGTTTGGGCGTTTGTGACCCCGCCACTGATATCCGATTCGGTTGGCAGCTCTGGTGCTGATGGCTTGGGACGTGTCCTGCGAATGATTTGATAGCGCTGCGTAAAGAGCGGATAGTCAGTGGCATGGTAGCGCATATAACGATCCAGCTCCAGATGCAGCTGCTCAAACTGACGACGTGCTTCAGGATCAAAACCCAACGCAGGTAAAGGCTATCTTCGTTGGCAGCAAAGGTGCTTACCTCCATCTCAGCAATGGCTATCGCCCTGCTGATAGATGAGCGGTGAATCACCCTGCTATACGCCTTAAAGCTGTTTTCCATCCCCAAATCGCCCTTGCGACGCGCCAGCAACATCCCTATGTTTAACATCTTGTACAACAAATCATCAAAAAGCTGACTGTTGGCCATGCGCTCAACCCAGACAGTGCTTGCAGGCTCTGCTAAAAGAGTGATCTTTTGCAGCAGCAACTGCGATTGTTCGAGGAATAGATGGCATACCAACAAAGCTTCACTTTTACCCTCGAATACTTCCGGATGTTCTGCGAGAACTTGACGGATCACCAGGATTTTTTGACTGCGGTTAAACGCTGTTTTCATCACTATAAAAGATTAATATGTTCTTATTACGTTGCTTAAAAAAGTAAAAATGTATCATTACTATGTGTATTAATTTATAAATCAAATTATTAACATCAATGTAGGATCAAAACAATGGCGGTACTTTATTGTGGCAAGCATCAAAACCGGCAAATTGAGGCGTGTTTTTTTAATTGAACCGGTATGTTTGCACTGGCCTTATTGGCCGGCATCCTGTCAGCAAGCTTATACCATTAATTACGATCACAATATTCTTACCTGTCATAAAAGGATTTACTCCTACTAAGAGGAATTATGTGACACTTTTTAATGTTTTTGAGGATATTTTTTAGCATTAAAAAAAAACATCAAAAAAAAATCATGAAGTAAGGCATAGCACGTAATATCGCCTCAGGCTGCGCAATGAAGTTGCGCTATTATTTATCCATTCACACAAAAATTGGTATTCAAAAGTTGATTTAGCTTACTTATACAACTTAACGTATTTGAATTCATTTACTTTTAGCGTCTTATTGATAATAGCAGCCTGACCTCCTTATTGTTGCTCATCAATTAAGTCTGAATTTTTTGCAGCTTTTGCAGTTATCCGTCACGCACAAAAATTAATGGGATAGCCCTTAAGCGATTGCAATATATAGGCTTCGATGTATTTTATAATGAACTGAATTTATACAACCTAAACCCATCAACGCATGAAAAATTTAAGATTGCTCTTCGCTTTTGCAGTTCTTAGCCTCGCTCTTACAAGCTGTAAATCAGAAAAGACACTAATCCCTGAAGATTGTACAGGGGTGCACTGGTCGCATCACAGCAGCGAAGACGGGCAGGATAAATGGCCTGAGCTATGCAGTGGCTATAGTGCTTGCGGAGGTCAAAGCCAATCGCCTGTTAATATCGCCGGTTTTGTAACGGATACCAGCCTGGCTGATTTGGTTTTTAGCTATGCCACAACACCCGCTGATATCGAAAACAACGGGCACACCATAGAGTTTGCCTGCGAACAGGGCAGCACCTTAACAATTGGATCACAGCAATATAACTTATTGCAATTTCATTATCATGCCAAAAGCGAACATCAGGTAAACGGCATCAACTATCCCCTGGAGGTTCACTTTGTACACCAGGCATCAGAAACAGATTTTGCTGTGGTAGGTGTGTTCTTCGAAGCGGGAGAGGCCAACGAATTATTTTCGGAATTCCTGACTCACTTCCCAACGGAAAAAGGCACTTACGCAGATACTACCGAAATTGAACTGGCAAATCTTTTGCCGGAAAGCAAAAGCTTTTACCATTACAGCGGATCATTAACAACGCCTCCATGTTCTGAAGTAGTCAGCTGGTATGTTTTAAAGGAAACAATCACTGCATCAGCCAGTCAATTGGCGCAACTGGAAGCTATCCTGAAAAATAATTACAGAAACGTTCAAAATTTGAATGGCAGAACGATCTATAGCAAGGATTAAGCAATCAGGAAAGCCTGCTGCCAGGCAACAACAAGCCGGTGACCTGCTAATGTTGCGAATGAAGTCGCATACTTACCAGCCTCTGGCAAAAACCGCATGGCTATGGCAAATCGGTATCAGCCGGAGGCTATAATCCCAACGTGATTTAAGTGAAAATTTTACACTGCTTATTAGCGTTGTCTTCTTAAAAATACTAACGTAACTTTATCCTATTATCAGAACATTTACCACAAGAAAATTAGCCTTGGAGAGACCGTCAAACCATTTCAACTTCAATGCCTTGTTCTTCCATAGCACCAACCATTTCTGTTGATGCTTTGTTGTCAGTAATTATTACATCCACGTTGCTGAGCGGGCAGATATGGCCAAAACCTTTGCGCCCCAGCTTACTGGAATCGGCCAGCACAATAATTTTCTGTGAAGCATTGATCATCTGTCGGTTCAATGCGGCCTCATGGGCATTGGTGGTGGTGAGTCCAAAATCAAGATCGATTCCATCAACTCCCATAAACAACAAATTGCAACTAAAGCTTTGCAGCATTTGCTCGGCTAATGAACCAACTACCGACAAAGAGCTTTTACGCACCATTCCCGAAAGCTGAATGGTTTCTGTTTCGGGCTGTTTACTCAGTATATCCGATGCAATAAGCGAAGCAGATATCACTGTGATGTTACCTGGGCTTTTTATTTGTCTTGCCAACTCGTTAATCGTAGTGCCGGAAGCCAATAAAATCGTATCGCCATAACTTATATAAGAAGCAGCACGAATGGCTATTCGTATCTTTTCGGAGGCATTAATCTTCTCCTTTTCTGATACATGCCTGTCAGTTACATAAGGATTCTGCAGGCCGGCACTCCCATGCGAACGATAAACCAGCCCCTTTTCTTCGAGTATGCTCAGGTCTTTTCGAATCGTCACCAGAGAGGCTCCGGTTTTTTCGCCAAGCTTTACAACACTCAGGAATTTCTTTTCCTGCAATATTTCCAAAATTTGTTGATGCCTTTCGGCCATAAGCTGTGCCATATTTACTCCTTTTTTACAAAGTTAGTACAAATTTTCTTTTTACGAAACTTCTTACAAATAAAATCACAAAAAATAATTAGTCATAACTAACTGATTATCATTATTTATTAAAATATATTTAATTTTTTATTATTTTTACTTGCTTTTTATCTTTCGTTATTTATACTTTTGCTTTCGTATTATAAATTAAACGAAAGTAAAATGAAAAGAAACGAAATGCTTCGGCAGGTAAAAAATCAAACCAAAGCTTATGATGTGCTCATCATAGGCGGTGGCGCAACCGGAATTGGAATGGCATTGGAAGCAGCGAGCAAAGGCTACAGTACTTTACTGGTCGAACAAGCTGATTTCACTAAATCAACATCCAGTAAAAGCACGAAATTGGTGCATGGTGGTGTACGCTATATGGCTCAGGGCGACTTGGGCTTGGTACGTGAAGCCTGCACAGAACGTGGCCGGCTGGTACACAATGCGCCCCACCTGGTTAAAAATCTATCTTTTATCATTCCAGCCTTTGGTTTGTATGATGAAGTGCTTTATACCGCAGGCCTTATGTTTTATGATTTGCTTGCAGGCAAATACAGCCTTGGCAGATCACTGCGCATTACGAAAAAAAATACCTTAAAAAGAATCAGTACGTTAAAAGGAAAGAAAATTTCGGCAGGTATTCTCTACCATGATGGTCAGTTTGACGATTCGCGACTTGCCATTAACGTGCTTCAAACCGCCGCTGAACTGGGTGCTCATTTGCTCAACTATGCCCAAGTTACAAAACTTACCAAAGATAAAAACGGTTTTGTTGACGGGGCTGACATCACCGACCTGGAGAACAATACCAATCTTCATATCAAAGCAAAAGCCATGGTAAATGCAACAGGGGTGTTTGCTGATAAAATTATGCAGATGGATCGCCCCGAAATGCCGGGCATGATCAAACCAAGCCAGGGTGTGCATATCGTTCTCGACAAGAGCTTTCTGCCGGGCGATGACGCACTGATGATACCCAAAACAGATGATGGCAGGGTGCTCTTTGCTGTGCCATGGCACAATAAAGTTGTTGTAGGTACAACCGACACTCCTATCGAAAGCGCCTCACTGGAGCCTGTTGCCCTGGAAGATGAAATTTCGTTTATCCTCAATACCATGGCTAAATACATGGAAAAGGCTCCAAAACGCTCGGATGTTCGCAGTATTTTTGCTGGCTTAAGGCCTTTGGCAGCTCCAAAAGGCGAAGCCAAGAAAACCCGCGAAATTTCAAGAAGCCACAAAATTATCGTTTCACCCAGTCATCTATTCACAATTGTAGGTGGCAAATGGACCACCTTCAGACGGATGGCAGAAGATATGATGGAGAAAATAGAACAAACAAAATCGTGGCCTAAAAAAGCATCACCCACCAAAAATCTCAAATTGCATGGATACCAAAAAGATGTTGACCGCAGCGATCCATTGTATGTGTATGGCAGCGACAAAGCACCCATGATGGCACTGGCCAGCGAAAAAGAAGCTTTTGAGGGATTAATCAGCGATTCGTTTCCTTTATATAAAGCACAGGTAGTGTGGGCTGCTCGCCACGAAATGGCACGCACAGTGGAGGATGTTTTATCGCGACGCACACGCTGTTTGCTGCTCGATGCCCGAGAATCAATCCGCATAGCACCTCAGGTGGCCCACATACTGGCAATGGAACTGGAAAAAGACGAACAATGGGCAAAACAGCAAGTGCACGAATATGAGTTAGTGGCACAACAGTATTTCTTAAACTAATACAGATAAACATCACTTTTAATAACTAATAAATAACCTCAATGGAACATTACATGCTCGCTTTTGATCAGGGAACCACCAGCTCAAGGGCATTGATTTTCGATCGCAGCGGAAACATACGCGCCGTTGCACAAAAAGAATTCAAGCAAATTTTTCCTCAACCGGGTTGGGTAGAACACGATCCGCATGAAATCTGGTCGTCGCAGGCCGCCGTGGCTGTGGAAGCTATTACCACACTTGGAATCAACGGTAAGCAGATTGCCGGTATTGGAATTACCAATCAGCGCGAAACTACTGTAGTTTGGGATCGCAAAACCGGCGAACCCATATACAATGCCATCGTGTGGCAGGATCGCCGCACAGCCAATTATTGCGATAGCTTAAAAGCAAAAGGTTTGGCTGGCACGATCAAAGCAAAAACCGGCCTCGTTATTGACGCCTATTTTAGCGGGACAAAAATCAATTGGATTCTCAATAATGTGGAAGGCGCACGCGAAAAAGCCAGCAAAGGACAGCTCGCCTTTGGCACTATCGACACATGGCTTATTTGGAAGCTAACACAGGGCAGACGCCATGTGACCGATGTAACCAATGCCAGCCGCACCATGCTCTACAACATCAATACGCTGGCCTGGGACGACGAACTGCTGGAGCTGATGGACATACCCCGCTCCTTGTTGCCGGAAGTAGCTTCGAGCAGTGAGATTTATGACCATACCAATACTACGATATTTGCTTCAAAAGTACCAATAGCAGGCATTGCAGGTGATCAGCAAGCTGCGCTATTTGGCCAGATGTGTACCGACGAAGGCATGGTAAAAAACACTTATGGCACCGGCTGTTTCATGCTGATGAACACAGGCCAAAAGCCCTTTATCTCAAAAAATAACCTGCTTACAACTATTGCCTGGCAAATCGACGGACAAACCACTTACGCCCTCGAAGGTAGTATTTTCATGGGGGGTGCTACAGTGCAGTGGCTGAGAGATGGATTGGGAATCATCAAAACATCACCCGAAATAGAAGAGCTGGCTTTAAAGGTGAACGACAGCGGCGATTTATTTTTCGTCCCATCATTCACCGGCATGGGCGCTCCACATTGGGATCAATATGCACGTGGCATGATGATTGGCCTGAACAGGGGAACCACACGTGCCCATATTGCCCGGGCAGCATTGGATGGTATTGCACTTCAAACCATGGATGTGCTGGAAGTAATGGTAAAAGATGCTAATATTCCTATTAAAGAATTGCGTGTTGATGGAGGTGCTTCGGCTAATAACCTGCTGATGCAGATACAAGCCGACCTGCTTGGAATTCCGGTTGTAAGACCACAAGTTATCGAAACAACTGCAATGGGAGCTGCTTATCTGGCCGGCCTTGCCGTTGGTTATTGGAACAATTTGGATGAAATTAAACAGCAATGGCAACTCGACCGCAGTTTCGCCAAACAAATGGATGATGCTGCCGTGGCTGCTAAAAAGGCTAAATGGCAGGATGCTGTGATACGTGCGAAATCCTGGATAAAAAACGACTAAAAACTCAAAACACTACAACAATGGAAAAAGCATTAATCTATGAATTTATTGGAACAGCAATCCTCATCCTGATGGGTGGAGGCGTGGTAGCCAATTCTATCCTAAAGCAAACAAAAAGCAATGGTGCAGGCTGGGTAAACATCGCCTTTGGCTGGGGTTTAGGCGTGTTTATTGCCGTAATTGTTGCCGGCCCGCATTCAGGCGCTCATATAAATCCGGCTGTTACAGTTGGTTTGGCAACAGCAGCTTTGTTTCCGTGGGCCGATGTATTGCCCTATATCCTGGCGCAGCTTGCAGGTGCTTTTGCAGGTGCTGTTTTGGTTTACGTCTTCTTTCGCTCTCACTTTGATATTACCGAGGATAAAGAAGCTAAGCTAGCCGTGTTTTCAACCATGCCTGCCATCCACCATCGCTTCAATAATTTTGTAGCAGAGATGATTGGCACTTTTGTGTTAATCTTTGTCATCCTCCACTTTAGCAGCCCTACTTTAGAAGCTTCCACGCTGGCAGAGGCAAAAATTGGTTTGGGATCAATAGGTGCGCTGCCTGTGGCATTGTTGGTTGTTGGCATTGGCATGTCGCTGGGCGGTGTAACCGGTTACGCCATCAATCCGGCACGTGATCTGGGACCTCGTATTGCACATTATTTATTGCCCATAAAAGAAAAACGCGATAGCGGCTGGAGCTATTCGTGGATTCCTGTCGCAGGCCCTTTGGTTGGTGCTGTGATTGCGGCATTGCTTTACCTTTTTTTACTGAAAATCAACTAAATTAAACTTGTTATGAAAAGCATACTCACCCTTATACTCATTTTGATTGGCAGCACACAATTGATTACAGCGCAGAGCGAAGGCAAATTTGATGTTGGCCTGGATGTAAAAAACATGCACTACTGGCGGGGCTTGCGCGTGAGCGATGGACTGGTAACAGCCCCTACGATAGGCTATTACAAAGGTGGTTTTTCGGTTTATGCATGGGGCGGCATGTCAGTAAATGGCAACTACCGCGAAGTAAGTCATATCATTAGCTACGAAACAGGAGGTTTTAATATTACCCTGCTTGATATCTTTAATTTCTCGGGTCAGGATAATCCGGAGTTTTTTAACTACGACAAAGATGAAACCATACATCTTATTGACCTTTCGGTAGGCTATCATTTTGGCGAATCATTTCCCTTAAATATCAAAGCAGCCACCATTTTGTATGGCAACGACCGCCTTGCCTCAGGAGATGCCCGCTATTCCACTTATTTGGAAGCAGGCTATGGATTCAGCTTGCACAACACTAAAATTGAACCTTTTATGGCCTTCGGCACCACATTGGCTGCTGATGCCGTGTCTGGACTTTATACCGGCAACAAAGCTTCAGGAATTGTTCAGATAGGGCTTATGGTAAGTAAAAAAGTTGAATCATCATTAGTTAGCTTTCCGGTAGATGTAAAACTGGGTTATAATCCAACCCTCAACGAAAGCGCTATCGAAATAAGTGTTGGAATATTTTAAGGAGGCTTTGAAGAGGCTGTTGGCTATTGGCTGATGGCTATTGGCTGATGGCTATCAGCTTTGTGAAAGAACCCCTCGCTGTCTGCCTTTAGCAATAAACTTGGTGCTGTCAGGCAGGCAGAAGAGGTTCTGCCATGAAATTATAAGGATTTGATGGCTTTTCATCTTGGCGTTAGCCCCGCTAATCGGGGGCTCTTTTTGACTCATAAACAAAGGTTTACGTTAGTTTTTGCTGATGCGAAACAACGACAACAATCACAACAACTACAAGCAGGACAACAAAAAAAACACCTCCCCACTCTCCTGCTTATTTCAGCAGCTCTTCCAGAAGTTTGATCTTTTCCTTTGAAACGGAATCAATTTTTTGAGGTGGAATTTTTAATCAACGAATCAAGCTTTTGCACTTTCTCGCTTTCTCTGTTGATTAATGAATCAAGTGCCCACACTTTATCTACTTCCCTGTTGATCAATGAATCCAACGACTCTGTTTTGTCTTTTAAATCATTGATACGACTCTCTGCTTCCTGAGTCAAATTGCTGTAGGATGGCAGCAGCAACAGAGATATTAACGACAAAAAATAAATTTTTAAATTTGTAATTGCCTTATTTTTAAAAGATTATTGTTTTTTATGAAATGAAAGCCTTAATCAATTGCACTGAAAAATGCTGCAAGCTTGGTTTCGTCGAGATGTCTGTTTGTTCTTACGCTGCTGCATAAATCAATACCAAAGGGCTTTACCTGTTCTACGGCTTCTTGCACATTATCCTTATTAATTCCGCCGGCAAGAAAAAGTGGGATGTTAATGCTTTCTCTGATCTGCCTGCTCAAATCCCAATTGTGGGTTCTGCCTGTTCCACCAAGTTGCTTTACTTGTAAATTTGGATTTCCGCTGTCGAGCAAAATAGCATCAACAAAAGCAGATACTTCAATGGCTTCCTTCACGGAATTATGATCAATCACATGAATTACCTGAACCAGTTTCACCCCTGGAAGCTCGTCTCTTAATCTTTGATATTGATCCAATTGAATTCTATCAACAAGCTGAATTGTAGTAGTTTGAGTCCTATGATGATGTGCAAGGATATCATCAGCTTGTGTTTCGCTGGTAAGCAGAAAAGTAGCAACCGACGGCGGAATTATCCTGACAATTTCATAGATCAGCCTATCAGCTATCACACCCGGCCCGCTGGGCATTTTACCCACCAAACCGATAGCAGACGCCCCATATTTTATAGCCATAAGGGCCTCGGCTTTACTGCTGATGCAACATATTTTTACGCTTGGCCTTGTCATTTTTTTACAGTTTAATGTTTACTTTTCTTTTCACCTATAACCTTCAGAGCTTTAGACTTTCAGTCATTCGACTCCCCCCCCTCAATCTCTCAACTTATAATTCTCTGTGTTGATCAACTTGCCGTCCTCATCAAAAAACTCCCACACCCCATGTTGAAGGTCATTTTTATACTGTCCTTTGGTTTGTATCTGTCCGTTAGGGTGATAGGTGGTGTATGAACCATGAAGCCTGTCCTGCTCATAAAAACCCTGCGTCATTACTGTACCATCCTCAAAATATTTTGTCCATGGTCCATTGAGCTTCCTATTTTCGTAAGTCAGTTTTTCGGCGGGCTGTCCGTTTTGAGGATAATAGGTTACCGAAAGGCCGTGTTTGATATCATTCCGATAGGTTTCGCATGCAATCACAGCGCTATCGGCGGGGCTATAGAAAGTCCAGACACTGTCTTTTTTCTGATTCAGATAAACCCCTTCAGCCAGCATAAAGCCCGTTGAATCAAAAGCCTGATGATAGGCTTTACGGCCTGTTGGGTCGAAACGATTGGTAGCCTTGATTCTCCCGGCTTCGTCATAATACCTGAAAACGCCCTGAGGCCTGTCGTTAGCAAACCTGCCTTCGTAGCGCAAGCTTCCATCCACATGATATCCCTTCCAGATTCCTGTTTTTTGGCCCTTGTCATCCATCTGGTTTAGCGCTTCCTGTGCCGATGCCAGTTGCGGAATCAGCCAGCCGCCCCAAACGATTAAAATCATTTTACTCAAAAGCGAAACCGATAAATATGTTTTAAAATTCATCATCATGCTACTTTGTAATGCTTACCCTAAATAACGTATTTTTGCCAAAAAACTTATTTGTGTCTGAATATTCTTCTATCCTCCTCGAAAATGCCGTGAATGAGTTGTCACGTTTGCCTGGTATCGGCAAGAAAACGGCGCTGAGGCTGGCCTTGCATCTTTTACGCGAAGAACCTGCCCGTGCCGAAGCGTTAGCGCATTCACTTACGCAGATGCGCAGCCGTATCCTGCTTTGCGAACGCTGCCACAACATCAGCGACACGCCCGTATGTGCCATCTGCTCCAACCTGCGCCGCGACGAAAACAGCCTGTGTGTGGTAGCCGATCTGCGCGACGTGCTGGCCATCGAACGTACTGCTACCTTCAACGGTTTGTATCATGTGCTCGGCGGTGTTATCAGTCCGGTCGAAGGTATCAGCCCTACCGACCTGCATATCGACAGCCTGATCAGGCGCACGCACGAGGAGCATTTCAACGAAATCATCCTCGCGCTTCCAGCCACTATCGAAGGCGACACCACAAATTATTATATCTATAAACAACTTCACGATTTTAATGGAAAAGTAACGACGATCTCAAAAGGCATTGCCATCGGAGATGCACTTGAATATGCTGACGAAGTTACCCTGAGCCGTTCCATCCTCAACCGAACAGCCTTTCAGCTGTGAGAACTATTCTTCATGAAAAAGCTCCAGCTGATTCTCTGTTACATAAAAATTAGGCGGCACATCATAGGTATAGGCCGTGATGAAACGTCTGATGTTGCGCTTGATAAGCTTGTTGGGTGTGGTTTTGCGAGCCTTGCAATAGTTCAACAGCGACTTATACTGTCCTTCGGTAAGCTTAAAAGAAATCGTTTTAAACTTCCTGCGTCGCCTTTTGGCTGATTTTGATCGTTTTGCCATGCGATTATATTTTTCGGTGTGCGAATATAATACTATTCCTGCAAAACAAGAAATCAATCAACGGAACTCATCATTTGCTGTGCCACAGTAATCATTCGTTGTGCCAGTTCATCAGCCTGTTCGGATGATTTGGCTTCGCTGTAAATTCTGATGATGGGTTCGGTATTGGATTTGCGCAGGTGCACCCAGCCGTGTTCAAAATCAATCTTAAGCCCATCGATAGTGCTAAGCTCTTCGTCGGCATAGTATTTAGCAAGCCTTTCAAGTAAAGCATCCACATTAGTTGTGGCATCCAGCTGTAGTTTGTTTTTCGACATATGGTAAGCCGGATATGTGGCACGCAGTTCGGCACAGCTCATACCTGTTTTGGCCAGATGTGTGAGGAAGAGCGCCACACCCACCAATGCATCGCGCCCGTAATGCAGCTCAGGATAAATCACCCCGCCATTGCCTTCGCCACCTATCAGGGCATGCGTTGCCTTCATCAGCTCCACCACATTAACCTCCCCAACAGCCGATGCTGCATAGGAACCGCCATGCTTTTGCGTTATATCGCGCAGTGCCCGAGAAGAGGATAAATTACTCACCGTGCTGCCATTTTGATGCTGAAGCAGGTAATCGGCCACGGCAACAAGGGTATATTCTTCGCCAAACATCTGTCCGTTTTCATCCACAATAGCGAGTCTGTCCACATCCGGATCAACCACAAAGCCCAGCGAAGCCTTTTCTTTGCGAACAAGTTCAGCAATCGCTGTAAGATGCTCGGCCAAAGGCTCCGGATTGTGCGGAAACTTGCCATTAGGATCACAGTAAAGGGGATAAACCACTTCCACGCCAAGAGCCTTGAGCAGAGCAGGAATAGCCAGTCCGCCGGTTGAATTCACAGCATCAACAGCTACTCTGAAACCTGCCTTGCTGATAGCTTCGCTATCGACCATTGGCAGTGTGCACACCATTTCGACATGCTTATCGATCCAGCCCTCTTGCTTTTCGTAGCTTCCAATCTCATCAACAGTTGCAAAATCAAATTCCTCCTTTTCTGCCTGTTCGAGCAACCACGCTCCTTCGACTGCCGAAATAAACTCACCTTTGCAGTTGAGCAGCTTAAGCGCATTCCACTGTGCAGGATTATGACTGGCAGTGAGGATGATACCACCATCTGCCTGCAAAGCAGGAACAGCAATTTCCACTGTAGGTGTAGTGCTCAGTCCGATGTCGATCACATTTACACCCATAGCCTGCAAACTACCGCATACCAGTTGGTTGACCATAAAACCCGATATGCGGGCATCGCGACCTACAACCATTTTAAGTCGGCCTTGGCGATTTTCTTTGCGGATGAGCTGCACAAAAGCAGCTGTAAATTTAACAGCATCAACAGGTGTGAGGGCATCACCGGGTTTACCGCCAATGGTGCCCCGAATGCCGGAAATAGATTTGATTAATGTCATGTTATTTATAGGCTTAGTTGGGCAGCAAAGGTAAACATTGCCCCTTAATAAACCATTTTAAGGAAAGGCTATTTATTAAGCTTTTGATGCTAATTCATTATCTTCGCGACACAACTTAAAAATCTACAAACTATGACGCCCAAGCCTGCGCCATCGCGTAAAAATTTCTTCGACCGCTTTCTGCACTTCGTTGAAGTAGGCGGCAATGCCCTGCCTCATCCAGCCAGTATTTTTGTTTTACTGGCTATTTTAGTGCTGATCCTTTCGTGGTTTGGTCATCTTTTCGACTGGACGGTACTACATCCAGCCACCAACGAGCGGGTGCATATGGTGAATCTGCTGTCGAAAGAAGGCGTTCACCGCATCTTTCTGGATATGGTGGATAATTATACGGGTTTTGCGCCGCTGGGAATTGTAATGGTAGCTCTGCTCGGTATTGGTATAGCAGAAAGCAGCGGCTTGGTTGGCGCGGCAATCAGGTTGCTGGTAATAAAAGCACCATCGTCGCTGCTTACTTTTGTATTGGTTTTGTCCGGAATCCTTTCCAATATGGCTTCTGATCTGGGCTATGTGCTCATCATTCCGATGGCAGGAATTATTTTTCATGCCGTAGGACGGCATCCCATTGCCGGTATGGCCGCTGCTTTTGCCGGCGTGTCGGGAGGTTTTTCGGCCAACCTGATGATTGGCACCATAGATCCTTTGCTGGCAGGTCTTTCTACCGAATCGGCGCGCATCCTCGATCCTGACTATTATGTGTTGCCAACAGCTAATTACTATTTTATGGCCGTTTCCACCTTTTTAATTGCTTTTCTGGGCACCTGGATCACCAATAAATTTGTTGAGCCACGCTTGGGTAGTTACACAGGCGATGTGCCAAAGGAACCAATCAACCCACTCACAGCACAAGAGCGGAAAGCACTACGATATACTTTTTTGATGTTATTGGGTTGGCTTGGCTTTATTCTGGCTACCACCCTGCCCGAAAACGGTTTTTTTAGGGGTCCCGAAAACAGCATTCTGCGCTCGCCTCTGCTCAAAGGATTTATTGCGTTGCTGTTTTTTGCTGCCGGAAGTTTGGGTGTGCTTTACGGCTTTATGAGCGGAAAATTCAAAAACGATGCCGATGTGGTTAAAGGTATGGTTCAAAGCTTTAAGACACTTGCAGCCTTTATGGTTCTGGTATTCTTTGCAGCTCAGTTTGTTGCTTATTTTAAGTGGAGCAACCTGGGTTTGATCATCGCCATAGAAGGCGCTCATTTCCTGCAAAATATTAATCTGGGCACAGTACCCTTACTCATTCTTTTTGTCCTGCTTTCGGGATTTATCAATATGTTTATGGGAAGTGCCTCAGCCAAATGGGCTATTCTGGGGCCGGTTTTCATTCCTATGTTTATGATTCTTGGCTTTTCGCCCGAGCTTTCGCAGGCTGTATTCCGGGTAGGCGACAGCATCACCAATATCATTTCTCCCATGATGAGCTTCTTTGCCTTGATTATCGTTTATTTTGAAAAATACGACAAAAAGGCCGGTATTGGCACATTGATCTCTACCATGCTGCCCTATTCACTGTTTTTCTTTGTTTTTTGGACCGCCCTTTTGATTGGCTGGGTGCTGCTCGAAATACCACTTGGACCTGCTGCACCGGTTCATTATAGGGGATAGTTGAGTTATTAACAAATTCCGCATTTTAACCGTTAAAAAAAAATGTTACAGCTATTGCTTAAGGCTTTTTGAGGCTGTACTTTTGATGAAGTTTAATAAAGTCTTAACCGTTAAAATATTATTCTGGGATATTTAACTTAATTTTGCCCTGAATTTGGAGAAGAATTTATGAGCGAAGATTATCAATGGAATGATGATTATCAGGTAGAGCTGCTGGCAAGCAGGTTCGAAGAGATGCTCCATGATGGAAGTCCTGTATATTTTGATGCTGAGGAGTTTGAGGTTTTGATCGATTATTATCAAAACGCTTTTAACAACGAAAAATCGCGCATGGCCGTTGAACTGGCTATGCAGCAGCATCCTTACAATACGGCACTTAAAGTGAAGCTTGCCCGTCAATGGGCCAGCGAAGGACAATTTATCAAGGCGCTCGAACTGCTTAAAGAGCTTGAAATTACCGAGCCCAACGATGCCGAGCTCATTATGACCAAAGGAACGGTTTACAGTATGATGATGGAGTTTGGCAAGGCCATCGATGAATACAAAAAAGCACTAACTCTTGCTGACAGTGAAGACATCGAAGACATCTATGCAACAATAGCCTTCGAATACGAAAATCTTTCGGATTTTGAGCATGCCCTCGATTACCTCAAAAAAGCATTGCATATCTCCAAGCAGCCTGAGCAAGTACTTTCGGAAATAGGAATGGTATTCGAATTGCTTAATGATATGGATCAGGCGATAGCCTTTTTTAATCAACAAATCGATACAAACCCTTACAGCACAGCAGCCTGGTTTAATCTCGGACTGGCTTTCTTCCACGAAGAGCTTTACGAAAAAGCCATTGATGCCTTTGAATATGTGCTGGCTATCGACGATAAGCATATAATGGCACTCATCAATATTGGCCAGTGCCATGAGGCTATGGAAACCTATGAAAAGGCCATCGACACTTATCACGAAGCCCTGACTATCAACCAACAGGATGCCAATATTTTTTATCGTCTGGGCGAATGTTTCGAAAAACAAAATCGTAACACCGAAGCGCTTACACATTACCAAAAGGCCACACAGATTGATGAATTTATGGCCGAACCCTGGGCAGGCATTGGTGTTATTTTTGATGAAGAAGGCAATACCAAAACGGCAATAAAATACATGCAACGAGCTATTGAACTGGATCAGTTCAATACAGAATTCCTGCTGATAAAAGCAGACATGCATATCAAACTGGAAGAGTTTAGCAAAGCCATTGACTGCTTCAAAAAAGCCGAAGAGCTCGATCCAAATGATCCTGACCTGTGGGTGGAATATGCAAACCTTTATGTGTTGCAACATCAATTCGAAAAGGCTTCTCAAATCCTGAAGACAGGCCTTATTCATCAACCCGAAAACAACAGAATCCGTTATCGGCTTGCTGCCTTATTGTTCAGACAGCGTAGTGAGGTTCAGGGACAATTCTACCTCGAAACAGCACTTGAGTTAGACTACAATGGTCATCAGGAGTTTTTAGATTTTTATCCGGGCGCACTCGAAAACATGCATATTGTAGATATGATCAGCATGTATGCGCCAAGAAATTAATGCAACAAAACCAGACAAACAGCCACTTTGAATTTGACTATGCAAAATCTATCCATTGGTGGACTTAAAACATACTTTCGGGAAGGAAAAACACGCGGACTAACATTCAGAAAAGAGCAACTTCGGCTACTCCTGAAACTTGTAACATCTTACGAAGCACGGCTGCTGGAAGCACTTTATAAAGACCTTGGCAAATCGCCCTTTGAATCTTACGCCACTGAGATTGGCCTGCTTAGAGAAGAAATCAAAAGACACCTCAAAAACCTTGATCACTGGGCACGACCACAATATGTAAGCACACCGCTTGCTGCTTTTCCGGCCAGCAGCCACATCGAACACATGCCTTATGGCGTTAGCCTGATCATCTCGCCCTGGAATTATCCTGTTCAGCTGGCCTTATTGCCACTTGTCGGGGCTATTTCTGCCGGTAATTGCGTTGTAATAAAACCCTCCGAATATAGCAGCCAAACCGCTGCCGCACTGGATGAAATGATCAATACCAATTTTGACCCTGACTACATTCGCCTCGTACAGGGGGATGCTGCGACAAGTAAACAATTGCTGGAAGAACCTTTCGATTTTATTTTTTTCACAGGAAGCACAAGGGTAGGCCAGGAAGTGATGAAAACTGCTGCAAAACAATTGATTCCGCTCGTTCTTGAACTTGGAGGCAAGAGTCCGTGTGTTGTGGATCAATCAGCAAAAATTGAGTTAGCAGCAAGGAGGATTATATGGGGAAAAACCATCAATGCAGGTCAAACCTGCATCGCTCCTGATTATGTGCTTGTGCACGAGCAGGTTTGCGACAGCCTTGTGGAAGCCATGAAAAAGGAAATAAAACGCCAATGGGGAAACGCACCTGTTACGAATGACGAATATCCCAAAATCATTGGCAAACCACAATTTGAGCGCCTGCAGCAATTACTGAAAGGTCAAAATATTATTGCGGGTGGAAGTGCAAATCCTCAAAGCCTCAAAATGGAACCCACACTGATAGCTGCTGCATCGCTCAGTGAAACTGTGATGCAGGAAGAAATTTTTGGCCCTATACTGCCGTTAATCCCTTTTACTGAAACGAATCAAGCTTTGGAAATTATCCATAAAAATCCCAAGCCACTGGCGATGTATATTTTTTCGACTAACAAGACTTTTGTCCGCCAAATAAAGTCCAATGTGCTAAGTGGCGGGGTCACCATCAACGACACCATCATGCATTTCACCAATGCCGGTTTGCCCTTCGGCGGATCGGGCAGCAGCGGATTTGGCAGCTATCATGGTAAACACAGCTTTGATGCTTTTTCGCATCGGCGATCGGTTATGAAACGCGCCAACTGGCTTGATATATGGTTGCGTTATCCACCCTTCAATTCAAAACTCAGTTTGCTAAAAAAAATCATTCATTAAAATATGAAAACTATCCTGGTGCAAATTATCAAAGGTATTGCCATGGGAGCTGCCAACGTAATACCCGGCGTTTCGGGAGGAACAATTGCGCTGATCACTGGCATCTTCGAAAGGCTGATAAACGCCATCAAATCTTTCGACGGAAAAGCTGTCAAGTACCTGCTTAAATTTGATTTTAAAGCATTTGCAACCCATACCGACCTGGTTTTCCTGATCAGTATTTTTGCAGGTGTTGGCCTTGCAATCGTATCATTGGCAAAGCTTTTCGATTTTTTGTTCACAAATTATCCGGCCTATATCTGGTCTTTCTTTTTTGGGCTGGTGCTTGCTTCGGTTTATTTCGTTGGCAAAACTGTGCAAAGCTGGAAAATATCTTCGGTTGTGAGCTTTATTATTGGAACAGCCATTGCTGCAGCAGTTACCTTTATGACACCTGCTGCCGAAAGCGACAACTTTTTCTACCTCATGTTGTGCGGTGTGGTGGCCGTTTGTTCTATGATATTACCAGGCCTATCAGGTAGTTTTGTGTTGATACTGATGGGTAACTACCAACTCGTTGCCATTAATGCTATTAACAACCGCGAACTGACGATTCTTGTTCCGGTATTGATAGGTGCAGTAGCTGGATTGATTGCTTTTTCACATTTTTTATCATGGCTGCTCAAAACATACAAAGATCAGACCATTGCTTTACTCACAGGTTTCATTTTAGGCTCGCTGAGTATTTTGTGGCCCTGGAAAAAAGCTGTTTACCTTAAAGATACAGCAGGTGAATTGCTCCTCAAAGACGGCCTACCAAAAGTTGCCCGTTACATTCCCGAATGGCCTGCCGAGCTCAATCAGGAAGTGCTGTTCTCAGCCCTGCTGATGATCGCCGGAATACTTACCATTTGGGCTGTTGAGTATGCCGCCCAAACTAAAAAACCATCCTCAGAAACAGCTTCATGAAATTGTACGGGCTCATTGGGAAAAAACTATCACACTCATTTTCAAAGGATTACTTTAGTAAAAAGTTTTTAGAAAACGGTATTGGTGCAACCTACGAACTTTTTGAACTGAATAATATCGAACAACTCCATGAACTGATTACCGCTCATCCTGATTTAGCAGGCTTAAACGTTACGATTCCTTTCAAGCAAAAGGTAGTAGCCTATTGCAGTAAACTGGATAAGGCTGCACAAATGACTGGAGCTGTGAATACTGTGGTAATCAATAGAAAAAAAAAACAAATTGAACTGATAGGTTACAATACCGATGTAGTTGGTTTTGATACACTTATAAAGCCAATACTTTCACCACTTCAAAAGCCTAAAGCACTGATATTAGGCACTGGCGGAGCTTCAAAAGCTGTGCAATACAGCCTGCGTGCCAAAGGAATCGGTTACACACTTGTTAGCAGAAAGGCTTCAAAGGCCAATCAAGTTAATTACGCAATGATCACAGCTTCATTCCTGCGAAACCATCAGTTGATTATTAATACGACCCCTTTGGGAATGATACCCGACATTGAATCTCGCCCTCCAATTCCATATCAATACCTTAACGAAAAGCAAATTCTGATAGATTTAATTTATAACCCGACTGAAACAGCTTTCCTTAGAGCCGGGAAATCGCATATGGCTGCTACGTTTAACGGTTTGGCAATGTTGAAGTCGCAGGCTGATGCGGCTTGGGCTATTTGGTTAAAAAATCAATAATAGGACAGGCAAAACACAGAAGCAAAAAACATTGCGGTTTTAAATCAAAGTTTATATTTGCAGCTCGCAAATAATAAAACCATCCATGAAACGATTTTTTCAATTACTTGGGCCAGGACTTTTGTATGCCGGAGCCGCCATAGGCGTTTCACATTTGGTGCAGTCAACACGTGCTGGTGCCGAATTTGGATTCGAATTGATGTGGGTGCTATTGGCTGCCAACTTGTTAAAATTTCCCTTTTTTGAAGTGGGCAGCCGTTATGTGCTGGCAACCAATCAAAACCTGATCCACGCCTATAAAAAAGAAGGCAACTGGGTGCTTTGGTTGTTTTTGATACTCACTTTTGTTACCATGTTTCCAATAATAGCTGCATTGGTGATTGTTACGGCTGGCATGTCGAACAGCTTAATTCCCAGTTCACTCGATGCTTTCGAGACCAGTATTGTCATCATGATTGTTACCATGTTGGTGCTGATTATCGGACGTTATAAATTGCTGGATCAGATGATCAAGGTGGTTATTCTTGTGCTTACGGTTTCGACCGTTATTGCTGTTGTAGCTGCTTTTGGAGCCGAACGTGAATTAGTTGAAACCGCCATGCAGCCATTCGATTGGATGAATAAAACACATATCCTTTTTCTGATTGCTTTTATCGGTTGGATGCCAGCACCTATTGATATTGTGGTGTGGAGTTCGCTATGGAGTCAGAGCAAAAACAACCACCTCCAAGAAAAACCTACCATCCGCGAAGCCTTGATAGAGTTCAGAATTGGTTATTTTGGCACTATGGGTGTGGCAGCAGCATTTTTGGCTCTGGGGGCTCTGATCATGCATGGAAGCGGCGAGTCGCTTTCACCCAGTGGCGTTGTATTTGCTGATCAATTGATCAACCTCTACACCAATAGCATCGGAGAGTGGGCTTATCCTGTTATTGCTCTGGCTGCCTTCACCACTATGCTCAGCACAACCATCACCGTTTCTGATGCCTATCCCAGAACCGTTAAAGAGGCTATCCGACAACTTTTTCCTGATAGCCCCGAACGCAGGTGGAGTTATATCCTCTGGATGATAGTGCTGATGGCTGGAGCAGCAATAGTGCTGAGTCAGGCCAAAAGTATGCGTGTGCTCGTAGATCTGGCTACTACCCTTTCGTTCATTACTGCTCCCTTTTTGGCCTATCTTAACTACCGCGTTATTACCAATAAAACCATTCCAATGCAATTTCAACCGGCACCTTATCTCAAAATATGGTCGGTGATTGGGATTGTCTTTCTCACCATTTTTACATTTTTTTACATGGGATGGCGCCTTTTTGCCTGATGCTTTATTAAGAATTTATCTGGTACAACTAAAATATAATCGCGATGATCAATTTTGTACATTTTTCGCCACATTTTCCACCTAATTTCAAGCACTTTACACGTGCCTTAAAATCCGAAGGTGTTCGCGTGCTGGGGCTGGGCGATGCTACCTGGGAGCAGCTGGATCCAATGCTGCAATCATCGCTTACCGACTATTATCGCGTGGATGATATGCACAACTACAATCAACTCGTTAAGGCGATGGGATACTTCACGCATATGTACGGAAAAATTGACGGCCTCGACAGCCACAACGAGTACTGGCTTGAAACAGAGGCGATGCTTCGCACTGATTTCAATATCAAAGGTATTAAAACCGCTGATATTGATGTGATCCGAAAAAAGTCGGCCATGAAAGAACGTTTCAGAGCAGCAGGATTAAAAGTTGTTGAAGGTGAACATATTACAGATTTTAACAAGGCAAAAAAATTCATCAAGCTATATGGTTATCCTGTAATTGCCAAACCCGATAGCGGCGTGGGAGCAGCAGACACCTATAAGATCAACAACGAAACTGAGCTGCATTATTTCTTTGATAAAAAACCTTCGGTTCCCTATTTTATGGAACAATTCATTGAAGGCAACATACAATCATTTGATGGCCTTGTTGATCAAAATGGAAATCTGTTGTTCCACACTGTTAATGTGAACAATGATGGCGTGATGGAAGTGGTAAATAACGACATTCACACTTTCTATTATTCTCTGAGAACCCTGCCCGGCGACATTTTTGAAGCCGGCCAAAAAGTACTCAAGGCTTTCGATCTTAAAGGTCGGTTTTTTCATATTGAGTTTTTTAGAACCCACAAAACAAAGGAACTGATTCCTCTTGAAGTAAATATGCGTCCACCGGGAGGCTACACCATGGATATGTTCAACTTTGCCTGCGATGCCGATCTTTATCAGGTGTGGGCAAGCATGGTGTCAAAAAGATTAGCGCATTTCAACTACAGCCGAAAATACCATATCGCCTACGTAAGCAGGAAAAATCATTACTCCTATCAGCAATCCCATCAACAAATCCTTGCTGCTTTTCCTGATGAACTGGTGCTGCATGCCGAACTACCTGAAATAATGGCAAGGGCAATGGGAAATCATGGCTACCTGATCCGCAACGAATCCCTCGACCGGCTTTTGGAGATACAACAATTCATTCACGAAACAACGTAATAACCCATGCATATTGAATATCACAAGTGGTTTAGTACGAGGCTTCAAAAAGATATGGAGCTTAAAATTTACGGGCATTACGGCAAAGCTTTTCTGCTTTTTCCTACCCAGGGAGGACGCTTCCACGAAGCAGAAGATTTTGGAATAATTGCTGCGCTGAAACCCTTTATCAATACCGGACGTATCAAAGTGTTTACAGTCGATAGCGTTGACTTCGAAAGCTGGTCGAATCAGCACATGCATCCACAAGATAGAGGAAAGCGCTATGAAGCCTACGAAAGTTATATCATGCAAGAAGTATTGCCGCTGCTTCGTATGAATTGTAACGACGACGAAATCAAAGTTGGAGTTGCAGGTTTTAGTATGGGAGCCTATCATGCTGCCAATTTCTTCTTTAAGCATCCCGATCAGTTTGACGCTGTGATTGCAATCAGTGGCATGTATGACCTGCAAAGACTTGTGGGCGATTACATGGATCAAACGGTTTACTTTAACTCTCCCTTACATTTCTTGCAAAACCTTGGCGATAAACAGCTTTTGGATCAGATACGCCAGGGAAAAATCGTGATTGCCGTTGGGCAAGGCGCCTGGGAGGAGGAAATGATTGCTGACACTGCAAAGCTCAAATCGTTACTTGAATCAAAAGATATTCCTGCTTGGGTCGATTTCTGGGGACAAGATGTTGACCACGACTGGCCCTGGTGGCGAAGAATGATACCGTATTTTATGGATAACATTGGTGTATAGAACAACGTATCAGCTTTTTTTACGTTCAACCTCCCCAAAAACGCGCAAAAAATTACCGCTCCAAATCTTTTTGATATCAGTTTTTGAATAGCCCCTTCGAAAAAGCTCGCGGGTGATATTTTCCAGCTCCGTTACGTCAAAACAATCGGAGAGCGCTCCGCCACCATCAAAATCAGTACCGATGCCAACATAATCGATACCCACCAGGTTTACGATATGGTCAACATGATCCACAAGATCAGCAACAGAGGCCAGGTTGGCAGGAAACTGCTTGTCGGAAGCATACCAATCTGCCCGTGCCTTTTCCATTTGCTCATCACTTAATCCCTTGAAGCCATTGTACTTTGTTCTCAAAGCACTAAAAGCACTGTCGCGCTCAGGATTCTCAGGCATTTTTTTGACGTAATCGCTTAGTACACAAAGCTGAATCACTCCGCCATTCTCTTTCAAAGCCAGCAGCATCTCGTCAGTAAGATTGCGGGGATGATCGCAAATAGCACGTGCATTGGAATGCGATGCGATAACCGGTTGTTTGCTCAAGCGAATCACATCAAAAAATGCACTGTCAGAGATATGACTCACATCGATCATCATTCCCAGCCGGTTCATTTCTTGCACCACTTCCTCTCCAAAAGGTGATATACCATTGTATTCCGGCCCTTTATCGTCAGTTGACGAATCACAGATATCGTTGTTGTAGGAATGTGATAGGGTGATGTAGCGTGCCCCTTTGTTGTAAAATGTTTCAACCAGCGTGATGTCATTTCCAATGGGATAACCATTTTCGATGCCGATATAAATAGCGCTTTTGCCTTGACGTGAAATTTGCTCTGCATCAGCAGCATTTAGTGCAAGTTCTGCTTGTTCAGGATATTCCTGAAGCGCCTTATCTATTTTGTCAAAAATTTGAAAGGCTCTGTCACGAGCCTCAATATGCCCCATGGAATCACGTTTACCCTGCCCGATAAAAACAGCAAAAAAAACAGCATCGAGACCACCTGCTTTCATCCTTGGAAAATCGATTTTGCCGCCTTCATTGAGCTTACCAATATCAAAGCCGCTGTGTCCAAGTCGAAGGGGCGTATCCGTATGGCTGTCGAGCGTTAGAATCTGTAGATGAAAACGGGTTATCTTATCTGCTTTTGGTTGTGAAAAACCAGCCTGAATTAAAATGCAACAACTGAAGATCAAGAAAAATATATTTTTCATAGTAAGTAAAGTATATAGCAAACAAATTTACAACTTCAATTCTGATCTATTCGTTTTAAGAACCGGAAGTTTAAAAATATGCTGTTACGCATACAAAAATCCCGGATCTCAAACGAAACCCGGGATCATCCAAAACAACCTAAAATGAAATTATTCGTTCAGCACAACATCATAGGCAGCTTGTCTTTCAGCAGCTTTTTGTTTCCAAACAGGAACAATTTCTTTTAGGAATTTATCCTTTTCAGCTTTTAACTTTTCCATGGGCAGACCAATATACTCCTGCGCTTTGGCTTTGGTAGAAATATCAGGATATGTCACTTCGCGATTCACACCTTTAGCAGCAAGAAGACGTGCCAGCTTGATGCGGGCTGCCTGAGCATTATCAATAGACTTTCCGGGGATTCTGGCGCTTTCGACCGGTGAGTGGAATGAGCCACCATGTGAGGCTGCCACATAATCCCAATACCATTGGCCAACCCGAATGTCATAAAGAATATCCTTCATTTCGGCCTCATTAGCGCCATTATCCCATGCCAATCCGCCTTCGCTTACATATGGCATATGACAATCGGCACATGAAACACCGCGTTCGGTATGAATTCCTGTTGTATAAACCTCATAATCAGTATGCTGTGCCTTTAGCATTGGAGTTTTGCTTATGGCATGTGTCCAGTCAGAAAAGCCCATAGCGTCATAATATTTCAGCATATCTTCTGGTTCGTATCCATTTACCCATGGAAAAGTAAGGTAATTCGGACGCTCTTCCTTGTTTTCGTTATTAAAATAGTATTCCACATGGCATTGTGCACAGACCAGCGAACGCATTTCCTGATGAGTGGCCTGAGAAATGTCTTTGCCTTGCCCCTCAAAAGCTTCAATCAATGCCGGGCGCGAAATAGCCAGATCCATGGTTTCAGGATTATGGCAATCGTCACAGCCAATGGAATTGGTGATTTCTTCGCCATACAAAGCCCATTTTCCTTTGTAAAATTCTGCAGGATCACCCAACTCATTCATCATGCGGGGTACATCCGGACTTTTACACGTTTAGCAAGTGCTGGGCATTGGCCCCTCGTCGGGCATCATCCATCGCTTTGAAATAATAGGTTCTGAAAACATTATCATGTGGCACATGACAATCGTTGCAAGTAGCCACTTCACGGTGCGAACTATGTTGCCAGGTAGCATATTGCGAAGCCATGATATGACAGTTGACGCAGGTTTAGGGCGCATCCGACAGGTAAGAAAAAGCCTTGCTCGAATAAAAAGCGTATAAGCTCACGCCCGCAATTGCACCCAACATAATCACTACAGCAAGTTGCCATTGTGGGGGTGGAATGAGTCTTTTTATTATCGGGTTCATGGTTCTGGTAATTGGTTCAACCTATTTAGGTAATTAAGTATTTGAACTCTATTACTTTACAAGTTTACTTTATAAAGGCTAACCAGACAAGGTAAACCGCAGGGAAAATCTAATTTAGAATTATTATAAATTACTTAAAAATAACCTTCTTTTTTTTTAGCCAACGCATCAGTCCAGCCCACAAAATCAATAAAAAAGCCAGCCCGAAAAGTGGAATAATAAGGATATAAAAATCGCCTATCAAAGCCTGAAAAATCCTTGCAGTATGCACTTCTAACGCCAGATTCCACAAAGGCATAGGCTGGTGCTCAATTTTATCCGGCATGCCGACAGTTTCATGCATTAAGCCCCGATCGTAATCAAACAACATGCTACGCTCATTAAACCGAATCATCCCGGCAATCATATGCATACCTATGGGTGAACCGGTATTTGCGGTGGCTTTGGGAATCGCTCCGGTAATCATATCTCTAACGTATTCCTGATCAGGCTGCCACAAAAACAAGCCATTGAACGAGCCAACAGCAAAAACTCCGGCCGACAATTCTTCAAAAACATTGATCCCCATAACCGAAAGCGGAGGCTTTGTTTTAAAGGGCTTGAGCAAATTCTGAAAATTAGCATCAGCCTGATAAAGCCCCTCATTGGTGCCAATTATCCAATAATTCCCATTGCTGTTCCAATGAATCATCCTTAGCTGATCTTGCCAGGGATTGGGATCACTCAAGGCAGAAAACGGAATCTTTGCAACACGCGACTCAGCAATGGCAATAAGCAATGGTGGCCGCAAAAACATGCCTGTAAAAGTGTTGAACAGCAAAAAAGCTACCACCCAAATACCCAATTTATTATGCCATTTCTGATTAAACTTCAAATGGCTCACCTGATCTACTACCGATTTGGAAGTTCGCTTTCTGCGCCTGATCCATTTTGGATAAAAAAACCAGATATACCCGCTCACAACTAAAAACAGAAGAATTACAGCCAATAAATCAACCAGCAAAATCCCAAGCTGACCATAGATTTCTCCACTGTGTAATACCCATAAAGTGCGAAAAAGACCAACCCTGCCGTCATCGTCAACTACCCGGGGCAATTCAAAACGGCTGAAATGCATCGGATTTTCCTGATCGTCAGCAAGAATTAATTCCGAACGGGTTAAAAAAACCAGTTTATCCTCGCGCTGCGTAATATCCAAAAAGCGCGAATCATGCAAATCAAAAGGAATGTTTCGCCAAACAGATTTCTTTGTATCAAGCTGATATAAACCCGATTGTGTGGCAGCATATACCTTACCTGATTTGGTTTTGAAAACTTTGTTAATCTTTCTGTTGTTTGCGCCATCAGGAAAACCTTCCCAAAAAGGATTATAAGCCGAAAAAACAGTATCGGTAAGCCAAATACCCACATTGCCATAAATCAACAGGCTATCACCACCCAACTGCAATCCACCCCGAATAGCGGCATTATTCCAGTTGTGATAACGATAAACCTCAGGTAACCAATTGCGATTAACATCTATGCCGCTAACAAGATTTCTATGATTGAGGATAATTCCCGAAACAGCCCACAAAATCACAAAAAGCCCAAGGGTGAGCGAAAACCACTTATGTATCCATTTCCATTTTTTCATCAACCTGTATCGCCTGCTATTTCATTGAAAATTATCCCCAGTCCAGCAATCTTTGTTCGCCCTGTAAAGTTCTTATTTCCGTGGCATCCATACTCATTTCCAGCACGCCTTTGTAAGCTCCTTCGCTATTTCGTAATGCAAAATACTGAATCAAAATAAATTGCCCCTTCATGTTGATCCAAAATTTAGCTTCAGATCGCTGACCAGAGCGAAATCCATCGATAATCTGTTCAACGATATAAACACTTTCGGGCGGGTGACAATTTCTTACATCGCGTCCGATGATGGCAGGTGAGCGAGGGAAAAACCTGTCAGCTGGCCGCGAAAAATATCGTACTTTATCATTTTCGTCAACAAATGTGATATCAGCAGGAAAACTATTCAGAATCAACTCCAATTGTTCTGTATTCAGAGCGCCGGTAGCCGTCTGAAATAACCCCCCAAAAGATTTTGGGGACGAACCTACGGCCTCATGGCTAACTTTTTCGTTGTGCGTAATAGGTTTTTGAGGCCCTTCAATAAACGGAAAAGGAAACTCAAAACTTTGCTCGTGCATGGTGTCCCATTCTTCAGGCGAAACAGTATCGACTGCAACAGGATATATCACCAGTTCTTCTTTTTGAATTATGCCAAATGTCATAAAAAAATATTTCCCTATTTTTTGGTTGATTTCAGCCCAAACTGTATTTTCATCCTTCAAGAGTTGTATCAATTCTTTAAGCATTTTTCGGGCATCATCATGTAGCGACCACATCACTTTGAGCGGTCTATAAGCCTCCCATTTTTGTTCCAGATAAGGGAATAGGATGTTTTCTTTTTTAACATAATGCCAATCAAATTCCTGTAACGACTCAAAATGGGGAATCAGTTCAGTGCGCAAGTCATCAAAATTTTCAGCTTCACGCTTGCTAAATGATTTAAGCACTTTTTTTATTTGATTGAGTTTGAATCCCAATGCCTGATTTTCAAGCATCAGGTAAAATAAAAAACTTCCTTCGGCAGGTCTTTGCCAGGAATATTTACTCAATTGCTTAAAAAAAGTATTTACGACTTTATCAACATCCTTTTTAATTGTTGTGGCAGAAATTCCCATTTGCATCTGACGGTCTTCGAGCTTTAGCATGTCGTGTGGCGTGATCGAATTTAGGGCATCGGAATATTTTTCCATCAGCTCCCTGCCATTTTCGCCATTCATCATACCCAAAGAAAATGCCAACAAGTCATGTAATCTCTTTTCGGAATTAGCAATAAATTCTGACATAGTTAAGTCGAAAGTTTTTAGAAGATTAATAACCAATTCCGGCAGCCATCACATTCTCCGGATCAAAAGCATGGCAAGGCGTTACGGCATACACCATATCGCAGTGCGGGCAATGGGTTTCAAAAAAACTCATCTCAAAATCACCGCCACAATTTTCGCAACTAAGCTGAAAAGCCATTGGCATGGGTTGTTGATCAAAACCCATTTGTCTTACTTTATCGGCAACCATTTTTCCATTTTGAAAGCTGCCTGAGCATCCATCGTGCATCATCATATCTTAAATTAAGGTTTGTATGCTATATTATCCTTGTTCAGTACGGCCCCGCTTCTGAGCGCCGCACGCATTATTTGATGTTTATTATCAGCAAGTTCCAGTTGGGTCAATAAAGCGCGTTCTGCTGCAGATGTTTTGATGACACGATGAATGCCACCATTTTTGATCACAATACGCTGATCGGCCATCAGAGCCAGCAGTGGATCATGCGTTGCCATCAACACGATTTTGTCCTCTCCTGTAAGAATTTCCAGCGCTTTTTTGCGATCGATTCCGGCATTTTCAATCTCATCAATCAGCACAACAGGCGATTGACTCAAAAGTGCTGTATCGGCGATCATCAAAGCGCGCGATTGTCCTCCGCTAAGCGCAGTGATAGCCGTGTAAGGTCTAAATTTTTCGCCGGCCAAGTCGTTGGCGTAACTAATAATCCGATTGATTAATTCATCAGCATCTGACACCATTCTGCTTTTGGCATGCAATTCAAGGAACTCTTTAACTGTGAGATCCATCACAAAATTCATATTTTGCGAGAGCTGTGCCACCAGTTTTTTATTTCCCGAAAAACGCCAGGCACTATCCGGCAGCTGCCCGTTGATCAGCATTTTTCTTCTTGTAGGCGTATCGCCCTGTGCTACCCATTCAATGTCGGCCAGCAAACGACTTTTACCCGAGCCGGTAGGGCCAACGATACTGGTAATGGTTTTTGGCTCAAAATCAAGCCTTTCAAAACCTTCTGGTTCACCGGATTTGTTTGTGCCAGGTAAAATAGTAAGCTTATTCACTTTAAAGGTATCAGCACCGATAAATGCTTGCATCTCGGCAATAAAATCGCTTAGCTGACTCATAAAAGCATCTGCATCAAAGGCATGATCCTCAGCAAATCCTTCATCAATCAGCGCAAAAAGTTCGGCCAACGACAGTGATGGATTCAGATCCGATAGCCAATGCTGGCTTTCAAAAAAGGATACTAAAAAAGGATATTTTTCGATAAGTACCTGAGGACTGTGCTGTAATATTTCGTTTTGAGTCATGTTCTAATTATTCTTGAGATCCATTTTACGCACATTACCCATTTGGTAGGTCTCACCAATTCTGGTTTCGCCAAGACAATAGCTGCATAAAGCCGAAGGCATCGAAAACCGAAGTTTCTTCCCCATGAGGGTGTCGACAGGATTGTTTTCGTCAAACAAAAGCGTGCTCAACTCATAAGCACCCTGTCCGGTTAGTCCGTTCACATGCATAATCACTGCACCCGGATTAACGGCATACACTCCGGCGGCAAAAACTTCTCGCTCGGCCTGAGAAACTATATCACCTTTTGTAATCACAACAATATCTGCCATGCGCAACATCGGCCCAATTTTTCGCGGTGTATTGATTCCGCTGAGGTTATCAATCACACAAACCGCTTTGATATCTTTTACATAGGGCGAACAACGATTGCACAAGCCAGCGCTTTCCGAGACCAACAAATCAAATTTTTCTTCCACGCCCCAGGCAGTAACTGCTTCGATATTTGAAACAAAATAATGATCAGGGCAAAGCGAACCTGAAAGGCCTTTCTTTACCGGAATTCCAGCCTTTTCGTAAGCTACATCATCATCTGTGTAAAGACAATCAAATTTTACAGCACCAATTTTTAGCCCGCGCTGCTTAAGGCTTTCCGCAGTTTTTAGGATTACGGCAGTTTTTCCTGACGAGGGAGGACCTGAAATTGTTATCAGATTCATACCAATGATTTTTTATTGTTAAAAGCACCCTCAAAAACATTGGTACAAGCCTCAAACTCCTGATTCAGATTACGTGTATTGATGTAGTCCCAGCCCAGCCACATGTATCGTTGATTTTGTGGGATGCCGTTGTCGATTTGAGGATGCAGGCTTGGGAATAATCCCTGATGCGAAAGAATCGAAGCCAGTTTTTCGCCTGCCAAAAAAGCAGACAGCTTTTGGAATTCGGGGCGCTTATTTTTTTTCCCAACTGCAAATATCGGGCTGATAATAGCGCCATCCGCAGGCCAGACAGCCAGCATAGGTCCACCTGTTTTAGCCATTTTTGTGAAAAAATAAGGCATAATGGTGATGGCAGGTTTTTGTGTCTTAGAACGATCCGATTTAACCATTTGCGCTGGATGAAGGCTTTGCTGCATATTTCGTCCGAGCGCTTCAATAGCTTGCATACCGTAACGATTGCGCATCGTAAGCAAAATGGCATTAAACAAATCAAAGTCAGAAACCGGCAAACTGATACTGTTATCCCATTCGTCACTGAGGAGGTCTTCCCAGCGCTCAGGCACTTTGCGTCCGTTAAGCTCCTGTCGATTGATTAAAAAAATGGCCGGTACAACCGCAATAATACCATAACGCGATTCCGGATCTTTCAGCTTTAATGATTCATTGTCAAAATCCGAATTAATGCTTGACCAAGGAAGTGGATCAGCTAACAACCCTTTCTTAATAAATTTTCCAAAATAATCATCTTCAAAAAACAAATCAAAACCAGCAGAGATATAAATATCGGCCAGCTCATTCACGGAGGAAGCGGTACCAATATCGTCTTTGAGCCAGTCAAGCCCCATCGAAGCAGCCTTTAGTTCTGCATTTACAGCAGATTGCTGCATATCGTTTTCCAGGAATTCGTTAAGCGCTTCCTGCAAAGGCAGCCTAACCGGACAAGGCAAAAGCCCTTTGAAACTAAGCGATTTATTTTCTACCTGGCGATTTTTGGCATCATTCCCTTGTATTGCTTCTTCGAGCAGGGCTATAAAAACACCTTCATCGATGCCTTTCATTGATAAAGCCAAATCGAGCCGAAGCGATTTGCCAAGTGTTTTACGTTTTTGCTCGTCAGCCATTTGTTGAAACCCATTTTTCACAAACACTTCAGTAGTTTGTGGATAACGATCCGTAATATCAAACAGGCTTTCAGAGGGTTTTATCAAGCTCATAAACTGAATTTTCGACAAAATTAATATTTATTCAAGTATTTATTTACTGGTTTTCTTGAATGTTAACATTCTAAATATTAATGCTTAGATTTCAATTGATTAGAAAAATAATTTAGAATAGAAAAAATAAGTGGTAAAAAAAATCAGGATTTTAAAGCTTCCTTGATTTGAGGAATATATGCTTTCGCTGTTTGATAGCCAATATCGAAGATTTTATTCGCCTGATCAAAATCAAAAGTACCAAACTCTTCCATTTCTGCTGAAGAAACGTAAATATCACAGCTATCCAATTGGTCGCGCAAAGTATTGCGGACAGTAATATGCAAGCAGCGCTCCACTACAGGCATTAAGGAAGTGTAGTTAGTATCTGTTTTCTCCATAAAATTACAATCCAGGCCAACCACAACAGTGTCATCAGCTTTCAAGCACTCGGCAGGCAAATTGAGCGTCAGGCCGCCATCGAGGTAAAAATTTGAACCAATTTTCACAGGCATAAAAACTATTGGGATTGAGGAAGATGCAACCACGGCATCAATTAAATTACCCGAATTTAGCAGTTCGTTATTGCCGGTGTTCAAATTACTAACAGAAATTGTTAACGGCATATCCAATGCTTCAAAATTATCCTTTTTGATGAAGGTATTTAATTGTTCGCGAAGCACCTTCATCGAACCCAGGCCACCTTTTAAACCAATCCAACTGTGAATATGCATTAAGTTAGGCGTTTTCACAGCCTTAAGCATTTCCTTTGGTTTTACGCCAGCTGCATAAAAAGCCCCAACTATGGATCCCATGCTTGCTCCGGCAATAGCAGAAGGTTTCATTTCGGCCTCATCCAATGCCTGAAGAAATCCTGCATGAAAGATACCTCTTGCCCCGCCTCCACTTAGAGCCAATGCAAATTTTTTAGTCGATTCTGCCATAGCTTTTCAATTTATGCACGCAAAATTAAACGAATCTACAACGAGGAACAATAATCCTGCTAAAAGATCAGGCTTTAATCATTACAAGCACCATTTTAAATGCTTCAACAGCCTTAAGTGCATGAGGAATATTGGCCGGCATCAAAATATTCTCATGTTGCACGAGGATATGACTCACTCCGCCGATTATGATTTCGGCTTTGCCATCTACAAGCATTACAAGGGCATCGTATGGCGCTGTGTGCTCTGATAAGCCTTCACCTTTGTCGAAAGCAAACAAAGTAATATTGCCTTTATCATTCTTGGTTATTTGCTTACTAACGACCGATGCAGGAGCATAATCGACTTGATCGGTAAATCTGAATTTTGTGGATAATTCCATTTGATGTAATTTTGTTATTGATTTCACACTGCGAAATTCCACATAATCTCTGATTAATACAAGTATTTAGGTATTTATTTGCTTATTATTATGGAACTAAAAACAAGAATAGGAGAGCGTGAAGAAATGAGTGAATCAGAGATAATCTTTTAAGGTGTGCGACTTGAGATGATTGCGAAAGTCAACTGTCATTTTGCGTGTAACATTGTCCATAATACATTTATCGAACGGACAAATATGCTTATCCAGGGGGCAGGTAGTAACCTCAATTTTTCCTTCGATAGATTCATAAATCTCGAGCAGTGTAATGTCTTTAGGATCACGTTTTAAGGTAAATCCTCCGGTAGGCCCGCGATGTGATTCCAAAAAATTATCCTTTACAAGTCGCTGAAATATCTTGGCTACATGGTGCTTCGAGCTTCCTGTTAGTTCCGCTATCAAAATCACATTAGCCATTTTTTTTGCCTTGGCTACAATAATCATCCCATGCAATGCAATCGACGCTGCTTCGGTAAGCGTTACAATCTTAGACATATTAGTTTAAGTAATTAATTACCAAAATTACACCTAATTACTTTTTGTTACTTTTTTTCGTTTGTTTTTTTGCAAGAAACACCCTTATTTAGAATTAATATAAACTATTCATTTTCAAATAATTCTCTTTTGCACCAGCTTTTTTGAAGCAAGCATCGCTAAATTTTAGCATCTTTGCTTCTTGTTTTGCTTCAAACAACACACGGTCAATGATAGCTTTAATTCTGCAGCAGACCTTTATTATCACCACATTTGTAATGGGCATGATGATGGTAATCGAATACATCAACGTGCAAACACGTGGAATATGGTCGAAAAAACTTGAAAAATCGCCTTTTACCCAAATTTTAATGGGTTCATTGATGGGAATTATACCCGGCTGCCTGGGTTCTTATACCATGGTTTCGTTGTATGTGCATCGTGTTGTTATGTTTCCGGCCTTGGTTGCCACACTGATTGCTACTTCGGGTGATGAAGCCTTTTTAATGTTTTCGACGATTCCTGCAACTGCAATTAAACTGAACATCATTTTATTTATCATTGCGCTGATTGTTGGCGTTTTAACACATTTTTTTATACGCAATAAATACATTGGCCTGAAGGCTGAAGCCACCCTTCCTTTGCATCATCAAAATGAATCCTGCAATCGTTATCATCCTGCATTGATAATAGAGAACCTCCGGCAAATCAGTTTTACCCGAGCTTTGTTGCTTGCTGGCGTTTTAGGTGTTTTGATAAGTTTATTAACAGGAATCATTGATGGCAGCCACCACTTAAATACTTTGATGGGCGCTTCGGAAACCATGCTGCACGATATGGAACACAGTCACGATCATGCACACGATCATGGAGGCGAAGCTGATTGGATCAGAATTACCATGATTTTTTTGCTGGGAGCAATTCTTTTTATTGTTTTAACTGCCAAAGAGCATTTTTTACAAGATCATTTATGGCAGCACATCATCAAAAAACATTTTATTAAGATTTTCATTTGGACCTTTGCCGTAATTTTGGGGATTCATTTTGCCAATCAATACATCAATCTTCAGGACTGGATCTCGTCTAATCTCTACCTGGTACTAACAATTGCCCTGCTAATTGGCATTATCCCAGAATCAGGTCCGCATTATGTTTTCGTCCTGCTTTTTGCACAAGGTGTGCTTCCACTTAGCATTTTAATGGCCAGTTCGATTGTTCAGGACGGACATGGCTCATTGCCGCTGCTGGCTGAATCGGGAAAGGGCTTTATCGCTGCCAAAACTATAAACATAGCCGTTGGTGCTATAGCAGGCTTGTTGGGTATTTGGTTTGGATTTTAATTTTTTTAACGGGATTATTTTCCGGTTTTTGAAATATTTGATTCACAATCGACTCGAATTTTTGTACTTTTACATCAGTTAACCAACATTTAGCAATCTGATAAAAAAGTCCGATTATGAAAATAATTCTTGCCACGGATTTCAGCGAAGAGAACGAAATGCTCTTCCCTTATGCGCTTGACCTCTTGAAGGAACCGGGCGGCGAAATCATCCTTTTTCATGCCTATATGGATCAAATTTTGATGGGCGACAGCAGTTTTCCGGGAGGCCTTGATTCAGATACTTTCTTTAACAGAGAGCTGCTGGCCGAAATGGAGGAGCAGGCCTCACATTTTATGCATGAAAAACAAGAGCATCTGGAACAGCAAATAGCAGCGGCAGGATTACAAAACATAAGCGTAAAAGCTGTTCTGAAAGGTGGCGACCCCGAAATTGAACTGGTCAATCTGGCCGAAGAAGAAAAGCCTGAACTGATTCTCATGGGCACACGAGGCAAAGGAAAAAAACGATTTCTGGAAGGGAGTATGGCCAAAAGTATAATGACCAAAGTAAATGTGCCACTGCTTTCTGTTCCTGAAGGTTATCAGTGGACTAAAAGCAGCGAGGTGCTCTATGCAACCAATTTCGGACGGTTTGAAGTAAGTACTATAAACCGGATTTTTGATGTACTTGAGCGGTATAACCCGGTGGTTCATGTGGTGCATCTGATCACTGATGAAGACGATGAAAAACCAGACCTGCTGATGGAGGAGCTACGTTTAGCTTTTAAGCAGGAAAAAGCACGCCAGATGATACGGTTTCATCTGATCAAAACAACAATGCCTCACGATGCCATTGCTTTGTTCTGCGAACAACATCATATTAGTCTGGCGTCCTTTATCGCTAATCGCCGTGGCTTGTTAGACTATATTTTTAAAGACAAAATTGGAAAAGATGCCTTTTTTGAGCTTGGCATTCCGATGCTAACTTTTAGGGAGCCATAGATCCTATTATTTCATCATACCACTTATCAAGCTGTAATCCAACGGCCTCCATTCCGTAACGATCTTCGACCATTTGGCGTAAGATCCTGGAATTATACGATGGATAAGCTGCTGAAATCGTGATCAACGCCTTAAGTAAAGCGTCTTCATCGCCAGCTGGCACCAAAATTCCATTTGTTTCATCTACCATTTCAGGAATACCTCCTACCCTTGTAGCCACAACAGGAATGCCACAAGCCAGTGCCTCAAGAATTACAACAGGCATGTTTTCGTAATTACTGAACAAAACCAAAGCATCAGCAGCTGCAAGCTTTTGTGCTAATTCGTCTCCCTGAAGAAGCCCTGTAAATGCAACGCAATCATTGATTTGAAGTTCATTAGCATAACTTCTGATAGCTTCGAAATCCATACCATCGCCAATTAATGAAACAAAAATATCATTTCCATGCGCTTTAAGTCGGGCTATAGTCCTGAGCAAACCACTCAGGTTTTTTGATTTATCTTCGAAACAACTGATATGCACAAAATGTGGCTTTTGTTGTTCAATCTTTTCCCCTGGTTTAAAACGTTTCATATCCACTACATTAGGTAGCACCACATAATAATTATTCATCAAGTTATAGCTTTGCATAGCTTTCATTAAATCGTGGGTAACCGTGGTGACCATAGCTGCACGTTTTACAACAAAACGACTTGCAAATTTCCTGAAATAGCCTTTGAATCCTTTATTTACAGGCAAATAGCGCGACCAATGTTCTGTGATCAGGTAGGGGATTTTACGTTGAAAAGCTAAAAACCAGCCCAAAACACCCAAGCGGGTAAGGATATGAATATGTATCAGGTCGAAAACTGCATTGCTTTCGGCCAGCTTAACCGCCTTGAAAATCGCACTAAAAAAACGCCATTGATTAATAAGTTTCGAAAAAATAGGTAACCCCTCATGCTTCTTGAAATAAACCCGAACTTCATTCAAATTTGTTTGCTTGCTATGCACTAACTCATATCTGCCATTGGCTTTGCTATCGGGATGAACATAAATGACTGTTACCCTATTAAACAAAGCAACAGCCTCTGCATGTCGCTGAATAAATAATCCAAACATGGGATCGTAACGATGCGGATACCAACGGGCAAGAAACAAGATGTGTTTTACTTTAGTATTCAAATTTTTATTATCTCATTCACAAAGTTAATGGCGTTTTTTAATCTTTCATTCCCATTTCCGAAAACTATCCGATAAGGGAACTGCAAGCTTTTTAGTCGGCTTTCGTACAACTCAAATAATCGCTTTCGTTGATCAGGATGTTCCCGTAAAGGATCTGGTTCCCAATCAATATCGATAGCGCATAAGAGATAAAGGTCGTAATCCTGCTTTTTAAGCGCATCAGTAATAAAGTCGTTTTTAAGTCCAAAGACAAATTCGTACCATATTTCACAAACAAGCATTTCGGTATCAGCAAACAATACCGGAGGATTAAGTTCAAGCTGATCCTGCACCATCTTAAGTTGACCGGCAGCAATATTTACAACATCTTCGGCCTTATAATTTTTGTTCTTTGCAAGATAAGCTCGGGCAAACTCACGAACCCACAAGGCATTGTAATGCAATGCCAAATGTTCGGCCAGCCATGATTTTCCAGTTGATTCGGGACCTGTAATGGCGACCTTAACTGACATGCCGGGCTGCTTTGCTCCAGGCCAAATATCCAGCCACAGCGATTATCAGAAAAACGAAAAACTGAAAACTCGTAAAAACCAATCCCTTATAAAAATATAAAGGCACAGAAATTATGTCTCCAATAATCCAATAAATCCAGTTTTCCACTTTTTTTATTGCCATAAGCCACATTCCTGTCATAAAAATAGCAGTAGTCAAAGCATCGATTGTTGGCACATTGCTATCAGTGTAATTCATTAAAATAAAGCGCATTGCAACAAATAAAACGATTGTCACGAGAATTCCGATAAGGTTTTGAAGTCTATTGGCAAAACTAACTGGTCGCTCCTCCATTCCCTGCCGGGGATGCGTCCAGTGATACCATCCATAAACACTCATGACAAAATAAACGAAGTTGATAAACATATCAGCATACAGCTTGGCAAAAAATGTAATATACATGTAAATCAGCACGCTGACAATGCCTGTTGGAAAAACCAGGATATTTACTTTTTTACTGTACCACACACTAAGCAGCCCAAATAAAACAGCTATCAGTTCGAGTAGTGTGGTTTGCTGAATGTTATACCAAAAAAGATCGAAAAAACTAGCGGCTTCCATCAATGTGGTTTAAATCTGCATTGATGATTTTGAGCACAAAAATGCTATGGGGCAATTCAAAGGACTTCTTTATCTCATTTTTAAGTGTTTCCATTACAACATCATACTCTCCAAAAACCTGTGTACTCATTCCGTTGGTTTTGACCACAACACCTGGCACCTCATTTAACCGGCTGATAAAATCTTTGATAGGAGGAATATACTCAACAAGCAAAGGATAATAACTAATTTCAACTGAAGTTTTCATAATGCTACTTTTTTGATGACGCTACTAAGCCTGAAAAATAAACACATAAATTCTGTATCTTTGATGCGCAAAAATACGACTTTATAGGGATTGAAGCCTAAACTTAACAAAGCAAAACTTAGAACTTAAATGATGGAAAGAACCTACGTTTGGACAGGAAGTTTACTTGCTGGTATTGCCGTGATTTTTGGAGCTTTAGGAGCTCATTGGCTGAGAGATAATATCAGCATCAGTAGTTTACAGAGTTTCGAAACCGGTGTGAGGTATCAGCTTTTTCATGCGCTTGCGATCCTTTATCTGGCAGCCATACCAAAAAGATTTAAAGGAAAACTATGTGCTGCAACCTATTACCTGTTTACTTTCGGTAGCCTTTTGTTTTCTTTTTCCATTTACTTATTATCAACTTCGGATTTAACTGGCGTTGATTTTTCATTTCTGGGGCCAGTAACTCCAATTGGAGGTCTGCTAATGATTAGTGGCTGGTTGATGCTTTTTATCAATAGCATCAGGAGTTTCAAGGAAGTTTAAATATCACTCCTGTCTTTATTTCCTGATCATCTTTTACGGATTCACCGATAGCAATGCTACGGTGCAAATAATGTATTTTGAAGTTCAGCGCCAAATTTTTGAGCACATCAACAGTAAGATTCATATCTGCTGAAAACCTGAAATCATCAAAGTTCTCCAAGGCTGGCTGATAATAAGTAACAAAACCCAACTGGGTATGATCTGACAAACTCATTGCCAGCGATATGTAATTAGTAGATCTGTAATGAATAACAATTTGCACGGGATCGGTTGTATAACGCTCTCCTTCGTGCATCACGCCAATCCCCATAAAAAGTTTCACAGGCTTATTTGAACTGGAATCAGAAAACAACTGCATCAAATCTGATCTTATCCCAGTTCCCAACAAAAATCTTGATTGCAGCTGTAGGAATTGATCAAATTCGAGTTGCGTAAAGACCTCTGCCATAACCCTATCTTCATTCAATTGTCTGATCGAGCGCAAGTGTATAAAACCATTATTCTTGGTTTTCTCTTTATTAGCCCGCTTGAAATCATATTCGAGAATGGCATAATAATCCTGAATGGGATTATTCCAATCCAGGCGTAGCTGCTCGCCAACCTCAAACTCGTTAGTGTTTCCGGATGAAAAATCTATGCTGGTGATGTTGCGCATACTAAAACCCGGCGCGTCATATTCTTTTCGGTAGCGTTCTGTATTTACCTGAGCAAAAGATGAAAATGCTATAAAGAAGAAAAGAAATGCAAGGAGAAGTCTCAGCATAATTATCGCATGTCTATCACTTCATATCCAGGATAGTCAGCCTGATCGTATTCAAAGAAACCTGGTGGTGGCGTAAAACTGTCGTCCAAATTTTTAATGACATAAATAAAAGCGTTTCCACCATTGTCAAATATCGTAAACTGCTTTATATGAAGACCTTGTTCGATGATATCGATATGAATTTTTGCGAATTTTTTTCCAGACTCAGGTTTTAATTCAATTGTTTTCTGGCCGGGGTTTTGATTGCGCCTGTTTTCCTGAAAGTAACTGATTTTATGATCTTCATAATAAGAAGTCAGCAAACGGCTGGGCGTGATATTTTCTTCGCCTTCCATAGCATCACTAATCATAACTTCCTCAGAATCTTCCAGAATAGTCCAAATAGCATTTCCGTTGGAAATTACAATCTGGCCTGCCATTACCAGTTTATATGCATCACCTTGAATAAAAACTTCTCCGGTTTTCAGCTCATCAATTCCGGCATCTTCATTTATCATGCGATAATCAAAAACCACCTTCATTGCCGGATAAGATTTGGTCTGGTCGATCACTTTACGCAACAATTCTTCCGCAGTATCTTGTGCAGTAAGTTGCTGTGCTATTCCAACAATAAATAAATAAATCAAAGTCTTCATCAAGTTTTTCATGCTATTCGTGTTTAGGCAGATCAAGATCCTTCAAAAACTGTTCCAAAGCCATTTCGTTGGCTACTTTTACTTCACGTGCTTTGCTTCCTTCAAAAGGCCCAACGATACCCGCAGCTTCCAACTGATCGATAATTCGGCCTGCTCTATTATATCCCAGCTTTAGTTTACGCTGCAATAAGGAAGTTGATCCCTGCTGTGTTTGGACGATAATGCGGGCGGCATCTTCAAATAATTCATCTCTTTCGGTAGCATCAAACACATCACCGGCTTCATCCTGTTCTTCAGCAAACTCAGGCAGGTAATAAGCATCCGGATAGCCACGCTGTGAGCCGATAAATTCCGTCAGTTTCTCCACTTCAGGTGTATCGATAAAAGCACATTGCAGGCGCACCAGGTCGCTGCCCGTTGAAAGCAGCATATCGCCACGGCCAATTAGTTGATCGGCGCCTTTAGTATCCAAAATCGTTCTTGAATCTGTTCCTGAAATTACCCGGAAGGCGATACGAGCCGGAAAATTAGCTTTAATAGTACCGGTGATGATGTTTACAGAAGGACGCTGTGTGGCAATAATCAAATGAATTCCAACGGCTCTGGCAAGCTGTGCCAAACGGGTAATAGGGCTTTCTATTTCTTTTCCTGCCGTCATAATCAAGTCGGCAAATTCATCCACAACCAACACGATATAAGGTAAAAACCGATGGCCGTGCATTGGATTTAGCTTACGCGATCTGAATTTAACATTATATTCTTTAACATTTCTCACCTGAGCATCCTTGAGCAATTCGTAACGATTATCCATCTCAATACTCAGCGAATTAAGGGTTCGCACTACTTTTCTGGTATCGGTAATGATAGCCTCTTCCGAATCGGGTAATTTGGCCAGGTAATGTCTTTCGATCCTGCTAAACAAGCTGAGTTCTACTTTTTTGGGATCGACCATAACAAATTTCAGCTCGGCAGGATGTTTACAATACAACAACGAAGCAATGATTGCATTCAAGCCAACAGATTTACCCTGACCAGTAGCTCCAGCCATTAGGATATGAGGCATTTTGGCCAGATCAGCCACAAAACTTTCGTTAGCGATTGTTTTTCCAAGCCCAAAAGGAAGCTCGAAGTTGTTATCAGAAAATTTTTCGGATCCAATAATGGTGCGCATCGAAACAATCTCAGGTTTCTGGTTTGGCACTTCTATTCCTACCGTTCCTTTACCCGGTATGGGGGCAATAATCCTAATTCCGATTGCCGAAAGGCTCAAGGCAATATCGTCTTCCAACCCTTTGATTCGCGCTATTCTAACTCCGGCAGAGGGAACGATTTCATACAAGGTTACGGTTGGCCCAATGGTTGCCTTAATTTTTTCGATGCCAATACTGTAATTGGCTAAAGTTTCAACAATTCTCTTTTTGTTCGATTCCAACTCGCTTCGCTCAACGCTTATTCCGCCATCACCATAATCGGTAAGCAAATCAAGATGTGGAAATTTATACTCAGGCAAATCAAGTGTAGGATCAAACTGTGTATCAAGTCCCTGTCGCTCAATAGTTCCCTTTTTGCGCGTTTCTTCTTTTTTTACGGGCTCAACGCTAAATTCAATATCTTCCCCGGCAAATGCCTCATCGGGTTTACTATCCGCTAATGGCAAATCCACTTCAAGACTTACTGATCCATTATCTTCTGGCTCAGTTTTTTTTAACGTATTGCCAGAACCATTTTCAGGTTTTTTAAAATCATTGTTATCATCTTCATTATCAACAGCATATTCAACAGTATTATAGATATCTACTGGTGCATCCGATGCGGCTCGTTTACGCTTGTGTCCTTCCGAAATATTATTTGTAGTATGAGGTTTTCTACTGAAAGTAAGGTTAAACTGTAGTATGACGTAAGCAGCAAACGTAAATGTTAGTGCGATAATAATCCCCGCTGTTCCAATAATCCCTTTGAGATAAATATGTAAATAATGACCCAAAACTCCGCCGAGTACATTCATTGGGTCGGTTCTAAAAATAAAAGCAAGTAATAATGGCAGCCAAATCAAACTCAAAAATCCATATTTCCATAATGTCCAGGCCTTGAACAGTTGAATATTGGTCCCCAATTGAATGCCCCAGGCGAGTAAAATTAAAACCAAGTAATATGCACCAACACCAAAACCTTCTTTTGCCAAAAACTGCGCCAGAAAAGCCCCGAGATTACCAGTCCAATTACGTATATTCAACTCAATATCAGTAAGTAAACGGCTTATTGTAATATCAGCTATCACATCATCTGTTAACTGATTAAACCAATTAATAAAAAAAGAGGTGAAGGCTAAGGCAAGGTATATCGCAACAAAAACCAAGAAAATTCCTGTCAATTTCTTAAACGGAAAACTCCGGCTTGGTTTTGTTGGCTTTTTGGGGCTACTATTCTTTGCGGTTTTACTATTTCCTTTTGATACAGCAGTTTCCTTCTCTTTGAAAGTGTTTGTTTTTAACTTATTTACGGGTTTGGCCATGCCTTTCTTTCCTTTGAAATGAAAGCACAAAAGTAGCAAAAATGGTATGATTCGTCCTGCTTAAAACAAAAGAAGCACCATCTGGCTTAAAACCCGATAATGCTTCAAGAAAATTATGCTTTTGATTATTGTATCACAATGGGAAAATGTTGGCTAAATGCAACATTCCCGCTTTCATCTATGGCTTTTACGATCAGATAAAAATTACCTCTTGACCAGGTAACATTTCTCGGAGGAACATTGTTATCCTGAGGTGCTCCAACAGGAATTGATGCATTAAAATCGAAGCTATTTTGATCGACAAGCTGTTCGTTGGCATTCAGCATTATTACGAATGCATCCGTTGTATTAACCATATCTTCGGATGAAGTGGTGCGCATAATGGCAACCAGCAATTCACTAAGGTGTTTATTATCAGTAACACTTCCTTCAATTTTTATGGTATCTGCTCTGATGTAAACTTGGTTTTCTTCAGGAGTAAAACTAAAGGAAATTTCTGGTGCCGTTTCGTCAGCCGGTTCCACAATAATAATATCGTGCGCAACAAACTCCTCATTTCCTTCCTTATCAGTGCAATAAACCAAAAAATGATAGTCGCCGGGCATTGTAGGAAGGCCGTCAACTTCTTCGGGAACTACAATTTCTGAATGACTCACTGTTTCATTAGTAGATCCTTCGGGTAATGACCAGCTTTTTTGGTAACTCCAGGCTCCATTATCATCAGCGCTTTTATGATCATGTCCTTCGCCAGGGTGAATATCAATTTTATAACTTCCTAATGCTTTATCATCCGAAAGCACTGCGCTGAATGGAATAACATCACCCGGTAAAAATTCAGTGTCATCAGCCGGTGAAGTCAAATCAATCAGTGGTTTTGTGGTATCCTTTTCTTCAGCAGGATCATCCTCATCCTTTGAACAGGAGGTGAATGCAATTGTTGCGGACAAAAACAGCATCAAGGCAAAAAAACGATTGTTTCTCATAAGTTTATATTTAATAATTAATAATTGATTACTCCTTTGCAACTGCAAAAGTAATGGATTAATAGCATTTATTGAAGGTAAAATCACATTTGAGGTTTCATTCTGATTGGCACTTTTCTTAAAATATTTATCGCTTGATTTTAACATTAATTGGGACAGACACTGAAAGCTGAAGGTTAGTTCCGGCTTCGGGTAGCTGAAGCTGCCTGTAAAAACTCAGGTGATTGAAATATTTAGTATTGAATACATTTTGCCACTGAAGATCAATTCCCAGAGGAAAATACGAAGTGAGTATTTTTGTAGAAAAGCTAATATTAAACAAGTCATAACCCGGCGTAACGCGTTCGTTGCGTGCTACTAATGCTTGTTTGGCAACACTTACCCATTCAAAACGCAATTGCGTTTGATGCAGCTTTCGCCAATAAGCCGGCAGAATATGGTTTATTCCCATTACAAGCTTAAATGGCGGGGTAAAAGGAATGGGATAAACGCCATCGGTGGTATAGACATATTCTGTTTGTAAGTCCCAGTCGAACAGGCGACTAATTTGCATTCCCAATTCCATTTCGGCACCAAACCGATAAGCTTCCGACTGCACATAGCGGTAGATCTGACCAGCATCAGCTTCCTGAACTTCGCTTCCATCGGGCATCAGATAGCTTCCGGTTGGATTCAAATAAATAAAATTGGGAAAATAGGCAGCGAATGGACTTATCGCAAAATACCATTTTTGATTTTTCCATTGAAGCGCCAAATCAGCTTGATAGGCATATTCTGATGTGATAGTAGTATCGCCTAACTCATAACGAAAAGATCCGTGATGAATGCCGTTTGAACCCAGCTCGGCAGTGACCGGCATACGAAAACTCTTGGCCAGATTTATCTTGACTAAGATATTATTATCCGGATCAAAAACTGCTCCTACACCCCAGCTCAGATCATTAAAGTCTCCATTATAATCAGGTGCTTTAACGGTTGAAGTGAAGGGAGAAAAGTGATACTCCATTTTTAGGTTTCCCCAGTCGTAACGCAAGCCCCAATTGAAACGCCACTTTTCGCTCAGTTTCCAGTCGTGTACATAAAAAGTGCCTAAACCCGTTTTTTGATAAGCAGGAATTAAAAACATATAGCCTCCGATACCGTTTTCCTGATAAACAGTACTCAAGCCAAAATCTAAGCGATGACCTGAAGCCTGTTTTCGATAAACTATGTTACCTAACCAGGTATCCAATCCCCATTCCAGTTCCAAATCGGGATTAATTTCGGGAGCTTGCTGGCCGGGATAATGACTGTGAAACAGCGACCACTCCTGCCTGTGATTTGATTGATAACCGCCGTCAACAAGTAGTTTTTGTGTTTTGGTTAAAATAAAAATTCCATTAAGACTAAGTTTAAAATGATTAACCTGTTGAAAAGGAAGTTCAATATTTCGGAGCGAACCATCATCCTGAAGCTTGGCGGCACTGGGCAGACCATGAGCGCCCGGAAAAAATCCGGTCTTAGAAAAAACATCACTGACCGAAAATGACAATTTCCCCCAATCATCAATCCACCCGGCAGTAAAATAGGCACTTTGCTCCTGCCCTGCTGTATTTTTTAGCCTTTTATTTGGAATCGCAAAACGGTACCTGTTGTAATAGAAACTATCAGCCGGAACACGGTAATCTGAAAATCGCGTTTGAGTAAAGCGTGCATAAGTAAAAAACTTATCCGCCCGATAACGGCTCCGAACCGAAATTCCCAATAAATCATTTACCGATCTGAAAATTGTATTCAATTCTGTTTCAATATTTCCCGGTGAAGCTAAGGCATGTGGCTTTAGACGCACAACCCCTCCCACAGCATCAGAGCCATAAATCAAACTGGATGGTCCTTTGATAATTTCAATTTGCTCCACGGCAAACTGATCAACCTCAAGGCCGTGATCGGCCCCCCATTGCTGTCCTTCAACCTTAATATTATTCTCAGTAACCACTACCCGGTTGAAAGAAAGCCCACGGATCATCGGCTTCGAAAGCCCCTGTCCTATCGTCATTGCCTGAATACCAGGCAATTTCTCCAAACTGGTCATCAGGCTGCTTCCCCTGTTTTCTCTGAGGTATTGCTCACCTGCTCCAACAACAGCCTGAGGAGTTTTTTCGGCTTCTTCCTTTCGGTCAGAAAGTATTACAACCTCATCCAAACCATGATTTTCAGGCTCCATCACAACGGTCACTATGGTGTTTTTTTTATCCACCAAAACACGGTAAGGATGAATACAGCGATATCCGACAAAGCTCACATGCAATCTGTACTGCCCACTGGCTAAATCATTGAAATAGAATTGTCCGCTGCTATCTGAAAGGGTCTGTTCTGAGCTTTCTGCCATAAAAACATGAGCTCCCGCCATAGGTTCATTGCGATCGTTGAGCACAATCCCTGTGAGCCTATTGCCCCCATCCTGTGATTGGCTATTACTCGATTGAGCTGCAAAAAACAGCAAAAGAAATAAGATTAATTTGCTCTGCATTGTGCACAAAAACCATTAAACATAATCTCAAAACTATTTACCTGAAAATCCTTTGGTACAATCATCATATCCTGCGAAACAGCACCCAAACAAAAAACCTTATCACATCTGTCGCAATGAAAATGAGCGTGGCCGGGCTGTTGTTCCAGCTCGAGATGTGGTTGATTAAGTGCATATTTCACCTCATTTTTTTGTACAACAACCTGATGAATAAGGCTGTTCTCCAAAAAAGTGCGCAGTGTTCTAAACAATGTTGCCCTGTCGTAATCAAAATGAAGCCTGTCTTTGATTTCCTGCTCACTCAGCGCTGTTGAGGCCTGATGCAGCGCTTCCAATACCTCGACCCTACAAGGTGTTTTCTGTAGCTTTTTCTGATCAAGTATTGTTCTGGTCAAATTTTGCATAAAATATACATTTGCAACGAGGTTGCAAATTTAATTGAAATTCTAAAAATACCGACTGAAAAAGTCGGTATTTATAATTTTAAATAAAATTATTCTTCTACCACACTGAGCTTTATCATTTTATCTCCTTGCCGTATCATATCAACCACTTCGATATTTTCGATCACCTTACCAAAAACGGTATGATTACGATCCAGATGAGCAGTGTTTTCGCGATTGTGACAAATAAAAAATTGTGATCCGCCAGTATTTCGTCCGGCATGTGCCATTGAAAGCACACCACGCTCGTGTTTTTGCCTTTGACCATCCAATTCACAGTTGATGGAATAACCGGGGCCTCCGGTTCCATCGCCTTTTGGGCAGCCACCCTGAACAACAAAGTTGGGGATTACCCTATGGAAAGCAAGGCCATCGTAGAAGCCTTTTTGGATTAGACTTATAAAATTTTCCACGGTTTTTGGGGCGTCATCATCATACAATTCTACAATCATGGTACCCTTTTCTGTTTCAATAACTGCTTTTTTCATAGTAATTTAGCTAAATATTTATACCACCTATTATCAAATCTCAATTTACAACACGCATCGACTTATTAAAACGAATTTTTCCATCAAATAACGACTTATTGGGATCAAGTGAAAGCCAAACAAAAACCGCTTTCCCCACGACATGATCTTCGGGCACAAAACCCCAAATTCTCGAATCTGCTGAATTATGACGATTATCACCCATCATCCAATAGTAATTCATTTTAAAAGTGTATTTAGTTGCCGGAGAACCATTTAACAAAATGTTCCCATCTTTTACTTCCAGTTCATTTCCTTCGTATGCTGTAATAATGCGTTCATATAAAGGCAGGTTTTCGGTAGATAGCCCAACTGTTTTCCCTTTTTCAGGAATCCAAAGGGGGCCAAAATTATCAATGTTCCAGTTGAAATTATCAGCATTAGGAAATACTTCAGGGTCTCTGATATCTGTGGGTTCAACAATTTTTTCAACACTGTAAACATTAGGAAGTTTTTCTAATTCGTCAGCAATTTGTTCGCTAATCCACAGCATATATTCATCGGGTTGGCTAAGTCGCTTGCCTTCAGTGATATTAAACCGATCCATAATGCGCTGATTGATCATCGTGCCATCTGTTTTCACCAGGTGTTTGAATTGAAGTGTAGCAGGCGCATCAGCTTTTTTACCATTGACAAACAGTTCTGCTTCAATGATTTGAATGGTATCTCCAGGCATACCAACACCACGTTTGATATAGTTTTCTCGCTTATCAACAGGGCGGGCAATAATATTCCCAAAATTTCTGTTATCGGTCCAAACCCTTTCCCTTCCGTACTGGCGCACTAAGGAATAATAGCTCACGTTACTCTGAAAACGATCGCTAACTGTATCACCAGCCGGATAATTAAAAACTACAGCATCATTACGTTCAACATTTCCCATCCCGGCAAAACGATAATAAGGAAGCTTAATCCATTCCACATAGCTTTTAGCTGTTTGGCTCCAGGGCAAAGTATGATGAACGAAAGGAAAAGCAAGCGGCGTATTGGGGATTTTAGGCCCATAGCTGATCTTACTTACAAACAAGAAATCGCCCACAAGCAGCGATTTTTCCATACTGGAAGTGGGAATTGTATAGGCTTCAATTAAAAAAGTACGGATTATCGTTGCAGCAACCACAGCAAAAATTATAGCATCAAGCCATTCTCTTACCGGGCCCTTCTTCGGACGTTCAGTTATTGAAGGATCCTGATAGTTTAGTTTACTGTCGGCACTTATCAAAGGCAAGTAAACAAAAGGAACCACAACCGCCAAAAATTGCTCTCCCAGGCCATACTTACCATAACACTTTACCAATTCGACCAGCATCAACATATAAACGAATACATTGAGGAAAGGAATGAGCAAAAGAATATACCACCATACAGGCTTCTTGATAATCTGCAAGAGCACAAAAAGGTTATAGAAAGGTATCAAACTCAAATAAGCAGGCTTACCTGCTTTAGCAAACAATTGCCAGGCAAAAACGGTTGGGATAGTAAAAAGCAACGGGATAATAATGATCAGTGCAAGCATGATTAAGGTTTTTTGAAGGTGCTAAATTAGAAAAGTGATTCCAAAGCTCAGTCAGGATTTTGTTAATAATTCGTAATCACTTGAGCGGTAGGGCATAAAAAAATTCTTTTTCCTGACCGGCAAAGCGCAATTTGATACCCCCATCACGAGCCATTGCCTCCAGATAAGAAATATTGATGGCAATACTGTCAGAAACCAATTCGCGACAGGCGTCTTCGCCTTGAATAACTATATCAATCAAAGCTTGTTTAGGATAGGCAGCCCGATCAATTTCAAGCAGGTTAACACTAATTTCAGGATTGCTACAACCGCCGCTATAATCCACAACAGCAGTAAGGCAGTTATTTTGAAGTTTTAATGAAATCAATTCATACGCTCTTCCCTTCAGGGTTTTATTTGTTGCTTGATCAATATTCATGGTGATACATGATTTTTCAGTTAAACCTTGGCCACCAGCAACTTTTTTTGAAGTCGTGCATGCTCCCACAAAAAGGAAAGCACCAATTAAAGCCGATACTAATATCGTTATTGAAAATAAACTACTATTCCTCATCTGATTGCAATAAATCTTTCATGGTAAACGCACCTTTTTTCCCAACTAAAAACTCAGCTGCCATCAAAGCACCCATAGCAAATCCTTTCCTGCTGTAGGCTTCATGCGTCAGGCTAAGACTTTCGTTTGCCGAAATCAGCTCAAGCCGGTGCAAACCATTAACTTCTCCTTCGCGAACTGCTTCTATGGGCAAAAGCTTATGATTAGGAGACTCTTCCAGCACATAACCTTCAATTACAGGATGATATTGTTTCACCAAGCGCGCAATTTCCAGGGCAGTTCCGCTAGGGGTGTCAAGTTTGTGCTGATGATGTTTTTCAAACAATCTCATCCTAAAGCCATATTTCGCAGCCAATTCACTCATTTCTTTTGTGAGTTGAAACATCAAATTCATACCTATACTATAATTTGAAGCGTAAAAAATTGCCTGATCCTGCTCACTACACCAGCTAAGCACCTCATTAAGCTCATGATACCATCCTGTAGTTCCAACGACCACTGGCATATTGGCATCAAAACATTTGTGGATGTTACCAACTACTTTATCAGGAAGACTAAACTCAATGGCAACGTCAGCAGTAATAAATTTATCCAACTGCTTGTGCCAATCCCTTTCATCATTAAGCCTTGCAACCACCTGATGTGAGCGCTCCAAGGCGAGTTGCTCGATGGTTTTCCCCATGCGCCCATAACCAATTATAGCAATTTTAAGTTTTTTCATTCTCTCGTTTCTAAAGCAAAGTAAAAAGCAGTTTTTGCACGAAAATACCTCTTTTTAGTGTATGATTCCAAGTCAATTTTAAAACCTGAAGCGCAAACTCAGCCCGGGCTGCACTCCGGCATAGGATTGCGACATCTCTGGAAACACATGGTCGGTTCTCATTACAGGTTCCAACCGAACAGATAAATCATCCGAAATATCATAATCAAAAAAATGTGCATCAACTGTAGCATCAACAATATTTAAAACATACCAAAGTCCCATTACAATCCAGCTGAGTTCCATATTTCGTCGGTAATAATCCCGAATCGACTGTAAATCCTGAGCAGAATATCTATCAACTAAATCATTATCAATTGGATAGTCGTATTCGTTTGATACATAATCATAAGCCTCACGCGCTTTACGATATTCTTTTGCATTGGAACTAGCCAAATAATAAATAGTGCCAATTCCGGCATAAACAACCGGAACTTTCCAGTATTTTCGGTTATAGGCCTGACCTAAGCCAGGAAGTATAGCCGAATAAATTGTAGCTTTGTGTGGTGAGTGAGGCTTTTTAATTTCGGCCAAATCGTTTGTTTCCTGAGCCTTCAGGTTCATTGAAAATAAGATGAAGATCAAGAAAGTCAAAAAACAGGATCGATTCATTGTTTATCAATCATTTGACAGTTGTTCCATCAGTTTGTCAAAAGTAAAATCATCAGTAAAGCTAATTAACAAACTACCTCTGCCACTGCTATCTCTTTTGATTGTGATTTTTGTATTTAACTGCTGTTCAAGCTGTTTCACTTTCTGTTTGTGATGTTCTGGAATAGTATTCTTTTGTTTGAGACTGCCAGCACTTTTTTGTGGAGGGTCATTTACGGTTCTCACCAAGGCTTCAACCTGCCTCACATTTAGTTCTTCCTCAACAATTTGCTGCAAAATGATAAGCTGCTGTTCCGGATTTTCCAGATTTATCAGAGCCCTTGCATGCCCCATACTAATGTGTCCATCACGCACAGCCACCTGCACTTCAGCGGGCAGTTTTAATAAGCGCAGAAAATTTGTAATCGTTGAACGGCTTTTCCCCACCCTATCGCTAAGCTGTTCCTGCGTTAGATCACATTCTTCTATCAAACGCTGGTAAGATATTGCTACTTCTACGGCATTTAAATTTTCGCGATGAATATTTTCGACTAATGCCATCTCGAGCATCTGCTCATCGTTGGCCACTCGAATAAAAACAGGAATCGTTTCAATACCAGCTAGTTTTGATGCACGCAATCGGCGTTCACCTGAGATTAGCTGATACCTGTCATAACCCAACTTCCTAACCGTAACAGGTTGAATAACTCCTTGATTCTTAATGGAAGCAGCAAGTTCTCGCAGGGCCATATCATCAAATTCGGTGCGTGGCTGAAAAGGATTAGCTTCAATCTTTTCGAGTGCTATTTCGGCAGTAGCTCCTGCAACATAATTCCCTGAAATATCCGCCGAGGTAATATCCGTATCCGGACTTTGAAGGATGGCTTCCAGGCCGCGACCCAAAGCTCTTTTTTTTGATTTTCCTGAACTTGCTGTCATCTTTTATTCATTTATTCCTGCTTCTCTCTTGCTTCCGATCTGAGGTTATTTTTTGTTAAAATTTCCCGGGCAAGATTCAAATAATTTACTGCTCCAGTGCTCGTTGCATCATGCATGATAATCGTTTGTCCAAAACTCGGGGCTTCACTTAAACGGGTATTTCTGTTAATAATTGTATCGAAAACCATCGATTGAAAATGCGCTTTTACCTCATCAACTACTTGCTTTGATAGCCGTAACCTGCTATCGAACATCGTAAGCAAAATGCCTTCGATATCCAGCTTTTCGTTTAATCGTGTTTGTACTATTTTTATGGTATTCAATAATTTTCCTAATCCCTCAAGAGCAAAATACTCACATTGAACAGGAATGATCACTGAATCGGCTGCCGTTAAAGCATTTACGGTAAGCAAACCCAAAGAAGGAGAACAATCGATAATGATAAAATCATAATCCTCCTTAATTTTATCAAGTACCTTTTTCATCATTTGCTCCCTGTTTGGCAAATTAATCATCTCAATTTCTGCACCCACCAGGTCGATATGAGCTGGCATGATATGCAGATAAGGAGTGCCTGTTTCACGAATCACCTGCTCAACCGGAACATCATCAATAATGCATTCATAAACACTATTTTCGATCTCTTTTGGATCGAGCCCAACACCAGAAGTTGCATTGGCCTGCGGATCGAAATCTACTACCAACGTCTTGTATTCCAGCACCGCCAGACTGGCTGCCAGATTAATAGCCGAAGTAGTTTTTCCTACACCGCCTTTTTGATTTGCAATCGCAATGGTCTTACCCATAAATAACTGGTTTATTGTTAAATTTTTCTTCTCACTACCGCAAGGCAGTACCTCACAAAAATACATTTTTCACACAGGCGGCCAATGCTTTTGAGCATTAACTTTTCAACACTGTGACGAAATGCTCCCTCTAAAAAAATCAAAAGCTGCCTGAAGCAGCTTTTAACAGTTCTTAAACAAAGGCTTAGAGCTCACCATCTATCTTATCCAAATCCTCAAAAGAAACATCCACGGCACTATTGTCCCCACCTGATTGTTGCTCTTCATAATCTTCGGGAACTTCGCCTGTTTCAATAAACTGAATTGAATCAGTTAGTCCTTTCATGAATTTCTCAAAATCCTCCCGATAAAGGAAAAGTTTATGTTTTTCATAAAAAAA
>CAZQFH010000004.1:0-110000 GCA_964592595.1 uncultured Lentimicrobiaceae bacterium | reverse complement strand
ACCAAATGAAGAACTTAAAAATGTTTGTGAAGTAAATTATTAGACTTTATATAAGCTTTTTAGAGCTTGTGTTTGTTATGGCAAATATTTTCCTGAAAACCAGCCAGACTCAAGGATAGTTTAGCAGATGGATACAGATTTATGATTTTAATTATCAGCTATCACCATAAATAGTATCAGCGAAAATCAGCGTCATCTGCGGGAGAATCTTTTCAGCGTGTAATTAGGCTTAGCAATTTTCGGCTGCTATTTTCTTCCGGAAAGCGATTTTGGAATGCGACCCTGATAAATACTCTCGGAACGCAGCTTACGGCCTATAATTCTTTCAACCATTTTTCCGGTTTTCAAAATACGATCGATATCCAAATTGGTTTCAATACCCATCTCGTCCATCATCACCACCATATCTTCGGTTGTTACCAAACCAACAGCAGTCGCTTCGTTGTAATAATATTCGCCAGTACCTGAAACCGGCACACCATCAACAAAATTAGCCGGTTGTCCGCCAATGCCCCCCATGGTCGATTCGTAATTAGTCATGCCAGCCTGCAAAGCCGCAAGCACATTAGCCAATCCCCAGCCGCGCGTGGTATGCAGGTGAACAATATGTTTGGAAGGATTTTGGAACTTATCCATTAGCATCGAGAAATACCGGTAAATTCTGTCAGGGGAAGCTGAGCCATCGTGATCAGCATGCTCGATATCCGTAGCACCTACATCGAACCAGCGTTGTGCAAAATCAACTGCCTTACTCATTTCTGTGAGGCCTTCAATCGGGCAGCCCCAAATGGTACTTACCGTGCCATTCACTTTCATGCCTGCATCCAATGCCATAGGAATATATTTTTCGGCCATTTTAAAATATTCTTCGATAGTGAGACCGGAATTTTTCATCTGATGCGATTCACTGGTGCTTACCATTAACAAAATCCTGTCGGGGCCATAGCCTGCTTTTCGGGCTTCGATGGCACGTTCAACCGCTTTTTCGCGGATGGTTACAGCGGTAAGTTTTACTTCCGGAAGCAGGTGCTGAATCCTTTTGCTACCGCGAACACTTTTAAAAAGCTCATCAGCATCCTTAAACTGCGGCATTCCCTTTGGATTGCCAAAATTCGTGAGTTCGAGATGTTTAAAACCTGATAAAATCAACTCTTCGGTGAGCCATAATTTTGCTGCGGTTGAAATAAACTTTTCCTCGTGCTGAAAGCCGTCACGAACAGTAATATCTCCGATAACAACTTTTTTAGGATAATTCATTATGTTTTGATTTGGGTTAGCAAGCATTGCGTTTTTAAGCGTGGCTAAAATATGCAGATTTTTCGATCTGTGCAAAAAGCAAGATAATTTACATGTTAGGGAGGTTTTTGTTGATGAAGTTGAAAAGCTAATTGATCAATTGAGAGTAAAACATCCTATCCTGCTAATTTATTTCTATTTTTAACCGAATAAAAAAATAAACTATTATTAAATTTACCTGCTTTCTTCAAAATAAATAAATAATCTCACAAAATATTATGAGTGAAATCCGTTCAAAGTATAATTGCCTCTTAAGAAAACAAACAAAATCCATGGCAGAAAACAAATCACAACTAATTATATACCAGACCAAAAGCGGCAAAACTACCTGAACGAAGATAAATTGACTGCGTTGAATAATTTAGTGGAGCAAAACCTAATTTTCGCGCAAGGCCAAGCCCTAAGGAGATTACCAATGTATATGAAGGATTGGATTGAAAAATTAAACGGGTTTTTAAGCTTAAATGATCGTGAAATATTATCTCATGCCGGAAGTATCTCACATGAATTAGCAAAAGAAAATGCTGAGAAAGCGTATAGTAAGTTTATTCAAAACCAACTAAAACAATTTAATGATAGTGATTTTGAAAGCGTAATCGAAAAAATTGAAAGAAAAAGTTCAAAGAAATAAATTCTGAACTACATTGGAGATTTGAGTGCAAATAAATTCATTTTTCTACCATATACCAACCCTTCTTATAACTTCAGCCAGCTAATTCTCCTCGCATTTCCACATTTTTTTTACTTTTACCCCTTGCTGTGCAATTCCGGTATTTCGGAATTCATTTTTGTTCAACTAAACTTAAAACGACCGCTTTGTACACTATCCAGTCAAAAATCGACACCAGTTCCGAAAGCTTTCAGGCCAATATAAAGGCCTATGAAGTTGTGATGAAAACCTATCAGCAACGCCTGAAACAAAGCATTTCGGGTAGAAGTTCCGATGCTGTTGAAAAGCATAAAAACCGCAACAAATTGCTTGCCCGCGAGCGCATCGACCTTTTAATCGATAAAAACACCCCCTTTCTGGAGCTTTCGCCCATGGCAGCATACGAGCTTTATGAAAACGGATTCCCCTCAGCAGGAATTGTCACCGGCATTGGCGTGATTCATGGGCGCGAAACCGTAATCATCGCCAATGATGCTACCGTAAAAGGAGGCACATACATGCAATACACGATCAAAAAGCATTTGCGTGCACAGGAAATTGCCTTGGAAAACGGCCTGCCATGCGTTTATATGGTTGATTCGGGAGGTGCCTTTTTACCAGAACAGGACACTGTTTTTCCTGATCGGGATCACTTTGGTCGCTTTTTCTTTAATCAGGCCCGTATGTCGGCCATGGGGCTGGCACAGGTGGCCATTGTGATGGGAAGCTGCACAGCAGGAGGTGCTTATGTACCCGCAATGAGTGACGAAACCATCATCGTTAAAAATCAAGGAACTATTTTCCTTGGCGGCCCGCCGTTAGTAAAGGCTGCCACAGGCGAAGAAGTAACAGCAGAAGATCTAGGCGGAGCCGATGTGCACACCGCCGTTTCAGGTGTGGCCGACCATTTTGCTGAGAACGACACACATGCTATTCAAATTTGCAGAAATATCTTCGAAAACCTGCAACCAAAAAACACCCAAACACTTGATATCATTGAGCCGGAAGAACCGCTTTACGACCCGAAAGAGCTTTATGGTATTGCACCGCTCGACCTGCGCAAACAGGTTGATCCACGTGAGATTATAGCACGTATCGTAGATGGCTCACGTTTTCAGGAGTTTAAAGTGCGATACGCCACCACGCTGGTAACAGGATTTGCGCATATCATGGGGTTTCCCGTGGGAATTATTGCTAATTATGGCGTGTTGTTTTCAGAATCAGCACTCAAAGCCACGCATTTTATTGAGTTGTGTACTTCACGTAAAATTCCACTGATTTTTCTGCAAAACATCACCGGTTTTATGGTTGGCAAGGATTTTGAACGGGGTGGAATTGCCAAAGACGGTGCCAAAATGGTACATGCCGTCTCAAATGCTAATGTTCCTAAATTTACAGTGATTTTCGGAGGTTCATTTGGAGCAGGCAACTACGGCATGGCAGGTCGTGCCTTTGGCCCGCGCTTGCTATTTATGTGGCCTAATGCCAAAATCTCTGTGATGGGGGGCGAACAGGCTGCCAATGTGCTGGCAACCGTAAAACAAGATCAGTTACGAGCCAAAGGAATCGAGATGACGCAGGAAGCAATTGACGCCCTCAAAAAACCTATTCTCGAAAAATACGAGCGCGAAGGATCAGCTTATTACAGCACGGCACGGCTGTGGGACGACGGCATTATCGATCCCGCTGATACCCGAAAAATACTGGCTTTGGGAATTGCCGCCGCATTGAATAAGCCCTTCCCCGAACAACAATATGGAGTCTTCAGAATGTAAAAAGCATGGACAAAATTTTCAAAACAATCTTACTCGACATCAATGAAGGCGTTGCAAGGCTGGAGCTCAACCGCCCTGAAAAACACAACGCTTTTAATGCAGAAATGATTGCAGAACTTACCGCTGCCTTTTCCTTTTTAGAAAAACAAGAATCGCTCAGGCTTGTAATTCTCAGTGGAAAAGGCCCATCCTTTAGTGCTGGTGCTGATCTGCATTATATGAAAGAGATTGCCGGATTTGGTTTCGACGAAAACCTTGGTGATGCAAAAAAACTGGCTGGCTTATTTGAAAGTGTCAAATACTGCGCAGTTCCGGTAATGACTGTTGTACATGGCGCTGTTTTTGGCGGAGCCAACGGATTATCGGCAGCCTGCGATATTGTACTGGCACATGAAGCCACAGTTTTTGCCTTTAGCGAAGTAAAGTTAGGCATCACTCCGGCTACCATCTCTCCTTTTGTGATTGCGCGCTGTGGCGAAGCTGCCGCCCGCGAACTGATGCTAACGGGTCGCAAATTTACTGCTGCGGAAGCCTATCGTTTTAAGCTCGTCAATCAGGTTTTTCAATCCGAAAATCAGGAGGAGCTTATCAGCACATATACCCGACAGCTACTGAGCAGTGGTCCTATGGCAATCAAAGCCTGTAAAACCTTGATTCAAAAAGTTACTGAGTCTCATGATGAAGCAGCTGAGATTTTGAATTTCACCACCAAACAAATTGCTGAATTGCGCGCTTCAGAGGAAGGACAGGAAGGCCTTGCAGCATTTTTTGATAAACGTAAACCCAATTGGATTCCATGAAAAAAATAACTAAAGTTCTGATTGCCAACCGCGGGGAAATAGCTGTACGCATCATCCGTACCCTTGATAAAATGGGAATACAGTCCGTTGCTGTTTTTGCCGACAATGATGCTGATGCACTTCATGTGCAAAGGGCTGACGAAAGCATTGGTCTTGGCAATGGTAAGCTGTCTGAAACCTACCTGAATGTGGAGAAGATCATTCAGGCAGCCATCGACACCGGAGCACAAGCCATACATCCGGGTTATGGCTTTTTATCCGAAAACCAGGTGCTGACAGCAGCCTGCAAAAAAAATAATCTGCTGTTTATCGGACCTTCACAGGAATCCATCACCCTGATGGGAAATAAAATTACGGCACGTCAATATGCTGTCGAAGCCGGTCTTCATATCACACAGGGCATTACCGGAAGTCCGGAAGAACTCTTACAACAAGCCGGCAAACTTCCCTTTCCGGTGCTTGTTAAGGCTGCTTCCGGCGGAGGAGGCAAGGGCATGCGCATCGTCAGAAATATGGAAGAGCTGCCGCAGATCTTGGAAACCACAGCCCGCGAAGCACAAAATTATTTTGGAGACGGAACGGTTTATATTGAACAGTTTATCGAAAATCCACGCCATATCGAAATACAGGTGCTGGCCGATCAGCACGGAAATGCCATACACCTTTATGAACGTGAATGCAGCATACAGCGGCGTTATCAGAAAATTATAGAAGAATCACCCTCTCCAACACTTACGCCCGAGGTACGCGAAGAAATGGGAAAAGCCGCTGTGGCCATTTGTCAGAAAATTGGTTACCAAAGTGCCGGAACTATTGAGTTTCTGGTTGATCCGGAGCTTAATTTCTACTTTCTGGAAATGAATACTCGCATACAGGTTGAGCATCCCGTAACCGAATTAGTTACCGGTATCGATCTGGTTGAAGAGCAGTTATTTATTGCCCAAGGCGAAAAATTGCGTTACCATCAGGTTGACATACAGCAAACCGGCCACGCCATTGAATGCCGTATCTATGCTGAAGATCCGGCGAAAAAATTTATACCCTCACCCGGAAATGTAATCGCTTACAGCGAACCAAAATTGGGTAATATCCGAATCGACAGCAGCCTTGATGGCCCTGCTCCGGTGAGGCCCGATTATGACCCCATGATCAGCAAACTGATTGGTTTTGGAGAAAACAGGCAAGAAGCAATCCGAACCAGTTTGACAGCGCTTAAAAAATATGTGATTCATGGCATTCAAACCAATATCCCCTTTTTGATTGCTGTGATCCAAAATGAAGCCTTTATCTCAAACACTATCAGCACAGCCTATTGTGATACGCATACCGAATCGCTTATTGCATGGAGCAAAAAGCAACATAAAGAAGCCGACCATAAACTTATTGCTGCTGCCTTCCTGCTCTATAGCCTCAACAAAGCGTTTTTAGAAGGCTTTGAGCCAGAAAACGTTTGGCAGCAAATCGGTTATTGGCGCCTGAATAAGAACATTATTGTTCGATTAGCACAACAAGAATTTGAATTTATTATTGATCAATTTTCACAAGGTCAACTCAAATTAAAAACCAACGATCAGAAACTTGAACTTAAATTCCTCTCATGGAATGGATTAGAAATACGATTCGGTATGGCCGGCAAAAGCTATACAATTGCCATTTCCCAAAACGAATCGGGGGAATGGCTCCTGCAATACAACGGGTTGCTTTTCTTTTGCGAACGCAAGGACGAACTCAATGAAAAACTGGATCACGGACAGCATGCAGCCGGGGAAGAAGAAGGCGGACTCTTTGCTCCCATGCCCGGAAAAGTGATTCAAATCAACATAAAAAAAGGCCAACAAGTGAACAGGGGTGCCATTCTGCTTGTTGTAGAAGCTATGAAAATGGAAAACAATATTGTTGCACCTTTTGATGCTATTGTGGACAAAATCAATGTGAAAACGGATGAAATGGTGGATGCTAAAAAGCAATTGATTCACCTTTCGCCCCAAGAAAAAGACTAACCAGAAAAAAAATAAATCATGAATTTCGATCTGTCAGAAGAACACAAACTGATTCGCGTAACCGTTCGTGAATTTGCCGAACGCGAGATCAAACCCGTTGCACAGGAACTAGACGAAAAAGCCGAATTCTCAACTGCGCTAACCAAGCGTATGGGCGAGCTGGGACTTTTCGGGATGTACCTGCCCGAAAAATATGGCGGACAGGAATTGGATACACTTTCGTATATTATTGCAGTTGAAGAACTTGCCCGCATAGACGGATCACAGGCGGCCACGCTTGCTGCGCATAACTCATTGGGTATTGGGCCGTTGTATTACTATGGCACAGAAGACCAAAAAATGAAATACCTGCCTAAACTTTGCACAGGAGAAGCGTTATGGAGTTTTGGCCTTACTGAACCCGGAGCCGGATCAGATTCGCGCGGTTCGAAAACCACAGCCGAAATTCAGGACGATGAGTGGGTGATCAACGGCTCCAAGATTTTTATCACCAATGGCGCCTCCGAAATCAATATAGGCTGCACCGTACAGGCTGTTTCGGGCGAAAAAGATGGCAAAAAGCAGTTCACTACCATTTTGGTGGATGGCGATACCAAAGGTTTTAAGCGGGTGCCCATGCACAACAAAATGATGTGGCGGGCATCAGATACATCGGAATTGTTTTTTGACGATGTGCATGTGCCCAAAGAAAATCTTTTGGGAGCAATAGGACAAGGCTCAAAAATCATGCTGGCCACTCTCGATGCAGGTCGTTTGTCGATCGCCGCTATGGGACTGGGCGCAGCACAGGGAGCCTACGAACTGGCACTTGCATACGCTAAAGAACGCAAACAATTTGGCCAGCCCATCTCCAAGTTTCAAGTTAATGCCTTTAAGCTTGCCGATATGGCTATGAAGATAGAACTGGCACGTAACCTGCTCTACAAAGCCTGCTGGCTCAAGGATGAAGGCCGACCATTTGGACTGGAATCGGCAATGGCCAAGCTCTACTGCTCCGAAATCGCCAAGGAAGTGGCCGACGAAGCCGTTCAGATTCACGGCGGCTACGGCCTGATGAAAGATTATGCTGTGGAACGTTTTTACCGCGACCAGCGCCTGCTACAAATTGGTGAAGGCACTTCAGAAATACAACGTTTGGTGATTTCCAGGTATATTGGGTGTTGATTTGTTTTGTCGTTTAACCACAAACAAACGAAGAAGACATTAGGCTATTTAAAAATCATCCTTTTTAAAAAAAAATATCTGATTTTGTTGCACCACCAATTATTCGGTATTTGACAGAACCATAAAAATTGACGATTTTTGTAGTAAAAATTGATTATGAGAACAATAGATGATATAAGAAACAGGCTAATTGATAAAATTATGGTCACCGATAATGTGCAATTGCTCAATGCGATTGATAGCATAATTAATTCGACTCAGAAAGAGGATTTATTAAATCTGGATTCAGATCAAATTGAGATGCTACTGATGAGTGAGAATGATATTAAGCTTGGCAATTTAGTGTCAGAAAATGATTTGAATAATGCGGATTCAAAATGGATGGATTGAAAATATTTTGGACTCAAACAGCAATAAGGCAAAGAGATCATGTATTTGATTATTGAAACAATCGCAATAAAAGTAATCGTTATTCTCAAAAGCTTAATATAGCAATTAAAGAAAGAACTGAATTGCTCAAATTTCAACCCGAAATGGGGAAGAAAACAAATTTTGGAGAAACAAGAGCAATTATCATGACACATTATAGTATCTTGTACGAATTTGATAAATTCAAAATAATAATTACTGGATTTTTGGATAACAGACAAGACCCTCATAAACTTCTTCAGTTTTTAAAAAAAACCTGACAAGTTTTGCTAACCGACAGTTGTAGCTCAATCCTTCTCCATATCCCGTAGTGAACCTCGTGTAATTCTTGTGAACTTTGCGTTTTGGTGATTTCCAGGTATATTGGGTGTTGATTTGTTGATTTGTTGACCTGCCTGTCTGTCTTTAGCAGATAAACTTGACGCAGGAAGGCAGGTTTTTTGATTTGTATTGGGAGTGTGTGAAGCTGTTCAAAAAAGTGTGTCAAAGCAAACCACAAACTGCCCTAATACAAAAAACCAAATAGCCACAGCGGAATTTTATTCGCAAAACCAAACTCCAGATCGTCTGCTGCAATAAATGCATTTTCCAGGTCTTTGATTTGCCTGCGTCCTTTTGTCTTTCCACCAATCTCAATGGTATAGCGGTTGTCGATTAAAAAATCGGCCTGTTCTGCAATTTCCACCCGATGCTGATATTTCAACTGGTTCACAAAAAATGTTTCGCGCACATTTCCTGTATTCATCGTATCAGACGAAAGCGCAAACATCAAATTGGTATTCTCAAGAAATAACTTGTCGGGTTTTTGTAATCTTGTGATTCCATTACTATCACGGTAAATATTGGCTATCAACTGTGCCTGATTCAAATACCAAAGGTATGACAGTAAAGTTTCGCGGTTAATTCCGATTTGCTCGCTAAGTTTGGAAATATTTGGCGTGAAAGGAGCCGAAACAGCAATGATATAAAGCAGCTGCTTGATTTTAGGCAGATACGCGAGATTCAAATGTTTTAGCTGCGGCAACTCTATCTCAAGAATCATATTAACAACTTCTTCAAGCCTTTGAAAATACAACGCTGCTTGCTCCAAAAAAAACGGATAATACCCTCCTTTAAGGTATTGCGTAAAAAATTGAAGCGGTTTTATCTGCTTCACGATGTGTTGGGATATTTCAGCATGATTTTCAAGAATATCATCTAAAGTGTAAGCTTTGAAGTTCGTATGATTGGTCAAATTGAGGTATTCACGAAATGATAATCCTTGCAGCGTATAAACAACAGCCCTGCGACTGAGATCAGCCCGGGCATTTAATATTTCGAGCATCGATGAACCCGTAAAAACGATCGAAAGTTCCGGATAATCATCATAAATATTTTTAAGTTCAACTGACCAATCAGGATATTTATGTACTTCATCCAGAAAGAGATGTGTACCACCCTGCTTTACAAATTTATCTGCAAGTTCGCTGAGCGAATTTTTACTGAACCAGATATTATCAAGACTTACATAAAGCGCCTTTTCCGGCATTTTGTCGAAATTGAGCTTGATGTATTGTAACAATAAGGTTGTTTTACCAACACCCCTTGCTCCCTTTATACCTATAAGACGCGCTTGCCAATTGATCTCGTGCATGATGCTTCGCACAAAATCTGTTTGTGTAAAAGCGATGCGTCTTTGATATTTTTCAATTAAACGTTCCATATTATTATTGTTAAATAGCATCAAATGGCATTATTAGCATGATAGAACCAACAAATATATACATATTTTGCATACTATAACCAACATTTTTTAACATTTTTTGCATGATGCAACCAACAATTTCACGAATCACGCTTTCATTTCCAAACTTACACAGCAAAAAAAATCCAAAAACCTCTGCAGGATTCTGGATATTTAATTAAGGTTTCACACCCTATCAATGCGGCTCATTGCCTTGCTGACAGCAGTCGGGCAACTTATCATGGGCTTCCTGATCGGCAGGTAAGTCATCGGCATCGTAGCCAATTTTAGTGATGGCCTTTTTCAGGCTTTCCTTATCGTTTTTACCTTTTTTGTAGGTAATACTGATCACTTTGGTTTCTTCGTTCAGTTCAACCGCTTTCACGCCCTTCTCAAAAGCCAGATTTTTCTCCAGTCTTTCTTTGCACATGTCACAAATGGCCGAAGTTTGTATTTCGACAGTTTCTGTTTTCTTTTTTTTGCCATCCTGCGCGAAAACGCTAATGGGAACAATCAATACGATACTGATAATTATTAATGCTATCTTTTTCATAATCAGTAATTTTTAAGGTTATTCAATTGTATATCTCAAACCGGCATAAACCTTTATCCCATTTATTGGACCCCAGATAATGCTGGAATCAAAATAAGGCCCGAAAGGTTCATTGGCCGCTAAAATTGGATTGTTTTGCTTAAAATTTGTCAGATTTTCTCCGCCGAGGTAGATATTCCACTTCCGAAAAAACTTAGTCACCTGTGCATTCACAATGGTGTAGGCCGGCGAATAATCATCCAGGCGATAAGGCTCTGGATTGCCTGCTGTTGAAGGCAGACGGCTCACGCCATTGAATTGCGTGGTAAAATCGAACTGCCATTTGCGCAAATTGGTAACATACGACAGACTTACCAAGGCCTTGTATTTGTTTACCAGCGGTTTTTCCTGCAGTTCGTTATTCAGCGTCATTTGTACATCATTAAAACGCGCAGCTGCCGTCACATCCAACCCTTTCAACAATTCGTAATTAACTTCAAGTTGGATGCTGTTGGAGTAAGATCTGCCATCCAGGTTATAAACCAACACCTTCTGGGCATCTGCATCGCGATCGATAATTACCTGATTGATAAATTCGGTTCTGTATATATCCAAACCGATGGTTAGTTCCCTGTTTTTCATATCAATATGCTTGCTAAAATTCAAGCCATAATTCCAGGCTTCTTCCATCTTTGGCTGTTCGCGCACCACCAGCTGCCGCGAAGAAGCGAGCATGGAAGTGTTTTCTGCAAGAATATTAGCGGTGCGATAGCCTTTTCCGGCTGAGAGACGCAATATATTATGCTCGTTAAATCCGTAACGAAAATGAATGCGCGGCGTAGCAAAAAATCCAAACTCGTTGTGGTGATCCAAGCGCATACCTGCAATCAGATTGAGCTTAGTGCCATCGCTATAGGTGTATTGATAAAACACTCCCGGAACGCTTTCGGTTCGGTTAAAAGTACTGTCGTTCAGCTGATCTTCAAAACGGTCATACAAATAACTGAAACCTGTTGTATAGGTATGTCGTGTATCGCTTATATAACTCTGAAACAGTGCATTGCCATAATAACTATATTGAGTGCCTTCGTAATCCCTCAACCCAAAATAGGTATCCATATGGTGAAAGGTAAACTGTTGCTGGATGCCTAAACTTGTTTGCGGACGTGCAAAGATAAAACCGGTTTTCAGGAATGTTTCCACACGTTCGGTAAGCAGCTCGATGCCATAGCCATTGTCAACATCGCGCGGCTTATCAGCATCAAAACGAAGCTGTCCTCCCCGCCTCTCTTCCTTCAGGCCTTTGACACCAAACTGCCCTTCAAAGTTTTTGGCATGAAAATCTGTTCTAACAAAAAGGTTGTATTGTGTATAAAGCGGATCATCCAGAAAGCCATCACCATTATCGTCATGTTTGGTGCCATTGCGACTCCAATGACCCATCACCATAGCATGCATATGATCGCTGATACCAGCTTTGGTGTTAAAATTGATCTCACTCCGGCCCATATGATCCTGAAAAAGATTCAGAAAGAAACGCTCACTTGTTTCAGCCTTTTTATATTCCACATTGATTTGACCGCTGATAGATTCGTAACCATTTAAAACAGAGGAAGCACCTTTGGAAACCTGAATAGATTCCATCCAGCTGCCGGGCACATAACCCAGCCCAAACGAAGTGGCCAAACCACGCAGGTTTGGAATATTTTCGCTCATCATCTGCGTATAAATGCCACTCAGGCCAAGCAGCTCGATCTGTTTGGCACCCGTAACGGCATCGCTGTAAGAAACATCCACGCTGGCGCTGGTTTCAAAACTTTCGGAAAGGTTGCAGCATGCCGCCTTTTGTAACTCCCCCGAAGTGATCGTTTGGGCATTTACCGTACTCAATCGAGATACAAAATTGGTTTTGGCACGATTAACTACCTCCACCTCTTCGAGTGTTTTACTGCCCGACATAATATGATCGTAACTACTTTCATCATGGGAGGCATGAATGGTGTCGTTGGCATAGCCTACAAAACTAAACACCAACATATGAGCGTGTGGCGGACGTTTGATTTTGTAATTACCCTCCGCATCGCTTATTGTTCCGGTTTGTGTGCCCGACCAATAAATATTTACTCCGGGCAATGGCTGATCACCATTTTCGCCGGTCTCATAAACTATCCCACTGACTTTTTGTGCATGTACTGTTGTGAACAACAATCCTAAAGCACTCCATAATAATAATTTAAAAATACTGATTTTCATTGCTTTAATATGTTAAAACATTTCAGTCCGGCCAAAGCCGAACACGATAAAAAAATTAAAATAGAAAGGAGATTAAAGCAGGTGATGGGCGAGCTTAAGCTGCGAACAGGCAATCAGGAATTTCGTGCCACTGCCTGGTAGGTTGGTATCATCAGGTGCATCAGAAAAAACCGAGGTTTTATTATCTTCAGTTACCGGAACAACCAATTCAAACAACCTGACTACAACAGTTAAAAAATGGTTGAAAACAACTTTTATCTTGGGCAGATCAAATTCTGTTACCAGCTTCACATATTTGCTGAAATCAGTACAGCAGTCCTTTGTTTGCTTATACACTTGATGAACAGTGCAACAAGCTTGTGCAGTATCATGTTTCATTGCCACAATGTCACAGCTGTGGGACTCGTGATTACAATGTATTTCAGCTGTAAAAAGACTTTTCTGCAGTGTTTTTTGTGTACTACAATAGTGTGCATTGATGGTGAGTCCAACAGACCCTACCAACACAATCACAGCCATTAAAACTGCAAACGTACTTATGTACCATTTTTGACTCACCTGACAAAAGTACAACTAAAACTTCCATTCCTTGTTAATAAAATCTTAAATTGACGCTATAGTGTTGGTATTTTGGATGTTAAAAAACCTTAACAGGCTATCTAAGATTGGCGAAAACGATTGCAATCCTAATTAGATTGAATAAAAATTTTATCTTTGACCAATCAATAAATAACCTGACATGATGTCTAATTTCAAGATTTTAACTACCGAAATACGTAATGGCATTGCTATCGTGGTGATTAAAAGACCCGAAGCGCTCAACGCCCTCAACACCTTATTTTTTGAAGAAATGGATCAGCTGGTTGCGCAGCTTTCGCAAGACCAAAACATCCGTGTGATGCTGATTACAGGCGAGGGCAAAGCCTTTGTTGCCGGAGCTGATATTGCCGAGATGGTCGATAAAAATCAAGACGAAGGCACAGCTTTTGGCAGCCGTGGCCAACAAACTTTTCGTTCGCTCGAACTGCTTCCGTTTCCTGTAATAGCTGCTATCAATGGCTTTGCACTTGGTGGTGGTCTCGAACTCGCTATGGCATGCGATATCCGTATTGCTTCGGCCAAAGCTAAATTCGGGCAGCCGGAAGTTAATCTGGGACTTACACCCGGTTTTGCCGGAACACAGCGCCTGCCGCGCCATGTCGGGCTTGGAAATGCCCTTTACCTGCTTACTTCGGCCGAGATGATCGATGCCCAAACAGCTCTGCGTATGGGTTTAATACAACAAATTATTGAACCCGAACAGCTGCTTGAAGAAGCGCTAAAACTGGCCGAAACAATTGCCCAAAAAGGTCCTCAGGCTGTGAGTAAAGTAAAAATGCTTACCCGAAAAGCTCTGGAAACTGATCTGGAAACAGGCAGCGAACTGGAAGCCGATCATTTTGGATCGCTCTTTGGCGAAAACTCAGAAGGCCGCGAAGGCATGCAAGCTTTTCTGGGAAAAAGAAAACCAAACTGGTAAATAACCCAAAAAAAATAACAACCCTTATGACTTACGACGAACGCATCCAACAGGTGGCGGTGCTCGGTGCAGCAGGAAAGATGGGCAGTGGTATTTTACTGCTCACCGCCGTGGAAATGGCCGACATCAGCCTGAAACCTGAAAACAAAGAAAAAACATTTGTACTTAATGCCATCGACCTCTCTGATGAAGGTCTGGCAGGACTGATGGACTATCTGCGCATGCAGGTGCTTAAAATTGCTGAGAAAAAAACAGTCTGGCTCAGGCAAATATATGCTAACACAGCCGATCTGATCGAAAATTATGATATCATCGATCAGTATGTGAATGACGTACTCAAGCTGGTGCGACCTACCACTGCATTGGAGACAGCTTACCGCGCCGGGCTTGTTTTTGAGGCCGTAACCGAAAACAAAGACCTCAAGGTTAAAATCCTCAAACAGATTGATGAAAACAACCCCAATAAACCCTGGTATTTTACAAATACATCTTCAGTACCTATTCATCTGATAGAATCAGAAGCAGGATTAAAGGGCAGGGTGCTTGGATTCCACTTTTATAATCCACCAGCCGTTCAAAAGCTTGTCGAACTGATCGTTACGCACAATAGTGAACCCGAAATGAAACAGTTTGCGCTGGATTATGCCACAGCACTTCGTAAAGTGGTGGTGCCCAGCAACGATATTGCCGGCTTTATTGGCAACGGCCATTTTATGCGCGATGCTTTGTATGGCATCAATCAGGCATTGGAACTGGCCAAAAACAGACCCTTTCATGAAGCGGTTTATATGATTAACAAAGTGAGTCAGGAATTTTTAGTTCGGCCAATGGGTATATTTCAATTAATTGATTATGTGGGTATTGACGTGGTACAGTTTATCATGAAAGTGATGAATCCGCATATGAAAGATGAAAACCTGCATAGTCCGCTGCTCGATCAGCTGCTGGAACTTAACGTAAAAGGCGGACAGCAATCGAGCGGTGCTCAAAAAGACGGCTTCCTGAAATACCAAAAAGGCGCTATCACAGCGGTTTACGAAATCAATAAGCAAACCTATATTGCTGTGGATGAGTTTGCTACCTCCTGCGATCAGGAACTGGGTGAACTGCCAGCTGCACATAAACCCTGGAAAGCCGCTGTGCGCATCGCTAACAAGGACAGCCATTTTGTCCCCTATTTTGAAGCCATGAAAAGCGCTGATAACTTGGGAGCAAAACTGGCAATAAAATACGGACAAAACGCTGATGCCATCGGACGCAAGCTTGTAAGCGACGGAGTGGCGAATCAGGCCGAAGATGTAAATACCGTGATGCTAACGGGTTTCTTCCATGCCTTTGGGCCCATCAACAACTATTTCGCTTAACGCAAAAAACTGAAAATCATGCAGAAAAAACTCTATATAACAGCCGGTTTCAATACGGTATCACTCGGAACCGGCCGCAAAGAATTCAATCCGAAAAAAGAACGTCCAGGCATTGAGCATTACATCAGCGAAGCCGGCAAAGGTGTTGTGAAACAAATTGGTGATGCTGCCAAAATCGATGAAACAGTGATTGGCAATTTTATGGCAGCCCGTTTCAACAAACAGGCGCATTTGGGTGGTTTTGCGGGATTGATTGACGACAAACTCGAATATAAACCTTCATTAAGTGTAGAGGGCGCTTGTGCTTCAGGGGGTCTTTCGCTCATCAGCGCCATGCGCTCGGTGCTTGCAGGAACAGCCGAAGTAGCTCTTTCACTTGGCGTGGAAGTACAAAACACAGTAAAAGCCATCTATGGCGCTGATATCCTGGCCGGTGCCGGCTGGTTTCAGAATCGTAAAACAGGTCATGCCTTTTTCTTCCCCGGACAGTTTTCGGATCGTGCCGGTGTGTATTATGAAAAATATGGCTACGATTATGCCCGTGCCGGCATGCGGCAATGGTTTGTAAATGCCATCGAAAATGCACGCCTCGATCCTGATGCACAGGAACATCATAATACCACTCCCGACCTGGCTAGTTTGTACGATAAAATGAAGCCCAACGGAAAAGCCTTTGTAGATAACCTGAACGTGCTCGATTGTTCCAAGGTTTCTGATGGTGCTTCCGGCATTCTTGTGAGTTCAGAAGAAGGATTACATAAGCTGGGCATCGACAAATCACAAGCTGTTGAAATTGCTGGTTGGGCGCAGGTAACGCGCAATATCACCAAAGATCCCGTCGATCCCGTGGAACTTACCACCATCAAAAAAGCAGCCGATAAGGCACTGGCTATGGCCGAAATCACCATGGATCAGGTGGCAACCGTTGAAACCCACGACTGTTTCAGCATTGCAGGATTGCTGGCTGTTGAGGCACTTGGTCTTGCCGGAAAAGGCAAAGGCGCCGAATATGTGGCAGCCGGAAACACAGCCCGCACCGGAGTCATGCCCATGAACACCACCGGTGGATTGATCGGCTGGGGACATCCCACAGGTGCTACCGGCGTGCATCAGGCAGTAACCATTTGGCAGCAACTAACCGGCATTGCCGGACAGGCACAAATCGACATCCCTGCTGACCGGCCATTTGGCATGACTGTCAATATGGGTGGCGATGATGTAACGGTTGTTGCAATAGTTTACAAAAGAGGATAATAAACCAAAAAATATAGAATGCCCTATGAAGAAATTTGCAGTAGTTTTAGCTGGTTGCGGCGTTTATGATGGCGCCGAAATCCATGAAGCCACGCTGGCCATGCTTGCCATTGCGCAAGCCGGAGGCGAATACCAATGTTTTGCTCCCGATATTGCTCAGCATCATGTGATCAACCACCTCACCGGAGAGGAAATGCCCGAAAAACGTAATGTCCTGATTGAATCTGCCCGAATTGCCCGCGGAAAGATCAAATCCCTCAGCGAATTTAAGGCAGCTGATTTCGATGCCATCCTTTTCCCGGGCGGCTTTGGTGCAGCCAAAAACCTTTCCACTGTAGCCTTCGAAGGCGCTAATGCCACAGTAAATCCTGAAGTGGAACAAGCCATCCGGGCGATGAATGCCGCACAAAAACCAATTGGTGCCATGTGCATCTCCCCCACATTTGTTGTAAAAGTCCTTGGAGAAGTAGATGTAACCATCGGAAGTGATCAGGAAACCATCGATGTGATAGAAAGCATGGGCGGCATGCACGTGCAGACCGAACATGGCGATGTAGTGTATGATGCCCCCAACATGGTGTTCACGACTCCCTGCTATATGCTCGAAGCCACCATCACCGATATTTGGGACGGCGCCTACAACCTGGTGGATGCCATGATGAAAAGTATGAACGGAGAAGTTGAGGAGTAAGCAGCTTTTTATGGTCACATCGCTTTTTGGCATTAAGTACCCCATCATACAAGCCGGCATGATCTGGTGCAGCGGCTGGAAACTGGCGGCTGCCGTGAGCAATGCCGGAGGCTTGGGGCTCATCGGGGCGGGATCGATGTATCCTGAAGTACTGGAAGAACACATCCAAAAGTGTAAAGCTGCCACCACCAAGCCATTTGGTGTGAATGTGCCCTTGCTTTATCCCCAAACTGATGAGCTGATACAAATCATACTGCGCGAGGATGTTCCCATCGTATTTACTTCGGCAGGAAACCCGGCCAAATATACCCAATTGCTAAAATCGCATGGGCGCACAGTTGTGCATGTAATTGCCAATCAGAAGTTTGCCCACAAAGCAGAAGAAGCCGGTGTGGATGCTATTGTTGCCGAGGGCTTTGAAGCCGGAGGGCACAACGGCATAGAAGAAACCACCACCATGACCCTTATTCCGCTTATCAAGCAATCCGTAAACATCCCGGTGATTGCTGCAGGAGGTATTGCTACCGGACGGCAGATGCTTGCTGCAATGGCATTGGGAGCTGACGGGGTGCAGCTTGGTTCGCGCTTTGTGGCTGCTAAGGAATCATCGGCCCATAAAGCCTTTAAACAGGCTGTGATTGTTGCAAAAGATGGCGCTACCATGTTAAGCATGAAACAGCTCGTCCCTGTCCGATTGCTTAAAAATGCCTTTTATGAGCAGGTGAAAGCCGCTGAGCTGGCCTGCGCAAAGCCTGATGAACTAAAAAAAATTCTTGGGAGGGCACGAGCCAAAAAAGGGATGTTTGAGGGCGATCTGGACGAAGGAGAATTGGAAATAGGACAGGTTGCCGCACTGATCAGCGATGAAAAACCTGCCGCTGAAATAATTACTGAAATACTTACAGCATTTCGGGAGGCACGTCAAAAACTAACACAAAAACATTATAATTTTTAATTTGACCATAAAAAACAAAAAACATGAACTTTGAATTTACCGAAGAGCAGCTGATGATCCAGCAAGCAGCCCGCGACTATGCACAGCGCGAACTTATTAAAGATGTAATCGAACGTGATGCCAAAGCAGAATTTCCGACTCATCACGTAAAAAACCTGACCGACCTGGGCTTTATGGGCATCATGGTTGATCCCCAATACGACGGAAGCGGCATGGATACTGTTTCGTATGTGCTGGCGATGGAAGAACTCAGCAAAGTTGATGCCTCCGCCAGTGTGATCGTGTCAGTAAACAATTCGCTGGTATGCTATGGATTGGAAGCATTTGGATCAGACTATATCAAAGAAAAATACCTGAAACCCCTGGCACGCGGCGAAGTGTTAGGTGCTTTCCTGCTTTCGGAACCCGAAGCAGGATCGGATGCCACCAGCCAACGTACAACAGCCGAAGACAAAGGCGATTACTACCTGGTGAACGGAACCAAGAACTGGATTACCAATGCCAATTCGGCCTCTACCTATGTGCTGATTGCGCAAACACATCCCGAAAAGAAACACAAAGGCATAAACGCTTTTGTGATTGAAAAAAACACACCCGGCATCACTTTAGGTCCTCACGAGGACAAGATGGGGATGCGCAGCTCCGACACCCATTCGGTGATGTTTAACGATGTGAAAATCCCGAAGGAGAATCGCATCGGCGAAGATGGCTTTGGATTTAAATTTGCCATGAAAGTCCTCGAAGGTGGCCGCATTGGGATTGCCGCTCAGGCACTTGGACTGGCTTCAGGAGCGCTGGAACGTGCTGTGGCCTATTCCAAAGAACGCAAGGCTTTTGGAACGGAAATAGCCAACCACCAAGTCATCGCCTTTAAGCTGGCCGATATGGCTGTAAAAGTTGAAAATGCACGCAACCTCTGCCTTAAGGCTGCCTGGCTCAAAGATCAGGGCAAACCATATGGCGTGGCCAGTGCCATGGCTAAACAATATGCCGCTGATATCGCAATGGAAGTGACCACCGAAGCTGTTCAGATACATGGCGGATATGGCTATACCAAAGAATACCACGTGGAACGCCTGATGCGCGAAGCCAAGCTGACACAAATTTACGAAGGCACTTCAGAAATACAGAAAATTGTGATCTCGAGGGATTTGCTGAAATAGTTTTGTAATCATTACGCGCGTTTTTTCTGAATACAGTTCATTTTAACAAATGACTGTCTTTAGCCTAACTTAAGTTAACTAAGGCTAATACATACCTGTCAGGAATTTATGACATCATAAAAATTATGTCATAATTTCCTGATTACTATTTTATTACAGAGCTGAAAACTTGACTTATCCTGGTATAAAGCTTATCTTTAGAGCTTATTTTAAGCATTTTCTCAAATGCATTTTAACAGAAAAAGCTTTCTGCTGTGTTTGGTGTTGGCAATTACCTCTTGCTTCAATGAAATGATTGGGCAAGAGGGTACTATACAATCACCTGACAAGGAAGTTGAAACAAATCCAATATTCCTAAAAATATATCCCCTGCAATACCTGATAAACAAACAGTTTTTAATTGGAATTTCGTACCATTACACAAACCGAAAAGCTATTGAAATACAAGCTGGTCCGCTGTTTAAAGACTTTTATTACAAAAACTTTTTGAATACTTATTTGTATTTGCCTGCAACAGGTGCAAGCATACATTTGAATCATCTTGTAAAACTAAAATCAAAGAAAAAGAGAAAAAGCTATAGTTACATTAACCATCAAGTATTTACTAAATATGTTAAAATCAAAGATTTTCGTTCTGATTCTGACAGCGATGTCTATGATTCACTAAATCAAACAAAGTTTGTGTTTGGCTATAAATTTCTGCTTGGCTTTTCATTTCAAATTTTAAAATTTCTTTACCTTGATATTAGTGCCGGTGCAGGCCTTCGCATCAGAAGAACAAAAACCAACAGGTTTTATAAATATAGGAACAATGAAAGCTTTGATGAAGCTTATGGAGATAAAACCAAACAAACGATTATTTTAAATCAAATCTTACCATCGCCACAATTCCAGCTGGGATTAGGTTTTAAGATCAAATAACTATTGACTTGTTGATCCTATTAGAATTTCGGAAGGATGCTTTTCATCAAACAGCCAAACTTTGATACCTTAGCGCCACTAATTCCTTTTAACCTATGAACACAAAATCATGGAAGGATTTGGTGGCGCAAGTCTTTCAACCCAAGCTCCTTACGACCATTCGTACCTATACACGTGAACAGTTTTTTTCTGATCTTATCGCCGGTATTATCGTTGGCGTAGTATCCCTGCCATTGGCTATTGCCTTTAGTATTGCCTCCGGTGTTTCGCCTGAGCGCGGCCTGATTACAGCAGTGATTGCAGGCTTTTTGATTTCGGCACTGGGCGGTAGCAAGGTGCAGATTGGTGGTCCTACAGGTGCCTTTATCTTGATTGTTTATGGGATTGTGGAAAAATTTGGGGTGGACGGCCTTATTATTGCCACCATCATGGCAGGAGTGATCCTGGTGATTATGGGCGTTTTGAAGCTCGGCACCCTGATTCGTTTTATGCCCTACCCTATTGTAGTAGGCTTTACGAGTGGTATCGCCATTGTGATTTTCTCCTCACAGATGAAAGACCTTTTTGGTATGCAGACCACAGCCGCTGTTCCGGCAGATTTTCGGGACAAATGGCGGTTTTATTTCCTGCATTTTGATGTCGTTAACTGGTATGCACTGGCATTAGGAGTCTCCACAGTAGGGATTATCGCCTTGTGGCCCAAAGTGAATAAACGCATCCCCGGTACGCTGATTGCGTTGCTGCTCACCACCTTTGTAACCACCTTTTGGTAAATTACTGTCGAAACCATCGGCAGTCGTTTTGGGAGCGATCGAATCCTTACTTTCGGCCATGGTAGCTGATGGCGCCACAGGCGGAAGACACCGCTATAATACCGAATTAATCGGACAAGGCATTGCCAATATCATCACACCATTTTTTGGAGGAATACCGGCAACAGGCGCCATAGCACGCACCATGACCAATATCCGCAATGGCGGAAAAACCCCGGTGGCAGGGATGATACATGCTTTGGTGCTGCTGCTGATTATCCTGTTTTTTGGCCGTTTTGCCAGGCTTATCCCCATGAGTACACTGGCCGGCATTTTAGTAGTGGTAGCTTATAATATGAGCGTGTGGCGTTCGTTTAAAGCCCTGTTTAGCAACAATAAAAGCGATGTGGGGGTATTGCTCACCACCTTTTTGCTCACTGTGCTGATCGACTTGACGGTAGCCATACAGTTTGGGTTGTTGCTGGCTGTCTTGCTTTTCCTGAAACGTGTAATCGAGACTTCGGATGTGGCTGTGTTGAACATGGAAGTGGAAGCCGAAAATAAAGAGCTGACTGACGAAGGCGAAAGCCTGCATATGCCTGAAGGGGTAGAAGTGTTTGAAGTAAACGGCCCCTTCTTTTTCGGCATTGCCAATAAGTTTGAAGAAGCTGAGAAGATAACTGGCGAAAACCCCAAAGTGCGTATTATCCGGCTGAGGCGTGTCCCTTTTATCGACTCCACTGGACTGAGCAATCTCAAGGCATTTATAAACAGAGCCCAACAAAACGGCATACAGATTATTTTTTCAGGTGCCGGCCCAAAGCTGATAGCCAGTATGCAAAAAGCAGGCCTGCTGCAAGTGGTGGGTGAAGAGAATAATTGTACTGATATACAATCGGCGCTTGCGAGAGCAATAGCGGTTTTGAAATAAGCAAAGAAGCAAATAATAAGTATTGAAATGCCGTTGCAATGTCGTTTTGAGGGATTTTATTGAACTGATCCTACTGGAAATTTAACTGGTTTGCCGGATAAACTTCCATGGTGTTTTGCCTGTAAAATGACGCGAATAAGTTAAAATCTTCTCCGGCATAAACCGCTTTGTTGAAGCGCTGATTTCCTTGGGCAGCATCCCTTTCTGCTGTTTTCAATTTGTCGGGATAAAGCATCGGATTTCCCAAACTATCTGTGAATGAATTGCCCAGCGTAGGATAAAATAAAGAAAACATCTGCTTTGCTGGTGTTTTCTTTTTTAGGATCAAGAATCCAATATTCCGGCTTGCTGTGATCCGGAGCAGGTGGAATAAATCCTGATTGCCCCAAAATGAAGTGGTAAAAGAGCAGTAATGGCAGTATCAGTATTAATCTTCGATCCTAAATTTTTTTCGATGTTAAGCTTTTTTAAGCAAAAAAAATGCTCTTGATTGCATTTAAATTCCTAAGCATTAATTAATAACCTATTTTTGTACCGAAACTAAAGCTCAACAAAGCACCTCCTATATGCTCAAAAACCATGGCTCAAAACTAGCAATTCAATACGGCGACCTCGCCATTTCTTATCAGGATTTTTTTGCTCATATCAAACAATTTTCAAATCAATTCGATCTCAATCCGGGCGCCCATGCTCTGCTTTTTGCCGAAAACTCTCCTGCCTGGGCAACTGCTTTTTATGCCGTTTGGAAGCATAAAGGCGTTGTAATTCCGGTTGATTTTATGGCCAGTGCTTCCGAGTTGGCATATATTCTCAAGGATTCAAGCCCCGAAGTAGTTTTTTGTTCCGAAAAAGGCGTCAAGTTGATGCACGAAGCCATTTACATGGCAGATATTCAAACAAAACTTTTGATCCTTCCTCCGTCTTTAAAACTAAATGAAAAGTCTGTTGAAGATTGGGAAATGCCTGCTTTTCATGAAGATGATACGGCGGTAATTATCTATACAAGTGGTACAACTGGCAGCCCCAAAGGGGTGATGCTCACCTATCGCAACCTCAAGCAAAATGTGGATGCCGTTTCGGTGGGAATCAAAATTTATCGTGCCGACTCACGTGTAATGGTGTTGCTGCCTCTGCATCATATTTTCCCTTTGGCCGGAACGTTGATTATCCCACTTTCGTTGGGAGCAAGCATTGCCATCAGCCCTTCGTTGAAAACGGAAGACATTTTGAAAACCCTTCAGGACAATAAAATCACAATTATCATAGGTGTTCCGCGCTTATATGCAGCAATTCATAAAGGTATAAAAGCCAAGATTGATAAAAGTGCTGTGGCCAGATTGCTATTCAAGCTGGCAGCAAAACTGCAGTCGAAAACTTTCTCGAAAAAGATATTTAAGGCGGCACACCAAAAATTTGGCGGATCGGTTGAGTTTTTGGTTTCTGGCGGTGCAGCGCTTGACCCTGTGATTGGAGGTGATTTTCAAACGCTTGGATTCGAAGTACTTGAAGGATACGGCATGACAGAGGCAGCTCCAATGATTACCTTTACTCAGCCCGGACGTGTCAAAATCGGCTCACCGGGCCATGTGGTGTCCGGTACAGAACTACGACTGGTGGATGGTGAAATTACTGCCCGTGGACCGCATGTCATGAAGGGCTACTACAACAGACCCGAAGAAACAACTGCTGTTATTAAAGACGGCTGGCTGCATACCGGCGATCTGGGTTATGTGGATGAAGATGGTTTTTTATTTATCACAGGCCGAAAAAAAGAAATCATTGTCCTGTCGAATGGTAAAAACATAAATCCGGCAGAACTTGAAACAGCGCTGCTTCAACCCGAATTGGTGCAGGATTGTGCGGTATTTCATGCCAACGATCAGCTTCAATTGCTTGTAGTTCCGCAAAATCCTGATAACCTCCCTTCTGATCTGCTCGAGAAAAAATTGCGTGAAGAACTGCTCAAACCCTTCAACGAAAAAGTATCTGCCTATAAGCGCATTCACCGTATTCACCTTACCAATGAAGAACTTCCACGAACGCGCCTTGGAAAACTTCAGCGTTTTCGCCTGGCTGAACTTGCCAAAGAATCGAAAACGGCTCAACAAACGGCTATCAAAATTGATAATCCTGCTTACGAAATGCTGTCCAATTTTGTGGAAGCCGAAAAACAACGCAAACCACTGCCAACAGATCATATAGAGCTTGATTTGGGTTTTGACTCATTAGACAAAATAAGCTTGCAAACCTGGATTGATCAAACCTTCGGAATTAAAATTGAGCCTCAGGAACTTACAAAATTTGATTCGGTGCTGGCTTTGAGCGAATGGATCTCTGCTAACAAGACCCGTATGGAGGATTCTCATATCAATTGGGCCGAAATCCTGCGCGAGAAAGTTCAGCTGCAATTACCTGCCACCTGGTTCACAGGAAATCTGGCTGTTTGGTTATCGCGTGCTTTTTTTAAGACTTATTTTCGGTTTCAAACGGTTGGACAAAAAAATCTGCCGCAAGGCCCTTTTATCCTGGCACCAAACCATCAAAGCTTTTTTGATGGGATGTTTGTAGCCTCGGTATTGCGCTATAAACAAGTTCGTGGCACTTATTTTTATGCTAAAGAGAAGCATATCCGTCCAGCTTGGCTAAAGTTTCTTGCTAATCGTAACAACATCATTATCATGGATTTAAACCGCGATTTGAAAGCCTCAATTCAGAAAATGGGAGAGGTGTTGCGGCTTCAGAAAAACCTGATCATTTTTCCGGAAGGCACACGTACTGCCAATGGCCATCTTGGTGATTTTAAAAAGACTTTTGCCATTTTAGCAAGTGAGTTGAAAGTACCTGTTGTTCCAGTTTCGATCAGTGGTGCTTACGAAGCTTTGCCACGTGGCAGTATTTTCCCGAAACCATGGAAAAAAATCCGGGTGGAATTTTTGGAACCTGTGTATCCTGAAAATCATTCTTACGAAAGTTTGGCCAGTAATGTGCGCGAACGCATCCAGCAAAAGTTATCAAGCTGAGGCTGATTTTATAATTTACACTTATTTTTGAAAGCCTGTCAGTAAGGCTTTAGATGCGTAAAATTAATACCTTAATTGAAAATCTGAGCTTGCATGTTGTTGCGGGCTCTGTTTGCAGCGCCTTGTTTGCAGCCGCTGTGCTCGATACCAAATTGCCTTTTTGGTGGCTGCTGACTTTAGCCTTGGCTGTTTGGTCAGTTTATACGCTGGATCATCTGGTAGATGCATATTTTAATCGTGGCAGAATAAAAAATCAGCGTCATCATTTTCATGATAAGCATTTCAAAAAGTTGCTCTTTATGCTGGTTTTGACAAGTATTACGGTTTTAATTATTTTTTCTGTTTTTGCAACTTTGCAAATTTGGTTAGTAGCCAGCGTAATCACTGTTGTTGTATTGACACATATTTTATTTGTAAGTACAACAGCCTTTTCAAACAAAAAATGGTTGCAAAAAGAAGTGCAAATAGCACTGATATACAGTATCGGCACTTGGCTTGGCCCATTACATTACACAAAAATTGCAACAGATATTCAATTAGTTATGATATTTGCTGCTTTTACATTGCTTGCTTGGTGGGAAACAAGTTTTATTGCCCTCAACGAAAGGGAAACCGATTTAAATCAGCAAAACAGCTCATTAGCAACCCGGCTTGGTGAACGAAAAACAAAAAATTTGTTGCTGTTGCTGCTGCTTGTCCAACTTGTATTTTGTTTGGTTCAGTTTAGCTTTAATGAAGGAATAATGGCCAAAGCTTATCTTATTTTGTTAACGATGGGAATTGCATTTGGTGTGCTGTTTTTCTTCAGAAAATACCTTTCCAAAAAAGGATTTTTACATCTGGCCGGCGAGCTTGTTTTTTGTTTTCCGGTTTTGATTTATCTTGTTTAGGTGATAAACAACAAACTCCCAACATCAGTTAATACGTCATCGTTCAGCGAAACAATTTGAAAACCAGCAATATGAGTGAAATTTAAAAGTTGTTCATATTCGTCTAGTTTTTTGGGATTGCCACAGATTACCAGGTAACGATCCAAAATTCCACAACAACCTCCAAAAAAACCGTGTTTATGACCAGCTAATCTGATTGGAGCAGGATCAATGTAAAGTACTGATTTTCCGATATTATCAAGTTTTTGAGAAATTGTCTTGTCTGAGCAAATAAAATACTGCTCGTCCAAACTTATCAGGTTGCAGCGTGTATAGCCCTGTTTAACATCAAGTAGCATTTCGGAACTATATTGTTCAAGAATTTTGATTTCCGTTAGATTTACATTGTGAATCAAAAGTTTTGAAAGCGCAACGGCATTATAAGGTGCTGTTTCAGGATATTTTAAACCTGGATTTTTGTCACCATTAATCCAATTGATTTTGGCCTTATCTAATTCCTTTCTGGTTTTTTCAGAGATTTCAGGTGCGGCGATAAGCATATTAGGATGTTTGCAAAAGAAAATATCCGGATGAGCCGAAATAGAATCATAAACACTTTGTGACGGCTTAAGCCAAAGTGGTTTAGCTAATTTTATTAGTTGCTTTTTTGCCTTTTCAGGCATCCGGCTGTCGGCAATTACGATCATTAGAAGGATGTTTTTATTTTAAAACCCCTGCCGGTGATCGATTCATCCGCCTTGAAACGAACCTTACGGTATCGTTTTTCAAGGATTTTTCTGTTTTCACTGCAAAATCCGGCGGCATGGTTAATTTGCTTAGGCGAAATCAGCAAGTCAATTACATCTGATTCAGGCCATTCGGTATAACTTCGAAATTGTGTTTCCCATATTTTAGAATATACTAATTCAGCAAATTGTGGATGATACGGACCGGCAACCAAAGCATTAGTATTCAATTCTTCTGAAGGATGCAGACCCATGCGCAGAACTTTTATTCCTTGCGCTTCAAAAAACTTAAAAAGGCTGGCTGTTTGTTCTACTGCTTCATCAAGTGCCAGCGGTTGGTATTTTCCGATTCGATAAAGTTCTTCAAGATCAGTTTCTTTTATTACCAAGCAGGGATAAATACGTGTTTCGCTGGCACCAAAAGCCGCCACATCATTGGCTGTTTGCATGGCTGTTTCAGCATTATCTTTGGGTAGGCCAATCATCATTTGAAGTCCGAGTACAAAACCCTCATCCAGAATTTGTTGTGAAGCTTTTGCGATAGCATCACGCAGGTGCCCACGACCACTTGCCAACAATACCTTATCGTTGGTTGATTGTGCGCCAAGTTCGATGTGAGTCACGCCAAAAGATTGGAGCATTTGCAATATACCTGCATCGATATAATCAGGGCGCGTGCTCAAGCGTATCCCCGAAATCAATCCATTTTTCAGATGGGGCTGTATTAATTGAAGGTATGATTTTTGGAGACTTATCGGTAGTCCGGTGAAATTTCCGCCAAAAAAAGCCAACTGAACCAAGCGATTTTCTGTTTTGAAACTTGTGAGATGAGTTTCAATTTTTTCGAGGATTTCCTTATCTGTAGGCACATGTAGCTGACTGCTAATGGATGTCTGGTTGCAAAAAACACAACGATGTGGGCAAGCCAGTTCTGGCATAAAAATTGGAATGTTATAATGCCTCATAAGAAAGCAAAATTAGGATGAAAAGCATATGAAAAGCGGAAATTGAATACCGAAAGTCTTATAAATCTTTAAAAACCTTAAATTCATTTTAAAAATCAATAATTTTGTTGTTTTGGAGTTAATTATAAATTAGGAAAACTAAAAACTTATGCAAATGACAAAAGCTAGCCTTTCATTCCAGCGTATCGGATTGATACTGTTGATAGTTGTGATGGCGTTGGGAGGTACTACAGGATGTAAAAGCAAGAAAAAGCTGGCACGCGAACAGGCGGCTGCAGAATATGCTGCTCAGGTGGAACAAGCCACAAAAGATCTTACTGCCATGCTTAATGATGAAACCACCTGGACTTTAGAAGAAAAGGAACGACGGTTTGCCACCATTAAATCATGGAATCTGCAGGACGAAAATGTTATCAATCTGATGGATCAGGTTGAGGATATGCTTGCACGCGAACGTGCCGAAGCCATGCGTAAGGCCGAAGAAGAGCGATTGCGTCAGGAAGAAGAAGCTCGACTACAGCGTGAAGCAGCAAAATACAATAGTGTCGAAAGTCAGTTTTTAGCCATTGCTGCTGCACCTGATATCAATACGGCTAACGAAAAAATCGAGCGTGCACTTAGTCTGTTTGCCTCGCCTGATGTACCTGTTTTGGTAATTATCAGCCAGACCGGGGGGTTCAACGATTATGACCGCCCCACAACAATTAGTAAATACCTGAATTATCTCAAGGATCAAAAGGTTTACAATAACCGAATTGAGCAGGTTAAGTATGATGGCAATGGAAAAATAATTGAGTTGGAACTGATTAAAAAGTAAACAAATGAGAAAGATACAAATCATATTAGCCGTATTGTTCGGCGTGTTTTCATTAAATATTGTTCAGGCTCAGGATGATCTCAGTCCCGAAAGAAAACAAGCCATCGACAGCCTGGCACTGGAAAAAGTACGCGATCTGAGTAAATACATTAGTATTATTGGTAGTAAAACCACACCCTGGAGCGAAGCTAACCGTGTGATCGATCGCGCTGAAGAACTTTTTATGGCTGGTGCCGAAATTGGTGTGTCATCCCTTGGACGTCCTGAGGTAGCCTATTACAATGTGCGTCAATACTTTGAAAGATTGATGCGCTTGAACTACGACCGTGTTGAAATTGAATGGTTCAAAATTGAATATGTGAGCGATTTGCAACGTCAGCCTGATGGTACTTATGTAGGTGTAATCACGATTTTCCAGAAGTTTAAAGGATACGACAAAGAAGGTGGTTTGGTTTATGAAGACACTACCAAAAAAGACATCACCGTGTATGTGAAACGCAAAGAGACACAGATAGGTGGACGAATCATTGGTTTCTGGGATGTATTACTGGGTGATATGCGCGTGAAGGAAACTAGTAAATAATTTGTTTGTAATTTAAAAAAACTAATAACCCCGTTTGGAGCTTATCCGGACGGGGTTCGTTGAAAATTCAGGTATGATTGATGGTTGCATGAGAAAAACCGCTGTGAAACAAGTGTTGCTTTTGACAATAAGTTGCTGTTTCTTCTTTTTTATAACTAGTGAACTTAAGACACAGACACGTAGATTGGGTAATACACAGGTGGACGAAACCGCTCTTTATGCTATGACCAAGCAAATGAGCCAATTTTTCAGCAGGTTCAACAATGAAGAAGATCAGTTTGGTAAAAAGCTTTTTCCCTCAAATCCAGCCTGGCGCGACCAGGAGAAACGCGGTGAGATGCTACCATTATTGTTCGACAAAGAGAATCCACGAACAACAGGCAGTTTGCGCGATTATTTTATCGAGGACTTAACAGGTTCCGATTCCAGTTTTCTTCGCTTCACCGGAGGACGCTGGTACGCAGAGGTTTCAACAACTTTTTTGCACCTGGGCAAAGAGGTTCAAATTATCCTGATTTTAATGATTGAAAAGGAAAATCTGGGATCAAAATGGGTGCTTACCAATGTTTATTATCCGGCTTTCAGTAAACTGTTTCCAGCCGGTGAAATGGCTCAACGCGAAAAACATTTTTTGCATCCCATGAGCCACGAACTGGATTTCATGAATATTTATAAAGCCTTTCAACAACCAGAAGTAATTGAATATTATGCTTCTAAAGATTTTCAGCCGGATTATCTCAGCTTGTTTTTTTATGAAGTAAAAAAAGGCAATCTGAAGTTTAAAAACGTGGATAAACTTAAATTCCATATCTTCCAAATCGATAATTGGTACTTTGAAGTCAGCTGGTTCAATCGCAGTGGAAATAATACCGGATGGCTAATTTCTAATTTGATGTATGTAACTGAGAATGAAAAAGAAAAACTTTTAATGTTTTATCAGCCATGAGAAATTTTACCTTGTTGATGTTGTTGCTGTTTATCAGCACTTCAAGTTTTTCGCAGGATCAGGAAATCAATCCTGAGGCTATTGATAAGTATAAGGAAGAATGCCGGCAATTGGTAGAATTTCTGGAAGGAACAATTAATTTTTTGGGAGATCCAACGGCAACTGTTCAGGAAAAGGAAATTGTGATCAATCAAAGCTATGCCAAGATTTTTCGTGATGCCGAAGTACAGGTAGAAGATGACCTGGACGAAAATCGTGAAACCCTTTTAAACAAAGATGTGCAGGCATACCTCAAAGATGTGGATTTCTTTTTTAAAACAGTTAAGTTTCGTTTTGATATCCAACAAATTGATCAGTTTGCCAATGCTGATGGTGCCTTGTTTTTTAAAGTAAAATTGGTAAGGCAACTTGATGGAATTACGGTGCAAAATGACACGGTTAGCAATAGCCGCGAAAGGTATGTTGAAATCAATTTTGATCCTTTTAAAAAAGACCTGAAAATTGTGAGTTTTTACACCACCAAACTCAACGAAAAAGAAGAATTACGCAATTGGTGGAATAATATGGCGTTTGAATGGCGTACTTTTTTCGGAGAGAATGTTTTAGTGTATGATACGCTTCCGTTTACTGATATTTTACACTTATCAGCAGATGCATTTGTGGCGCTAAAACCTTACACCGTGATTCGAAACGACAGTTTTATGGTGGTTGATCAGGACACCATGCATTTGGCTTTACGCGAAAAACTTTTTGGGCACAAGCCCGATACCATTGTGTTTTTGAACGACACAACATTGCAATGGCTGCCCGATACCATTCAGGCCGATCTTTCGCCTGTTTATGCTCAACTTAAGTCATTTACAAAAAAGAAGGAAGTTAATATTGCTTATAAGACACATTTTACACATCTTGAACCAATTGCTCAGCTACCGGATTTACAGCTAATCAATTTTAGCAATACGGACATTGATGACATTTCGCCAATACGAAATTTAAATAAACTCGAAGCAATTTATTTTAGCAATACACAGGTAAGCGATCTGAGCCCTTTACAATATTCGGTCAATATCAAAGAGTTATACGCTTTTAACACCCCACTGCAAAATCTTGAAACGATGCGATTCTTGAGGCAACTCGAAAAACTTTATTGCTTCAACACACAGATAGAGGAATTAAGCCCTTTGGAAGGCCTTAAAAATCTGACGATACTTAGGGTTTCTGGAACAAATATCCAAGAATTGGAGCCTTTGAGAAACTTAGTAAATCTGCAGAGGCTTGATGTGAGCAATACCACTGTTACGTCCATTGGGCCGCTCATGAAAATGAAAAATCTTCAATTATTGAATCTGGATCATACCCAAATACGTGATATTAGTACAGTAAATCAGATGGAAGCACTTTCGGTACTACAAATCAGTTATACGGCCGTTAATTCGCTCAATCCCTTATCGGCATTGCCTATGCTTTCAAAAATCTACTGTGACCACAGTGAAATTACTGGAGAACAAGCACTTAAATTCATGCAGGAACGCCCAGAAGTACTTGTGATTTATGAAACTGAAGCGCTTAAAGAATGGTGGGATTCGCTGCCGATTTATTGGAGAGCTATATTGGCTAAGCAAAGTGGAATAAGTAATAATCCCGGCACTGAAGAGCTGCATCAAATTATTAACCTCAAAGCATTAAATTTGAGTGATAACACTTATCTTCAGCAGCTTGAGCCTATATCGCGGCTTTCATTGCTCGAACAACTCTGGCTTCCACGAACTGAAATAACAGATCTGTCACCCCTTTCGAATCTTGTTTTTTTGAAAATGCTGGATGTTTCTGACACGCGTATTTCAAATTTGAATCCACTCGGTAATTTATCAAATCTGGAGACCATTAATATTTTTAATTCACGTGTTGAATCACTGGAGCCACTTTTTGGCCTTAACCAGCTGGAGCTCGTTGATGCAGATAATAGCCGGGTTGCTGCTCAGCAGGCTCAAAAACTTAAAGCATTACAGCCTAATGTTTTAATAATTTATCAGACCAAAGAACTTCAGATGTGGTGGGGTAATCTTTCAGAAGCATGGCGAGCAGTTTTTGCAAAAAAAGTTTCCGTAAATGTAAATCCTAATGCTCTACAGCTGCAGCAGATAGCAGATTTGAAGGAGATAGAAATTGAAGGATCAGAATTTGTCAGCTTACTACCATTGGCAAAACTTCCTCTTCTTGAAAAATTAAAGGTAAATGCAAGTGCTGTTGCTGATTTGAGCCCTTTATCGGATAAAAAATGGCTTAAACAGCTCGAGATTACCGGTAGTCCGGTTGTAAATCTGAAGCCTCTTTCCAGCTTAAAGCAGCTTGAAGTGTTGAATATCGAGAGTACTCCCATAAGTGATCTTAGTCCGTTGGAAGGATTAACAAACCTTAAAGTACTCAACGCCGGTGGAACTCAGATAAAGTCCTTAAAACCCTTGGATAATCTTTATCAACTTGAAGAGGTTTCGATTTTTAATACACGGGTAAGAAAACTGAGTCCGATAGATCAATTGCCCGCCATGAAGCATTTGAAATGTTATAATACCAGGATAAGAGCAAAGGATATTGAAGCGCTTAAACGGCAGAAACCAAATGTTAATGTGTTGTTTTACTGAAGTAATTTAAGTTTGGTTTTAGAAACGCTCAGTCATTTCAAATTCGAGTAAACCGCCTTGCACTAAAGCTTTGTGACTGAGTTTGAAATCTGTAACAGTTTTCCCGTTTAGCGATACTTTTTTTACATAAATATTATTTTCAGCTTGATTTCTGGCTATAATTTTGAGGGTTTTCCCGTTACCCAAATCCACAATGGCAGATTTAACGGATGGACTTCCGATGACATATTCATCGCTTCCCGGACAAACCGGATAAAAGCCTAAAGCACTGAAAATATACCAGGCCGACAGCTCCCCGCAATCGTCATTACCGCATAAGCCATCGGGTGCATTTGCATACATGGTTTCCTGAATCATCCTGACGCGTTGTTGGGTTTTTTCAGGAGTTCCTGTAAAATTAAAAAGATAAGGAATATGATGCCCTGGTTCGTTGCCATGCACATACATTCCAATAATACCATCGCGTGTGATGTCTTCATTTTTAGCAATATGTTCATCAGAAAGTTCCAAAGTAAAAAGACTGTCAAGTTTAGCGTTAACTGCATTTTTCCCACCCATCAAGTCTATCATTTCCGAAATTTGATGCGGAACATAAAAACCATAGTTCCAGGCATTCCCTTCGATAAAGCCCTGCCCATGCGTATCGAAAGGATTAAATTGAGCTTTGAAAGTGCCATTTGCCAGGCGAGGATGCATAAAACCAGAAGCTGCATTAAACTGATTTCGAAAATTAAACGACCGGAGTTCAAATGCTGATTTGGCTTCAGAATCATTTGCATACGAAGCTATTTGTGCGATACACCAGTCATCGTAAGCATATTCCAATGTTTTGCTCACGGAATTACCGCTTTTGTCTTCGGGAACATACCCCAGTTGTATATAGTGATCTAAACCATCGTAAAGCGGATAGCTGGCTGTTCGGGATGCAGCATCCAATGCCCTTTTGATCTCTCCCTTAAAAGTACCTTTTACAATGGCATCGGCCAATACGGAAACGCTGTGGTAGCCAATCATACACCAGTTTTCGTTGGCATAATGCGACCAAACCGGCAGCATCGGATGAACGCTTTGATCAAAGTGAGCCAGCATTGATTCGGCCATATCGTGGCTGCGATCAGGCTGGATAAGATTGAAAAGCGGATGAAGCGCTCTGTATGTATCCCACAACGAGAAGATGGTATAATTAGTAAAACCTTCAGCCTGATGTATTTCCTGGTCAAGGCCACGATAACGACCATCCACATCCATATAGGTTATCGGACTTAAAAAGCTGTGATAGAGTGCTGTGTAAAAAACAACACTATTACCATCGGTAAGCGTTTCAGCTTGTATTTTCGAGAGTTCCTTATTCCAGCTTTGCTGGCCATCGAGCACCACCTGATCGAAATTCCAATGCGGTATTTCGGTTTTAAGGTTGGTAAGGGCAGCTTTTGCACTAACGGATGAAAGTCCGACTTTGACACATAATTCCTTATTGGCTGGCAGTTTTGGCTCGAGCCATATCCTGATTTTGCGTCCGGCGATTTCGGGAAAGTTTTTGCTTTCATCAAATTTTCGATAAAAGCCATTGTAAACTGAATTGTCGTATTTTATGTGACCATAGTTTTGTAAAGGAGCACTAAGTACGAGTGCAAAATAAACAGTTCGAGTGCGCGCCCAGCCGCTGGTTTGGCGATATCCGGTAATTAAAGTGTCGTTTTCGACGCGAACGAAAGTCCAAACATTTTTATCTTCATAATTGTAAATGCCATGAATCAAGTCCAGGATAAGAAAGTTTTGTAGGGTGTCGTTAAAAGTGTACCGATGAAATCCTGCTCGTGTTGAAGTAGTTAGCTCAGCATTAATATTGTAATCCTGTAATTTGACCTGATAGTAGTTTGGCACAGCTGTTTCATCTTGATGATCAAAACGCGAGCGGTAACCACTCTCGGGATTTTTGGCAGTACCCGGGTTGAGTTTTAGCTTCCCGGAAATGGGCATCAGGAGGATATCACCTAAATCTGAGTGGCCTGTCCCGCTAAAATGCGTATGGCTAAAACCTACAATAGTAGGGTCGTCATATTGATAACCTGTGCAATAAGCATAAACTTCGGGGTTATAACTTCCAGCTTTATCATAATTTACTGTATCAGTATCCGGACTCAGTTGTACCATTCCAAAAGGCACAGTAGCCCCCGGAAAAGTATGACCCATGCGTTGCGTTCCGATCATTGGATTAACAAAATCCACATAATTAGTTTGGTTTTGGGCTTTAGCAGTATGCAATGAAACAAGCAGCACAACAAAAAAGATTAAATTTTGTAGAGTAAAAGTTTTTCTTCCCTCTGAAAATGCTTGTATTGCTTTCATAGGATCATTTTGAAAAAAGTCAAATTAAAAGGCTATTTATCGCCAGCATAACATGCAGCGCCAATAATACCTGCCATATTTTGGAGGCTTGCTGGTATCACTTCAACGTGAATCGTCAACTGTTCTTTGAACTTTTCAAACTTTTTGCTGGCTCCACCTCCCAAAATAAATAGGTCAGGAGAGAAAAGCATTTCCATATGTATCAGGTATTTATTGAAACGCTTACCCCATTTTACCCAACTGAGGTTTTCGCGTTCGCGGGTCGCATCCGAACAATACTTCTCTGCACTATCGCCCTTAAACTCGACGTGACCCAGTTCTGTGCATGGCAATAATACACCTTTATGAATGATTGCTGAACCAATACCCGTTCCAATGGTTAACATCATCACAACACCCGGATGTCCGTTGCCGGCACCAAAGCGCAGCTCTCCCAAACCAGCCGCATCAGCGTCGTTAATCACATAAACATTTTGTCCGGTAGCTTCCGAAAGCAGTTTCTCTACTGGAATATTAACCCAACTTTTGTCAATATTAGCTGCTGTTTTTGCTACACCATTTCGAATCAGGGCCGGAAATCCGCAGCCTATCGAACCAGCATATTTAAAATGTTCTACCAATGCCTGTAAGGTTTCTGCCACTGCTTGCGGAGTTGCAGGTTGGGGTGTTGCAATACGATGTCTTTCCGTTACTAATGTTCCATCTTTTATATTGACAATTGCGCCTTTTATACCGCTTCCGCCAATGTCGATTCCTAGTATTTCCATAGTGCTGAGTTTTTTCAAAAATAAGAAGAAATTGTATGCAAGGCTAACTTGTTCATTTAAGAGATCGAAAAGCCAATGCTATTAACTACCTGATTTGATATCCCTGACAAAAAATGCTTAGGTGTAAGTGAACGCCCTTATTTGTTGTTAAAAGATACGTAATAATACTTATTGTGTTGATAAACAACGTGCTATAATTTTGTTATTGGAAATAATTCATTTTAAAGTGTTTTTTTTAAAAGTGTTGTTATTTCGGTAGTCCTGTCAAAGTTTAGGGAGCTGAAAATACAAGAAGTAGAGCTTGTCCTTTGGTTGGTTTGGTTAATCTCATTGTTCTCACTACCGGAATTTTACCGCTTCACCGGGTGGTGAAGCGGTTATTTTCTGTTACCTTTATTAGCAGGTATGAATCGCGCAAATAGCGGTTTTTAGAGGACTTCTTGAAGAAAAATATGGCGTTCGACAAAAAGCATTAAAAAAGGCAGTCAACTAATGTTAACTGCCTGATATTTAGAGTGGAGAATAACGGAATCGAACCGATGACCTTTTGACTGCCAGTCAAACGCTCTAGCCAACTGAGCTAATTCCCCAATGTGGATGCAAAAATACGTTTTTTTGTTTTGTTCTTCAAAATAAAATAACAAAACAAGCTTAAAATCACCTTATGAAAGGTTTTCCCAATACCATTTGCAGGCTTCTTTCAGTCCTTCTTTTAGATTGAACTGTGGGTCATAACCCAGTAGTTGTTTTCCTTTTTCGATAGAAGCTAGCGAATGAGGAATGTCACCTTGTCGATAGGGGCCGTGGGCAATTTCAACAGCTGCAATTTTGGGATCGTAAGCTGATAATGCTTCTCTTAGCCATATTGCTAACTCATTAAGCGTGGTTCTATCGCCAAAAGCCACATTATACACCTGATTAACCGCATCGGGATCTGTTGTTGTGGCTGCTTTAAGATTAGCCTGAATTACATTATCAATGTAAGTAAAATCGCGACTGTATTCTCCTTGCCCATTAATGATGATGGCTTCGTGCCTCATAAACTGCTTTACCCATTTTGGGATAACCGCAGCATAGGCTCCTTCGGGATCTTGTCGCCGGCCGAACACATTAAAATAGCGTAATCCGATGGATTCGAAACCATAAGTGCGGGCAAAAACATCTGCGTAAAGCTCGTTCACGTATTTGGTAATAGCATAAGGCGAAAGCGGCCTGCCAATTTTTTCTTCCACTTTCGGAAGGCTCTCCGAATCACCATAAGTGCTTGAACTGGCTGCATAAATAAAACGTTTTACTTTTGCATCTCTGGCAGCAATTAACATGTTCAGACTTCCGGAAATATTTACTTCATTCGTAGTGACTGGATCTTTAATTGAACGTGGAACAGAACCCAGGGCAGCCTGATGAAAAACAAATTCATTTCCATTTGTAGCTTTCCGGCAGGTTTCTATCTCACGGATATCGCCTTCAATAAGCGTAAAACCAGAATGAGTTAAAAATGGGGCAATATTTTTACGATGACCAGTAGCAAAATTATCAAGACAAGTCACTTTTGCTCCGATTTGCAATAAGGTTTCGATAAGGTTTGAGCCGATAAACCCTGCTCCTCCGGTAACTAAAACCTTTTTATCTTTAAGTGTGTTCATACTGCTTTTTCTTTTGCCTTGGTTTGCAATAAAATTTTAAACATCCTTAATGGGTTCCACTTTTGAGCGTGGAATATTTAAAGAAATCATTTGGCCTACCGCCTCAATCTGAACCATAAGGCGATATTTATTTCGGTAGCGAATCATTCTGCCAATCAATCCTTCCATTTGTCCCTGTTTGATTCGCACCAGCTGGCCTTCTTGAATAAGTGAGTGATCAATGTCTTCATGATCATCTTGTTCGTCAAGGAAGTATCGGATCGCATTAATTTGTTCTTCCGGCACTACAGACGGCTTACCTTCGAATGAAACAAAGCGTGCCACATTGGGTACGTTTCTGACGGTATAAAGCAGTGATTCATGTACATGGACAAAAATATAGGATCTGAACAAAGGCTCTACCACTTTCTTTTTTCGATCGCTCCATTGCCGGTATCGGGTAATTAATGGCAAATAGGATTCAATTTCCAAAAACTCCAACTCAATCAAAACTTTTTTTTCTGCCTTGGAACGGGTGTAAATGGCATACCAATTCTTTGGGAGTATTTTTTTTGTTGATTTAGTTGTTAAACCAGTTTCAGACATTTGTTAAATCTTGTTTAACAGACGCTTGAAGAAACCAGGCTTATCCTCTTTACCTTCGTCGGAGTAATAGCCGTAACCATAGCCATAACCATAACCGTAACCATAGCCATAACCATAGCCATAGCCGTAACCATAGCCACCTCCCATCTTGACGTCATTAACAAGAATATTCATTGGGATATTTCTGTCTTCAATATCTTTGATGATTGACTCAAAAATTTTCTTGTGGGTGTAATTTTGGCGGACGATAAACAAATTCACATTTGTATGTTTCATTAAAAGATAGGCGTCTGTAACCAATCCAATCGGAGGTGTATCTACGATAATATAATCATAGCGCTTTCTCAATTCATCAAAAAGAGTTTTGCAGCGCTCCGAGGCAATAAGTTCAGCGGGATTAGGAGGTACAGGACCTGCCATAATCAAGTCAAAATTTTCAACATTGCCCGAATGCTGGATAATTTCATCCAAGCTGTGTTTGTTGATCAGGTAAGTACTAAGACCATTTGTGTTTGAAAGTCCGAAATCTTGATAAATCTTTGGTTTTCTCAAGTCAAAACCAAGGAGTACGGTTTTTTTGCCATACATGGCATAAATACTTGCCAGATTGATAGAAACAAAAGTTTTACCGGCACTCACCATATCGGCTGTTACTAATATGGTGCTTTTTTCCTCACCCTGAGCCAGGTATTCAATATTTGTCCTTACTGATCTAAAAGACTCTGATATTGACGATTTTGGGGATTCAACAACCACAAGCTGTGTATCTTTGCTATTATGTAAAACTTGCCCAACAATTGGTAGCTTCGTTATTTTTTCAATTTCTTTTCGATCAACAATTTTATCGTTCAGGTAATCACGACCGAGGATATAACCAACAGGAATGAGCAATCCTAATAAAAGTGCTATCGCATAGTTTAATGACTTTTTTGGAAAAACCTCTTCGCTGAGTGTTGGCTCTGCTCTATCAAGAATTTCATTATCAGCTAAATTGCTGGCTTTTGTGATTTGTGCCTCAGCACGTTTTTGCATCAGAAAAGTGTAGATGGCGTCGTTTAACTGAAATTTACGCTGATAGCCTAGCAAAAGGCGTTGTGTCATAGGTAATTTGTTCAGCTCTTGCTCGAGGGTGCTAATTCTTTTATCCAGATTGTTCATTGCCATATCTGAATTGAGAATAATATTGTTGATATTCTCTAGCAGTGTTCTTTTTGTGTTTACAATCTGCATATCAATGCTTACAACCGTTGGATGTTTTTCTGTTGAAGATAGCATTTGCTCAGCTTTGGCCGCTGATAAATTAACCAATTCTTGAACCAGGCGGTTGAGCAAAGGATCTTCGATACCCATAGCGCTGGGAGCAACCAGTTTATCAAGTTCATCCAAATTAACCTGAATGTAGTTTTGTAAGCTTCTGTAGTACCTTGATTTAACCATCAATTCAGCTTTTTGCTGTTCCAATTCTTTGAGGTATTCAAAAACTTGTTGGGATTGAAAGTCGATATTCATCAACTCGTTAGAGGTTTGGAAATCTTGCAAATCTATTTCAGCTCTGGAAAGTGAATCTTGAATATCGACAAGTTGCTGATCGATGAAGTCGATTGTATTTTCTGCAATTTGATTTTTCTTGTCTAATCCACGCTGCAGATAAAGGCTTGTAAGTCGATTTAGAAAATCAGCAGATTTTTCTTTGATATTTCCTTTGAGAGAAATTTCCAGAATGGAAGCTTCTCTGTTGATAGGTTCGATTGTAAAACCACGCAAAGTGCGCAATAAACTTTGGTAATCGTTTAGGGTAAAGCTTAAGTTAGTGGCATTATGAACTTCCGGGTCGTACTTTTCATTAAGTACAATTCGAAATCTGTTGAGTTCATTATCGACCCATTCACCAAAATTAAATCTTCCCGACCAATTTACTTTTTCTTTGGCGCCAGCAATTGGTTTACCTGTTTTATAATCATACTGACTAATATTTTCTCCTTCGGCAGCCAGGCTATAGGTTCCATCTTCATTGATATTCAGGCTGTAAGGTAAGTTGACAGCTTGATCTTTACTAAAATCCACTTCTACCGTAAATGGGGCATTCAGGTATAGCTCTTTTCTTAAAAAACCATCTTCTTCGAAGTAGGAAACTTCAAAATCCAGTGATTTTACAACGCGATCGCTTAATGAGTAGGACATTAAAATACCGATCTCATTTTGTAAATTTTGCTGTGTGCTTAACCCAAGTCCGCCAAGCAAAGCAGATGGATCCATTTTTGTTTTGTCGTCTTTAACCAGCACTGAAGTTTTTACTTCGTAAACGGGCTTGGTGTATTTATTGAATAAAAAAGCTACCAGGAGCGCAATAAAAATAGAAATAGCGAAGAGGTACCAGAATCTGGTGAACTTAAAAAACAAAGCTTTAAGGTCAATAGTTTCTTCTTGTTGGTAGGGTTGAAAATTTTCCACGATACGAGCTGTTTTTTAATTGAAGAAATTTATCAGGAGTAAGGCTGTTGAGATTGAAGAAAATACCAGGGCATAGGGGAAGGTCGCAAAACCATACTGTTTAATCTTCAAAGGTTCAACGTAAATAATGTCGTTAGGCTTTAAGTAGTAGTAATCAGAACTCAGGATGTCAGCCTTTTCCATATCGATCATTATAATTTCTGATCCCGTTTTGGTTTGCCTGATAATCTTGATGTCATCGCGTTTAGCAAATTCAGTGAGATCGCCAGCCATCGAAAGGGCTTCAAAAACATTGATTTCGCTTTGATATACTTTATATTGTCCCGGACGCCTGACTTCACCCAAAACGGTAAGGTTAAAGTTTACCAGCTTTACGATCAGCACAGTCTCTTTGAGGTATTCATCCAGGATTTCCTGAATACGTTCTTTAATTTGTTCTACATTGAGGTTTTGTACATAAATCTGACCAGCCAAGGGAAATTCGATCGTGCCTTGCTCGCTAACCGTGTAGCTATTAAGATATACAGCTGCATCATTAGTAAATTGCTGATAGTTACCTGAACCTGAAACGTTAAACATCATCGAAGTTTTTTCATCCAAACTCACAACTTTAATATAAAGGTTGTCTCCTGGTTGAATCCTGTAAGTGAGAGCACGTTCATTCTCAAAAGAGGGCTTCACCTCATTTTGTTCGGCCATTTGCAGGTACATCATTTTTTTTTGGGGCACACAGGACGAAAGCACAGAAGCGGCAATCACTAAACCAAACAAAATCCTGATAATCAGTGCGGGGTTTTTTTTCATGTAGGTTTAATTTAAAATTTTAGCTTTGGTTTGCTTTGGTTTCCTAAATCAAAGAAATTTTCCATATCAAATCTAAGCGTCATGGTTGATTGTTTATGTTTTTTTTAGGGGTCAAAGGTATAAACCCTGATTGAAAGGCGCAAAATTAGTTCAATTTTTTAATTAGAAACACAAAAAATTGTTAAGTTCCTGATAAAGCATTTATTAAGACTTAATTTTCAACTGCTTTAATTAGCATGCCTACTTTTTTTACGGCAGTAAGGTTGAACTTTGTCATTTTACTTTCTACCCTGATTTTCAATGGCCCTGATGCATCAAAGCTAAAGCCTTTTATCAACGAAAGTTCATGCGAAATTGTTTTACCATTTTGAATTCCTGTCCAATCAAGTGCATCGTCCTTTAGCCGGAAGGTATAATCACGCGAACGGGTTCCTCCCTGAGGTAAATAAAAGGTAATGTTCACAGCAATATGATCTGTGTAATAACTATCCAGGTGATCGAACAGAAAAAACACATCCCAATCTTTATTTTTTTTATCTGGAATAATTGTATATTCTTGAATATCAAAGCGATTCCAGATTTGATTCTCAAAATAGGTTTCAGATTGATAGCTGGCCGGCGACTTGCATGAGTAACCAAAAATTAAAACCCATACAATCCAGCTAAGCGATAGCAGTCGGTGTAGCCTCATAATTAATAATTTAGCTTTATATAGCTTGTGTTGCAAAAATAGAAATATTTGGGTTTTAGGTTGAAATAACATATACGGGGAACTATTTTCGGCCAAAATCAGCTGGAATTTCTCCCCATTTGGCTGTTTCCCATTTTAAAACAGGTAAGCGAAAACTGTTATTTTTGAGCCAGTCTTCGGCTCGTCTGATTACTTCGAAAAGTTCTTTTGTTTTTTGGTTATCAACTAGTTTTGTTCTGGCTTTTCCCGCCTTTACCCAATTGATCGCATTCTGCGAATCACTGTAAATAGGATAATTGGTTTTATGCTTTTGCTGCCAGGCAAGGCAGTGTACTATAGCCAAAAACTCTCCGATATTATTGGTGCCTTGCTCGTAAACCTTGCTCTTGAAAAGTTGGGTGTTTGTTTCAGTAAAAACTCCTCTGTATTCCATTTTTCCGGGATTACCCGAACATGCGGCATCAACGCAAATCGAGCTTTCCACGGGTGGATTTGATAAGGCTGTAAAATTTTTAACTTGAACCTTTTCTTTAAAGTTTTCAGGGCCTGCTTCAAATGCTTGCAGTGCTTCCTGCTGGTTTGCAAAACTTTTATAACGCGCTCCCTGAAACCCTTCTACCTGCTTGCGACATGTATCCCAGTTTGCGTAAACGCCGGGTTTTTTACCTACCCAAACTACATAAAACTTTTTTTTTTGCGTCATGCCGCAAAAATACACAATTGCGAGTTGGTGTCATCAAGACTTATCTCATGGAAAAACTAACTTTGTGCTTTTTTGAAGATTATGGATTTAAATTTGATTTTACTCCTGTTGTTTTACCTGGCCACTCCTCTGCTTATAAAATGGGCTGCAAGACGATTTATCTGGGTCGATCGTTTAGGAACTGTGCTGGTTGCTTATGTAGTTGGTTTGATAATTGGACAAATAGGTTTAATTCCTGCGAATGCCAATGGCTTGCAAGAATGGGTGATGAACCTCAGCATTCCACTGGCCATTCCACTCTTGCTTTTTGGATCCAGATTGAGCCAATGGAAATCGCTTGCTAAAACAGGTCTAACTTCAATGATTTTGGCCATGTTATCGGTTCTTGCAATGGTTGTACTTGGCTATGCCTTGTTTCATGATACCAATAAAGAACTCTGGAAAATTAGCGGAATGCTGGTTGGTGTTTATACAGGAGGCACTCCAAACCTTGCTTCCCTAAAATTAATGCTCGGAGTGGATGAAAACACCTACCTGCTCACGCATACTTACGATATGATCCTTTCGGGATTTTATTTACTTTTTTTGTTGTTGCTGGGACAGAAACTTTTTGGCTTTATACTGCCAGCTTTTACCGGCAAAAGAGAAGAATCGTCAAAAAATGAAAAGGATAGCAACGCTAAGCAAACGAACAGCAAGCCCTTAAAAAACGGAGTTTTGCTAACTGTTTCTTCAATTATTATCGTTGCTGTGTCGGCCGGTGCCGGAAGTCTGATGCCAGAAAGTTTGATGATGGCTACTGTTATGTTGCTCATTACCAGTTTGGGGATGCTTGGTTCAGCTATTCCGGCCCTTCGAAGTGCACCACAAGGTTTTAATCTTGGGATGTATTTCATTCTTGTTTTCAGTGTTGCTGTAAGCTCCATGGTTAATATTGGCGAAATGCTACATGCTTCTCCACAGCTCATTTATTACATCACGCTGGTTGTTTTTGGCTCATTAATCCTTCATGTGGGTTTGGCCTACTTTTTTAAGCTGGATGCTGAAATAGTTATGGTTTCATCTACAGCTCTGATTTGCAGTCCTCCCTTTGTTCCAGTAATTGCCGGAGCACTGAACAACAGAGCTTTGGTGCTGCCAGGACTTAGTATCGGTATTATTGGTTATGCTGTTGGAAACTACCTGGGGTTTCTCGTTGCAAGTTTTTTGCATTGGATAGGGTAAAACTGTTCGATTTCGAATACTTCTGAGCGTTCACGCACACTTTAAACACACTTTATTTTAAGTTATCGCGTTTAGATTTTGATTACAACTAATTTAAGATCAATACATTGTAATAATTTGGCATTATTTATGATTAATTGTTGTTCTAATTTGTGATAATACCAAATATCCAAAACAACATGATTCAATTCAAAGGCATACACAAAAGCTATCAAACAGGCAGCAACAGCCTCCATGTTTTAAAAGGAATCGACCTGAACGTTTCTGCTGGAGAAATGGTTGCAGTAATGGGCTCTTCCGGTTCCGGAAAATCTACCCTGCTCAATATCATCGGCTTGCTGGATGTGCACGATAATGGAGAATATTATCTGGATGGCAATTTGATTAAAGGTCTTAACGAAACCAAAGCAGCGCAGTTACGCAATAAGTTTTTGGGATTTGTTTTTCAATCTTTTAATTTGATCAGCTTCAAGAATGCAGTCGAAAATGTTGCGCTACCACTATATTATCAAGGAGTTTCAAGACGTAAGCGGAACAAAATAGCCTTGGAGTATCTCGAAAAAGTTGGGCTGCTGCCCTGGGCCGATCATTTGCCTAACGAACTTTCTGGCGGTCAAAAACAACGACTTGCCATTGCCCGTGCCTTGATAAGTCAGCCAAAAGTTATCCTGGCCGATGAACCAACAGGCGCACTTGACAGCGTTACTTCGCAGGAAGTAATGGAGTTGTTTCAGGAAATTAATCAAACCGGGATTACAATCATTATTGTGACCCACGAGAATGATATTGCTCATCAAACGCAACGAATTATTCGGTTGCATGATGGGCGAATTGATAAAGATTTCAAGAATGGCCATTCGCGAAACCAACGCCTTGCTGTTGAAACTGCTTAAAATCCCAAATTTATGTTTGATTTAGATAAGTGGCAGGAAATATTTAATACAATAGAAAAGAACAAATTACGTACTTTTCTTACAGGGTTTTCTGTGGCATGGGGTATTTTTATGCTGATTATTCTGCAAGGTTCAGGTATCGGGTTGCAAAAAGGAGTTGAGAATGAATTTAGATCATCAGCCACTAATGCCATCTGGATTTGGAATGGTCAAACCAGCAAGCCCTACAAAGGAACCAAACCTGGCAGGCAAATTTCAATGACCAACGACGACTACAGCTTTTTAAGCACCCATATTAATGATCTTGATCACATCAGTGGCCGTTACAACATCTGGGGAAGCAATACCCTAACCTATAAAAATCAATCCGGATCCTTCAATATTCGTGGTGTCCATCCCGACTATCAGGAGGTTGAAAAACTCACCCTGATGAAGGGGCGTTTTTTAAATGCTAACGATCAAAAACAAACACGTAAAAGTGTATTAATCAGTAAATTAGTCGAAGAGGCATTATTCAGGCAAGAAGATCCTGTTGGAAAGTATTTAGGCATCAATGGTATCCAATTTAAAGTCGTTGGTGTTTTTGATGACGATGATGGCAGGGATGATAATATGCAACTGGTGTATGTTTCACTGGCAACTGCACAAGCTGTTTTTGGCGGACAGCGCTACATACATGGCATGGTTGTCACTGTAGGGGATGCCAATGAAGCAGAAGCTATTGCCATAGAGGATGAGCTTAAGGCCAAAATGGCTGCACGACACAAATATGATCCAACAGACGAGCGTGCTATGTTTTTTTGGAACAGCGTTGAAGAATTTGCCCGTTTTCAAAAGCTCTTTGCCAGTATCCGGATGTTTATCTGGGTGATTGGCATTGGGACAATAATTGCTGGTGTGGTTGGTGTAAGTAATATCATGATGATTGTTGTGAAGGATCGCACCAAAGAAATTGGTGTGCGCAAGGCTTTGGGAGCTACTCCGCGCAGTATTGTCAGCCTTATTTTGCAGGAAGCCGTTCTCATTACTGCTTTTGCCGGATATATTGGCTTGGTATTAGGCGTGGGTTTATTGGAATTGATATCTGACCAAATCCAAACACCTTTTTTCAGGGAGCCTGAAGTTGATATTACCGTTGCTATTGGAGCTACAGTTCTATTAATAATTGCCGGCGCACTGGCAGGGTTTTTCCCTGCCAGAAGAGCTGCCTCTATCAAACCCATTGAGGCTTTAAGAGATGAGTAAAAACAAATTAACAGATAAAGGTTATGTTTGATCGCGACAGGTGGCAGGAAATATGGAGTAGTCTGGCCAAAAATAAAGTCAGAACTTTTCTAACGGCATTTGGCGTGTTTTGGGGCATCTTTATGCTTATGATCATGCTGGGATCCGGAAATGGTTTGCAAAATGGTGTAACACATGGGATGGGTGATATTGCATCAAACAGTGTTTTTATGTGGACCAGACCAACTACCGAGCCTTACAAAGGTTTTTCACGCAATAGGAGATTTTATTATCAAAATGAAGATATTCAAGCACTTAAAGACAATATACCTGAATTGGATTTGGTTTCGCCCCGCTTGGAAGGAGGAGGACGTCGTGCTGGCGATAATGTCATTTACAAGCAAAATGCCGGCGCTTTCAGTATCTACGGTGATTATCCGGAGTGGAACCTGATCGATCCGGCAGAAATAATTAAAGGCCGGTTTTTAAATGCTATTGATATTGAAGAAAAACGCAAAGTTGCTGTAATTGGCAATAGGGTTTACGATGTCCTTTTTGATAAGGAGGAAGATCCTATTGGAAAATACATCAAAATCAATGGCGTATATTTTCAGGTAGTGGGTGTTTTTAAGCCAAAAAACATGAATATGAATTTTGGTGGTGATAAAGAGCAAAGCATTCACCTGCCATTTACCACTTTGCAAAAGGTTTATAATTATGGAAATATCGTTGGTTGGTTTGCACTGACTTCAAAACCAGAGGTGGATGTGAGCGTAGTAGAAGAAAAAGCTGCCAGTTTGCTCAAGGAACGACATAAGGTTGCTCCTCACGATAACCGTGCCATTGGGTCATTTAACCTACAAAAGGAATTCAAACAAATGACAGGCCTTTTTGCGGGTATTAGGGGGTTGATTTGGATTGTTGGTACTGGAACCTTGCTGGCTGGTGTGATTGGTATTTCAAATATCATGCTCGTTATTGTTAAGGAGCGCACCAAAGAAATTGGAATTATGCGTGCTCTCGGAGCTTCACCGTTGCGTGTGATCGGTCAGATTGTTACAGAATCGGTTGTGCTTACAAGCATTGCGGGCTATGCAGGACTGGTAGCTGGTGTGCTTGTTATGGAACTTGTGGATAAAAACCTTCCGGCACCAAGTAGCCAGGATACCATGTTTTTACATCCGGTTGTTGATTTTCAGGTTGCAGTAATTGCCCTTGCCATTGTAGTGATTTCCGGCGTTATTGCAGGTTTGATACCAGCCCGAAAGGCAGTAAGCGTCAAACCAATTGATGCACTTCGATACGAATAAATCAAATACACACAATAAAACTCAATTTAAAATGAAAACATTTCTCAAAATTAGTGTTGCACTTGTTATAGTAGCAGTATTCGTTGGTACGATTTTTTATCTGTATAAAAAATCACAGGCCGAGCCCATCGTCTATGAAACAACAACTGCTTTTAAAACCGATATTATTAGAAAAACCGTTGCAACTGGTTCGGTTGTTCCACGAAAGGAAATTGAAATTACACCGAAAGTTTCGGGGATAATTGAAGAAATATTTGTTGAACCCGGCGATGTGGTAAAAAAGGATCAACTGATAGCCAGGGTGAAAATCATCCCTGATATGATTAACCTCAATAATGCTGAATCACGCTTGAAACGTGCTAAAATTCAGCTTGAAGAAGCACGCAAAAACTATGAGCGCTACAAATCACTTTATGAGCAGGAAGTTATTCCGGAGGCAGATTTTTTAACTTTTGACATTGCTTTTCGCAATGCACGTGAAGAAGTGGAAACCGCTGAAGATAATTTGCAGCTAATCCGTGAAGGAGCTACCAAAAAAGCGGGCAATGTTACAAACACCCTCATTCGGTCAACTATCGAAGGAATGGTGCTGGATGTTCCGGTTGAAGAAGGAAATTCGGTAATTGAGAGTAATACCTTCAATAATGGTACTGTTATCGCAACAATTGCCGATATGAATGAAATGATTTTTGAAGGTAAGGTAGATGAATCAGAAGTGGGTAAAATCAGCGAAGGAATGCAGCTTATCATGACGATCGGTGCCATCGAAAACGAAACTTTTGATGCAGTTCTGGAACATATTTCCCCAAAAGGAATTGAGGAAAACGGTACGATACAATTCGAAATCAGGGCGGCAGTGGATTTAAAGGAAAATCAATTTATCCGCGCAGGATATAGTGCCAATGCCGATATCGTGCTCGAACGCAAGAATCAGGTGTTGGCTATCAGCGAAGGGCTTTTGCTGATAGAGAAAGACACAACTTATGTAGAAGTGGAAGTATCTCCTCAAACATTTGAAAAACGAGTCATAAAAACCGGATTATCCGATGGAATCAATATCGAAATACTTGCAGGCATTTCAGAATCCGATAAGATAAAAGCTGCTGCTTTGTAGCGCTTTGTTGTGTGTTGGTTGGGTACCCGCAGTTAGGTTTTGCCTGCTGCGGGTTTTTTTGTTATCGGGCAGGTTCAACAGCCATGTCGAATTGCTCTATCAACTCGTAGGTGTCCGGATTAATTACTTCTAGTTGAATAGTATCACCATGAACATCAATGAAAACGAGTGCGTATTGTAATGAGAAAAACCTGACATGATCGCTCCAGGGTAATTTTTCCTGTCCGTAATATGGCGCACCGGCTGAGCCATTTGTTATCTGCCAAAAATCGCGTGAGAGTTGTAAGCGGGGGAGCGTCCAGTTTTCAGGATATCGCAACATCTCATTGGTAATATGTAATCTGCTGTAATTGTGCTCATCGCCACATAAAACAGCCCTTGTTTTGGCGCTTTGATTGATCATAATATCTAGAATTTCATCACGTCGTTCGATAATTCCTTTGGCAACAGCTTTTCCAGCAATAAAAGGTCGAATAGCATTATTTCCGGAATACCACATATCATCATGCGAGTGTCCGCCATTTGGGAACATGGGCGTATGAAAAGTTACAAAAATATGATCAATGAGGCTGTCTTTTTCCAGCATCTGTGTAGTTTCTTTATACCAGGCCAGCTGCTTATCCATGATATAGCCGTGTGCGTTACCACTAATATGGGGAATGAAAGCTGTGGAAGGTGCATACCAATAATCCGAATTCAACACGATCATAGCTATATTGTCATAGCAATAATAATATACATTCTCCAGATAAGAAGGGAAGTCGGTTTGATCCTTCACCGGATCATAGGCTGTTTCATCTTCACTGAAAGGCCCATTAAGTGGGTTACAAAACTCATTAGCAAATAATTGCTCTGCTGAATATTTTTCGAAGGGGAAATTATCTACCGCAACACCTTTTCTCAAATCGCCAAAGGCTGTCATCATTGATTCATGATTTCCCATTGCGGCATAAACAGGGATATGATGCCAAAAAGGCTCAATAGCACGTTTCCAGTTGGCATATTGCAATCTTGTTGCTTCTACACTCGTAGAATAACCCGTAATTAAATCACCTGTAAATTGCCAAAAAGAAGCACCATCGCGATTGGCCAAAGCAGCGGTTTTTTTCATGATGTAGGCATTTGTGCCATAAACACTTCTTTCGCCTCCACCCTTACCTTCACGAGAATCGCTGGCATAAGCAAAACGAAATTTATTACGACTTCCTTTTTCAGGTGCAGTGCGAAAACTGTAGTTATAGTGATATTTGCCAAGATGTATTTCGTAATGATAAAGCGAGTCTGCTTGCAATTGGTCAATGCGAATCTCATGTTGATAGCTTCCTTCAAAATCATTCTTGTCTGCTAATTGCTCATAGGATGTATTACCAACTTTGATAAAAGTTTGACATGATTGATTTGTTTTGAATGTAATTATCACACTTTTCGCTGCAGGTTGAACGATAAAAGGCCCTTCGATGATGGTAAGAGCTGGCTTAAAGCCCTCATCAACTTCAAAATTAATGCGCCCATCGTAAATCAGATTTCCTTTTTGATTTGCCAATCTATAGCCTAACAAACCATATCCTTTGTTTTCCCAGTCGATAATATCATATTTATCCCTAAGGGATGAAATAGCTACATAAGTTAACCCTTTTTCAACTTTAGCGGCTTGTTTAAACCACACAGGCTGTGGATATTTTATACCCTCAGTAGGGATAAAACCATAATATAGGGTTCCAAAAAAAGTGCTGTCAGAAAAGTCAAAATATAGCCCATCTTTCCCAGCTTGAGGTGCCTTGATCAGTTGATCAAGGCTAAGCGTTACTGTCTCTATTGCTTGCTCGAAAATATCACCAGACACTGGATCCAGATATACCATGCGATCCCCATGCCATTCAATATTTGAATGAACTGCTGGGATAGCTTGCGCATAAAGTTGCTGTACGCTAAAAGGGAGTAGTGCTATTGCAAAGAAAATAGTTCTAAGTTTCAAAATGAGTTGTTTTAATAATTTTGTCAAAAGTAAGCATTTGAGAAAATGATACTATAATTACATGTTAAATTGATGTGAGATATTAGTTAAGCGCAAATTTTTTAATGCAAGCTTAACTTCATACTTGCAAATATAGAATGAGTTGAAAAATCAAAAAAATTGTCATCTGCTGATGAAAAAACAGCGGATTGTTTTTAAATTTAACTACCCTCTAAAAGTTTTAAATAAGGTTCTTCAGCTATACTTCAGACAAAAAACTGTCCAGGTTATCGAATTTATGATGATAATCATCCATCGATCGTTTGATCACCTCCTGGGCTTCATCTTTTCCATAAACATGCGTTATTTCAACATTACTTTCCTTGCCAGGCAAATCTTTATACGTCAGGAAGTAATGTTTCAGCCGGTCTTTTACCAGATCGGGGCAATCAGCTATATCACGGTATCCGCTGTAAACTGCATCATTATCAAGAACAGCAACAATTTTATCATCGGCTTCGTTGCCATCAATCATTCTAAAACCTCCAATAGGCCTTGCTCTAACGAGAATATCGCCATGGGTGATGTCTTTTTCGGTGAGCACACAAATATCCAAAGGGTCGCGGTCACCGGTAATATCTGTTCTTCCGGTTTTTTGATTGCAAAACTCAGCCACACGCGAGGCGCAAAAGGTTTGAGGAACAAATCCGTAAAGTGCCGGAACAACATTGGAATACTTTTGAGGGCGATCGAGGCGCAGATAACCCGAAACTTTATCCACCTCGTATTTTACGGTATCTGTTGGCACCATCTCAATAAAACAAATGACTACTTCGGGAGCATCTTGCCCAATTTCAACACCATGCCAGGGATGTGATTTGTAGCGTAATCCCATCAGCCTGCCGATGGGGTCCATAATTTTTGACATAAGCTTTTCAGGTTGCTGTTTGAGCTTGCAAAGTTAGGGGTTTTAGAAGTGCTGCCTTGCAATGCAGTGAAAACTTTTTTAATTCTTTTTGCCAATGTTTACCTGGGCTGGTATCGAAAGGTGTCCCTGCACTAATTTCCATTGCCCGTCAGTGTTTTTGTCGAGTACACCCGTAAAACGAATACCCTCGAAACTGTGTGCCACACTATCGTGCATGAAATTATAATTCATGGTTTTGGTGAACCAGGCTGTATTGCCGGTACAATTGATCCTGATAAACTGGTCGCTTGTCGAGATTAAAGTATTCGAAACGCTGTTAAACTGATTGCGGTAGGCTGTGCGGATATTATCCCATCCCATGAGCTTGTCACTGTTATCTGTTCCGATTAGAATAATACTGTCGTTGGCAGCCCAGCTTTGTTCAATTTTGCTGTAGTCTTCATTTTCGAGTGCAATTACATAAGATTCCAACAAATTTTCGATTGTGTCAATTTCGCTGGCTATAACAGGTTCATCCGGACATTGATTGCATGCCCCCAGAAGCAACACAAATAAAAAGGGTAATATTTTTTTCATAATTGTGAGGTATTAATGGTTCTGCTTTTTAACAAAGTTTTTCAACCCATGAAGATACAACAATCTGACAGCAATTACTTATCAACAGGCTAATTTAGAATGATTTTAAAGAAAAAGTAACCGCTATTTTTCATAAAAATACTTGCAACAAGCTGCTTTACAAAGAAATTCACAAAAATACTTTCCTATTCAAGGATTCTTTCGTAAAATTGCAGCCAATTTCTAACCCCTTTAAGCAACCCACATAAATGGCGATCCATAAAGGAATAAGTAAAAGCAGGACAATAAGTTACATAGCAATACTCCTGCTTGTTGGTTTTTTTACATGGTCATTAAATGCAGCTGTTGACGAAGATTTGCCTCAGGTTTCGGAGCAAAAAGCTCACGAAATTGAAAAGGCTGATCTGAATGCTGGTGAGATAATCATAGGTCATATTGTGGATGCTTACGAATGGCACATAGCCGATTATGGGCATACACATATCTCTGTTCCATTGCCTGTAATCCTTTATGATCAGGGAGAATGGCATTTTTTTCTGTCCTCAAAATTTCACCATGGCAAATCTGCTTACAAAGGTTTTGAAATTGCTAAAGAAGGCATGCTCAAAGGAAAAATCGTAAGAAAAGATGCTGACCAAAATTTTGTACAGCCGATTGATTTATCACTCACCAAAAATTCTCTTGCAGTAATTATTTACAGCACCATTGTTATTCTGATCTTTTTGGGTGTGGCTAAATCTTATCGCCGTCGCGAACGAAGGGCACCAAAAGGTTTTCAGTCAATCATTGAGCCCCTCATCTTGTTTATCCGCGATGAGGTAGCTCTTCCGGCTATTGGTAAAAAACACTATGAACGCTTCTTGCCTTATCTGTTTACCGTTTTCTTTTTCATCTTTTTCAACAATCTGATGGGGTTGATACCAATTTTTCCTTTCGGAGCTAACGTTACCGGAAACCTTGCTGTGACAGGTGTTTTAGCCTTATTTACCTTTTTTATAACAACATTTACTGGTAACAAAAACTACTATGCACATATTTTTAACACACCCGGAGTTCCATGGTGGCTTAAAATTCCGCTTCCGCTAATGCCGGTAATTGAGCTTGTAGGTGTTTTCACAAAGCCTTTTGTTTTGATGGTGCGTTTGTTTGCTAACATCACAGCGGGTCATATTATTATCCTCGGATTCATCAGTCTGATTTTCGTTTTCGGGCAGGCCAGTATCTACGCCGGATATGGCATGTCGATCATTTCAATCAGTCTTTCAATATTTATTAATTTTCTGGAGCTTTTAGTAGCATTTATCCAGGCATATGTATTTACGCTGCTATCAGCCATTTATTTTGGCATGGCAGTAGAAGAACATCATTAAAAAGTAACCCATTTATTAATCATTAATATTTACAACCATGGATTTATTAACCATTTTGTTACAAGCAGTTACAGATTTGACTCCAATAGCAAAAATGGCTGCCGGTTTAGGTGCTAGTATTGCCACCATCGGTGCCAGTATGGGTATTGGCCAAATTGGCCGCAGCGCATTGGAATCTATTGCACGTCAACCCGAAGCAGCCGGCGACATCCGTTCAAACATGATCGTGTCTGCCGCACTTATCGAAGGTGTTGCCTTCTTTGCTATCGTGGTTTGTTTGCTGATCGTTTTCTTGTAACAGCAAATTTATCCGGCTTTGTAACGGTTGGTTGCAAAGCCGGGTTTTATTTCAATAGTAATTTTAATGCTTAACCAAAAAATAGTATGGAACTTGTAAATCCCGGTTTAGGACTGATTTTCTGGATGACGCTGGCCTTCGGAACGGTTTTCTTTATCTTAAAGAAATTTGCCTGGCCAATAATTATTCAGGCGCTCAAAGATCGTGAAAGGCATATCGAAGAAGCACTGCAAGCTGCTGACCGTGCACATGAGGAGATGAAAAAAATGCAGCTTGATAATGAGGCACTGCTTAAAAAAGCTAAAGAGGACAGGGATCAGATTATGCAGGAAGCCCGTAAGTTGCGCGATAAAATGCTCGAAGAAACCCGCCTAAAAGCCAACGAAGAGGCGGATCGTATCGTTGATAATGCGAAAGTACGCATCGAAAATGAACGCAAAGCAGCAATGACTGATATCAAAAATCAAATTGCTAAGATATCAATCGAAATTGCTGAAATGGTGTTGCGCGAAAAGATGAAATCAACTGTAACACAAAAGGCTTATATTGACAAGCTGATCGAAGACAAGCAGTTGAATTAATTTGCAACCAGCTAAATCAACATAAAGCTATGAAAAACATTCTCCTTGCAAAACGCTACGCCAAAGCTCTTTTTGATCTGGCTGTTGAAGACGGCAAGCTCGAAGAAGTGAAGGATGATATGAAACTGGTGGCTGATGTGATGTCCGAAAACAGGGCTTTACGGCGTATGATGGCCAGCCCGGTGATTCCTCCTGCACGTAAAAAGACTGTAGTAGCAAAAGTTTTTGAAGGAAAAATTGACCGAAGAAGCCTCGCATTTTTGGATATCCTCATCAGAAAAGGACGCGAAGAGCAGGTACATGATATTGCCTGGCAGTTTTATGAAAGCTACCTCGATTATAAAAATATTGCAATTGTGGAAGTAACTACAGCAATTGCAATTGATGAAAATTTGCGTAAGAAAATGCTGACAATCATGGAAGAGCGCACGCAAAAAACCATTCAGATGCAGGAAAAAATTGATGCTGAAATTATTGGAGGATACAAACTTCGCATGCAAGATTATCAGTATGATGCCAGCATCAGCAAGATCATCTCTGAACTTCATAAAGATTTTGATAAAAACTTATTCATAAAAGGATTTTAACGCAACAACTAAGGAATTATGGCAACTATTAAACCCGCAGAAGTATCAGCAATTCTACGTCAGGAACTGGCCGGATTCAAAACCGACGCCGTATTGGAAGAAGTAGGGTCTGTATTACAAATCGGTGATGGTATTGCACGTGTTTATGGTATGGGAAATGCCGAATCGGGCGAGCTCGTCGAGTTTGAGGAAAACGGATTGATGGGTATTGTACTCAACCTGGAAGAAGACAACGTGGGTGTTGTGCTGCTGGGAGATAATGAAAGCATCAATGAAGGCGATACTGTTAAGCGTACTGGCCGCATTGCTTCGCTGCAAGTGGGTGAAGGTATGCTCGGACGTGTAATCAATACGCTAGGAGAGCCTATCGATGGGAAAGGTGATATAGAAGGTGAAACTTACGAAATGCCGCTCGAGCGTAAAGCTCCTGGCGTAATTTTTCGCCAGCCAGTAAACGAGCCCCTTCAAACTGGTATCAAAGCTATCGATGCTATGATCCCGATTGGTCGCGGGCAGCGTGAGCTTATCATTGGCGATCGTCAAACTGGTAAAACAGCAATTGCTATCGACACCATTTTAAATCAGAAAGAATTTTATGATCGTGGCGAACCGGTTTATTGTATTTACGTGGCTATTGGTCAGAAAGGCTCCACAGTGGCGCAGATTGTTAAAACCCTCGAAGACAATGGCGCTATGCCATACAGTGTGGTGATTACGGCTACAGCCTCCGATCCTGCTGCCATGCAGTTTTATGCGCCTTTTGCAGGTGCCGCCATTGGCGAATTTTTCCGTGATACAGGTCGTCCTGCTTTGGTGATTTATGATGACCTCTCAAAACAGGCAGTGGCCTATCGCGAAGTATCACTGCTGTTACGTCGTCCTCCCGGACGCGAAGCTTATCCTGGTGATGTGTTTTACCTGCATTCACGTCTGCTGGAGCGTGCTGCCAAAGTGATCAACTCCGACGAGATAGCCAAAAACATGAACGACCTGCCCGAAAGTATCAAACATTTGGTAAAAGGTGGAGGATCGCTTACTGCACTTCCCATCATCGAAACACAGGCAGGCGACGTTTCGGCTTACATTCCCACTAACGTTATTTCCATTACTGACGGACAGATATTCCTCGAAACCAATCTGTTCAATGCAGGCATTCGTCCAGCTATTAACGTTGGTATTTCGGTATCGCGTGTTGGTGGTAATGCACAGATTAAATCCATGAAAAAAGTTGCCGGAACACTGAAGCTCGATCAGGCGCAATTCCGTGAGCTGGAAGCTTTTTCGAAGTTTGGTTCTGATCTGGATGCAGCTACAATGGCTGTTTTGGACAAAGGTCGTCGCAATGTGGAAATCCTGAAACAGCCTCAATATTCACCAATGAAGGTTGAAAACCAGGTGGCTATTATTTTCGCCGGTACACAGAATCTGCTGAGGAAAGTGCCGGTAAACAAAGTGAACGATTTTCAGGATACTTTCCTTCATCACCTCGAAGAGCATCATGCAGATTTGCTTAAAGATCTGAAAGCAGGAAAATATACCGACGAAATCACTGCAAAATTGCGTAAAGTGGCTGTTGATATTGCAGCTACCTACGAAAAATAGTTTTTTATGCATCAATACTAAACCATTCAAAGGATGGCCAATTTAAAAGAAGTAAGAACACGTATTGAGTCCGTCAACTCTACAAAGCAGATTACCAGTGCAATGAAAATGGTGGCTGCTTCCAAATTGCGCCGTGCTCAAAATGCGATTACAACGATGCGTCCTTATGCAGCCAAACTGCAGGAATTGATGCAGGACTTGAATCGAAGTGTGAAGCAGGCCGACGATAATAAATATGCTGTGGTTAGGCCTGCTGAAAAGATTTTAATTGTTCCTGTAACGTCAAATCGCGGCTTGTGTGGTGCTTTCAATACAAATGTGATACGTGCTACTGTAAAATTGATCAACGAAGACTTTCAGGCTCAACATAAGGCAGGAAATCTTAAAGTTTTTTGCATTGGCAAAAAAGGAGAGGATTTCTTTAAAAGTCGAAAATTGAATATCTATAAAGCAAATAACGAAGTTTTTGATAACCTTGTTTTTAACCAGGTGGTGCCTATCGCACAAGAGTTAATGGATGTTTTTGTGGCTGGCGAATTTGATCAGATTATCTTTGTATATAATCAATTTAAAAATGCAGCCACTCAGCTCTTGATCCACGAACAATTCCTTCCGGTCGAAATGCCAGAGCTGAACGACAGCAAGCAACATGAGGGAGTAGATTATATTTTTGAGCCTGGAAAGGATGAGATTTTGGATGAATTAATCCCTAAAACCCTTAAAATCCAGGTTTATAAAATGCTTCTCGACAGCTTTGCCTCAGAACATGGTGCCCGGATGACAGCGATGCATAAGGCTACTGATAATGCCACTGAATTGCTTAAGGATTTGAAGCTGAGTTATAACAAAGCCCGTCAGGCTGCTATTACAAACGAAATCCTTGAAATTGTTGGTGGAGCCAATGCCTTGAATGGTTAGTTTAACTGGATTAATAAATTATTAAGATTGAACCTGTCGGAGTGTTGAGTTGTTATAATACAAAACTCAAAAGTTATGATAAAGAAAAAAGTTGAAGACGCATTGAATGCGCAAATTTTAAAAGAAGAACATTCATCACGAATCTACCTGGCAATGGCAATATGGTGCGAAGCAAACGGATATCCGGGTGCTGCCGCTTTCTTGTATCGTCAGTCGGATGAAGAACGCATGCATCAGCTCAAATTGGTTCATTATGTAAATGATCGTGGTGGAAAAGCTGTAATTGGTTCATTGGAAACACCTGAAGCGAGTTATAATTCATTGGTTGATGTGTTTCAGAAAGTTATGAAACATGAGCAATACATCACCGAATCGATCAATGAAGTGTATGCCATTACGCTGGAAGAGAAGGATTATACAACAGGCAATTTCCTGCAATGGTATATCAACGAGCAAATTGAGGAAGAAAGTACCATAAGTACAATTCTGGATAAGTTAAATCTTGTTGGAGACCATAAAGGTGGTATGTTCCATATAGACAAAGAATTGGAAGCAATGACAGCTGCTGCCTCAAGTCCTGTAGCTGAATAACGAATAATAAATTTTAGCAAAAAAATGCCGGCTTCGTTTCATAACAGAGCCGGCATTTTTTGTGCGTTTAGTTGTATTATTCTGCTAACACCAATACCTTGTTGTGAAGCACTTCGAGCACGCCACCATTGATTTCCAAAAAATGATCCTTACGATCTTGCTGCTGGTATTTGATGCGTCCTTTGCCAAGTGCCGCAATCATTGGTGCGTGATTATTCAGTATTTCGAACAGGCCATCGAGCCCGGGAAGCTGAACCAGCTCTACTTCTCCCTCAAACAAAGTGGTGTCGGGTGTGATAACTTCTAGTTTCATAGCAGAAATTTAGAATTAAGCGTTACTTTCAGCCATCAATTTCTTGCCTTTTTCAATGGCTTCTTCAATGGTACCAACCAAATTGAAGGCTGCTTCGGGATATTCATCCACTTCGCCATTCATAATCATTTTGAAGCCCTTGATGGTATCTTCTATGCTTACTACCGTTCCTGGAATGCCGGTAAATTGCTCAGCAACATGGAAAGGCTGCGAAAGAAAACGTTGCACACGACGGGCGCGATGTACGATGAGTTTGTCCTCTTCAGAAAGCTCATCCATACCAAGAATGGCAATGATATCCTGCAATTCTTTGTAACGCTGCAAAATGTTTTTTACTTCTTGCGCAATTTTATAGTGTTCTTCACCAACTACTTCAGGCGTGAGAATACGTGAAGTAGAATCAAGCGGATCGACTGCGGGATAAATGCCAAGCTCAGCAATTTTGCGATTCAACACCGTTGTGGCATCAAGGTGAGCAAATGTGGTAGCAGGAGCAGGGTCGGTAAGGTCATCTGCTGGCACATAAACGGCTTGAACAGAAGTGATTGAGCCGCGTTTGGTAGAAGTAATACGTTCCTGCATCATACCCATTTCGGTAGCCAGCGTAGGCTGATATCCTACTGCTGAAGGCATACGCCCAAGCAAAGCAGAAACCTCGGAACCTGCCTGCGTAAAACGGAAGATATTATCAATAAAGAAAAGGATATCTTTTCCTCCGGTTTCTTCATCACCATCGCGAAAATATTCAGCCAATGTGAGACCACTCAGGGCAACCCTCGCACGAGCTCCCGGAGGTTCGTTCATCTGTCCGAAAACGAGGGTAGCCTGCGATTGTTCCAACTCTTTAGGGTCAACTTTGGATAAATCCCATCCGCCTTCTTCCATATTTTTCTGGAACTCTTTTCCATACCTGATTACACCGGATTCGATCATCTCACGCAAGAGGTCATTTCCTTCGCGAGTACGTTCGCCTACACCTGCAAATACTGACATCCCCGAATAAGTTTTGGCAATATTATTGATCAACTCCATGATGATCACAGTTTTACCAACACCAGCACCGCCAAACAAACCGATTTTCCCTCCTTTGGCATACGGTTCAATCAGATCAATTACTTTGATCCCGGTGTAAAGCACTTCGCTTTGTGTGGTGAGGTTTTCAAACTTTGGTGGATCCCGGTGGATGCTGTAAGAAGTCTTACTTTTTATTTCACTCAGCCCATCGATGGGTTTGCCGATAACATTAAAAAGGCGGCCTTTTATTTCATCGCCGGTGGGCATCGAAATTGGTCTGCCAAGCGCAACAACTGGCATGCCGCGTCTTAAACCGTCAGTAGAGTCCATGGCAATGGCTCTGATTGTATTTTCACCGATAGCCTGTTGTGCTTCAAGGATTAATGTTTCGCCGTTTTCGCGGGTAATTTCCAACGCATCGTGCAGGTTGGGAAGATCTGATTCTTGCTCGAAGACTACGTCAATCACCGGTCCGATGATCTGTGCAATACGTCCGCTTATTGTCTTACTCATGTGGGTAACAATAGGATTAGGTTGATAGAAATTTGGCGCAAAGATACTATTTCAATTCGTTTTAAATAGGTTAAAATGCTGGTTTTTTGCAAAAAATGAATGGATATTAATTAATGACCTCTCAAAAAGTTGCGTTCAAAAAGTAAAAGCCATAAAACCCCGGTTGTAATGGCAGCATCAGCAATATTGAAAACAGGGCGAAAAAAGATAAAATAACCGTCATCGCCAAATACAAAATTTGGTATCCATGATGGTGCTTCAGCCTGATTGAGAATCAGCAGCGGGAAATAAAACATATCTACTACTTTGCCGTGCAGAAAACTTGCATATCCACCCGCTTCCGGAAGCAAGGAGGCCACGTTGTGGTAGCTGCTGGCACTGAAAAGAAGCCCATAAAATGCGCTATCGATTATGTTTCCGATGGCACCGGCTAAAATCATGGAGAGACCAAATACAGGGCCAAAACTGGTTTTTTTGCGCATAAGCAACAACAGGTAAATAAAAATGGCAACAACTGCTAAAATACGGAATATGCTGAGCACTAATTTGCCCCATTCACCCGCAAACTCTATACCAAAGGCCATTCCATTGTTTTCAGTGAAATGGATGATAAACCAATTGGCCACAGGAATTTCCTGCCCAATGGTCATGGTGAGCTTGATATAGAACTTGAGGGTTTGGTCAAGTAAAAGCACAAAAAAAACAAGGAGCAAGGGTTTTTTCAAGGTGGGCTATGTTTTTGTTACAATAATAAGTTTACCTGATTTGATTTGTGCTTTAAGCACATTCAAAAAAGGGAATATTAGTTGTGATTTTCATAGGAAAATACATCCACTGCAAGATTAAAATCAAGCTCTGGGTTGTTGCAGCTTTGCTTCTATACTTAGGGTGGCATGTGGAACGATGCGCAGCCGTTCTTTTGGAATCAATTTGCCAGTAACTCTGCAAATGCCGTATGTTTTGTTTTCTATGCGAATCAAAGCATTTTCAAGGTTATTGATAAACTTTTGCTGACGGGCTGCAAGCCGGCCATTTTCTTCTTTCGAAAGCACCTGATAACCTTCCTCCAACACTTTAAAAGTGGGAGAAGTATCATCGGTTCCGTTTTCATCGCCGGTCGAGATTGCCTCAGTAAGCAATTTCAGATCAGCTCTTGCCTTTTCCAGTTTATTCAAAATAATGCTTTTGAATTCTTCCAGCTCCTCATCAGAATAACGGTTCTTTTTTGATTCGGTATTCTGCACTTTATCTTGCTCTTTCATAGCTTTGGGTGTTTGTTAATCCGCCTGCCTTACAAATAAGGTTTTTATTCCGGTATAAATATAGGGTAAAAACTAAACATAGCATATAATTTCATTAAAAATCTCTGTTATGCTTTATTGATACTTAGTTTAACCTTCACGTTTTCAATTAAATCCAGTTCAGTAACATGGGTGTTTTCCAACGTATCATGCCAGTTAAGCTGTGCCAATGTCTCAGAACAGATATATTCCTTAAACTGTTCAACGGCATCATGAATAATTGTATTGTTTTCGACCTGAAGAATAATTTTATCTGTAACCTCAAGTCCCTGATCTTTACGCAGATTTTGAACCCTGTTGATGAGTTCTCTTGCCAGCCCTTCGTTTGCAAGTTCGGGTGTAATCGTAATGTCAAGAGCAACAGTAAGTTGATCCTGTGTGCTCACCATCCAGCCTGGAATATCCTCGGTAAGTATTTCGGCATCAGCCAGATCTAATAAAACTTCGTGGCCATCGATTTGCAGATTAGCTCCTTGATTTTTTTCAAAGCTCCTGATTTCTTCCTGTCCAAATTTAGCAAAAGCAGTAGCAATTTGTTTCATCAGACGGCCATATTTTGGTCCCAGGCTTTTGAAGTTTGGTTTAATTTTTTTAACCAGCATTGCCGTATCTTCTCCGAGGTATTCAATCGATTTTATGTTTACCTCCGAAAGAATCAGGTCGGCCACTTTTTCGAGCTGGACTTGCATTTCGACATTCAGCACGGGGATCATGATTTTATTCAATGGCTGCCTGACGCGTATGTTAGATTTTTTACGCAACGAAAGCACCATCGATGAAATTTGCTGAGCCATCTGCATGCGCTCTTCAAGTGCTTTGTCAATCATTGTTGAATCGGCAACAGGGAAGAGTGTGAGGTGAACGCTCTCATGAGAGTCTTTTCCACTCACTTTATTCAAATCGAGATAAAGCTGCTCGCTGAAGAATGGCGCGATGGGCGACATCAAGCGTGCCACAGTATCCAGGCAAGTATAGAGGGTTTGATAAGCCGAAATTTTATCGGGCGAATAGTTGCCTTTCCAAAATCTCCTTCGCGAAAGGCGCACATACCAGTTACTCAGGTGCTCATCTACAAATTGTTGTATGGCTCGTCCGGCGCGTGTGGGCTCATATTGTTGAAAGGCCTCATCAACCAATAAAATCAATGAATTCAATTCAGACAGTATCCAGCGGTCGATTTCCGGACGTTCGTTGTGTGCAATGTCGGTTTCTTCGTAACTGAAACCATCGATATTGGCATAAAGCGCGAAGAAAGCGTAAGTATTGTATAGCGTCCCGAAGAACTTGCGACGCACCTCATCCAGTCCGTTCAGATCAAATTTGAGGTTGTCCCAGGGTTGCGCATTGGTTATCATATACCAGCGTGTGGCATCAGGGCCGTATTTGTTGATGGTTTCGAAAGGATCAACGGCATTGCCCAAACGTTTCGACATTTTGTTACCCTTTTTATCGAGTACCAATCCATTGGAAACTACTGTTTTATAGGCAACAGAATCGAAAAGCATGGCAGCAATGGCATGCAGTGTAAAGAACCAGCCACGCGTTTGATCAACACCTTCGGCAATAAAGTCGGCCGGGAAATTCTTTTCAAATAATTCCTTGTTTTCAAAAGGATAATGCAGCTGGGCATAGGGCATAGCTCCTGAATCGAACCACACATCGATCAAATCGGGTTCGCGGTACATAGGTTTGCCACTTTCGCTGAGCAGCACGATTTTATCTACATAAGGCCGGTGCAGGTCAAAGCGTTTGTAATTTTCAGCGCTAAAATCTGCAGTCTCATATTTTTCCAGTGGATTGTTTTCCATCAGGCCGGCCTCAACAGCTTTATCGATGGCAGTTTTCAGTTCGGCCGCAGAACCAATTATTTTTTGCTCTGTGCGGTCTTCACTTGTCCAGATTGGTAAGGGCACTCCCCAAAATCTGGAGCGTGAGAGGTTCCAGTCGACCAGATTTTCGAGCCAGTTGCCAAAGCGGCCTTCACCTGTGGATTTGGGTTTCCAGTTGATCGTATTGTTCAATTCGAGCATACGCTCCTTGAAGGCAGTGGTTCGGATAAACCAACTATCGAGCGGATAGTACAAAACGGGCTTATCGGTGCGCCAGCAATGTGGATAGCTGTGCGTAAACTTCTCGATGCGGAAGGCTTTATTTTCTTTTTTCAGCATCACGGCTACATCCACATCCAAAGTAGGTGCATCAGCTGAGAGGCTGCTGTCGAAATCATTTTTTACCGGTCTTCCAGCAAATTCAGCATAAAGTGCTGTGTTTACATAATCCTTTACGAAATTCTCATCAAGTTCTTTTAAATTATAAAAGCGGCCTGTAAGATCGACCATGGGTCGGCGGATGCCTTCTTTGTCTAAAAGAATCAGCGGTACTATACCCGATTGCTTAGCAACACGATCGTCATCGGCACCAAAAGTGGGTGCGATATGTACAATTCCCGTTCCATCTTCGGTAGTTACAAAATCACCTGAAATCACCCTAAACGCATCTCCCATTGGTTTTACCCACGGAATAAGCTGTTCATATTTAATGTCTTTGAGTTGTTCTCCTTTAAATTCGTCGAGGATTACGAAAGGTATTTTTTTATCGCCGGCTTTGTAATCAGACCATGCTATATTTTCCATGCCCGGATCGAAATAGGCTTTTACCAGCGTCTTAGCCATGATTAGCTGCACGGGTTCGGCGGTGTAGGGATTGAAGGTTTTGATCAGTTGATAATCGATTTTCGGGCCTACAGCCAAAGCGGTGTTCGAGGGCAGTGTCCAGGGGGTTGTTGTCCAGGCCAGGAAATAGAGCGGGATGTTATCTTCTGCCTTGAGGAAAGCAGTTTTTTCGTTTGTAATTATTTTGAACTGTGCTGTTGCTGAAGTGTCTTTTACATCGCGATAACAGCCAGGCTGGTTGAGCTCGTGTGTGCTTAGGCCGGTTCCTGCTGCCGGTGAATAGGGCTGAATGGTGTATCCTTTGTAAAGCAGGCCTTTATCATAAAGTTTCGACAACAGGTGCCAAACTGATTCAATGTATTTGTTGTCGAACGTGATATAGGGGTTTTCAAGATCAACCCAATAGCCCATTGCTTTGGTAAGCTCGTCCCACAGGTCTTTGTATTTCATCACTTCTGTGCGACAGGCTTTGTTATAGTCTTCGACAGATATTTTGCTGCCAATGTCTTCTTTGGTTATTCCGAGGCTTTTTTCCACGCTGATTTCTACGGGCAGACCATGGGTGTCCCAGCCGGCCTTGCGGTCAACAAATTTTCCTTTGAGGGTTTGGTAGCGGCAAAAAATATCCTTTATTGCACGAGCCATCACATGGTGAATGCCCGGAATACCATTAGCTGAAGGCGGGCCTTCATAAAACACAAAGGGTTCATTTCCCCGGCGGGAGTCGAGGCTTTTTTTAAAGATGTCTTCTTTCTCCCAAAATTTGCGGATTTCGTCACCTATTTGTTTTAAATCCAGCTGCTTGTATTCCTGATAAGTGGGCTTCATAATTGCTTTTGCGATAGTCTTAAAAAATTGGATGCAAAGCTAATTTATTTTTTTCATTTTCACTTAGATTCAAGCAGATGAAAAGATTCCCCTTATTGATTAGGATAGCTATGAATGTTATAAAAATATTGTAACTTTTTTGTGTATTTTAACAGAAAGTATCACTAAGCTAGTAGTATTGAAGGAAAAGCTTATAAATATGGAAGTTTTAAGATTGAAGACGATTTATTTCATTACGTATTTCCAAAAGAACTTCTTGATTCCTTATCATTTTTTTTCCATTCTCTTTTGATGAATAAATGTAAAACACTTTACCACCAAATTCCTCTTCGAACTTTTGGTGAGTCTTTTGCTGTAATCCCTTTTCCTTAAATATTTGAGATAGTTGAATTCCTTGATTTATGGGTTTAATTTGTAACCCAACATATTTTTCTTTGATTTTAATAAAAAAATCAACATTGTATAGCCTGTCCCATTTGTCAGGGGCTGGTTCGATTTTATAACCAAGTACTTGTTCAAGTTGACCATATATTGTTTTTATCTCTGTCCAATAGCCATCAAAGGTTCTGTCGATCACAAGCTGAATCATATAGTCAATGCAGTCTTGTTCTGTAATATCTTCTACTTCGGCTGAAATAACTTCTGTAATTTTTATGTAAAGTTTGCTCCCAAGGTCTATAATGTGTTCTTTTGAACGAACCTTTGAAAAATAATATTCTCTCCACTCTTCCAATGTTTTAGGTTCGCATTGTCTTATGCTTTCCGATGTTGATCCAACATTTCTTTTAAAGTTTAGTTGGAAACGATTCATCGCACTATTTAAAATCCATTCTTTTGCCATTATTCTAAGTTTGCTTCTATCTTGTTTGCTCTATCAATAATTTTTTGTGCCCTACGGCTATGAGTCTGAACATATCTCTGAATTTCATCAGGATTGTTTTCAATCCAATAACCTGCTGGATTAGCCGTAGAGCTATTTATTAAATGACCATGTTGTATAGCAAAAAAAAAGACCACGAGCAGCAACTTGATTTCCTGCAATTGGAAAACTGTGTTGCTGATTCAGTTGGAGTTTAATTGCAAAAGCCTTTTGTGCATGTGCTCGACCTGCTTTTAGTATGGCGACCAAATTATTTATATCATTCTGTCTGTATGCCATTTGAGTAAAATAAAAATTTGTCTTTATATTTAAAATCAATTTGTGTATCAGGTTCTGCTAAACCTTCTTTTATTAGGTGTGCATTTAAAAAAGTTTTATTCTTTAGGTACAAATAGCACATCAAAATATTCTGCTTGTCATATTTTTGCTTATCGAACTTCATAAATACTTTTTGGCCTTTTGTCTTATCTAAAAGAAATTGTCTTGCTGAACCATTTGAGCTTTTCTTTTCTTTAACTCCAATTAGCCTCACAATAATGCCGTTATTAAGTTTTATCAATTCAGGACTTATGACTTCTTTTACTGTGTAATAATCTTCTCGTTGTCCGCTGTTTTTATCAATTTTTGAGCCAAATTGAAGCTTTCTTGGGTCAATCTTTTTATCAAGGTTTTGAAAATCAACAAATCGATAAGGTAAGTTTTCAAACTCATTTTCTATGTCAATTTTGATAATGTCTTTTAAAAACTCATACGCTGTTCCTGCAAGATCAGTTTGGTTTATGTTTAATTTATTTTTTGCAACTTCAATAAATTCAGGATTAATCTCATAACCTATTGAATTTCGTTCTAAATTCCGTGCAGCTAAAGATGTCGTTCCACTACCCATAAATGGGTCTAATACTGTTTCACCTTTAAAAGCAAACATTTTAATCAGTCTTTTTGGCAATTCTTCCGGGAACATAGCAATGTGACCATCTTGTCTTGCTCCACCAAAATTCCAATGACCAGCAAAATATTCTTTCCATTCTTCCGTAGTCATTTTGGATTGCTCTTTAATCTCCTTGCTTACTTTATTTTTGGAAGTGCCTAATTTTTTAAAAATCAAAATAAACTCATAATCAATTGATAGAATACCATTTCTTGGTGTCGGAAAACTACCCATTAGGGATGCTCCGCCTGTTGTATTAGTGGTGGTTTGCTTTTGCCAGATAATAGCACCCATATAATCAAATCCAATACTCTCACAGAATTTTATAATTTCAGTACGAATAGGGATGACTTTATAACGACCATAGTAAACCGCTCTTGCAAATTGGTCACCAATATTTACACATAGTCTGCAGCCGTTGTCAAGAACTCGATAACATTCTTTCCAAACAACATTGAGATTGTTTATGTATGTTTCATAATCTTCGTGAAAACCGATTTGATTTTCTGTTCCATAATCTTTTAATTGCCAATATGGTGGCGAAGTAATAACTAGATTGACAGTCTTGTCTTGAACAAGATTCATCTTTCTGCTGTCTCCATTTATTATCCTATGAATTGTTTTCACTTAATTTTTTATTGATGAATTTCTGCAAAACTAATTAAATTTCAACTTCATTTTCTACTAATCTGTTTGAAACACTACAACAGATTCATTTCTATTATCAAGTTTATTTTTTCTATTTTCACTTAGATTCAAGCAGATGAATTAGTCCAATTCTGGGGTGATCAAGCAAGATAATTATTATTAAGTTTGACACTGCTTTTCATTGCCCTCAAATGGATTTTGGTTAAGTACAGGATTTATGCTGAACAAAAGGAATCGACCGGAGGTTTAAGAAACAATAAGCTGACTATGAAAATATTACTTACCGGATCGACAGGTTATATTGGCCGAAGACTTTTACCTGAACTTTTACAACTCGAACATGAAGTGATTTGCTGTGTGCGCGACAAAAACAGGGTGCCGGATGAATCTATATGGACGCATCCAAAAGTGAGTCTTTTCGAAATAGATTTTTTAAAAGAAGTACCTGAAAACGATAAGCTTAAGGACATTGAAGCAGCCTATTACCTGATTCACAGCATGAGTGATAACATCAGTGATTTTGAAGCAGTAGAAGCCAGATCTGCCCGTAATTTTCTGAAATTGCTTAAAGGAACTGCTGTCCGGCAGGTGATTTACCTCACAGGTATGGTTAACGAAAAAGCTTTGTCGCGGCACCTTGCGTCGCGCAAACAGGTCGAAGATATTCTGGCCGATTCGGATGTGCCGCTTACAGCGCTTAGAGCTGGTGTTATTTTAGGATCCGGAAGTGCTTCTTTCGAGATTATCCGCGATCTGGTTGAGAAACTGCCTGTGATGGTTACACCTAAATGGCTCAACGTTCCGCATCAGCCTATCGCAATTCGTAATGTGCTGCAATACCTTACCGGTGTTTTAAACCATCCCGATACTTTTGGAAAATCGTTTGATATAGGAGGACCGGATATTTTGACTTATAAGGAAATGCTCTTGCAGTTTGCCGAAGTGCGTGGATTGAAGCGCTATATCCGAACGGTTCCGGTGATGACGCCAAAACTTTCGTCGTATTGGCTTTATTTTGTTACATCTACTTCCTATAGCCTGGCTACAAATTTGGTTAACAGCATGAAGATAGAAGTAACAGCGCGGAATAATGAGCTGGAAACTTTGCTTCAAATAAAGCCAATTTCTTACAAGAGGGCAGTTGAAATGGCTTTTCAGAAGATTGAGCAAAATAATGTGGTTTCGAGCTGGAAAGACGCTTTAGTTTCAAGTTATGGGGACAACAGCCTGCTCGAGCATATCAAGGTGCCGGAAAAAGGATGTTTTTTCGATTTAAGGGAAAAAGAAATTGGCACCAAGCAAGTGGAGTCAGTTTTGAATAATATTTGGTCGATTGGTGGAGAAAAAGGTTGGTACTACGGCGATTGGCTCTGGCATATTCGCGGCTTTATGGATAAGTTTGCGGGCGGGGTTGGCTTGCGTCGCGGACGCACACATCCAACGCATATATACACCGGCGACACGCTCGACTTTTGGCGTGTACTGGCTGCTGATCGCAAAGGAAAGCGCTTGTTGCTTTATGCCGAGATGAAACTCCCGGGCGAGGCCTGGCTGGAGTTTAAAATCTTGCAGAAAGCAACACAGCATTATTTAATTCAGAAAGCAACCTTCAGACCCAAAGGTTTGGCTGGGCGATTATATTGGTACTTAGTGCTGCCATTTCACTTTTTTGTTTTTGAAGGCATGATCCGAAATATTATTCGGAGGATACCTTAAAATTAAAACCAGACTCTTAATCAGTCTGGTTTTAAGTGTGTTTAACAGATAAGTGAAGCTAATGCTATTCGTATTTGATGGCTTCAGCAGGATTGCTGTTGATTACGCGAATCAGATGGAAGCTCATAGTTAACAATCCTGCGCCAAATGAAATTAGTCCGGCAAGGATAAAAGAGCTCGGCTGCAAAGCAATATGGTATTCAAAACTGCTTTCGAGCCAGATTTGTATGCGCCACCAGGCCAGCGGAACGGCAATCAGAAACGCGATGCCAATAAGCATGCTCAATTCAGCAAAAAGCATTCGAAGTAAGCTCAGTGGAGAAGCTCCTAATATTTTTCGAATACCAATCTCTTTCGTTTTTTGTTCGGCTACATAGGATGAAAGCCCCAACAATCCAATTAATGCAATAAGGATTGTGAAGAGGGTAGCCATACAAAAAATTAAGTTAATGCGCGATTCAGCCTCATAATTCTCAGCCAGAATTTGATCCAATATTTTATAATCGAAAGGTTTTCCGGAGGCAAAAAGGTCCCACTGCTGATTAACAAAATCGATTACCTCATTGCTTTTATCAGCCTGAAAACTAATAGTTAATAACTGTCTCGGATTTTCAGACAAGGTAATCAGATAAGGCTCGATAGGGTTGTGTAAAGATTGAAAATGATAATCGGCCACCACCCCGATTACTTTTAGATGTCGGCCTCCTTCACCGTTTGCATCTGCGCCGATCAGGATTTTTTTACCAAGCGGATTATTTTCCCAACCAAATTGTTTGATGAAAGCTTCATTCACAATCGCTGCTTCTTCTTTATCTGTGCCCATATTCCGGTCAAAGTCACGACCTTGAATTAGTTTAATACCAAAAGTCTTAAGGTAGTCGTAATCTGTCAGTGCCAACATCACAGCCTGCGTATTCCATCCTTCTTCCGATTCGAGCTGCATCACTAGTTTCATCGTTGTTTGGCCAGGTATTCCGCTGGCATTGGAGATATACGAGATAGCCGGATTTTGCAGGATAGCGTTTTTAAAAGGCTTCAGCTTGTTTCTGAAGGTAGTATCCAGAAGTTGCAGCACCAATCGGTTTTCGCGTTCAAATCCCAGGTCTTTGTCTTTTAAAAACTGAAGCTGCTCGTGCACTACAAAAGTTCCAATCATCAACATAGTGGCGATGGCAAACTGAAAAATGACCAGTAACCGCCTGAGCAGATGAGAAGATTTTCCAGCACTCGTAAGCGAACCCCTCAATACAGTTACAGGTTTAAAAGAGGATAGAAACATTGCCGGATAACTTCCCGAAAGAAGTGCTGTAAATGCCAGAATTATAACTATTCCGATAATCAGTTTTGGTTCAAAAACAGCACTATAGGGGATGCTTTTATTGGCGAGTTCATTAAAATCGGGGATTAGCGCATTCACGATTGCAGTAGCCAGCAATGCAGAAAGAAAAACCATCAGAAAAGATTCAGTAAAAAACTGTCCGATAAGCTGTTCGCGTTGAGCTCCTACCACTTTGCGTATGCCCACTTCGCGTGCCCGTTTCACTGAGCGGGCTGTTGCCATATTCATATAATTGATGGCTGCCAGCATCAACATAAACAATCCCACTGCACCAAAAATGTAGATATAAGCCATGTTTCCGGTAGCAAAATCCGATTCGTAGTCGCTGTGCAGGTGAATATCGGTAAGTAGCATTAAATCAGGCAAAAAACTTGCGTTGATCTGATCGCCCAGCGATTTCATGTATTTATCATAAAATGCCGGAAACTTTTGCTCAAGTGCTTCCAAAGAACTGTTTTCATGTAATAAAACAAAAGTATATACACCAATACTCCAAAAAGCATTGGGCTCGAAGCTGTTGAATTCTGATGCATTACCTTCACTTATTGTTAGCATCGAAACCAAACCCTCGTAGCGCATATGGCTGTTGAGTGGCACATCGCTGATAACAGCTGTTACCTTTAGTGCTTTATTTAATCCTGATTCAATAAGTTGTCCGACAGGATTTTGGTCTCCAAAAAATTTATTTGCCAGCGAGGCTGTCAGTACAATGGAGTTGGGTTCGCTGAGCGCATTTTGCGGATTGCCGAAGATAAAATCATGGGTAAAAATGTTAAAAATTGTTGAGTCGGCGAAAAAAATATGACGCTCATAATAGTCTTTGTGGGCAGGACGCAGCAATAAATCTTCTGCCGGTGTAAGTCGGGTCATTTCGAGTACTTCCGGAAACTCCAATTTGAATGAAGGCCCAATTGGCAATGCAGCGATTGCAAAACGATCATCCATATCGCCTATTTTAAAATGCGAATTGACGCGATAGATTTGCTCATGCCTGGTATGATGCCTGTCGTATTGAAGTTCATCGTGCAGATAAAGCATAATAAATAGCGCTGCCGAAAGGCCAAGGCTTAATCCAAGCAGGTTAAGCAGGGCATAAAACTTTTGTTTTTGGATATTACGCCATGCACTGATCAGATAGTTTTTAATCATAAGGAGTGTGGTTTTGGAAAATTCAGCTTATACAAGTACTTCCGCAGGTTCAGGCTTTTTGATTTGTTTCAGGTTTTCGGTAACGACTTGTCCGTCGAGCAGACGAATAACGCGACCGGCATACTCTGCATCGCGCTGGGAGTGCGTTACCATGATGATGGTAGTGCCATGGTTATTAAGATTTTTGAGTAATTCCATCACTTCGGTACCATGCACCGAATCAAGATTTCCGGTAGGTTCATCAGCCAAAATCAATGCAGGATTAGTAACCAGCGCCCGCGCAACTGCCACACGCTGTTGTTGTCCACCCGAAAGTTGTAAGGGATAGTGTTTGCTGCGATGATCTATGGCCATTTGTTCCAATACCCGGGTAACTTTTTTACGCCGTTCGGCTGAACCAACGCCCTGATAAACAAGCGGGAGTTCAACATTAGCAAAAACGGAAAGCTCATCAATCAGGTTGAAGTTTTGAAATACAAAACCGATGTTTTCTTTCCTGAAACGTGAGCGATGACGTTCGCTGTAGCGCGAAACCTCGTGCCCAAGAAAATAATATTTGCCAGTGCTGGGATTATCAAGCAAACCCAAAATGTTAAGCAAAGTTGATTTACCGCAACCCGAAGGTCCCATAATGGCAGCAAATTCGCCAGGTTTTATTTCAAGATCAAGCTGATGCAATGCCGTTGTTTCAACCTCTTCGGTGCGAAATACTTTAGTGAGTTTTTCTGTTTTAATCATGATATTCGATTTTGTGGCTATTGAACGATTTTCGTGCCATAATTATGAAACTAACTGTAAATTAGCAAAATAACATCATATCGAAGCTTGTTGTTGCAGACGTATTGTTCGGTTTTAGTCAGGGTGTGTTCGTATTTGAACAATGTTTTTGCTGTTTCAAAAGTAGATTCAACCAGATGAAGGAGCTTTGCCTCGGCGAAAAGTTGAAAGCACTATCTTTGCGCTGTTAAGTAATCAGCTCATGACAAACACACGTGAAATACTGGCGGTCAATCGTAAAGCACTTGAGATCAATCTTGATCCGACAATCTATGGCAGTTTTGCAGAAATAGGCGGGGGACAGGAAGTTGCCCGAAATTTTTTTCAGGCAGGTGGTGCTTCCGGAACAATTGCCAAAACGATTTCTGCTTACGACAAAAGCTACAGCGATGCTGTGTATTGTAAGGACAAGAGCGCCAAACGTTATGTGTCGCGAGACCGGCTTAACTTAATGCTTGACGCAGAATATGCCGAACTCACAGGTTTGCTGCAGCAAAAACGTGCTGGCAAAACCCGCTTTTTTGCTTTTGCTGATACGGTTTCTACACTTAATTATCACAAGGATAATGTAAGCCACGGCTGGATGGGCGTTCGGTTTCAACTCCATGAGGGTGGTGATTATAATCAGGTTATTTTGCATGTAAGACTGCTGGAAAATGATAATGTATTACAGCAAAATACGCTCGGAATTTTGGGTGTTAACCTCTTATACGCCTGTTTTTATTTTGCCGACAGACCGAATGCTTTTTTGCAGTCGCTGATGGATAACCTGAGTAGCGACAGGCTGGCTATTACGATGATCCATATGAGCGGCATCGAGCTGGCTTATGTGGACAACCGCCTGCTCGGTGTACAACTTGTAAAAAACGGCATGACGAAGGCAATTATGTTCGATCGTTACGGACATGTGCAAGAGCCTGATGATATGCTGTACAAGAAGAATATTTTGATTTTCAGAGGAAGTTTTCGACCGGTGACCTATGTGACCACCGATATGCTCAAAACCAGTTTTAGCTTGTTTAAGAAGGATGAAGATTACGACAAAAACAATACCCTATCGCTCTGCGAAATCACCTTAAATAACCTCATCGAAGCTGATGATGATTTTGATGAGCGGGATTTTTTGGACAGGGTCGACTTGCTCAACGAAATGGGTCAACATGTGATGGTAAGCAACTTCAGGGAGTTTTATAAGCTGGTGAGTTACCTTTCTCAGTTCAGGATTATTAAGATGCGTCTGGTAATTGGCCTCGACACTTTCAAAAAGGTAATGGACGAGCGCTATTATGCCAATTTAAAAGGAGGAATACTTGAAGCGCTGGGCAAATTGTTTCCCGAAAATGTTAAAGTATATCTGTATCCAATTTGGGATGCCAAACATGATAAACAAATAAATAGTCAGGCCCTGAAATGGACCGGGCAGGTAAAGTATTTGTATCAGCACCTGCTCGAAAATCGGAAAATCATTGATATACAGGATGCTCAGTCGCGTTTTCTGCAAATCCGTTCGTATGAAGTACTCGATCTTTTGAGGCAGGGAAAAAGCGAATGGGAGAATCATGTGCCTTCGTTTATTGCCAAGCGAATTACATCCAGGAAGTTGTTTGGCTTTTCAGGATAAAATATTGTAGCACCAAAACCTTATTTATCATGTTTAAAATCAATGAGTATTTTGACGGTAAAGTAAAATCTATCGCATTTGAAACTACAGCAACACCCGCTACACTTGGTGTGATGGCTGCCGGATCCTACGAATTTTGAACTGTTTCGATTGAACATATGACTGTTGTGGCAGGAGAAATGAAAGTAGTGTTACCAGGTAAAACTCAGGCAGAAATTTTTAAAGCCGGACAGACTTTTATTGTCGATAAAGACTCCAAATTTCAGGTTGAAGTTAGCGATGACACAGCCTATCTGTGTGTTTACAAATAAGTTACTTCGTAGCAATTAGCTATTGAATTTCCGCTCATATTAGCCTTTAAAACAAGGGGTTAACATTGTTTCCTCAAGGTGATACAGCGGTAATAGCATTCGTAGTTTCAAGCGAGTTTAAAACGTTCTACGATCTGATATTCAGGGCCAGTTTTGTGCAAGATACTTTCGTACAGCATTACTTCACCGATTTCGGCTTTTAAGTACGACTGCTGTGGGATGTTTTGCACCAGCTGTTGGAAAAGTGGTTTGTGATTCAGCTGTTTGATCCTTCCCAACGTGAGATGAGGAACAAAATTTTGCCTGTCGCGTTTAAAACCAATCGCATCTAATTGGTTTAGCAGATCATCTGTAAGCGAAAGTAGCGTTTCTGAAGGTGCGTTAAGACCCAGCCAAAGCACTTTGGGATCGTATCTGCTTCCAAATATTCCGGTTTTATTGAAATCGAGGCTAAAACGTTGAAAATACCTAACACAATTGCCAGTCGTTGCTACAATTTCAGGAATCTGCGCTGATTGAACCGCTCCAAGGAATTTAAGGGTCAGATGAAGGTTTTGCGTCTTTACCCAGTTGATTTTCTCGTGAGCCAATTGATGCCTGAGCTGATCAATAAGCTTTTGCAGAATCACTGAATCCGGCAACGGAAGAGCAATAAAAAGTCGATTGACGGAGGATGGTATCATGCAAGATATGATTTAAGATTGAGAGATACAACTTGCAAATATCGCTGATTTGCGCTACTTTTGCATAAAGAAAAGGAAAATTAAGTACCATGGAAACGCCTACACAAAATCAACCTATACCATCACCAAATGCAACCAGGTGGTTATACATCATTCTGGCAATTTTTGCTCTGATAATCATTGGTTTATCCATTTGGTTGATTTCAACCAAATCGAATTTGCGTGTGTTGCAGGAAGAAAAGGAACAGCAGCGCATTGCGCTTGTACACGAGGTTGACAGCCTGATAGTAGCACATAATCAAACCAAAGCGGCTTATGGCGCACTTGCCGATTCACTCATGTTAAAGGATAGCCTGATTCAGGCTAACGCGGTTGAAATCAAAAAACTGCTCAACACACAGTGGGAATATTACAAGATAAAGAAAAAGCTCGAAAGGCTGCAAACCATTTCGCAGGGTTATGTGCGCCAGATGGATTCTTTGTACACTGTAAACCGCGAACTTACTGAAGAAAATGAACGTATCCGGGAAGAATTTAACCTTGAACGGAAGCGCAATATTCAACTGAATAAAGCAAAAGAAGAGCTTACAGATGTTGTAGAAATGGCTGCAGAACTTCGGACTTTTAACGTTTCAGCTGTTGGAGTGCGTCAACGTGGAAGCAATAGAGAGCTGGAAACGGACAAGGTAAGAAGAGTGGAGCGTGTGAAGATATGTTTTACGCTGGCCGAGAATAAAGTAGTTGCATCCGGAACAAAAAACATCTACATCCGTATTGCAGCTCCCGACCGTAAGATTCTGGCCAAAGGACGTGGCGATGAGTATTCCTTTGTGGTTCAGGGCGAAAGATTACAGTATTCTATCATGGAAACCATCGATTATCAAAATCAAAATCAAGAGATTTGTGTGTATTGGGACAAACGCGATACGCAGGAGCTGGTTGAAGGCGTTTACGCTGTTGATATCTATGAAGGTGAAAGCCTGATCGGACAGGTGAATTTTACCCTTCGCTAACGATTTATGCGCTAATCAGGCCAGGATTACTTTAAGAATTTCATGCGATTTTAGGCCGTTAAAGCCTGGAACATGCAGTTTGTAATAATTGATCAACTCTCCAAGTAATTGTCGTCTCCAGGCCGAATCCCATTGTAACGAAGCCAGTTGGTCAGGGCGCTTCGATGCAAGTTGATGCAGGTATTCACTTAATGTTTCATTTAAAAAATAAGGATGTTCGGGTTGATGTTTTTTGAACTGGCCTTCCATCATATCAAAAATAGCCAAAGGCTGATGACTATTTATTTTGGGATAAAAGCCAAGAAAGCGACTCAACTCCAGCATGAGATAATGCGGAAAGGCAGCATAAGAATCGCTGGTTAAATCGAGCCATTGCAATGTTTGCAGTAAAAAATCGAACAAATCCTGCTCGGGTTCCTGGCTGTGAATAGCGTGGCTGAGCAGCTCGCTCATAAACATTACTATAGCATTTTTTCCCATATCCTGATGCAGCTGATGGAAATGGAATTCGAGGCCGATTTCCTGCATATAATGTAAATCTCTGCCTTGTTTTTGCTTGCTCACAAAATGTATTACACTCATGGGCTGAAACAGAGCCGGCCTAAATTTGGAATGTTTCTGAAAAGCCCCTTTTATCAGAAAGGACTGCAATCCGAAATGTTCGGTAAACACTTTTACAATCAGGCTGCTATCGCTATATCTGATTTGTTGAAAAACAATCCCGCGGCTTTTATCGGAACTCATTTAGCGCATCATCATAATTTTTGTTACCATTGTTTCCAATCCCAGGTCGTCGCTAACAAAAACAAGGTAAATCCCAGGTTCTACGTCTTTTCCGTTGAGTGTTCGGCCATCCCACACGGCTTGTCCGCCTTCGGCACGGGTTTGATAGACCAGACTGCCATTTACTGTGGTAATTTTTACAATTGCATTTCGCACCAGTCCTTTGATGGCAACAGGGCCATTGTATTGGGGTCGTACCGGATTAGGATAGGCAAAAACATCCGAATTAATTGGCCCGCCTGGAGTAGCTACTCCTTTGAAAGAAATGATACCATTATTGGTAGCGAGATACACTTCTCCATCATCAGTGATGGCAATGCTATTTACGGTATTCGAAAGCAAAGGGCTGTTATCGGTATTAAAATAATTGAGTTGTTCCAAACCATCGGGCGACATTTGAAATACGCCATTTTCTGTTCCAAACCACTTATTATTACCACCATCAATGGCTATTGAAAGGATTTTTTCGCTGCCCAGCAAATAATCGGCTTGTCCGGTGCCGTCATTTCGGGGAACCAAAATACGTGTTGCATCAAAGTTTTGGCCTTGCAAAAAAATGCGTTCGGTACTGTAAAAAACAGCCGGGCCTGCATCGGTTCCAACCCACACTGCACCTTCCAGATCAACAGCCATCGAAAGCAGTTGATTGCCGGGTATAGCCCCGTTTCCTGATGTTCCGCTTAGTATTTTAAGCTTGTCATCTGCCGCAATATCAAAGGTATTGTTGTCGTTGAACACCATTACCATTCCTTCTGATCGGCGTATAATCCACTTGTAGTTGTTCCGATCAACTATCATATTGGCAATATCGATTCCGCTGGCGGAGGCTCCCAGGCTAAACGACTGCCATTCGCCTGCCGGAGTGCGCATCGAAAGCAGATGCGGGGCACCTGTATTAGCTACCCAGAGGTTGTTGTAGCTATCAAAATCCAATCCGCTTATATTTACCAGATTTGGATCGGCAACCCAGCCCTGTAAACTGCTGTTATGCTCTGAATATACTTCTTTGAGTGTGTTATTTTCAAAAGCCATTACGCCTTCCTGCCAGCTTCCGATATAGGCCTTATTGGTGTTTTGCGGGTCGATGGCCACACTCACAAAATCCGAAATAGAATCAAATGCAGGGGTATTAGCACGATTATGTGTAGTCCAGGTGGCGCCATCAAACGAAAAAACGCCATCTACCATATACAATTTGGCCCAGTTATTGGCACGACCTCCGCTGGCTACCCAAACCTTATCGCCTTGAGCTTTGAGTTCGTAAACATTGATGGTTCCGGGTCCGTTTGGACGAATATTTTCGCCATCAAAACCATTGGTAGATTTAATCAGACCGCGCGATCTGTCGCCAATCCAATAGGTGTTTTGATTGTCGCGGGCAATAGCTTGTGGTTCAATGCCTGATTCGCCAGGGTTGTATATATTTTTTTCCAGCTGAAGTTGATTATTGAATACGCTGACATTGTAGTTGTTACAGATTAAAAGCTGATCTTCATAGGCTCGCAGCATTGCCCTGCGGGAAGTGATTTCACGCTCGAAATAATCCCATTGTTGTCCGTCAAAAACAAAGAGCGTATCTGTATTATAGGTATTTCTGGAATAATTCAGAAACAGCTTGCCATTAAATTGTTCCAAATGGTTATAAGAAAGATCGGGATGAATTAAGGTTTCATCTTTGGTCCAGGCATTAAAATCAGCCAGATTAGGGCTTTCGAGGCTGGCATAATAAACGCCGGATTCTGTTGCTGCGTAAAGGTTTCCGTTAAGTACATCCAGGTCAAAAACATTGATGTAACTACCTTCAGGTCCAATCAGATAGGTGTCGTTTACCTCCTGACGTTCCATGTCAAGCACAACAATGCCAAAACCACACGACAGGTAGGCAAAGCTGTTGAAAAACAAAATGTCGTTAATTGTTTTGTTGCCGATGAGTTCTTTGTCTTTAATGTCGCTCAGGTTCGTAATTCCAGCTTCAGTAATCAAATCTACATTGGTATTGCTGTATGCAACCAATAAAACCTGATGTTCCTCGCTAAAGGCAATGGAGCTGATTCCGATGTCGCTTAGCCCGTTCACTTTGTTGAGGAGGCTCAAACTGTTGTCGGTATTATCAAAGATAAATAATTCGTAAGGTGTTGCGGCATAGGTTTTTGAATCCCACACTTCCACATCAATCACACGTTGATAGGGCAAGTGGGTTCGCCACTGGCCAATGCCCGGATTTTGAGCCGGAAGCAAAACAGGCAGCAGTGCAAGTAAAATCCCAAAACCAAATTTTCTGAAAGTATGCATACGTCTTTTATTAATTTGATTGGCGATTGAGCCGTTTTATAAACTTAAAATTAGCCGTTTTATTGTCAATCACAGGAGGAATCTCCACCTGAATGCGATGTTTAGCATTTGCACAGGCCTTTTATCAACTCTAATTCCGCTTGATGTATTGAATCCGAAAGCAGGTGAGGCACTTAACCATTGCAAACCTAATCCGACTTCATAACAGTTTTCGATGGGATAAAGCAGCGCCATTTCGGCCGAAAGCGCAAAACTATAATCCATTGCCGAAGTGATTTCGTAGTATTCGGGGCCTGTTAAAAAATAACGTGGTTTGTAAAGCTGATAGGGTGTTTCTGAACGCATTACACCTGCTTTGATGCCGGCTTCTGAATGTAGTTTTAAGGGAAGGTTAAAAGTATATTTCGCGCCGGCTAAAAGATAAGTATTTCGGTTGGCTTCACTTCTGATATACACATCTTCCATAAAGGGATCTGATTGCACCGTTGCGAGTCCCAATGCCGCAACATCAACTGCATGAAGCGACGTTCCACCTTCCAAAGCTAATATCAATCGTTGGTCTATTGCATAATTTAACTCAAGACTTCCGTTGAATCCAGTTGCTGCAAAACTCCCTGTATATAATTTATGTGCCGCATAATCTCCTGTTGCGATGCTTAATGCGGGTTTCAGACTAATGTTCCATTTTTGGGCATAAGCTGAAAAATGGAAAGAAAACAGCAGAATTAGCATGCCAGAATAAACATTCCTAACTTTGAGGTGTTGCATAGAGGTGTTATTTGCGGTGCGAAGATGCACAAAAAGCGTGAGATAGCAGCCATTTCAATTAAACTGTAAATTATGAAAAAGATCACATTGCTCATAGGATTATTTGTGATAGTTCAACTTGGTTTTACTGCATTAAAAGCACAGCAAAGCGGAAGCATCATCCATGACGGCGTGGAAAGAACGTACATTTTTTTTGCTGCGGCTAATCCAGCTGAAGCACAACCACTTTTGATAGCGATGCATGGTTATACGCAAACGGCTCAAGGCATCATGCAATACAGTCAGTTTAATCAGCTGGCCGAAAGTGAGGGCTTCGCGGTGGTATATCCGCAAGGTATTGGTAACAGCTGGAATGTTGATTTTTCTGGTGGTTCAACAGCAGATGATGTTGGGTTTATTGAGGTTTTGATTGATACATTGTCGGCAGAATATGAGATTGATACTGACCGCATCTATGCTACAGGCTTTTCGAATGGTGGATTTATGAGTTACAGGCTGGCTTATCAGTTAAGTAACAAAATTGCTGCCATTGCTCCAGTAGCGGGTACAGTAAGCACAACAGCATTTCAAAACTGGACTTCAGAAGCTTCTGTTCCATTGCTTCATATTCATGGCACTTCCGATTTTGTGGTTCCCTATAATGGTTTTAATGGAATTGAAAGCGTGGAAACAACCCTCAATTACTGGATTATAAAAAACGGATGTGTTGACGATCCCGTGCTCATCAATTTACCTGATATGGTGCAGGAAGGATCAACTGTAGAACAATACGACTGGGTGGAATGTGCCAGTGCGAAACCCATCCGTTTGCTTAAAATTATCAATGGCGGCCACACCTGGCCCGGCTCAAATGGCAGTGGAATAGGCAATGTAAATATGGATATCAGTGCTTCGGAGATGATCTGGGATTTTGTGAAGGATTTTAGTCTTGCAGAGCCTGTTGGGCTGAGTTCAACTTTTGAGCCAGCATGGATGTTTTATCCTAATCCCTTGTATGATAATGTACTCAACTTATCGGATCTGCCTGCTGACGCGGTTGAATTCAGGCTTACCAATCAGCTGGGAAATATTGTTTATGTACATACTTTAACAAATCTTGCAGCTGAAGTTCAGATCAAAATACCACAATTTAGCAAAGGAATTTATTTGTTACACCTGCTAACAACTGACCAAATTTCGACAAAAAGAATCGTAATTTTATGATCTTAAGCTTGTTCATAATTTGAGTTATTTTGAAAATACTTTGTTTGTCAACTCTTTAAGTAACATAATTGTGTTAGATCAATATTTCATGTATTTTTGATCACTTAATTGCTGCCAAATACGTATTTGCTTTGAAAAAAAAGCATTTAATTTAAGCTGAAATTCTTATTTTAGTAGTATTTAGTTTAATGTCAAATTTATGATTAATAGAAGAACAGATACTTGCGTTAGCTGCGAGACTTGTAACGAACGCTCACCTTTGTTTAATTTATTGAGTTTTGAGGAGCTTAATATCGCCAATGCCAATCGGTTTGAAGTTGTTTTTAATACTGGTGAGAATATCGTAAAACAAGGAACCTCAGCTTCGCATATGATAATCGTTACAGGCGGAATGGCAAAAATGTATCTTGAAGGATACGATAAAAAAAACCTGCTACTCGAACTGATCATTCCCTGGAAGCTTTTTGGAGGCCCCGGCTTATTTACTGACTATCGCTATCATTATTCTGTCGCAGCTCTCACGGAAACAACAGCTTGTTTTATTGCCATCGAAAACGTGAGAAAGGTCATGCGCAGCAATCCGGATTTTGCAGAAGCATTGCTCAAACATTGCAGCCAGAATAGCGTGATCAATTTCCAGCGGCTGATCAGCCTTACTCAAAAGCAAATGCACGGCCGCTTAGCAGATGTGCTGATTTACCTGTCGGAAAAAATTTACAAATCAAGGATTTTTGATTTGACAATTACCAGGCAGGAAATCGGTGAGATGTCGAATATGACTAAAGAAAGTACCACACGTATTTTGAAGGAATTTGAACAGGCTGGGATTATCAGACTGGAAACCAAGCATATCGAACTTTCGGATTACGACAAATTGCAGCAGCTTTCATTGAGGGGATAGTCTTTTTGAATTGCAATTAGCGATTGCAAAAGCTTTAGTTGGTTCATTGTCCTGTTGAGGTTATGCTCAGGATGATCAACCGGATAATACTGATCATTGAGAAAGTAATCGGTTATAAATCGTATTGCCTGCAGCAGTATGATAAATTCACCAGAAAAGTAGAAAAGCTTATTTTCCTTTTCTTCCAAGGTTTGATTGAGCCCATGCATCCAACCTTCATGCACGGCTTCGAGCATTTCTTTGTTGATATAAACTTTTTTGAGGTTGGTTTCTTCCTCAGATGTATTGGCTGCCATGCTGCGAATCATATCTCCGGTATCCGAAAGTATGGTCGCTGGCATTAGGGTATCCAGGTCCAGCAAAATAGCTGGCTGTTTTTGATTTGGCGTAAATAAAACATTCCCAAGTTTGGCATCCATATGCTGAAGCCTTTTCGGGAGTTTATGCTGTAAATCATTGGCTTTATGGATGATAGGTTCAAATTGATAAATAAGGTTAATAGCCGCTTCGGCATTTTTAATTCGCGAAGGCGAAGCTGCCGAAAGTGCCGTTGTAAATTGTTTCCATCGCGCGGTGGCATCATGAAAATTTGGAATTATTTCGTTAAACTCGCTTAGGTCAATTTTGGCGGTTAGCCTGGCGAAAGTGCCAAAAGCTTTAGCTGCCTGAAATACCTTTTCCTCCTGCCTGCTGTGTTCAAAAACTTCGCCTTCCAAAAAAGGTAACAGGCGCCAATGATACTGATTGTGAACAAAAAAGTAATGACCTGATTGAGTAGGGATAAAACGTAAAAACTGATATTCGGGGTTTTGCTTAAAAAGATATTGAGCCGTAAGTTGCCAGTTATTTGCAATATATTCGGGTTGCCTGAAAATTGCTGTATTGATCCGTTGCAAAACGAAACAGCAAGGATCAGCGGATTGATTTACAGGGCATATTTTATAACTTTTGTGGATGTGACCTTTCCCAAGAGAGGAAATGGTAAAACTTCCGGCCACCGGAAAAGCAGCCAGCACTTCATCAAAATTTTGTCTTACCATAATACCTCCGGATAGTGGTCTCGCAGAATTAATTTCAGCAGATGATCCTGCACTATTTCAAAATCCTCAGGATAGGTTAATCCCACCCATTGTTCCTGTGATTCGAGCACTTTTACCTGAAGTTGATTTGATTGAATCCCCTCTTGAATCACTTTTGGAAGAAAAAACTCTTGTTCAGCTTTTGGCTTTGCAGTTAAGAAATTCCTAAAACCATCTGCGAGCAGGTTAAAAATCTGCGGACGAAAAGCCCAGCAGTTCATCGAAACCAGACTTTTTAGCGAAAAAGTTTCTTCTGTAATTTGATCAACAGCAACTTGGTCTTTACGGCTTAAGGCTGTGTGTTCGTTGAGAGCGCTGAGGTAGCCACTTGCAGTTGTTTTACAAATTGCTCTCGAATAGGGTTTGTCAGCTGTAAGTGTATTGCCCAGTCTAAAAGCTGTTAACGCATGCTGTTCGGAATTTACCGGCTGCCTTAAAAATTCAATGGCCTTCTGTAAACTTTCAAAACCATAAAAATCATCCGCATTAAGCAATACAAAATCATGGTTTACCATTTCTACAGCTGTAAGCACAGCCTGTCCGGTTCCCCATGGTTTTTGCCGGGCAAATTGTTGGGTTAGCTTTTCGAAGCCTGCCGGATGCTGTTGCTGGACAATAGTTTTTATATGTATTTTTTGGCTTAGTGGTTTATAATGCTTATTGATCAATTGCTGGTTTTCCTCCGAAACGACGATAACGACTTGCTGCAATCCTAATCGAAGTGCATCATATACAGCAAAATCCATCAGCCAGTTGCCTTTTTGGGTTACAATTTGCAGCTGCTTAGGCTGGCCAAAACGGCGGGAGCGTCCGGCAGCCATAATCACCAAACTTTGATTAGTAACGGTCATCAAGTGCGAAAATATCGGGTTTGGTTTTCCATGTGCCGTTTGTAAAATCGGGGAAATCCTGTGGGCTGCCGTTTTGTGCTATTGAAGTTTCTGACAATGGGGTTATTACGCTCCAGGCAGCGGAATCGTAAACATCAATCGGAACAGTTGCTGCATTTTTTATTGCCTGAATAAAGGCGTTAACTACAAAGAAGTCCATGCCGCCATGGCCGGCGCCTTCGGCATAATTTTCGAGGCGTTTCCACAGCGGATGATCATACCGCTGAAGCCAGCTTTGGGCTTCTTCCCAGCGATGGGGTGCGCTTTGCCCTTCGATAAAGATGGATTTGTTCACATCCATCCAAAGTCCTTTGGTTCCTTGCACACGAAAACCCAGTGAATAAGGTCGTGGCAGATTGGTGTCGTGTTGCAACAAAATGCTTTCTCCGTTGGCAGTTTTGATCATAGTGGTAACCACATCTCCCAATTTGAAGTCGCGCTTGGCATTTGGATGCTCCGGACCAGCCTGATCCAAAATATATTCATGCAGCCCGCGTCCTTTACTGGCCATGCTGTTGAGCGATACAAAACGATTTCCGGCATGGACTTTCAGCATTTTTGATACCGGACCAATGCCGTGGGTTGGATACAGATCGCCATTGCGTTCGAGCGAGTGTTGGGTGCGCCAGCGTGCTTCAGAAAAAGCTTCTGGTCCAAACAAAAACCCTCCGCCATAAGGCTGAATGCCATCGTTGAATTTTACCTCACGCAGATCGTGCTGATAGCCAGCCTGCATATGAATCAGTTCGCCAAAAACACCCTGACGAACCATATTCAGCACTGCCATCACATCGCGGCGGTAGCACACATTTTCGAGCATCATATACTGCATTCCTGTGCTTTCTGACTGCCGCACTATATCCCAATGCTCCTCGATTGTGGTACCCATGATTACCTCACATCCCACATGTTTTCCGGCTTGCAAAGCTTCCATTGCCATCGGATAATGCCATTCCCAGGGTGTGGCAATTAACACAGCATCCAGATCGGGGCGGGCAAGAAGGTGTTGCCAGGCCATGTTGTCGGCTTTATAAATCTCCGGGTGGGGTTTACCGGCTTTATCATAGATGCTTAATGCCTTTCCGAGCATGCGTTCGTCAATATCGCAGAGGGCCGGCACAATGGTGTCATCGCGCTGCAAACTAAGTCGTAACAATTCCTGTCCGCGTAAACCAGTGCCAATAATTCCCAGCCGTAATTTACTGTTGTTATTGCCAAAAACTGCACTTGATGGTAAAAGGCTAAAACCTGCGCCGGCCAGCACACTCAGCCGGATAAATTCGCTTCTGCTGATTTTGTTCATGAGTTTTGGTTTTGATAAGCAAAGCTATACTTTTGGCATGACAAATAAAAACACCTTTTGGTTGCCAGAAATCTTTGATGGCTTTTTTATGAAGCTGTATCTTTGTCCGCAAATAGTAGTAAATTTAAAAAATTATCGCTCATGAATACCTTAGCCCAGCTCAAACAATACACAAAAGTGGTTGCCGATACCGGCGATTTTGAAAGCATGCGGCAGTATCAACCCACTGATGCCACCACCAATCCATCTTTGATTTACAGTTCGGCTTCCGATCCGCGCTATGCCCCCCTTGTTGAGGAAGCCATCGCTTATGCCCGGCAGCAGGATAGCTCCTCATCGGAAAGACTTGGACTTTGTTTGGACAAGTTGGCTGTGAATTTCGGACTGGAAATTTTAAAAATCGTTCCGGGCAGGGTTTCCACGGAGGTGGATGCGCGGCTGTCGTTCGATATTGAAGGGAGTATCGAAAAAGCCAGAAGTCTGATTCGGCTTTATGAAGCCAATCATATTTCGCGTGAGCGCATTTTGATCAAAGTGGCTGCCAGCTGGGAAGGAATAAAAGCTGCTGAAGTGCTTGAAAAGGAAGGCATTCGCACGAATCTTACCTTGCTCTTCAGCAAGATTCAGGCAATTGCCTGCGCAGAGGCCGGCGTGCAATTGATTTCGCCTTTTGTAGGCCGCATCCTCGACTGGCATAAGGCACAACGCAAGGTGGATCATATTCCTGCTGCCGAAGATCCGGGTGTTTTATCAGTGAAAGCGATTTACAATTATTACAAGAAGTATGGCTATGCTACCGAAGTGATGGGTGCCAGCTTCAGAAATACCGGAGAGATTATTGAGCTGGCCGGTTGCGATTTGTTAACCATTTCACCAGCTTTATTGGCTGAACTTGAAAAGGATGAGCAAGTGATCAGTCCAAAACTTACACCTGAAATTGCCCTTGCCTCAGATGAAGAAAAAATACTTCCCGACGAAAAAATGTTTCGCTGGCTATTGAACGAAGATGCAATGGCTACCGAAAAACTGGCCGAAGGCATTCGGAAGTTTACGGCTGATCTGATCAAACTGGAAAAGTTTATCGCACCCAAACTGGCTTAAACAGCAGGTTTATCAAGGATTTCTGAAACTCGCTTTTGTAGTTCGTAGCGTGCTTCAAAGAGCTTTTTACCAAACGTTTTATTGCGCTTGCAAAACCATTTCCATCGGAGCAAGCGTATGAATCTCTTTTGCGCTTTAAAATGATAAAAAGCAAACAAACCCGCGTATGGGCTTAGTATCATGCCTAACATCGTCCAACCAGCAGCGCCGGAAATGATATAAATCGCAAAACCTAAGATCACATACCAGATGGGAAAAAGCAGAAAACTCAGCACAAAATTAACTGAGCTGATAAATTGCTGGTCCTTGAACTTTCCTGCTACTAATCCTGGAATTTTATAAGGAAGATAATTCAACACAACGCCAATGATCCATGGTATTAATGCAATAAGTTGCCAAATCCCATTTAATAAAAGGCTTAAAATCGGGATTTTGAACTGATTGTGACTTGTTTCGTGCAGATGGTTTTGCTCAAGCAGATGCAGGTAATCTTTGCCTTTTTGCATCAAAACCAGGTAACTTTCAGCTTGCTTCTCGAACAGCTGATTGAGCCTTTGAGCCAGCTTTTGTTCGTTTTCAAAAACTATGAGATGTGTTGCTGCATCTGTCAACTGATAATTGTTAAGTTTGTTAAGCAGTCGAAAAATATCACTTTCTTCAATATTTTCGAGGTGGACAATTTGTTTCTTTAATTGCTCTTCGAGGCTGTTTTTCAGTTTGATAAGACCATCTTGTGCTTGTTTTTTATAATCATCGTAAAAGGCAGACAAAGCAATCGGTTTGCCAATATTGAGCAGCAATTTTTTTCCTGCATGGTCAGGATGCTCATAATCTATTCCAAAAGGGACGATGAAGATTTCTTCCTCGAAATTTACAGCCTCAGCGGCCTGAAACGCGATACGACCAACACCTTTTTTAAGGGGTTGCAGTTTTTTGCCCGGCGAATGGGTGCCTTCGGGCATGATCGTCAATACGAAGCCGTTTTTTAACAAACGCACTGTTTCGGCAAATACGGCCTTGTTTTTCTCAACCACATTCACCCCGTCACGGATGCGGTAAACCGGTAAAATGCGCAGAAAATAAAGTATTCTGGCTATGATTTTATTCCTGAAAATATCAGCACGGGCTAAAAAAACAACCGGACGCCCGGCAGCAAAAAGAACAGCCAACGCATCCATCAGGGCATTCTGATGGTTGGCAGCAAAAATAACAGGCTTGTCTTTTGGAATATTTTCCAGGCCTAATACACTGATTTTTTTGTAGTAAAGGTGGTAATAAAACCGAACCAGCCGAAACAGGATTTTATAGCCTGTCGAAGGGGTATCTATCTGTGGAAGGTTTTGCTTTTTATCCATTGGCCAGTTGTTTTGCAGGTCGGAATTTTACCCAAAAACCGGCAAGGCTTAATCCGGCCACAATGTGCCAGATTCCCCACCAGGCTGCGATAAAGGCCATACCACCCATATTTAGCTCGGGAGGAAAAATTCGTGGATTAAAAAGTAAAACCAATGCCAAGCCCGAATTTTGAATGCTGGTTTCGATAGCAATTGTACGGCGATTGATGCGGTTGAGCCCCCACGAAGCTGCAAAAAGATATCCCGAAACCAGCGCAATCAGGTGGTGAATCAAAACGATCAGAAAAATCCAATCGATATATTGGATGAAAAACTCAAAATTATTCCAAAAGGCCATTAGGATAAACATGGCAAAAAGCAGTAGAGAAATATTTCGGATCGGGCCAATAATTTTTTGGGTGATCATGGGAAATTTTCCTGCAAATGAAATACCGGCAATCACGGGTAAACCAAGGATAATAAAAACAGTACGGAACATCTCCAGCGGATCTATCTCAATAGGACGCAACAAAGGTGAGGTAGAAGAATATAAGCCTCCCCAAAAGGCAAAGTTTGCTGGCGTTAGCAATACTGCCAGCACGGTTCCCATTGCGGTAAGACTTACCGAAAGTTCTACATTGCCTTTGGCTACACTGGAAATAAAATTGGAAACATTGCCGCCCGGACAAGATGCCACGAGCAACATGCCAAATGCCACTGAAGGTGTGATGTAATCATCAAAAATCCAAACAGCCAGAAAAGTGAGTGCCGGCAGCAAGAGGTATTGACTCATTAATCCCGCCAGCGCTGCTTTTGGATGTAAGAAGACTCTTTTAAAATTTTCGATTTTGATACCCAATGCCACGCCAAACATAATCAACCCAATAGTGATATTCATCATGTGCAGTCCGGCTGGGCTAAAGTTGAGTTTGATGGCGTCGAGCAGTAACAGATCTTCGTGCATAGCGTGTTGGCAGTAAGTTAAGTGTACAAAGATAAGGTTTTACATCTAAAGGATTGCTGTCGTTGTTGTTTGGGAAAATAAAGGTATCATGACATGATTTTTGAAACAGTTTTTATAAATTTCCCTGCACAGCCTTAATTTTCCCGCAAATGCCTTATCTTTACTGCTGTTAAAAGTAGCAATCAAATTATTTACCAAAACACAGGATTATGTTTACGCACTTCAAAATCTTTTGGATGGTTTTATTGACCGGCTTTTTGGGCCTTAACTTGCAGGCACAACAATGGGAATTGTTAAATCCTTCGCCAACTTTCAATGATATTTTAGCTGTTAGTTTTCCATCGCCCGATACGGGTTTCATCGTTGGAAACAGCAGCATGGTGATGCGCACTTTTGATGGTGGCGAAAGCTGGACTGCTATTGATTTTCCGGCCGAAGGTGTGCAGCTTCGTTTTGTGGATTTCCGCGACAATAATCATGGTGTTGTTGTTGCCTGGAGTCATATTTTTACGACCAGCGATGCCGGCGAAACCTGGCATTACACCCACTGGCAGCAGGCCGGCGATTACGTGGCAGCCGATTTTGTGGATAATAATACCGGCTAGATTACCGGAACAGGAAGAATTCTGATAAAAACAACAGATGGCGGTACTAACTGGAACCGTCAGCCTGCACCCAATATTCATGGCCAAGCCATTGATTTTGTGGATGAAAATGTTGGTTTTGTGGCAGGTCATATGAATTGGGATTTTGAGTATCCCAGATTATATAAGACATTGGATGGCGGTTTGAGCTGGGAAGATATTCCGCTGCCGGAAGGGTTTCAACAATTTGGAGGACTGTCGGTGATTAGCGATCAAAAAATATGGATCGCAGCCTATAACCATTCCGTAAATCAGGATTCCACATTTGCAGTTTTTAAGGCCTATTATACTGCCAATGGTGGGGATGACTGGACAACTTTTGAGATCAGCGAAACGGATGGCAGTATGTTGAAGAAAATGAAATTCATAAATGAAAATGAAGGCTTCATCATGTCGTTCAGTAATTTGTACAGCACTGTAAATGGAGGTGAAAGTTGGGACGTAATTCCGGTAGGATCAGGATATTTGAGCAGCTGCACCGATTTTTCGTGGCACGGGAGTGATGATTTGGTTGTTACAGGTTGGGGTCCTTTTTTAATGAAGAGCGAGGATAGCGGGCAAAGCTGGAGTAATCTGGTCGAAGGCAATACCCAGAATTTCAAATCGGTTTACTTTCTGAACGAACAACTGGGATTTGTTGGATATGGCGGTATCGAAGGCCCCACTATTTTGCGCACAGTTGATGGCGGCGAAAGCTGGCAGCAAGCCAATCATCCTTTTATTTCTACTTTCAGCCCTGTGTCAGCCTTCGCTTTTGAATCTGAAGCATTGGGCTGGGCAGTCTTTACAAACAATCAAATCTTTGAAACCAATGATGGCGGCCTCAACTGGCAGCTGAAACAAACAGGATTCGACAATTATTACTTCAAACATATTGCTCATTCAATTGATGGTGGATTGTTTTTAACCTCAGCCGATGCCGAAATCATTAAATCAATTGATAATGGCAACAACTGGACAGATATTTCACCTGTGCTGGCCGACGATGTGTTTTTTGATGATGCGCTGGTTTTTGTTTCGAAGGAGGTGGGTTATATGGCACTCAGAACATCGGCATACAAAGGGTTGCTTCTAAAAACATCAGACGGAGGAAATTCGTGGCATTTTATTCAAATCCCCTCTGATGAGAGGATTAGCTCAATCAGTTTTGCTGATATTGAAACGGGCATGATTACCCTTAATGATCAGGGTATTTTGATTACCCATGATGGAGGCGAAAGCTGGTCGGAGCCTTTGCAGATAAACGATCGCGTGCCTTCATATGCAAAAATGATAACACCTGATCGGGCTGTCGCTACTTTCGAGGATGCAATGGTCGCAATCACTAAAGATGGGGGCGAAAACTGGGAAATCCGTTACGAGGGTCAGCACCGCAGGGTGAGATATCCAGAAAGCTCCTTCCTGGATGAAAAGCTGGGCTGGCTCGTAGGCGACAATGGCGCCGTTTTGCGCTATAAGGATGAATACCTGAGTGTGCCTGTAAATATGGCTCATGAGCAGAAAAGGCTGTTTTATCCCAATCCGGCAAATGATATAATTTATTTACTTCCTGAAAGCCACTATGGACTTAGCATTTATGATATGCAGGGTAGAGAAGTCTTTTATCAGGAAAGGTTTATAAGTAGCACCATTTCAATTGATTTTTTGCCTGCCGGTATTTATCAACTGGCACTTTTCGTTGGAGATAAAAAGCTGCATCAAAAGCTGGTAGTGGAGTAAATCCGAATGAAATCCTGCCCTTGTTGGTTTTGGGAGTTCTTGATTTATTGTATTGCTAGCGAGACTTATGTATATGTAAAAGCATATAGTTGATAAATATTTTTATCAATTATATTCTTTTGCATATAATTTGTACATTTGTAATGTTTATTGTTATAAATGTATGGCATGAAAAAACTAGCAGCTTTTGTAAAAGAACGTCGGCGAGAAGTTAACCTAACGCAGGAAGAATTTGCCGATCGTGCGGGTGTTGCCTTGACAGTGATTCGTAAGATAGAACAAGGAAAAACCAATCTTAACATGGAAAAAGTGAATTTGGTTTTGCGCATGTTTGGTCACGAATTGGCACCAGTAAATTCCAAAAATGTAATAGAATGAGGCGCGGCAGGGTGTTTTATAAGAATGTTTTAGCCGGATTAATTACAGAAACAGATGAAGGTGAATTTATTTTCCGGTATGAAGGCCGTTATGTAATGGAGCATCCCAATGATTTCATCACATTTACGATGCCCGTTTCAGATCAGCCATATATAAGTAATCGTCTTTTTCCGTTTTTTGAGGGTTTAATTCCGGAAGGTTGGTTACTGGATATTGCGTCCAGAAATTGGAAGATTAACCCCAATGATCGAATGGGATTATTACTTGCATGCTGTCAGAACTGTATAGGTGCTGTAAGTGTTATACCAAACAGCGAAGAAAATGCAACATAATTGTTTATATTGTTATGAATCTCTGCCGGAAGGTATTGATTTCCATGAACAATGTTCTAGGAAAATTTTTGGAATCAAAACTGCCCCAAAGATTACTTACACCCTGGATCAAATGGATGAACTGGCAAAACGTGTAGTTGAGCGGAGTGTTTCAGTTCCTGGCGTGCAAGCTAAACTATCCATGTCGCTGGTTAAATCATTGAAGCAAAAGTCAGATGCCAGACTCACAGTTGTTGATGCTTTGGGTGGCCAATATATTTTTAAGCCTCCTTCAGAACGATTTAGGGAATTGCCAGAAAACGAACATCTTACTATGCGAATGGCCGAGACTTATGGCCTACGGGTGGTTCCTTCTTCTTTGATTCGATTGGCATCAGGCGAACGATCTTACATCACCAAACGCGTTGACCGAACATCATCCGGTGGTAAAATTCACATGCTGGATATGTTTCAGATAACGGAGGCCTATGACAAATATAAAAGCTCAATGGAAAAAGTTGGAAAAGCATTGGATGCTTACTCCAGTAATCCTTTGCTCGACAAAATCCTGCTTTTCGAACTCACGGTTTTTTCTTTTCTGGTGGGTAATAATGATATGCATCTGAAGAATTTTTCGATGATCGAAAGTGCTTCCGGTTGGATTTTGGCTCCTGCCTATGACTTGCTCAATGCTACAATTATTAATCTTGATGATGACGAAGAACTTGCACTTAGCCTTTGTGGTAAAAGAAGGAAATTAAGACGTGAGCATTTTGACCAATTTGGTTACAAATTGGGTTTGAATGACAAACAAATGTCAGCGGCATTTAACAGATTCTCAAAGCGCAAAAGAAAATCATTAAGCTGGATTGATCGTTCTTTCCTTTCCGAAGAAATGAAAATGGCTTACCAAAATCTGATAGAGAAACGATATAAGCGGCTGGCATTGTGAAATATCGTTGTAATCGGTTTTTTACTAATAAACCTTCACCTCTTGTCCTTCGTAAAGCACCACATCACCGGCTTTTACTTTGCGTCTTTTTTCTAATGCAACTATGCCATTCAATTTTACTTGTCCGGAAAGTATCATCTGATTGGCTTCGCCACCACTTTCGGCCAGGCCGGTAAATTTGAGCAATTGATTCATCAAAATGTATTCATGGCCTTCGAGGGCGAATTCAATCATATGAGGTGTTTTTGTCAGGATTTTTTTAGTTGTAAAGCTTAGGCTCAGTTTCACCGCTTAATACACGTAAACCATTCATGGCAAGGGCTTTCAGTTCATCTTCGCCCGGATACACATGAACAGGAGCAATCCGATGCACGCGTTCGATGATTTGATTAACGAAATATTTATCGTGGGCAATACCACCTGTAATCAGGATGCCATCAACCTGCATATGCATCACAGTAGCCATCGATCCAATTTCTTTGGCTACCTGATACGCCATGGCTTTGTAAATCAGTTCTGCTTCCTCGTCGCCAGCTTCCACCTTTTGTTGCACTTGATAGGCGCTGTTTGTTCCGAGATAGGCTACCAATCCGCCTTCTCCTTTGATCATTTTTAATACTTCTTTCAGGGTAAACTCTCCGCTGTAGCATAGCCTTGCCAGAGCCGCCACAGGCAGTGTGCCGGTTCTTTCGGGCGAGAAAGGCCCGTCGCCGTCAAGGCCCTGGTTCACGTCAACCACACGCCCTTTTTTATGCGCCCCTACGGTGATGCCACCTCCCAGATGAACCACAATCAGGTTCATTTCTTCGTATTTGCGCATAATACTTTTGGCATGTTGGCGGGCAACAGCTTTTTGATTAAGCGCGTGAAAAATCGAAACACGTGGAAGCAGTGGATGACCCGAAAATCGTGCGATATCATCCAGCTCGTCAACCACAACAGGATTGGCAATAAAAGCGCGGGCATCCGTTAATGATTGGGCAATGTCGTTGGCAATCAGGCCACCCAGATTGCTGGCATGCTCGCCCAATGGGCTGTTGCGCAAGTCGTGCAACATGGTTTCGTTCACCTCATACACACCTGATTCAATAGGCTTGAGTAATCCGCCCCGCCCAACGATTGCACGAATCTGTTCCAAACAGATTTCTGCTTCCTGTAGCTGTTTTAGAATCAAATCCTTGCGAAACTGAAATTGATCTGTAATCTTTTCGAAGGGATCCAGTTCTTCGGTGCTGTGTCGTATGGTTTTGATATAGAGTGGATCGGTACCCGAAAACACGCCAAATTTTGTTGAAGTGGAGCCGGGATTGATCGTAAGGATGCGGACTTCTTCCATGTGGTTGTGATTAGGGTGTTGCGTATTGTGTTATTTAGCCGTAAGTGCTGCCAGGGCGATAGAATAGAGTTTGGTTTTGGTGCTGTCGCCGCGTGAAGATAATACTGCCGGAACCCTTGCGCCAACTACCATAGCGCCAAGCTCAGCATTGGTAAGTTTTGTGTTTGTTTTATAGAATACATTTCCTGCCTCGATATTTGGGAATACCAAACAATCTGCATCACCAGCAACAGGACCAGCTATTTTTTTTATAGCGGCACTTTCGGGGTCGATAGCAACATCAAGCGCAAGTGGCCCATCGATATCGGCTCCTTTGATCTGGCCGCGATCGCCCATCTTGGCTATTAGTGCAGCATCAACGCTGGATTGTATTTTATAGGAAACTTGTTCGGAAGCTGCAATCAGGGCTACCTTTGGGCGTTTTATGCCAAGTGCCAGAGCCGTTTGAATCAAATAGTTTGTAATGGCAATTTTTTCAGGCATCTCAGGTGCCGGCAAGATGGCAACATCACCTACAATGAGTAATTTTGGGTAATTTGGATTTTCGATCACTGTTACATGACTTAAAACCGCTCCTTTGTTCATCAGACCCTTTTCTTTATCTAAAATGGCACGCATATATTTATCTGTGCTTACCAATCCTTTCATTAGCAAGTTACCCTGTCCGGCATTGATCAGCTCAACAGCTTTGTAGGCAGCTTTCATCTCGTCGGGTTCATGCACCACTGTGAATTTGTTTATGTCGATCTGATGACTTTCGCATACTTTGCGTATTTCTTCCTGATCGCCAACCAGGGTGCCTTCTACAAGTCCCTGGTCGATGGCCATGCTAACTGCACTAATAGAGTGTTCGTCGTTGGCATATGCTGCAACAAGTATCTTTTTTTTGGCGCTTCTGAGCGCTTCAAACATTTGGTCAAGTTTGGTAATTTCCATAAAACAGGCGTTGATTGAACTAATTGTTAATTTCTTCACATTACAGCTGCAAAAATAGCAAAAAGCAGCATTTGCAGCAACTAGGCTGATTAATTTATTATTGTTTAGTGAACATAGTAAGGTGGCAGAAAATATTTTGATATTCAATGATGAAGCAAGATGCAGCAAAGATGCGGCTTGTAGTAATTGTGTAACTTCGCACAAAAGCTTTTGTGTGATGACTATGCTCTATATTTCAGAAAAATTGTTGCTCCGACAGGTTGAACTGACCGATGCTGAGGTTATATTTGAAACGATAAACAATCAGCGGCAATACCTTAGAAAATGGTTACCTTTTGTCAATCTTACCAAACAGGTGGATGATACACGCAATTTTATCCGTGGAATTTATAAAAATCAGGAGTTGGTATTTGTGATGCAGTTTGAGGGTGAATTTGCTGGTTTGATTGGGTATAGCGGAACAGATCGTGCAAACCGGAAAACAGAAATTGGCTATTGGCTTTCGGAACCTTTTCAGCACAAGGGTATCGTTACTGAATCGGTGAAGCAGCTGGTGAAGTTTGCCTTCGAAAAGCTGCAGTTCAATCGCGTAGAGATTAATTGTGCTGTAGGTAATATTTCCAGCAAAAAAATACCTCAGAAACTTGGATTTCAGTTTGAAGGTATCGAACGCGATGGTGAGTTGTTGTCAGATGCCATTTTTGCTGATATCGAACGCTACAGCCTTTGCAAGCGAAAAGATAAAATACAGTTTTAAAAGGTCAAATTGACAGTTTAGTATTGGAATTAAATGTCAATTTTTCAGAAAATTTATTTGTAATGTGTATTAATCTGATTTAAGCATTGATTATAAGGACTAATCAAGGTTATTAAGTCTGTAAAATAGTTATTGGCATACGATTTGATTTCATTCATTATAAATAAAATATTAACATTAAAAAATGGAGGATTGAATTATGAAACTAACACGCTTTTCGAACAATTTGATGCCAACTTTTCCTTCATTGATCGATCGTTTCTTTGAAGGAGATTTGATGGACTGGAACACCAGGAATTTCGCCGGAACAGATTCCACTTTGCCGGCCGTAAACGTCAAAGAAAATGATGATGAAATTATGATTGAAGTTGCAGCTCCTGGAATGAAAAAGGACGACTTCAGGCTGGATTACGACAATGGTCGCCTGACGATTTCTTCGGAAAGGGAAGAAACGCATGAGGAAAAAGATGGTGAAAGAGTTACACGTCGCGAATTCAGTTACAGCTCATTCCAACGCAGCTTCAGCGTGCCCGAAACAATAGTAAATGTGGATAAAATCGCAGCCAAATACAGCGATGGCATCTTGAAGCTTACCTTGCCCAAACGCGACGAAGTGAAGCCTAAACCGGCAAAGCAGATAAAAATTTCTTAACAAACATTCGGGGGCGGGCTTTCCGCCCTTTTTTATTGCGCTAGTTGTCGCCTGCAGGCCGGACAGAAATCAGTATTTTTCAGGTCGATATCTTCTACATAGGTGGAGGCCTGCATCACGCATCCGATAGTATGGCAATGTATCAAGCCAAAATTGTGTCCCAGCTCGTGAATCACCTCTTTTAAGAAGCGTGAAGGGTATTTTTGTTTGAATGATTTAATACCATAGCGTTCATCGGTAAGCCGGTAGCCCGATGCCACGGAAGTGCGTCCATTGAGATAGGCCTGTCCAAAAATGTAAGTGAGAATGGGAATAAACAAATCCACTAGAAAAAGCCCTGCAGTTTTAGCTTCGTCTTTGCCATAAGTTAGATCGACCATTTGAAGCAATTGATCAGCATTGTATTGTCGGCGTGAACCATCAAAATACTGACCTAGCTCAGTACGTGCTTCTTTAAGCTGCACTTTGCAGCCAAAAATGCGTGCTGTTTCGGTTCGTATCATTTCCAATAAAGCCTTATCGACTATACCAAAAGAGATCAGGGTTATCTGATTGACATTTTTCATGGTTGAGCATCACCACCGGATTCAGGATTCCTGCTTCAGATCGTATTTTTTGATTTTATTATAGAGTGTAACACGATCAATACCAAGCGCTTGTGCTGCGCGTGAAATATTCCAGCTGTATTTTTTAAGTACCTGGTAGATATGTTGTTTTTCGAGTTCGTTCAAACTTTCAGTTTTAGCTGCCGGGGCAGATTTGCTCAAAGGCAGATCGCGCAGCCTGATTTCTTTTCCATTGCCCACTACAATGGCTCTTTCCACCAGGTTTTCGAGTTCGCGTACATTGCCCGGAAAATCATATTCCTGCAGCCTTTTCATTGCTGCTGACTCAATGGAAACCTTATTACGGCTCATGCTTTTGCAATATTTGGCGATGAAATAATCCACCAGGAGTGGGATATCATCTTTTCTTTCTCTCAGTGGCGGAACTTTGATATTCACCACATTGAGCCGGTAGTAAAGGTCTTCGCGGAAGCTGCCATCGTTCACCATCTTCTTTAAATCGCGGTTGGTGGCACAAATTACCCTGAAATCGGAAGTAATGGTTTTATTGCCGCCAACACGCACAAAGCTTTTCGATTCGAGCACACGCAACAGTTCCACTTGCATTTTTGATGAAATTGTAGCGATTTCATCGAGAAAGATAGTGCCATTATCTGCCATTTCAAAACGTCCTTTACGGTTATACACAGCACCCGTAAAGGCGCCTTTTTCGTGGCCAAACAACTCACTCTCGAGCAAACTTTCAGTAAGTGCGCCGCAATGCACGCTGACGAGTGGAAAAAATTTACGTGAAGAATTGGCATGTATAGCTTTGGCAATAAGTTCTTTGCCTGTTCCGCTTTCGCCTGTGATGATAACTGATGCGTTTGATTGAGCTACCTGTTCCACCTCGGTGAGCATTTTTTTTACGGCCTCGCTTTCACCTATAATATCTTCAACCTGTTCCAAGGCGGTTACCCGTTCGCGCAGGTTTTCATTTTCCTCTTGCAGCGAAAGCTGACGCAAGGCATTGCGAATCAGATGAGATAAGTCGTCCGGATCAAAAGGTTTGGTCACATAATCAAATGCGCCGTCTTTGAGAGCCTGGACTGCTGTGTCAACAGTTGCAAATGCAGTAATGACAATTACCACAGCATCGGGTTTGATCTGTTTGATACGCCGCAAAAGTTCCAGACCATCCATGCCGGGCATTTTGATATCGGCCAAAATGATATCAAAATGTTTGTGATCAAGTATTTTCAAGGCCTTGGAGGCATCCTCGACACAGGAAACTTCAAAGCCGTCTTCCAGAAACCAGTTGTATAACGAATCTCTTACAGATGCTTCATCGTCAACAATTAAGATTGAGTTTTTTTTCATGACTGTTTATGGCTTTGTTCATTAATTAAGGGTAAGATCATGGCCATGGTTGTGCCTTCACCAATTTTCGAAAGCACTTCAATTTTACCATTGTGGCGCTGCACGATGCCATGCACGATGGCCAGGCCAAGTCCGATACCGCTAACGCCTTGTTTTGTGGTATAAAAGGGTTCAAAAATATGTGGCAACACTTCTTCGTTGATGCCACTTCCGTTGTCGATTATCTCGATGCACAGCGTTTTATCGTCGGGATTTAGTGTTCGGAGCATGATTTCTCCATTTTCGTTGATGGCTTCACTGGCATTCATAATAAGTGCTACGCAAGCCTGCTTTATCTGATTGGCACCGCATTTTACGAGATCGTTAGTGGCTTTGAAATCAGTAAAAAAACTAATCCCATTTATTCTTACCGGATGAGCCATCAATTCATACGTTTCTGTGAGCACCCGATGTAAATGCGTTTCAGCCATATTGCCCTGATCCTTGCGCGAGAAGTCGAGCATCCCACGCACGATTTCGCCGCAACGTTTGGTTTCTGACTCGATCAGGCTGAGGTGCTTCAGAATGGATTCTTTTTTGGAAGCATATAACTCAATATTGCTTAGCTGCTTATAAATCAATTTGGTGTAAATCAAAATGCCCGAAAGCGGATTGTTGAGTTCGTGAGCCACAGATGCAGACAGCTTTCCCAACGAGGCAATTCGTTCGAGCTGAATGAGTTCGCTTTGGGCTGATCGCAGTTCTTCTGTTTTTTTCTGAACTTTGTATTCTAGTTGCTGCGACCAGTTTTCCAGTTCAACGGTTGCTTGTTGCAGGTTGTCGAGCATGCTGTTAAAGGTTACTGCAACAAGTCGCATATCATCCAGTTGATCACCTGCAATGTCAATACGTGTATTGAGTTCGCCTGAGGCAACCAAATTGCTTGCGTTAAGCAGGGCTTTCAGTGGTTTTTTGATTTTTTGGGTGGTAAGTAAAATCAGAAGGCTCAATAGAATCACCGAACTGATAATGGCCATCACATAAAAGTCGATAGAGGATTTGTGAACGGAGGTATCTAGCTGTGCCAGCGGCATTTTGATGATAAATGAACCCAGAATATCGTCTTCCGGATTATGGGCATGGCACTCGGTAGTGGAGCAGGAGGGTTCATTCATGATGGGTGTGCGAATGAGCAATTGCCTGTGTTGGTCTGTTGTATTGCTTTCGCATTGGCTGTGCTCATCAAAAATATAATAGGCTTTCTCTGTTCTCGGAAAAAGTGTGTCCATTTGCACATGACAGGATTTGCAGTCAGGATTGCTATTATCGTCATAAAGCAAAAATGTTCCATACACCAAATCGTGGTTGTGGTCGTACAGATTTACTTCATCAATATTATGCAGGGTATTGATAACATCGATGATGTTGTACAATTCGCTTTTGTTGTTCTCGAGCATAGAATGATACATAGCACCTTCAACAATGGAGCCAACATTGTCGCCGCTTTGCAGGATGATTTCGTTGAGTTGCTTTTCGTGCACGGATTGATAAATCAAGCCAAATGAAACAAACAAAAATAGCGTCATCAAACCGATACTGAGGATTACGCGGCTGTATATCGTCGACCGAAACCAATGAAATGGGATGCTGCTATGCAGCTTGATTTTGCTATTATTGGTTTTCTTTTTCATTTCAACTTTTCTGGGTCAATTCCAAAGCATCGTTTTTTTTGTAAAGTGTAAAAAAACCTGCTTCTTTTGCCGGAATTTCGCATCGAAAATACAACAAAAGAAGCAGGTAAAGGCCTTAGAATCTTTTTAATTAAGCTCAGGCAGACTTAAAAAGGCTTCTTCAAAATCATTCCAAATAGCGGGAGGCATTTTTGAGAGTGCATCAGGGCTTATTTCTCCCCCGTCCTGTAACACTATAGGTTGTGCAACAGGGTCATAGGAATTTTGAAGCTGTGCAAGGAAATCACGGGCACGCGTAAGTTCATTTATCATCCAGCTTTTTACAGAGTCGGGTGTGATAAGCGATTTAGCATCCTGCGACCAGTTTGCAGCTTCCACTTCCATCATCCAGCCATGTTGATAGGGAGAAGCATTTGAAAGTGACACACTATCCTCGAGAGATTTATTTGTTTTGCGCACAATCCCACTTACCGGGGAAACAATTTTTAGCTGTTTGCCATTGCTGTACAACTCTGCTAAAAGTTCGCCCCGAACAATGGGTTCTCCGATGTTCTTTTTGAAAATCAATTTTTCGGCATGAACCAGATTGCTGATCAAATCGTTGAACCCCAACCGTATTTGATTTCCCTCAAAGGGCTGCACCCAAATCTGATTGAGGGCCATGTAAAACTGCTGCGGAATAGTTGAGATATTCCCAAAAATATTGGGTACTGCTTGGGTTGCCATCGCTGGTTTTGCCTTTTTGTTGAGGATTATCCAGAAAGGTATCAGCATAAGGAAGAAAACAATCGTAAGCAGATACTCCAAACCTTTGGTTTCGAATAGGTTATAATAATGATATCCGTCCATAATCTTTTATTTTTGAGGTTAATGATTACTTTTTGCCCAGTCAGGAGATTTTCGTAGAACCGGCATGCGTGTGATGATCCAGCGCAGCACCCATATTTCAATAAAAATAATAGTGAGTGTTACAACAAATTCTTGCCATGTAGGTACATAGCGCACTGCAGCATCGTATTGGAATGCAATTATTGAAATATTCATCCGGTTCAGCACAATACCAAGCAGGGTGAGTACACTGGCCACTTTGATCATGCCGATATTTTGGGTTCTGTAGCTTTGGAAGAATAGCAACATAGGAAGCAATACAAAGCCAAATATTTCCAGCATAAACCAATAGCCCATAGGACTATACAGATAAGGCATATTTTGCTGATGCACGAAGATGAGAACTTGCATAAATAAATATACAAACATCCCTACGGCGCATATTTTCGACAGACCATGCAAAATGCTGTTGTGCTGCTTGTGATGGTTTTTGTCCAACTGATAATCAAAAACCTTGCTGCTGATGCTTCCTTCAAGAATCACCATTGAAATCCCTCCAAAAACACTCGACACAACAAACATGAGTGGCATGTAGGCGTTGTACCAGAGCGGATGGATTTTGTCTTTGGCCATCAGGAAAAGCGCACCGATACCGGATTGATGCAAAACAGAAAGTGTTATGCCAAAAATAACGGCTGCCAATGTAAGCCCCGACAGGAATCTGCGTGCTTTACGGGCATTGAGCCATTCGGCAATGGCAGGTGAAAACTCAAGCAAAAGGGCCAACATATAGAGCAAAAAATGCCAGCCAACCAGAAATAATACAGAGCTCACACCAAAATTATTGCCGATAATAACATTAATAATACTAAGCGGGCGACCCAGATCGAGCAAAAGTGCTGCTGAATAAAACAAATAAGCCAAAAAGCCATTTAAAACAGTGACGCGCACAATTGGCCGGTATTTTTCCAGGTTGAGGATATACACCATAAAAACCAACACATAAGCGCCTCCGGCAAAGGCTACACCTGTAACTACATCAAAACCAATCCAAAGTCCCCACGGAACTTCCTGGCTGAGGTTTGTAACAGATCCAATGCCTTGTGTAAAGCGGATGTACATGATAATCAGACCGGTGATAATTATCGGAATACTGAATATGTTGAAAGGCGTAAAGATTTTGCTTTTGGGTTTTAATTCATTAAGGATAAACCTGAAAGTGTTGTTATCGCGATTATCCAAATACAGGGGTTGTGGTGCTGCTTTGTTCATGACAATTCCTCCTTTTCATGGGTTCCTGATTTGGGTTTTTTAGTGGCTTCATAAATACCCAGCAAAGCAGCGGGCAAAAGGATGTCGACAGGTGCGATAGAAGAAATAAATCCTTTAGTGAGTGAAGGATAGGATTTATTTTGGATTTTGGTGTTAAATCCTATTTCTTCAAACGGAACTGGAGAGAGATACATCCAGCTTGATCCTCCCGCTTCATGTTCGCCATAGATATGAGGATAGTACTGCTCAGGATTTTCTGCAATACGTTTGTTTGCTTCAATAATCAACTCACGGCGTGTGCCAAAATAAAGCCCTCCGTTTGGGCAGTTATAGGCACAAGCTGGCATCTCACCCTGCTGTTGCAGGTGGTAGCACATATCACATTTTTCAATCTTGGGATTGGTACTGTGGTATTCAAATTTAGGCATATCAAAAGGGCACGAAACCATGCAGTAGCGGCAACCCATACACTTATCTTCGCGCCAAATCACAGAGCCATCTTTGGTTTTATGCATGGCCTGAGTGAGGCAAGCCGCTCCACACGCCGGATCGTTGCAGTTCATACATTGGCTCTTAACAAATACTTCCCCTTTGGAGGTGTTGTATTTGTTTACCACGGTACGTCGGGTGTGATCGGTTTTGCGGCGTTCGTCTTCGTCAATTACGTCAGGCTCTGTGAGTTCATGTTCCCAGGCGCAATCATATTCGCAGCCATAACAGCCTTTGCATTTGGTGGCATCGAACAGTATGCCTTTGAGTTCGGGTAAATCTCCGGCTTCATGAGCCGGATCGCCTGCTGTGGTTTTGGAGGTTCCTACTGCCAGCGTTGCGGCCGTAACGCCCATGGCTTTAAGGAAGAACCGGCGGTCAATTTTCTTCATGTCCTGTTAAGAATTTGGGTTAGAAAAAGGGCTTATCTTTTGGTTTTGATTTTATCAGCTACCTGGAAGGGTTGATAAAACTGGTCTGGAAATTTTCCCACACTTCGGGGCAGCAATTTTTTAAGGCCTCAGCCTGTGGTTCGCCTCCATCCTGTAAAACAGTGTGCGGATGCGTGGTGTTGCTGCTCGAAGCGGAAGCAAAGAAATCGCGCAAACGATTCATTTCGAAGCTTATCCATTTCGTATATTCATTAATCATCATCAAGAGTTTGTTTTCCTGTTGCCAGTTGGAGGGCTCAATCTGATAAAGCCAGCCTTTGTCGTAAGGAGATTGGTTAAGCTCTTGAATATGTGTGTTGATGGTTTCGTTCACTGCTTTTACAATGCCGCTTACCGGTGAAAAAATCGTGATGCTTTTTCCATTTTGGATGAGGCTGATCAGGGCTTCTCCTTTCTCAACTTTTTCGCCTGTTTTTTTAAGTTTTACCCGTGAAAGCGAGCCTGTTGCATTCAGGATAAATTCATCTACACCGGTTTTTACCCAGCCGTCTTTTTGCATCAAAGTCCAGGTGTGGGTGCGGTCGAAAAGCAATCCGGCAGGGGTTTGTTTTGGAGTAGTATTTTGATCGGCCTCAAGGCTGTCGATGAGGTTTTCGTTTCGCCTTTTCTGAGTAAAAAACAAGGAAGTGCTAAGTAATCCGATGATAAGCAGTAATCCTAAAGTAGGCAGAATCAGCTTTTGCCAGGTGTGCTGTTTGATGATTGGTGCAGGTGGAATAATGGGAATGGTGTTGAGTTTTTCAATCTGGGCATAACGCTCTGGAAGCGGCAATTGACCGATATTATTGGCAGCAAGCGTTTGCTGTCCTTCATTCAAAGCCCAGCTTATAAAGCTGATTTGAGCATCAGAAGGCTTGTTTGTTGCTACCAAAAAATAGGTATTTGTGAGGGTATGAGGATATTTTCCCATCCAAACGGCACGTTCGAAGCGGCTTGTTTCTGAGTAGAAATTTTCCATCTGATCGAGCTTACCATTGGCATTCCGGTCAATTGGAAGCAGTGCCAGCTGGTTGATGTTTTCGGTCATGGCTTCATTTTTGATTGCATTGTAGCTTACAAATCCAATTTTGTTTGTGGCTTGATTCAGGGCTTGCAGAACAGCTTTGTCAGAAGCCAATTTTTCGAGCTTCCAGGAATCAGCTTTTGATCCGGTAAAATTTTCGAGCATGTGAATCAGCTGAGCATCTTCCGAAATTAAAATGGAGTTGTTTTTCATTAAATCTGCCAAAGCTTCAGCGGTAAATCCTGCCTCGTTCCAGCCTGCCGATTCGGGATGGTTAATATTGAAAACGCCAACAATTACATTACGTGCAATCGGCATACGCCAATTTTGAGGACTGAGCTTTTCCAATTGTGCTTCATCTGTGATAAGCAATGTATTTTCGTCAGACGCTAAATCAGGTGAATCGGGGGTTTGCAGCTTTAATGAACTCTGGGGCTGATGCTGTGAAAAGGCATCAGTCCAGCTGATGGCAAGATTTTTTACAATATCCGAGTCCTTTTGTTGGTTTGCCTCAAGTGGAATTGTATAGGCGATGATCAAAAGTATCATCAAGAATTTTGAGAAGAGAGCCTGTGTTTTCATGTCTTTATGATTTTTGGTATTATGTTTTGTAATTTTCATCACTTTAATGTTTCTGCCCTCTCTGTTCAATTTGTGTGCCAAACTCCCAAAATAAATACTAAAAAGCTCAATAACAGTATGATACAGAATTCAGCTTAAACTAAAACATTGCATATGACTGTTGAAAAAATCAACACATTAGAAATGAAAAATTTGTAACAAGCTAATAATAAGAGACTACCAACGAACTGTTGAAAAAATATACAGCTGTTGTAAAATACAACACAACATATTTAAGTAATTAAAAATGAACGGATAACAAGTTGATTGGAGAAAAATAAGTTACCTAAAACTGAAGAAGAGCTTGATGGTTATAAAGTATGTCTTATTTTCGTTGGCTAAAAAATGAAACTATGCTTGAGAATCCCCTAGTATTAACGATTTTGGATTTTATTCATCAAATGGCTACCATCGCGTGGATTGGTGGCATGGTATTTAACTTACTGGCGGTACTGCCAACTGTTTCGAAAGTGCTGGAGCCCGCTCAGGCCGGTAAGTTTATGAGTGCACTGATGAAAAGGGTGCGAGTGATTGTTTATGTTTCTTTGCTGGTATTGTTTGTAACAGGTATCCCCATGAAAATCGCGAGCGAATATTATGTGGCCATCATCAATTTTGATACAATCTGGGAAACAGCAAGCTTTGTAAAACATGTGTTGGTTGCTATTTTGGCTTTATTGGCGCTCTATTCGTTTGAGCTACTCGCGCCTCGGGTTGGCCGTCTGGCCTCAAAAGGCTCTTCTGCTGAACTCATCCAATTACGAGCCAGACAGAAAAAACTGGCTGCTGCTTCATTCCTGTTGGGAATAACAATTGTTTTTATTTCGGTGATGTTGAAGTACCTTTAGGCAGGGCTTTGCGCTGATATTTTTGAAGTCACTTTCCTTTCCATTTCAAGGGTTCAATACATCCTTGTTCAGCTTGTGTAATCAGCGTGCACTTTTATGAAATAGTTCCTGTATGAGGTCTTCTGTGGCCATATAGCCCTCGTTCCTAAAAAATTCCTTTCCGTTTTTATCAAGTAGAATTTGAGTAGGAATAAAGGAAATACCGTAGTATTTTACAAAGTTTTGATTTTCGGGTTTCAGAATGCTCACAAAAACAACATTCACCTCAGGGTGTTGGTTTTCAATGTCTTTCATTACCTGTTCCATTTTTCGGCACATCAGGCATCCTTTTGCACCGAACTCCAGAAAGCTTAATTCAAAGGCCTGATTGTTCTCATCGTAGTTGAAGCGTTCATTCAGCTGCTTACTGATTTGATCGGTTTCAGTTGTGGTTATTTGATTTTGCATCATTGTGCTGATGTGGCTATTCAAACGGTTTCGAAACAGATAACCTACAATCAGCAGAGCAAAAAAGCTCAAAAAGAAAACCAGGGCAGCGATTCGCTTAAGTTGTTGCTTCATTCCAAAACGTTTTGGAGGTCAATAATTGGCGAAGCCAGGTTTCGGGTATGACTGATCAAAACGGAAAAAGAGTATTTATTGCCTAACTGAATGCTGTTGTAATGGCGGTAAAGAGGCCATGAAAATGCCAGGTTTATATTCCACGAATCGCTTAAACGGTAGCTTATTTGTGGAATGGCATTTAGCAGTTCGCCTCCGGTTGCTTCCACAATTTGGTTATTTTCTCTTTTTGATTGACCACGAAACTCCGTCTGTAATTGAGCAAGCACCACTAAGCGGGAAGTGATTTGATAACCTCCGCCAGCGAAAAGACTAGTTGCAGTGCCGTATTTATAATCAAAGTTTTTAGAATGAATCCATTGTGATAATTCCGTGTGAATGCCAACAAATATTGATATTTTGCTGTTTCTACTGGTTTTATTCAGAAGCAAACCGCCATGATACCGAAAACTACCCGAAGAAGGTTGCAATTGTACAGGCAACTTAACATGATCTTTGGTGAGATCGAAAACGCCGATCGGAAATTTAGCCCCTGTTGTCCCGCTGAGGCGCAATCGCCGTGAGGGTTTTTGCCAGATGTCCATTCGTGCTATCAGATTAAGGTCGGCTAAACCTGATGCCACATTATCCTTAAAATCCGGATTGCTGTAGTTTTCGTATTTGGAGAGGTAATATCCTGCTTCCAGCTTCAGGCTTAGCCAGGATAACATCCCATATTCGATACCCAATTCAAGGTAATTGAATCCTGATTGATCTATATAATCGATGTCAACTTTTTTATTTAAGTCGTAATAAGTATCGGAAATGCTATTACGATAAAGCATTGATATCCGTAAATCACTTTTATGGCTTTGTTGAAAATCCGGTGACAAACTAAGGGGATTGCCTGCTGTGCAGCACTGTGCGACTGCTTGTGCCGGAATTAGCAATGCTATTCCAATAATTAACAGGTAAGCAATAGGTTGCTTTTTCATGGGTTTTCGTAATAATTTCTGATTCGGATCATAATAGTGTCTTCTACAAAGCCTGTTTCATTATACGCCCTGCAGGTGATTGTATTGAGGCCCATACAGCAATTTCCGGCTGAATATTTCACAGTGGTGCCCTGCCCAAGCACCGTTCCGTGATTGGCTTCCCAACTGTAATTCAGTTGATCGCCCACAGCCACCACACTAATGCTGGTTGTGTCCCAGGCTTTGATATTCACTCGTGTAGCCGTTAAACCTACAATGCTGATTTCATCCGAAACAGGACCAATATCTTCTGATGGCTTATTGCATGATAGGGTCAGAAGTAAAGAAAAAAATAGAAACACCTTAATTTTCATTTTTCTATCATTAATTTGTGTCGTACCATTTTGAATTTGCCTTTTTCACGTGGTCTTAATTGGCACATGCAGCTACCAGTAAGCCGCTCGCTCAGGTCAACAATCAACGGAAATCCTTCCTTTTCCCAGTCTACAAGACCGCCAGCCATTGAAACAGCCAGATTATAACCTGATTCTTTGAGTTTGATCAGCACTTCCTTGCTACGCAAGCCAACAGCATCAGCCAGTATTACGATTTCGTTGGCAGGAATGGAATCAAGGTTTTCGAAAATTTCATCATAGGGAATTTGCAGCAGATTGGGTACATCCGGTATTTTTCCGGCGCCTTCATAGTCGGGTCTCAAATCCACTAACAAAATACCTTCTTGAAGAAAAGGATAAGCCTTTGAAGGCGTTATAAAAATTAATTGTTGACTTTTAAAGCATTGTTGAAAGAAATCATTCCTCATTGCTAAAACAGTTTTTTAAAACAATCCTCCATAAATTAATCCGCTGATGGCGGCCATCACGATAACCAGTGCCACATAAACCAGCGTTTTTTGTGTTCCCATGACGCCTCTGATTACCAGAATGTTTGGTAAAGAGAGCGATGGACCAGCCAGTAAAAGTGCCAATGCGGGTCCTTTGCCCATTCCGGCAGCGATAAGGCCTTGTAAAATAGGCACTTCTGTAAGTGTAGCAAAATACATAAATGCACCAACGACGGAAGCAAATAAGTTTGAAAAGACAGAGTTGCCACCTACCAGTGCTGTTATCCAGTCGTTGGGAATGATACCCGGTATGGCCACATTGTCATGCGTTGAACCCAGTAAAAAGCCGGCGGTAACCACGCCCACAGCCAGCAAAGGCATGATTTGTTTGGTAAAATCCCAGGACGAGCGCGTCCATTCGGGGTTATCTTCATCGTTTTTATCCAGCAGGGTGATGATGCTCAATCCCGCAATGGCCACAACCATGGGTATCAATGGAGAGGCGGTAAGCAATCCGGCCGCCGCAGTTGCCAGCGCGGCAAGGGCTACATGCCACCATTTTAACTTGAGGATAAATATAAGCGAATAGATCAGGAACAAACCAAAAAAGCTGGTGATCAGCCATTTGTTCGACCAGACCAAAAACCATGCGCCACTCGTTTCGTCTGAAGCAGGTGCGCCCCAGTTGGCAAAAACTAAAATCAGTACCAATGTAAAGAAATGGAAGGCAGTTTGCCACATCGGTCTTTTTTCGGGCATATCAGGAAAATTCATTTGTTCAGCGCGTTTGGCTCTTTCTTCTTTGCGGTAGATCAGCGACATGGCCGAGCCAATTACTACTGCAAAAACCACTGCACCGATGATACGAGCCACGCCCATCTCGAATCCCAGGATGCGGGCGGTTAAAATGATAGCCAGTATATTAATGGCCGGGCCGGAATACAAAAACGCAATGGCCGGACCTAAACCTGCGCCTCTTTTGTGAATGCTCGAAAACAAGGGCAAAATAGTACAACTACATACAGCCAGTATCGTTCCTGAGACGGAAGCCACGGTATAGGCCACCCATTTTTTGGCTTTGGCGCCAAAGTATTTCATCACAGCCCCCTGACTCACAAAAATGCTGATCACCCCGGCGATAAAAAAGGCCGGAAGCAGGCAGAGGATTACATGTTCGCGGGCATACCAGCGTGTCAAATCCAGCGTAGCATCGATAGCCGTAAGAAAACGTTCATTTTCCAGCGGTAGGAAAAATGCAAAAAGGAAAATCGCGATGATCCAGCCCAGTATTTTAAACTCTTTTTTGATTTCCATGAGTAGAAGTCTTTTTAAGGAATAAAGAAGATGAAGATATAATATAATCCTATCAGGATGAAAATGACTGCGATGACTTTTCTGAACCATTTCTCGAAGGTTTTAAGCTTATTGTAAAAGCTACCCACTTCCGAAACGGTAAAAGCAAGCATCCAGGCCAGCACAATAACCGGCAGACCTGTTGCTACAGCAAAAATCACCGGAAGGTACAAACCCGATGGACTGGCTACAGTAATCGGGATCAGCATACCAAAATAGAGCAAGCCGCTATAAGGACAAAAAGCCAGTGCAAACACCATGCCCAGCAGCAGCACCTGCCAAAATCCTTTTTTGGCGTTTTGTTCCATTTTATCACCCAATTTGCCCAGTCCGGGGAAGTTGATGCGGATAATATCCAGCAGAAAAATACCAATTACTAACAACAGAGGTCCCAGCAGGCGTTCGCCCCATTGCTGAAAAAAACCGGCTACCGAAAAGGTGCTGGCACCAAAATAGAGAATCACACCTATCGCTGTATAAGAAATAGCGCGACCGAGCGTATAAATAAGGCCGTTGAGAAAAACTTTTCGCCGGTTTTCCATGTCCTTGCTAATGAAGGCAATGGCCGTGATATTGGTGGCCAGCGGGCAAGGGCTTATAGCCGTCATCAGTCCCAGCACAAACGCTGTGAGAAAAGGCAATGAGGTATTATCCAGCAGGCTTTGTAAAAAATCCATACCTGTTAAAATTTTGTTTTTAAAAACGTAACAGCCTTAAAAAAGCAGGTTATTGTAATAATGAATACTTATCAAAAAAAAAGTTAGGAAATCTGACTATAATCTTATATGTCAGTTAGTTTAGCAGTTTTTTGATAGAGCCAGCCACCACCTTATGAAATTCTTCCGGTTTGGTGCGCGCCATGGCAAATCCTTCTTTGGTGAGGTCAGTCCGGTTTTTTGTGTCTCCATTTTTTACGATAAACAAGCTGGAACCCCACACCTCAAATTCATCCACAATTTCTTTGTTTTTCTTCAGGTCGATATTTACGATATGAACCGCTATCTCGCCATTTTCCATTTGTTGCTTAAACTGACTGTTGAGGGTTTGCAGGGTTTCTTTTTCGATGGCTCTGCATCCGGCACAGCGATTTGTGCTGTGGGTGTAATACACATCCAACACTGCATTTTTTGCTACTTGTGTTGTTTTTTCTGTTTGTGCGCTTAGGCTGCTCATCAGGAGCATCATCAGGCTAATTATATAAAGTCTAATAATTTACTTCACAAACATTTTTAAGTTCTTCATTTGGT
>CAZQFH010000003.1:0-126897 GCA_964592595.1 uncultured Lentimicrobiaceae bacterium | reverse complement strand
TCTTAACAAATTATTTTGTGTTCGATCGGTGGCTCGGCGTAGCAACAGCTCGGCGTAGTCTGTGACTGCGTTGGCCAAACTTTCTGATTTGATTCGTTGATGTTTTGAAAAGGTCTTCTAAAGATTAACCCTTCTACTCCACAATATGCTTTTCCTCAACCTGTAAAATCTCATTGTCAGCAATACGATACAAAAAAGCAATCACAGCGCAATGCTGTGCTTTGTAAGCTGCATTCAGCGTGAGGCTATAAGTGTGGGTATAAACTTGATTAGCTACAATGCCTTCGCCACCATTAACAGCTTCGCCATTAAGGCCATTGATATCTTGCCGCAACACATGACGGTGATAATAATCTTCGATAATAGGTGTATCACCCACGGATGAATTGTTATTGCTTTGCGCACCCCGAATGCTATCTTCAACCAAAACAAGCTGCAGGTAATATTGCTCGCTGAAATCACGCAGAAATTTTGAATTCACTGCTACATCCAGTTTCCTATTATCGGTGTTGAAAGTTGTTTCAAGCGAAATAGAAGCCTGAGGAGTGCTATTCGTAATAATATCCTGCACCTTCTCTCCCCATCCTGCGGGTGGCACAAGTGCAGCACCATTGTAGATTTTTCTGTTTACCAAACCCTGTGGATTTCCGATCACATTATAATAGGCATCCCACTGATCTCCAATAGCTGTTCGTAGGTCAAGATCGAATGGAGGACCTTCGGGGCGGGCAAAGAATCCGGCATGTACTGCCATTATAATCAATTGATTACCATAAACTTCCTTGAGATCGCCTGCCAGTTTTGCAGCAGCCGGACAGTTCACACATTTATGACCTGTATAGTCTTCCAAAAGCACTTTCTGAACCAATTCTTCTGGCTCTCCGCCACCTCCACCGTTTTGAGTAGTGTAGGGAGGTTCAATTTTGTCGCAGGCAGTAAAAATTCCTGCAATCAAAACAAACAATATCAGGCTAAAGTGCTTTATTTTCATTGATTTTGCTATCATGGCTTAAAAATTCGTTGAAACAGTAATTGTGAGTCCGCTGGATGCTGGAACCTGCCTGCAAACGCCACCTACACACACTACACCTTCGCTCTGGCGTCCGTAAGTAAGTGCCACGCGTGTGGATTCCTTGAGATAACCCATGGAAACCGTGTAGTAATGATTTTTTTTGTCAGCTTCAGGATGACCGTAATTATATTGATCAGCAACATTAAAAAACCAGCGGGGTGCAATGGCATATTCGAGCACGGCTGCTGCCCAGTCGCCTTCATCCTGTTCTGTAAAAAGACCCTGAAGCTCCATCCTTAAACTTTTGCGTGAGCTAAACTTATGCGTCAGATCAAGCACACCGATATGAGCTTTTACGGCAGGCTCGCCGGCATGGCCTTCGATCGTGGCAATGTCGTAGTGCAGGTTCATGTATTGAATAACAGCTTTCCATTTGCTGTTGATTTTCTTCTCAATTTCGATATTGAAATCACGGAAAAAGACGCTATCCGATACCTTAAAGAAATCCGAGGTATAACCTAATGTTCCCGAAGTATTTACTGCAGTAGTATCATTTATCGGATTACGAACGATATCATTCACCTGACTGAAATTCACAGCAATTCCGGTTCCATATTTACCTCCCAAAGCCGTTCCTTTGGGAATTTTATAATTCAGCTGAAACTGTAAGCCCATTTCGCCATTTGGCTGCGTGGCATAGGGATAGCGCGCTGCCAGGCTATAAGAATGGGTGCGGTTGATAGGTGGAATAAAATTAATATCCACAGCATTACCATTCACACGGCGATCGGATTTATAACTGAAGTTATCCACCCTTTTAAGCTGTAAAACCACACCAAGTCCGGGCTGAGAATAGGACAGCGACGACAAAACTGCTTGCCCTTCGTGATAGATAAAATTATTTAAGGCTGAAGGATCGTTGATTTTGTAGGCATATTCCGTAGCAAAATTAAATTTACCGGCGCTCAGGTTTACTCGTCCGGCCCAGGCTCCCACATTTTCGGGTAGATTATACAAAGGATCATTGTCTTTTTGATATTTGCTCACTCCACTGGCACCAACGAACACACGCACTGCCGCTGATTCCCAACCTTTAATGGTTTGATTCAGATCCACTTCGGCATCCAGCCCACGCACAATACCGCGGTTACCGTTTTCGTATTGCTGCCAAAAATAGCGTTGCGTGCCATAAACACCCTTAATGGTGATACCCGCAGAAGGGCGAAGGATTACGCGCATTCCATTGAGGGAGTTATCATATCCTAAAGTCCATTCCTCATAGGAACGGAGAATAAGGCCATTACCAAACTGTTCGTAAAAATTACCCACTGTTACACCCACAAAATCGGTTTGATAGCTTGCCCATAAATAAGGAAATCCGTTGCCTTCCTGCAAAGGATCAAATCCTGCAAGCGGCGTTAGGAAAGCCTCATAGCGCATCCCGGCCGAAAATTTTCCGAGGGTATAGGTGATATTTCCAAAACCATTCAACCCTAATTTGCGGCCTCCGATCAGTGAATCGGTAATGCCGAGCGCATCATCCGGTTGATAAAACTGTCCGTCAACCTGAAAGCTCCCGTTGATCTGAGCCTTGTCGAGAAAATCCTGAGCTTCCAATGAAGTGAAAGCTAACAGGAATAATACAATCCAAAGTTTACGCATGATTCTTATCTTCAGTATTCTGAATTATTCAATTCCGGCAATTTTCTTCACCTTGTCAAAAAGCTCAAACTCAGCACCTTCGAAATAGGCGGTATGCTGCGACACAATTTTGCCTTCGCCATTAAGCAGGAAAGTATGGGGAATCATATTTACATTCATCGCACGTTTTAGGTCGCTGTTCGGATCAAGTAAAACCTCAAACTCCCATGCTTTTCCGTTAACCATCGGCATCACGCGGGCTGTGGAACGGCTATCGTCAATAGAAACAGCATAGATTTTTACACCAGTTTCATCTTGCCAGTCGGCATAGTTTTCGTTAAAAGCATCCAGCTCTTTCTGACAGGGTTTGCACCACAAAGCCCAAAAACTTAAAATTACAGGTTTGCCATCATTAGTGATCTCAGAAGTGCTAAACGGCTTTCCATCAAGGGTTTTAATTGTAACCTGAGGAATATCGGATTGCGCCAGCGAACCAAGACTAAAAAAAAGCAACAACGCAAAAAGACTAAAAATTGAGGTTCTCATCATGTCACAGACTATTAGGTTTAATATGATTTTAATTCAGCTGAAATTGCACTCAAAAGACAACCCTCCGATGGCTTTGGTTGCACTATTGGATATAAACTTCAAGGATTTTGCAAGTAGCATCGGGATAGAGTGCTACTGCTTGAATGAGGTTAGGAATAAGTACCACCTCACCTGCTTTTAGGGTCATTTTTTGATCATCTCCCCAATCCAGCACACAGCAGCCCTCAGCGTTGAATAAAATAACAAAGGAATCCAGCTGCGAATAATCTTTTTTGATGCCCTGATCAAACTGCAAAATATTGGTTGTAAAAAATGGTGATTCAATCACATTTGAAGTTTGATTTGACTGAATCTGGTAGGGGGTTTTTACCTCTTCAGGAAGCCTGAAATCAATGGCTTCCAGTGCTTCTTCGGTATGTAGTTCGCGCATCTGCCCGGTATGATCTACCCTGTCCCAATCGTAGATACGGTATGTTGTATCGCTGCTTTGTTGTATTTCGGCTATCAGTGTGCCCGGTCCCAAAGCATGAACGCGGCCTGCTGGCATAAAAAATACATCACCTACCTGTACCGCTTTATAATTCATCACCGTTTTCAATTCGCCACATTCCAGTACTTTAAGGTATTCTTCCTTGTTCATCTCTTTGTTGAAACCACTGATGAGCTGCGCATCAGCATCGGCCTGCATCACATACCACATCTCTGTTTTGCCAAATCCTATCCCACGTTTGCGGGCAAGGGCATCATCCGGATGAACCTGAATGGAAAGCCAATCATTGGAGTCGATCACTTTGACAAGTATCGGAAACTGATCGCCAAACCGATCATACACCCTATCGCCCACAAGATCGCCCATAAACACCTCAACCAATTCATTCAATTCGTTGCCGGCCAGATATCCGTTTTCGGCTACCGAAGGATTTCCTTCAACACCCGAAAGCAGCCATACTTCACCACAATTAGGCAGCTCACCAAAATCCATGTTCAGAATGCTTTTAATCTTTTGGCCACCCCAGATTTTGTCTTTAAAAATCGGCTTGAATTTTATAGGATAGATACTTTGCATGTCATTCATTTTGGCACAAAAGTACGTAAATCCTGAAAGATGCTTCATCTGATAATTTTCTCAATTTCCACTACTTTTGTGAGATGAACTCAAAACAAATATCTGAAAACCTCATACGGCTGCGCCAAGAACTGCATGCCAATCCCGAACTTTCGGGCCAGGAAAATAACACAGCAGAACGATTGCTTAAATTTTTAAACCCCTTAAAACCTGATCAAATGATTCAAGGATTGGGAGGCAAAGGACTGGCTTTGGTGTTCAAAGGCAAGAAAAAAGGTAAAAGGATTCTCTTTCGTGCCGATATGGATGCCTTACCCATTCAGGAGAAAAACAAGCTGAGTTATACTTCAAAAAATGCAGGCGTGGCGCACCTTTGCGGACATGATGGCCATAGCAGCATATTGGCTGGTTTTGCTATGCTGCTAAATGAGAAACGCCCTGAAAAAGGCGAAGTCATACTCCTTTTTCAGCCTGCTGAAGAAACCGGACAAGGTGCCCTGCAGGTTATCAACGATCCTAAATTTGAAAGCATAAAACCCGATCTGGCTTTTGCACTCCACAATTTACCTGGTTTTGAACGACATACTATTGTTTTACGGGAAAAAACTTTTGCAGCTGCTTCGGTAGGAATAAAAATTCATTTCATCGGCCGAACTGCACATGCCTCACAGCCCGAAACAGGCCTCAATCCTGCTACTGCTCTGGCAAAACTCATGCTTGAACTCGACGAACTAAAAACACAATGGCAAAGCGAGAAGGCTTTCAAACTGCTCACGATCACCCATGCCCGACTTGGCGATGAAGCCTTTGGAACCTCTCCCGGAGAAGCCTTTTGCTGGGTGACCATCCGCAGCTTTGAAGACAAAACACTGGAAGCCATGCAGCAACAATGCCTTGATTTAGCAGAAAAAATCGCCAAAGAAAATAAACTCGAATTGCAAAACAGCAGCCATGAGCCTTTTGCTGCTACCGTAAACGATAGCCAGCTAACAACACTGGCCGAAAATGCTGCAAAACAAAATAAGTTCAAAGTTATTAAACTGGAAATACCATTCAAGTGGTCGGAAGACTTTGGACAGTTTGGAAAATTTGGCCCTATCACCTTGTTAGGAATTGGCTCGGGCAAAAACCATCCTGCCCTGCACAATCCGGATTACGATTTTCCGGATGAGCTTATCCCAACAGGCATTGCCATGTTTGATGCCATTTGCCAGCAAATTACCAGCAGCTAATGACACAATTGCCCAATCGAAAAGTTTAACTTTGCCGATCACTTTAAGGATGAAACTATGAAGCGAATTTGTGTTTTTTGCGGAAGCAGCATGGGGTATCAGCGGATTTACCGTGAGGTGGCTGAGGAATTTGCTAAACAAATGGCTGCCAGGAAGTCAGACCTCATTTACGGTGGCGCATCTGTGGGTTTGATGAAAGTACTTGCCGACACATTAATGGCACATGGCGGCCATGTAACCGGTATCATGCCACAGCATCTGATTGATAAAGAAGTGGCTCACAACGGCATTCATCAGCTGATAACGGTAAGCAGTATGGCTGAACGCAAGACACGCATGCTCGAAATGGCAGATGCTTTTGTAGCACTTCCGGGTGGATTTGGTACATTAGATGAGATTAGCGAGGTGTTAACCTTGATGCAGTTGCGCCTGAGCGATAAACCGCTTGCCTTACTCAACACCAAAGGCTATTTTGATTACCTGCTTCGTTTCCTGGATCATGGTGTTTCAGAAGGTTTTATCCGTGAAGAACATCGGTCGTCACTCATTGTTTCGCTCGAACCAAAAGCACTCTTGCAAAAGCTGAACAGCTTCATGCCGGTGGAAATGGACAAATGGATCAGCGACCTCAAAACCGAAAGCCATGCCGGATAAAAAAATGATTGTCGTTGGCATCACCGGCACGCTGGGAGCTGGCAAAGGAACAATTGTTGATTACCTGGTTCGTGAAAAAGATTTTGCACACTATTCCGTGAGGGCTTTTTTGATTGAGCAAATCGAGGTAGCCGGAAAAGAAGTAAACCGTGATACAATGACGCAGACAGCCAACGCCCTGCGCGCAGCAAATAGTCCGAGCTATGTTACTGACCAGCTTTATTTTAAAGCCCTTGAACAAGGTGTACCCTGCATCATTGAAAGCATCCGAACACCAGGTGAGATTCAATCGCTGCGGGATAAAGGACCATTCTTTCTGTGGGCTGTGGATGCAGCACCCGATTTACGTTACGAAAGGATTCAAAGCCGAAAATCGGAAACCGATGCCGTTAGTTTTGAAACTTTTTTAAAGAATGAAGCCCGCGAAATGAACGCCAGCGATCCCAATAAGCAGAACCTGAAAGCCTGTATCGAACAGGCTGATGAAGTGTTTACCAATAATGGCGATCTTCGTGCACTATACCAACAAATAGAAAAAGCCTTAAAAAAAATTAAGCTATGAGCGACAATCAACTTCCCAAACAAGCTTCACATGCACGCCCCAGCTGGGACGAATATTTCCTGAAGCTGGCCGATACCGTTGCCAGCAGAGCCACCTGCGATCGCGGCCGCAGTGGCTGTGTGATTGTAAAAGACCGGCAAATCCTCGTTACCGGTTATGTAGGTTCGCCCCGCGGATTGCCCCACTGCGATGATGTGGGCCACCTGATGAAGAAAGTGATTCATGAAGATGGAAATATTACCCAACATTGTGTTCGAACCGTCCATGCCGAACAAAATGCCATCACACAAGCTGCCCGTCGTGGCATTGCCCTCGAAGGAAGCACGCTCTATTGCAGGATGACACCCTGCCGCACCTGCGCCATGCTGATCATCAACTGCGGAATTGAAAGGGTGGTTTGTGAAAGAAAATACCATGCCGGAGCCGAATCAGAAGCCATGTTTATGGAAGCCGGTATAACACTGGAATTCATTCACAACGAAATTCAACAATACGAAAAACAATAAGACCTAATTCACCAGCAGGCTATCCGTAGCATACAATCCTACAAATGGATCTTCGCCAGCCTTCACGCTTGCCCTGAACATACCGGCCGTGTTGAAAGGCATACAAATATTTCCATCCTTATCCAGGGCAATAATGCCTCCTCTGGCATCCAGCTTCACCAGCTTTTCCATCACCATCTGTCCGGCGGCTTCTTTAAGGCTTTGGCCGCCATATTTCATGCGAGCGGCAATGTCATGCGCCACTCCCAGACGGATGAAATATTCGCCATGACCTGTTGCTGAAATCGCACAGCTGGTATTATCAGCCCAGGTGCCGGCACCTATCACTGGCGAATCGCCCAACCTGCCCTGATGTTTGAAATGCATCCCACCAGTAGAAGTGCCTGCCGCCAGGTTTCCTCTTTTATCCAAAGCAACAGCCCCTACCGTTCCATGTTTTTCGCCAAGCGGAAATTCCCTTTCAAGCCTTGTTTCCTTTGACTTTTCATATTTCTTGCGCTGCTTTGAAACCATAAACCACGAAGGATCTACAATTTGCAAGCCCTGTAAAGCTGCAAACTGTTCTGCACCCTCACGCACTAAAAACACATGCGGGCTGGCTTCCATTACTTTGCGGGCTGCCAAAATGGGATTTTTGATATTCCTTACTGCTCCCACTGCACCAGCATTCCCATCGGAGCCCTGCATGATTGAAGCATCATGCTCAATAAAACCATTAGCATTGAAAACCGCACCACGGCCGGCATTGAAAAGTGGATTGTCTTCTAAGATAGTAATTGCAGCTGTTACTGCATCCAAACTGGAGCCACCTGCTTTCAGGATCTCTTCTCCTGCACTCAATGCCTCGAGCAGCGAAATCCTGTGCAAACTATCCTGTTCGGGGCTCATCAGTTCAGCTTTTATCACACCTGCACCGCCGTGAATGGCCATAGCATATTCAGGACGCACAACTTGCTCAGCAGGTCTTTCACAAGCAATTAAAATCCAAAGGAAAGCAAATATAATAAGGTAACGAAACATTTTCATGAGCTGGGCTTTAAGGGTGAATTGCCTTCAAAGATATAACAATGCTACAAATCGCATCTTATCAATCAGGGGCGATTCATGATGAGCTTCAGCAAATCGTTAAGATCGTACAAATCAAGCAGCTGCGCCGAAGTAAGGATGATCACGATAATTATCACCCATTTCACAAATACTACGCCTTTGTTCACGGCCATATGTGAAGCCACATATGCCCCTATCATATTGCCGATGGCATGAATAAGGCCATACTTCCAGTTAACAGCATCATTGTAAACAAACACACCTAACGCAAAAATGGTGTATATCAATACGATAAGCACTTTTATTGCATTAGCACGCACCAAATCAAAACCAACACCAAGCACTAATGCAGCCAACAAGAAATAGCCAACACCCACCTGAAACAATCCGCCATAAATTCCGATGCCAAAAAATATCAGGACTTGTTTCCAGTCCACCTTGCGATTCAAAAGATCGGCACGCCCGGCAAGAAATTGTGAGGGTTTAAAGAACATGAAGAAGATCATCAGCAACATCACTACAGCAATGGCCTTTTCGAAAGCTTCACGGTCGATATCCACGGCAAGCTGCGCTCCAATCACCGAGCCCAAAACTGCAGGTATAGAGAGGATTAGCCCCTTGCGCCAGCTCATTACCTTTTTTTGATGAAAGGCCTGTACCGATGTGATATTTTGCAAGATTACAGCAATGCGGTTTGTACCATTAGCGATATCAATGGGAAGCCCAAGCAGCAAAAAAACTGTAAGGGAAATAATAGTGCCCCCACCCGCAAGCGTGTTGATAAACCCCACAAAAACTCCAGAAACAATCAGTGCAACAATATCAGCCCATTGCATGATTTTAGTTTTTAAGTGGCAAAGGTAGAGAAATGTTACTTTTACCCGAAAACATTTTCACAAGTCAAGATTCAAACTGATCTGCTCTTTAAACCTTTAAACCGGTCTAAACAAAAGCTTTGATTGTAGGATCTCATGAAAATGGAAAGCAGTTTCTTTCAACTGCTTTTTCCATTATCCAAATCAAAACAACTATTCTTTTACCTGTTTTTCTGTTTTCGGCAGCTTAAATTTCACTATTCAGTCAAATCTTTTTGATGAAGTATTTCAGGATTAAAGGCATAATCCTTAAAGGAAACCTTGAAGAAAAGACGGTACAACACCGGCACAAACAGCAAGGTAATCAAAGTTGCAAAGAACAAACCGAAAATAATCGCAAGGGTGAGCGGTTCCCAAAGCAAATCGCCCGAAAACCACAGCGGCAACATCCCCAGAGAAGTGGTAAGCGTGGTGAGAATAACAGGGGTAAACCTGTTGTTAGCTGCTTTCAGAATGGCATCCCGACGGTCAACATCAGGGTTTTCAATAAATTCCACATCAATTCTGTCGATGAGAATAATGGCGTTATTCACCACAATTCCCGCCAGGGCAATAACTCCCAACACGCCAAAGAAACTTACAAACGAACCGCCGATAAACCATCCGGCTACTACTCCAATCATCCCAAGCGGAATGGATAGCACAATAATGGTGGCTTTTCGAATGGAATTAAACTGCAAGACTAACAGCAAGACAATTATAAAAAAAGCCAGAGGCAGATTGACAAATATAGCCCCCAGGTTTTCCGATTTGTCTTCATCCTCACCACCCAATTCATAATCATACCCTAAGTCCCAAGTAGTTTTTTGTTCATTCATCCATGGAGTGATGGCTTCAAAAATATCGGAGGCGGTAAATCCGGGTTGCAGGTAAGCTCCAACGGTCATGGTTCGTTTTAAATCTTTGCGAATCACTTTGCCAAACTGCCAGTCAACCTCCACGTCGGCCACTTGCGAAAGTGGCACATTTTGGTTTCGGGCCGCTGAAAAAATGGTAAATGCCTGCACTGTTTCGATATCGTGCTCATCGCTGTTTTCATTTTTCAGGAAAATGGGAATCTGTTCATCAGTTTCAAAAAAGTCGCCGATTTTCATACCCGACAAGCCTGTGTTCAAGGCCAGTGCGATTTCCATATTGGTTAATCCGGCACGCTGAGCCTTGTCGGGATGAATTTCCACCAATAGTTTTTTGATTTTTGGTCCCCAATCGTCAGTGATATTTTTAGCCCCTTCAACCGTCACTAATTTCTCTTTTACTTTTTCTGAAATTACTGCCAGCTTTTCGGGATCATCACCCGAAATCCTTATTTCCACTGGCGTTCCTGAAGCACCGGCGCCCGAAAGTCTGTTTACGCGAATATCGGCATCAGGAATTTGGTTGAAACAAAAACTGTCCACTTTGGCAATAATGTAATCATTGTCCATATCACCCGTGGTGTTGAGCAACATATGTGCATAACTTGAATTAGCTTCATTTTTAAAATAACCCAGGTCATAAGGTTCGGGGCCTTCGCCGATAAAGGCAGAAAAATCCAGCACACCCGGCTTTTCATCATCTGTTTCCGGATTCACAAGCAGGTTTTCTAAGATATAATTACCAATATCATTCACGGCCTGTTCGGTATATTCCATCTGTGTTCCCGATGGAAACTTAATATCTACAGTAACCAGATTCCGGTCGCTATCTGGAACTAATTTAAAGGGCAAAAACTGTACAAGTGACAAAGCCACAGCAAACAAGGCCAAAATAAATCCCAGGAATAGGAAAGGCTTTTTCAAAACACGAAAAAGTAAACCGTTATACCACAGATTTAGTTTTTCCATATTCCGATCCATAAAATTCTCATTTTTCTCTTTTCTCACCGATTTCGTCTTTACAATCAAAATGGCCAGCAGCGGGATAAAAGTAAATGCCAAAAACCAGGATGCCAGTAAGGTAGAACTTACAACCCAAAACAATTGTGATGAAATTTCACCCATTGGGGTGCGGGCCAGTGCAAAAGGCAAAAAAGCCGCCGATGTGGTAAGCGATGAAATAAGGAGCGGAACAATTAAAACTTTTCCTGAATAAACACTGGCTTCAAATGCGCTAAGGCCGCGTTTCATACTAACCAAAATAGATTCGGCAACAACAATACCATTATCCACTAAAAGCCCCAGCGAAATAATTAATGCTGCTAATGAAACTTTGTTGAAACCCAAATCGAGCAATCCCAAAAAGAAGAAAGCAGTAAGAATAACCATCGGAATAAGGGCAGCAACCAAAGAACCTGTCCGGAATCCCAAGAATAAAAGCATCACAGCCAAAACGATGAAAATACTCTGCATCAGGTTCACCAAAAAATCGTTCACCTGTCCACTAACCACCTGATCTTGTGATGCTGAGCGAACTACTTCAACACCCAAAGGCAGGTTACTGTTTATACGCGGCAGGGCCTTATCTACATCTTCGCCCAATCTTACAATATTGGCACCATCTTTTAATGAAATGAAAAGCGCGATAGCAGGCTTGCCATTTATTTTCACAATTTTTTGGCGCGGTGTTATGTAATCGCGAAAAATATTGGTGGTAATATCTTCCAAATAAACAGACACTCCAGTAGCAGTTGGAATCAGCATTTTTTTGAGATCCTCTATGGTTTCAAAACTTCCCGAAGGCTCCAACACAATTCGCTGGCGACCCATATTGATTTCACCACCTGGATAAAGAATATTAGTTGCCGAAATAATATTGCGAAGTTTCATAACATCCAGTCCATAAAGCGCCAATTGTTTGTCATCAAATTCAATAAAAAGACGCTCATCCTGAATGCCCCCATAATTTATTTTTGCTGCATCGGGAAGGAGCAAAAGCTCATCGCGCACCTCTTTGGCATAGTCTTCAAGTTTATTATACGAAACACCATCGCCGGTTACGCCAAGGATTATCCCAAAAACAGTTCCAATGTCTTCATCTTTTACCACCGGACCAAAAACACCCTGCGGAAGTTTGGGCTTTAAATCTTCCACTTTATTTCTGAGTTTAGTCCATGCCAACTGCAACTCATCGCTTCCAACGGCTGTGATCAACTCTACTGTAATAACCGAAAGACCTGGACGTGATTCACTGCTAATTGTTTTTATTTCAGCCATTTCGCGAATCACTTCTTCCAAAGGTTCAGTAACCAGTACTTCCACTTTTTCGGGATCGGCACCCGGAAACTGGGTTACCACAACGGCAATCCGAACCGTATAAGGTGGCATGCTGTCGCGTTCCAGTGTAAAATAGTTACCAATACCAATTAAGGCTATCACCAAAATGGCTATGATGGTAATCCGGCTGTTATTGAGTGTAAGTTTTGTAAGATTCATCTCAGATAAAATTTTAATTGGCAAGTAGTTTTACTTTTCGGCCATCATATAAAAAACTTAAACCAGCAGTGATTACTACTTCATTTTTGTTGATACCGTTCACAATTTCGTATCCATCAGCTTGCAGTTCACCTAAAGTCACCTTTCGTTTTTCGGCAGTGTAAATAGCCTTTTCATTGCTGTTAACTGCAACATAAACAAAATCGCCCGACTGATCGTGGCCAACCGCATCGGTGGGTATCACAATGCTGTTTTTAGAAAGATCGTCAGCATTGATGGGTATTTCAACCGATCCGGTCATTCCCGGGAAAAGTTTGAAGGAAGATTCAACTAAACGAACAATTACCGGATAGGCAGAAGTGTTGGGGATTCCCGGACTTACCTCTGTTACTTTTCCCTTGAATGATTGTTTTGGAAATGTGCTAAAACGTACATTTACCTCCATTCCGCGGCTGATGTGCGAGATAATATTCTCGGGCACTGCTGTTTTTATCTCTAAATTATTTAGGCTGGCAAAAACAACAACAGGATGACCGATGCCAGTCATTTCATTTTCCTGCGCCATCACTGAGGAAACAACCCCATCAAAAGGTGCCCTTAAAACTGTGTAATCCAGCTGATTTTGAGCTGCTCTAAGTTGTGAACGAGCAGTTTTTACCATTGTTTCGGCCGATTCAAACTGCATTTTTACTTTCTCATATTCGCTCAGCGAAACATTATTGTTCACATAGAGGTTTTCGACCCGCAAAAAAGCAGATTTTGCGCCAGCCAACTGAGCTTCTGCATTTTTCAGAGAAGCTTCTGCCTTATTGTAATTGACATGATAGTCCGTATCATCGAGAAGGGCAATTACTTCACCATTCTTTACCGAATCTCCCATATCAACAGCAAAATTTGCTATCAAACCACCTACTTTGAAGCTCAGCTTCGCCTCATTAGCAGCTTGTGTTACTCCCGAAAATGAGCGCATATTTTGTATAGCACTTTTTCCCACTTCCTGATAAAAAACTGGTCGTATGGCTTCTTCTTTTTCCACATCACTGCCACAACCTGCAAGCAGTATGGAGCTTAAAGCGAATAATACTATTTTCGTTTTCATAGTTATCATTTTATTCTTCTGTTAAATAATCCAATAATCGTCTGGTATAGGCTGTTTTTTGAGTCTCTTCTTCCAAAAAGATGAATTTTCCCTGTAAACGTTCTGTTTTGATATAATCCACATAGTATTGGTAGCGTGATCCAAGTGCCATTTGCCGTGTGCGTATCATTACACTTTGTGCATCAGCAAGTTGTGCTACGTTTACCATTCCTTGTGCGTAAGCATTCTGGATGGCAGAAAAATTCTCATCAGCCGCACGACTTGCAGCTTTCGAAAGCTCCATCTCGCGGTAAGAAGCCTGCAAAAACTGCACATTCGCGCGAACTCCCACTTCCAGTTTATTAAGCAGATCGTCCTTTTGCCAGGCTATTTTTTCCTGTTCGATGGTCGCCCGCTGCTTTTCGTTTCGCTTTTTACCACCTTCAAACAAAGGTAAGCTAACACGCAGACCAAGATACCAGGTGATGTCGTCAGGTGGCGGTGGAACGGGCAATTGCGGATTACGAATTACTCCTTCCCGCACAAAGGCTTGATCCGCATTTCCGATAAGTGCTACTTCCGGCAAATACATCTGCCTGATTTTCATAGTTTTTTGCCGATCAATTAGCTCTCCTGCAGTATTTAATTGTTGCAGCTCCGGCGAAAATTCCTGCATTTCCTTTATTAAAAATCCTGCATATTTTTCGGTCAGGTTCGGATTGCTGAAATAGGAATCCAGAATTTGCTGATTATGAACAAGGGTTTTGCTGATATCTATGTGTTCAGGAGTGGAAATGGTTTTCCCGATGGGTTGATTAAGCAGTTCGTTCAACTTGTACATGGCTGCTTTGTATCCTGCCTCTGCATCATTCAAATCCATCCTTCCGAGGTTTAATTCACTTATCCAGCGATTCACATCCGAAACAGTTCCCTCGCCACTTTTCTCTCTGGCTTTTGCTAATTCCAGATTCTTTAGCGTGGCATTAACATTCTCATTTTTTATCTGAAGATTATTCTTCGCGAAAAGCAAAGTAATATAAGCCTGCGAAACATCAAGCACAATATCGAGTGTCGTCTGTCGGTTGCCCTGTTTAGCACTCTCTTCCATTAGCTTTTTAAGTGCAATATTGGCATAAGCTGCTTCCGAATAAATCACCTGCTTCAAGGCCACTGAGCCAGTGATTGTAAATTCACCTTTTTGTCCCATAGAAGCTTCCACAAGATTCTTGCTCAGCTGGACTCCCATTCCGGAAATTTCGACCTGAGGCAAAACATTTGCTCTGGCAATGCGAACATCCTTTTCGGCTATCAATAAATCCTGATCGCTGATTTTACCTTGAAGATTATCTTCGAGTGCCATAGCAATTGCCTGATACAGTGTAAGTTCTTCGCCTGGCATTTTAACTACATTCAACAAAACAGCATTTTCCAAATCAGACCACTTTGGAAAGCTTTTCGTCAATCGCAAACTTTCCATGTTTACAATTGGAGGTCGCTCCAAATCTTCGATTCCGGAAGAGATTTCACCCAGATCAATCCCTTCTGAAGCCTTAACAACCCTAAAGGCTAACTGCCGGGCCATCTGCTGAAAAGTGAATTGCGGCGTGAATGTTATGGTGGCTCCTTGTTTCAGGTAGGAAATTCCGCTAATGGATAGCGATGGAATACCTTGTTCGTTTAGGTCGGAAAAAATCGACTTGGTCGCATCACTGGAATGCTGAATCAATGGGAAAACCATAGCAGCATCTGTACCTTTTGGCAATTGCATAACCGGATTTTCATTTTTCCCAATTGGGACGAACAAAACTCTGTAATTATTTTCTTTGGCTGTAAGGTAAGTTGTTAAAATTTGAAATTCCGAATAGAGCTCCTGTGGAATTAACACAGCAAGGCTATCAGGCTTAAAAATATCAGCAAATGTGTGCATATCATCTTTAAGACGTATGAGCGATTCAATCCAGGCAAAACCTTGAATGCCAGAGCTGTTATCAGGTTGAACAGCCAAGTTCTGAAGCTGCGGATCCAAAACAGCAGCTGCAATCACAGGCTTAGGGTAGGCAGGCAAACGAATTGCTGCTTCAGACGAAAGGAAGCCAAGCGTTACAATAATATCCACTTCCGGATCATCTAAAAACGTTTGGAGACTTTCGTTTGCCATTTCCAGTTGCCAATTTGCAGACAATTCTTTAAAAATAGCGCCATCACCGGCATTAGTCAAAGCCTTAATTTCGGCCTTGAGCTGCGCGGTATGTAAATCAAACTCATTTCCTGAGGCATCCGTAACAATTCCTACACTTATTGCCTGAGCTTGAATTGCCCTCGGAAAAATGAGAAGAACAAAAATCAATATCAAAATTTGATGTATTCGATTCATAATATGAGATTTAATCAGTAATTAACTGTTTCCTGGTAAGATCATTAACCATTTTATCGGTAAGCTGAATATTGTTCATAAGGTTTTGAAAACTGCCAAGAATCAACTTAACCAGGATATCCGTTTCTGCGCTTACCTTAAAAACTTTTTGTGCTTTCCCGATATCAATTAATTTGGTTAAATGTTTCTCGGCCATATCTTTTATTCGAAAAATAATTTGGTTTACACCACTGTAGTGCCGCAATTCCTTATCAAAAATCACCGTCAGGTAGTAAGGCTTTTGTTTAAATAGCTGATGCAATTGCAAAAAGAGCATTTCAAATTCATGAGCGGGATCATTTTGAGCAGCAGAAATTTCTTCAATTAAATCGTGCAGATCTTTTTCGAGTTTAAGCAAAAGTTTCTCGAAAACCTCCTCTTCACTGCTTAAGTAAGCAGAAAAATCAAGCCCTTTTATTTCGGGCAGTTCTAATAATTTTTCCAAAGAAAAAGCTTCCGTTCCTACCATCGTAATAAGCCTCCCGCAGCTTGTAATTATTTGATCTTCAATTTTTGAATCCATTACTTTCAAAGTTAATTAATATTTACTAACATTCATTATCAAAACAATTCATGAAAAATAGATTTTTACTATATTTTACTTCAGAAGTTAAATTCGCAGCAAAGTTAGTTTATATTTACTAACTTGTAAATCGATTCCCCGCTTTTTTGTTAAAATGTGTTAAAAAAACCGATCAAGAATAAAAATCTGATTTTCTAAAAATGGAAAAGACAGCCAAACACGGTCAGGAACAAATTATTGATACCTAAAAATATATCAATTTTCAGATTTACAATTAATCTGTTTGTTTGCTACAACAACTCATTTGCCAGATTAGCCAGCTCCGAGCGTTCGCCTTTTTCGAGCCGAATATGGGCATACAAATCATGGTGTTTGATGTTGTGAATCAGGTAAGAAAGTCCGTTCGACTGCGCATCCAGATAGGGCGTGTCGATTTGAAAAACATCCCCTGTAAAAATAATCTTGGTGTTTTCGCCGGCTCGCGTGATGATGGTTTTCACTTCGTGTGGGGTTAGGTTTTGAGCCTCGTCCACAATAAAGATCACATTTGAAATGCTACGTCCCCTGATGTATGCCAGTGGCGTGATTACCAGTTTTTCCTTTTCTACCGCTTCTGTGATGCGTTTATATTCCTTATCCTCTTCGCCATACTGATTTTGGATAAACTTTAGATTGTCCCAAAGTGGCTCCATATAAGGATTCAATTTCGATTTGATATCACCAGGCAAAAAGCCGATGTCTTTGTTGCTGAGTGGCACAATCGGACGCGCCAGATAAACCTGTTTAAAGCTGCGACGTTGTTCCAAAGCTGCAGCCAAAGCAAGCAAGGTTTTTCCGGTGCCTGCAATACCTTGTATGGTAACCAATTTAATTTCAGGGTTTAGCAGCGCATGAAAAGCAAATACCTGTTCTGCATTTCGGGGCATAATACGCGAAATGGCATGCTTCTCAATCCTTTCAATTCTTGCAGTAATCGGATTATAAAAGCCTAGCGCAGAATTTTTTTCACTTTTTAAAATGAAATAATGATTCGCAACAGCTGGCTTATGTCCGATTTCTTCCAAACTGCAAAAACCTTCTGAATACAGCTTGTCAATCACTTCGGGCGGAATATTTTCGAGCGTGGTTTTACCCGTATAAAGCGAATCTACATCCTTTACTTTTCCGGTTTCATAATCTTCGGCTTGTAGGTTCAGCGATTTGGCTTTGAGCCTGAGGTTCACATCCTTAGAAACCAAAATAACCTTGCTGCCAGGGTTATCTTCCGAAAGCTTGAGGGCAGCATTCAAGATCCGGTGATCGGGCTTATCGGCACCAAAAACATCACAGGCATCCAGTTTACTCTTTTCATTCATCAGCACTTTGAAACGACCTTTGGTAGGGCCGTTGAGCCGGCGCCAGTTCTTCATGGTGTACTTCCCTGAGATACGATCCATGAAACGGATAAACTCTCGCGCTTCAAAGTTCTTGGTGTCGTTACCTTTTTTAAAATTATCTAACTCCTCGAAAACAGTGATCGGAATGGCTACATCATGCTCTTCAAAAGTGTTGATGGCGTTGTGGTTGTAAATGATAACAGAGGTATCGAGTACGAAAATCTTTTTAGTTTTTGTTTTGGTGGCAGGCATAAGCAGTTCTTTCGGTTAGGGCTCACGAAGTTAACGCTGAACCTACATTCTTTACAATGCATGAGGCAGCATACTTATCAACAATGAATTGTTTATCATTGCTTAAACCATTGATTAAAAGCTATTAAATCAATAGATTCTCAAATTATTTTTTGGCTTGCAAATACAATCACCCTGTAAATCTCCACTTATAAAATTTTCCAATTTGCATTTAGCCAGGAAATAAATTACCTTTGATAAGGAATCATGTTCAAACACTAAAATTATTTATTGTGCCTGAAGTATTTAGAAAACTTGGTTTTGTTTTCTTTTTCTATTCTAACGAAGGTCAGGAATCCATGCATGTTATTGTAAGAAAAGCAGGTGGTTTTGCAAAATTCTGGGTCGAACCAGTTGAACTTGATTTTACGCAAGGAGTGAAAATTAGTGATATTAAATAAACGGAAGAACTCATTTTTGAACACATTGAACTGATCAAAAAAAAGTGGTATGAAGTACATGGTAGCTGAACTTATGTTTAAAACAGAGAAAGCCTGGTAAGAAAATGGCAAAATTTGTATTGTACTGACTGATAAGAAAGAAATCAGATTCCCGGTGTCACTCAACGAAAAGCTGAATAATGCCCCTGTTGAAAAACTTGCCAATATCGAACTAATTTGTAATGGCACGGGTCTGCATTGGCCAGATTTAGATGAAGATTTATCACTTACCGGAATTATGGAAGGCAGATTTGGCAAAAACTAACGGCTTTATTCTTTCAGCTTTTTTTAAGCAAAATACACTAAGCGGTTAACTTGATTGCCCTTGAATTTTTTATTGTTCTCTGCACATTATTCACGCTTCATTTTCATTTTAGCCTTCCAACAGGATAAACCATATATTTTTCGTCCCACCAGGGTGTTTGCCTGTAAAACCAGTTAAGCTGTTCCCACGAATTTTGGGCAAAATCAGGTTCGGCCAGTATTTTGGCTTCGTAGGCTTCGCGCAAGCCCGGAATGCTATCCAACATGCGGCGCGCCAGAGGCTCCATCACATAAGTTTCGGCATATTCTTTTTGCTCAAAAATCGGGTCAAAAAATCCCCATTCCAATAACGATCCGTCTCCTTCGGGCTCGAGCATATGCGCAATTAACCGAACAAGCGGCTGATTTGTAGGCACTTTTATGCTTCCAGCCGGATAGTTTACTATTTGTAGGCGTTTCTTCATACTAAAATCGCGCACACGATGCCGACCCTCGAAAGGCCGTTGCTGCCAATTTATATCATCAAATACATACTGTTCCGCTTCAAATGCAGCACTTTGATTCAACACCTCAAACTGAACGCCATGCCATTTCAGGCGATCAATCACGGCAGTCCATTCCACCGGAACAAGATAAGCCTGTGGGAGTTTGACGACTTTATCCGGCATAAAAGTCTGAAAAAGTGGTAATAAAAAGGTATCCGGACGACTGGCATCATAAACAAAAAGATCTCCTCCGGTAAGCTCACTGATACGCTTTTCGTATTGCACTCCGGCAAAAGGCACCATAATACTATCGTTTTGATCCAGTTTGTATTGCAGCACAAATTCCTGATCTCGGAATGAATGAGAAGCTGCATATTTATCTGCCTCTTTGTTGAGTTGTTGTAATGTTTTCCCTTGTTCAGAGAGCAGCCTCATGCTGTGCACAATAGCTGCCAAGGTAGCATCCACGCGCTGTTCGTAAGGTTTGAGCATATGTGTTTCGAGTAATAAGCCGGCACGATTGCACAGAGCAGTATAACCCTGAGACAGCATTGGCCCCGACATCCAGCTTACCAGCCCACTGCGCGGATCGTGCCATTTACGAAAACTCACATACGGAAAAACAGGAAAACCATCGGCATGCATTGCTTTATCCCAATAAGGCAGAAAAACATCCTTTTGCCAGGCTGTGAGTCCTGAATCCATATTGCCTTCCAACTCGAGGCCATAAGTCATCACATACTGATAATCGGCTCCGTCAGTAGTGTGCGTGTCAATAAAAAAATCCGGATCAAAACGGTGAAAGAGTTTCAACCAGGCCTGCATTTCAGGGGTATCAGCTTTAAGGTAGTCGCGATTCAGGTTATAATTTTGCGCAGTAACACGCCAACCCATTTCCACAGGTACATTCTGGTTGATGCGGCCATAACGGCTAAAACGCTCGTGCCCGTCAACATTGAAAACCGGAATAAATAACAGACTCACTTGCTCGAAAAGTGCTTCATATTTCTTTTCAATCACCTGATCTCTAAGCAAAAGCAACATTGCATCCTTTCCTTCCGACTCACCCGGGTGAATACCGGCCTGCACCATCAAAAGCACCCTTCCGGAATCCTTAATCTCTTTAGGATTAGTAAAGCCGTCACGATCATAAATTACATATTTGATAAGCCTTTGCTGCGGGCTAAAACCAAAATCATCCATAAAAAGTTCGTCCGACAGGGCATCCAATCGTTCTAAAAAACTCACCGTTTCGGTATATCGCGGCGTAGCTATTTTGCTAGATTGTTCATAATAGGTTTGCCAGTCAGCATTTTGAGCAATCAGGCCATCCGAAAAGAAAAGGAAAAGCGGAAAAATAATTTTGAACAATTTCATAACGGATTACAATAAAGGCCAGGAAATAATAAAAAACACCAGTGCCAATGGGGTGAGTAAACGCCTGTCTAGCCGGGTAAAATTCCCACAGTCCTCCGAGCGAAACAGCCCCATCACCTTAAACTCGCCCAATGCCCGCACGAAAAGCATTCCCGACACACCCCAAAACAATTGTTCGATCACATTATCCCTATGTCCATCAAGCAATTGAACTGTGCGAAGCGAAACAATAAAAGCAGCCAAAACCAGCATCACCGACTGCAAAACAAACCATTTCCTTCCCTTAGTGGCTTTATCGTTTGCATGTTGCGGTAGCATATACCAGGTTTTAAATTTCCTAAGCAACAAAATAATCCACGAAACGAGAGCAGCTGTCACCAAACCAACCGCTAATAAAATTCCACTGATTTGAATTATAAGAGGAGGCATATCAGTATTAAGATTTTAAAACAATACAATCATTTCCCATACAAATATCCAGTGATTTTGCTTTTTGAATCAAGGAATGATTTTCGGGAACCAAACGCGTTTTGCCGGCCACATCTGCCAGAGGAATGCTGGCTGTTTCGTTTTTAGTATTTATAACCATTCTGCCGTAATCCTCTCCGGCAATCAAATCAACAGCATGAGAACCAAAACGTGTTGCTAAAATACGGTCGTTTGCCGAAGGGCTTCCACCTCGCTGTATATAGCCCAAAACAGTTTTTCGGGTTTCGATATGCGTATCTTTTTCAATCATACGCGCTACATAATCAGCAGCTGATTCGCCTTCGGGACGCGTTATTCCCTCAGCGACAACAACTATGGAATAAGGTTTCTTTTTATAGGCTCGGTCGAGCAAATAGCGGTTCACAGCTTTGGGATTATATTCCAGTTCTGGTATTAAAATTACATCCCCACCACCAGCCATTCCGGCATAAAGCGTTAGCCAACCCGCATGATGCCCCATCACCTCTATCACCATAATGCGCTTATGCGAATTGGCTGTGGTATGCAGGCGATCGATGGCCTCTGTGGCAATGGTGAGTGCCGAATCAAAACCAAAAGAAAAATCTGTTCCAAAAACGTCATTATCAATTGTTTTTGGAATTCCAATCACATTGAGGCCTTCTTCGCTGAGCTGCCAGGCAGTTTTTTGAGTGCCATTTCCGCCAATGCAAACCAAACAATCCAGTTTAAGATCCTTATAATTTTTCTTGATCAACTTAGGTTTGTCTATCGTGCCATTACCCTTTTTCTTAAAAGGTTTCTCACGTGATGTGCCTAAAATAGTGCCGCCATGTGTTAAAATCCCGGATAAATCTTCCTCTGCAAGTGGCATAACCTCTTTATAAATCAAACCCGCAAAGCCACTCGAAATACCAATCACCTCCATGCCATGTCGCACAATGGCTGTTTTTCCCACACCACGAATGGCGGCATTAATGCCCGGACAATCACCTCCGGCTGTTAAAATCCCAATACGTTTTGCTTTGCCCATAATTATGTTTTTGGTGCTGCAAAGTAAAGATTTTTTCCGTGTTTTAAACCTCCTTATGATTAATTGAAACATTAAAAAACTTTACTTTTACCTTTTCTTTAACAGCATTTTGATGCCACCTGGCAAATATTCAAGCTTATGATTAAATCCAAAATCCCGCTTCACTGGCTTATTCTTTTCGGTATGGGTGCCGGTATCATTTTCGGTCTTATGGCAGTGCTATTAAAGTGGAACAATTTTACAATTGACTGGATCAAACCCTGGGGAACTATATTTATTCGTTTGCTCAAGCTTATTGCCGTTCCACTGATTATTGTGTCATTAATCAATGGAATCAGCAACCTGAACGATGTTTCAAAACTCTCGCGTATTGGACTCAAAACAATTGGCTTATATCTGGTAACGACCGTTATAGCTATTACGGTAGGTTTATTTGTAGTAAATATCACCAGACCAGGCAAGGTGCTGCCTGCCGAGAAAGCGCTTGAGTTTCAACAACGATATGCCGCCAATGTGCAAAACAACCCCAATCAACAAACGGATGATGGACCACTACAGTTTATTGTTGATGTTGTGCCCGACAATATTTTTAGGGCAATGACCGAAAATACCAGCATGCTGCAAGTCATCTTTTTTGCTATTTTATTTGGGATCTCCATGATTTTGATCCCTCAGGAAAAAACAAGACCCATCAAAGCATTTATTGAATCACTCAACGAAATCGTATTGCAAATGATCCATTTGATCATGAAAATAGCTCCTTATGGTGTTTTTGCTTTGATTGCCGCAATAACTGTTGAAGTGGCAGGAGATCAAATTGCTGATACCGCAGCACTCTTTGGTTCACTTGGTTTGTATGCCTTAACTGTGATAATTGGGTTGCTGTTAATGGTTTTTGTAATTTACCCTATCCTTATCAGTACGCTTACTGTAATTGGATTCAAACAATTTATTAAAGGACTTGCACCTGCGCAGTTGCTGGCATTCTCAACCAGCTCAAGCGCTGCCACATTGCCTGTTACGATGGAATGCTGTGAAGAAAATCTGGGCGTAAAAAAAGAGGTGAGCAGCTTCGTGCTCCCGCTGGGAGCCACCATTAATATGGATGGCACAAGTTTATATCAAGCTGTAGCCGCTGTATTTCTGGCTCAGATTTATGGCATGGATTTAACGCTGGGGCAACAACTTACAATCATTCTTACCGCCACACTTGCATCAATAGGATCAGCAGCCGTTCCGGGTGCCGGAATGATTATGCTGGTAATCGTTTTAGGATCAGTTGGCATCCCTACCGAAGGTATCGCCCTTATTTTTGCTGTTGACAGACCGCTTGATATGCTGCGAACCGTTGTCAATATCACCGGCGATTCCAGCATTGCCTGTGCTGTGGCTCATACCGAAAACAAACTCGACGAAGCGCTCATCATCGAAAACAAAGAAAACCTCTGATCATGATACAAACAAAAAAGCTGATGCTACTATTTGTAATGCTACCTCTTGTTTTGGCAGCACAGTATCAAAACATTAAAATTGGAAACTACACCAGCGCCAACGAGCCCAGTATCTGGATCAATCCTAAAAATCCACTGGAAGTTATGGCGGGTTCAAACACCTATTATTGTTATTTTTCAGAAGATGGCGGTTATTCCTGGCAGGCTTCCGAGCTCGTTTCGCCTTCCTATGGCGTTTGGGGCGATCCTGTGATAATCACCGATACTGCAGGCGATTTTTATTTCTTCCACCTTTCCAATCCTGCAATTGGAAACTGGATTGATCGCATCGTTTGCCAAAAGTATAACAAAGCAACCGGTCAATGGAATAACGGGACCTATATGGGACTAAACGGAACCAAAGCACAGGACAAACATTGGGCTGTAGTTGATCCGCAAACTAATACAATTTACGTTACCTGGACACAATTTGATGATTATGGCTCAGCCGATCCGGGCTGCCAAAGCAATATCCGTTTCAGCAAATCAACAGATGCCGGTTTCAGCTGGTCGGAAGCCATTAGTATTAATCAGGTTTCAGGCGACTGCCTCGATAGCGACGAAACCACCGAAGGCGCTGTACCTGCTGTTGGACCAAACGGCGAGATTTATGTTTCCTGGTCGGGACCCGAAGGAATCGTCTTCGATCGCTCGTTTGATGGTGGAGAAACCTGGCTTGATGAAGATATTCCGGTTGATCCGCACATAGGCGGATGGGATATCAACATTCCGGGCATCTACAGAGCTAATGGCATGCCGGTAACGGTTTGCGACCTGAGCCCTTCAAGCTTAAATGGAACCATTTATATCAACTTTGCCGATCAGAGAAACGGCAGCGAAGATACCGACATTTGGCTCACGAAATCTACCGATCAGGGAAACACCTGGTCGGAGCCTGTAAGGGTTAATGACGATCCTGCGGGTAAGCATCAATTTTTTAGCTGGATGACAATTGATCAAACCAATGGCTATTTATATTTCATTTATTACGATCGCAGGGAATACAATGATGCTCAAACTGACGTTTATATGGCCTGGTCGGGCAATGGGGGCGAAACATTTACAAATTTCAAAATCAGTGAAAGTCCATTTGTGCCCTTCGATAATGTGTTTTTTGGCGATTACAATACCATTTCGGCCTATAACAATATGATACGTCCTGCCTGGACAAGGATGGACAATGGTATTCGCAGCATCTATACTGCTATTGTTGACATGACTGTTGGTTTGGAACCACAAGCTGCAATCCCATTTAGCATTGCTCAAAACTACCCTAATCCCTTCAACTCGAGTACACGAATAAGCTTTAAACTAAGTGATGCCGGAAAGGTTAGCCTGACGATATTTGATCAAACAGGCCGCCAGGTAGCTCGTTTGATCAACCAATCGTGGCACGAAAGGGGCAAATACGAATTTGTTTTTCAAAACGAAAACCACAATTTGAAGCCCGGTGTTTATTGCTATGAGTTACAAGCCGGAACATTTAGCCTGCAACGAAAAATGGTTATTGCAAACGATTGAAATAAAGATTATTAGAAATGTTTATGCACCAAAAGATTTTTTTCTACCTTTGGCTTCTGATTTTTTTGCGGATCGCACCTAATTAACTTATGATTCAGGAAGAACTCAAACCCATACTGGAAACCATCAGGCGCAAGGCACTCGAAGTGGGCGTTCGAAACTTATCGTTTGATAAGCTTGAGGCTATGATTGGTAATGATGTTCAAATCCTGAAAAAATATGTGTACTCCAACGAAGAATTGGTGGCTAAAACACTTGAGCTCGAAAGGGAAAAGTTTGCCGAGATATTTATCGAATATGATTTTGAAGGCATGAATGCCATCGACATCCTGCTGATTGTTTCGCGCGAACTGGCGCAGAAATTTTATGATATCTCGCCTTCAATCACTCACGAACTCAAGGGTTTGTTTCCTGAGATTTATCAACATCATTTTGAAGAAAGAATTCGTTTTATCTCGGATAAAATCAGGATCAACCTCACAAAAGGAATAAATCAGGGTATGTATCGCGATGATTTGAGCATTGAGTTAATTGCAAGGCTCTATATCAGCAGATTGATCGATATTCATAACCCCGACTTTTTTCCACCGGAAGCATTTTCGTTTCAAACGCTTTTCGATCAAATGTTCGAAAGCCTTGTTCGAAGCGTTGCAACCACAGATGGCTTAGCCTATTACGAGCAACAAAAAAACTCAGCCGGCTTCTGAATGATTCTTTTTTAGGGTCACCATAAACGGCTTAAACCATTCACATGCTGTTCAGCCACAGTATAAACTGAAAGTGGTTGCTTTTCTTTTTCAGTTATCTCCACTAAATTACAAGTAGTTTAAAATTAATTAACAAAAACTTAGGAAACTTTTTAAACATTTTTAGTTTCCTATTGTTAAAGGTGTTTAATTTTGCGCACTCAAATAATAGCATGATCATAAAAACCTACATATGAAAAGGGTAAGAAAACTTGGAATCACATTTCTCATTACTACACTGTTTTTTAATACGTTGGTATTAGTTGGGCAGGAAAATGGCGCCATGAAACTGACCTTACAAGAGGCCAGAGCCTATGCGTTGGAGCACAATCGCGAACTTCAATCCTCTTCGCTCGAAATCGACAAAGCCAGGTATCAGGTAAAAGAATCTATATCGATTGGTCTGCCTCAAGTAGATGTTGCTATCGCTTACAACGACAATATCGCCTTGCCTGTGCAGCTTGTTCCAGGCGATTTTTTTGGGCAGCCGGGTCAGGATGTTGAAATCAGTTTTGGCACAAAATACAATGCTGCCTTAAGCGGAACAATTAACCAATTAATCTTTAGCGGAAGTTATATTGTTGGTTTGCAGGCTGCCAAAGCTTTTCTGGAGCAAAGTCAAAAACAATTTGCCAAAAGTAAAATTGAAGTGATTAAATCCTCATCAGAAGCATACTTTATGGTTTTAGCAACCAGAGAAGGTATTGCGGTAATCGACTCAACACTTCAGATCACGCGCAAACTGGCTGAAGAAACCAGAATTATTTTCGAAAATGGCTTTGCTGAAGAAACCGATATTGATCAGCTTGAGTTGTTAATTTCTGATTTGGAAGTGAGTAAAACAGACGCTAAAACCCAACTGGAAATAGCAAAATCATACCTGAAATTCCATCTCGGATTAGAAAGCGATGACAATGTTGAACCAGTCGAACAGCTTACTGAACTTGTTGAAAACGCAGCCATAAAAGCACTTTTTACAAGCAATTTCGAAGTGCAAAACAATATTGATTTTAAAATCTTAAAAAATCAGCAGGATTTGGCTTTGCTTCAGGTTAAGCTGGAAAAAAGTAACTATCTCCCAAATTTATCAGCTTTTTTAAGCTATCAAACACAAGCTCAACGACAAGCATGGGACTTTTTTAATCAACAGGGAAAATGGTTTGGAAGTGCCATTTTTGGCATCAATATGAATATCCCCATTTTCAGCAGTGGCCAGCGGTATTCAAAAGTAAAGCAGGCTCAATTTGATTATCAAATAACCCAGGTTGCCGAAGAACAACTCAAAACTACACTCCAAATACAATACGAAACTACACTCAACGATTTAAGAAATGCATTAGATAACTTCGAAAACACGCGCAAAAATAAAGCCATAGCCGAGAAAATATTCCGGCGTACAGGCATTAAATATCGCGAAGGTATGGCAACCAGCCTCGACTTGCTCAACACGCACAACCAATTCCTTAATGCTGAATCACAGTTTATTAATGCCTCCCTTCAAGTACTTAACAAGAGTGTGTCGCTCGAAAGTCTGCTTGCTGATACACTCGAAAATTAACCTTCAAAAAAATGGAGCAGAAAGAACAGGAAATTATTGAACAGGCTATTGCGCTTTTTAACCGATACGGTATAAAAAGTGTTACTATGGATGAATTTTCGAGGCGTATAGGGATGTCGAAAAAAACCCTTTATCAGTATTTTGCGGATAAAAACGAATTGGTAGAAAAAACCGTGAAGGCCATGATCGCGCAAAACACTTGCATGATCGCAGCTATCGAAAAAAAGCAACTAAATGCTATCGAAGAACTTTTTGAGATGTATCATTTTGTAAACGAGATGATTAAATCGCACAACCCAGTTCTTGAGTTTGATCTTCAACGTTATTTTCCAAAAGTTTTTAAAAAGCTACGCGAAATTCATCGTAACAACACCTATAACATGATGCTCGCAAACTTAAACAAAGGAAAAAAAGAAGAGCTTTACAGAGCTGATCTGGATGAAGAAATCCTTGCCAAACTCAATTTAATGCGAACCGAATACATCATGCACAGCGACCTGGTAACACAGGAGGAGATGCACTCCAAATCCTTTTTTCATGAAATATTCAAATACCATGTATTTGGTATTATCTCGAAAAAAGGCTGGATTTATCTGAATGAAAATTATCCTGAATTTGTAAATAACTAAAAGCTAAAATACACGCTATGAAAACCATTAAAATTATCATCACTTTACTTGCAATTGGCCTATTAAGTGCCTGTAATACAGATGAAAATACCGAAACACTCAACAAACAACTTGAAGCCCTGCGAAAAGAACAAAGGGAGCTTTCGCAACAAATTGTTGAAGCAGAACAAAAACTCAAATTGCTTACTAAAGGTGAAGACAACCGACAAAAAGAAGCAGTTGTGCTTCAGCAAATAAGTCCGCTAACTTTTAACCATTTCTTTGAAGCTAGTGGAAGCGTTGAGGCCGTTGAAGAAGCTTTTATCAGTCCAGAAGTAAACGGACAAATTAAAGCTATTTTAGTAGATGAAGGCGATCGGGTGAAAAAAGGACAATTATTGGCCAAACTCAACACTGATATTTCAGAAAGAAACATTGAAGAGCTGGAAACTTCCCTATCGCTGGCCACGGATGTTTTTGAACGTCAGAAAAGGCTGTGGGAGCAGAAAATTGGTTCTGAAGTGCAGTTTCTGGAAGCACGAAACAACAAAAAAAATCTCGAAAACAGACTCGAAACACTTCGTGCACAACTCGATTTGGCCATTATAACTGCTCCAATCGATGGTATAGTTGAAAAAGTTTTTCAAAAAACCGGCGAGCTTGCTTCTCCGGGCATGCGGCTTATGCAACTGGTAAACCTTGACGAACTAATCGTAAGAGCTGATGTTTCGGAAGCCTTTTTGCCTGCAATTCATACTGGCGACAGTGTAAGCCTTTCTTTTCCATCATTTCCTGACTACAAAAAGGCGTTCACCATTTCGCGTGTTGGCAATGTTGTAAACAAAAATAACCGCACATTTGAAATAGAGCTGAGGATAAAAAACGAAAATGAAATCCTGAAACCCAATATGATTGCTGTAATCACAATCAATGATTACACGGCAAAAAACAGCATGATCGTACCCTCAAAAATAATTAAAGAAGATTTGAACGGACGCTATTTGTATGTTGCAGAACAGCAAGACGGCGATTTAGTCAGTCGAAAAAAATACATCACCATTGGCCGTACCTATGGCAATGAAACACGCATTACCAGCGGTCTCAAAATGGGCGACAAAGTTGTGGTTGAGGGCTATAGCCGAATCACCGACGGCAATTTGTTACGCGAATCCTGAAATGACCACTTAGATATAAACCTACTCATGCCTCACGATTTAACGATATAACTAATGAAAGAGTTACAAGAAGATAAGAACCTGGTAAGGGATTTTAAACTAACCAGTTGGGCGCTCCAAAACCGAAATACTATATTTTTACTTACCTTCATCCTGATTGGTTTTGGTTTTTATTCCTACCGTTCCCTGCCCAAAGAATTGTTTCCGGATATTGTGGTTCCAACCGTTATGGTTCAAACCCTTTATCCCGGTAACCCTCCATTGGACATAGAAAACCTGATTACACGCGAGCTGGAAAAAGAAATAGAAAGCGTTGACGGAATCAAAAAAATGACCTCGCTCTCCAGTCAGGATGTCTCCAATATTTTTGTTGAATTCAACACTGATGTTAACATAAAAGATGCCCTTCAGGAAGTGAAAGATGCTGTGGATAAAGCCAAAAAGGAACTTCCCGACAACTTGCTCGAGGATCCAATGGTAACTGATATCGACTTCTCAGAATTTCCGATTCTAAATATCAACCTTTCGGGCGATTACAGTGTGAATGAACTGAAAAATTTCGCCGAATACCTGGAGGAAGAAATAGAAGCCTTCACCGAAATTTCTAAAGTTGAGATTACAGGAATCACCGAACGTGAAATTAAAATCCATGTTGATCAGCATAAGCTCGATGCCTTTAAAATAAGTTTTGGCGATATTGAATCGGCAGTAAAAAACGAAAACGTTTCTATGTCGGGCGGAGAGTTAAAAACCGGGAAAACAACCCGTTCGGTGCGAATCGCAGGCGAATTTACCAATACGGATCAAATCAAAAACATCATCGTGAAGCATGAAGACAATAATATTGTTTACCTGCGTGATGTTGCCGATGTCATATACAGCTTTGAAGATCCTACCAGCTTTGCTCGCCTCAATCACCAGCCGGTTGTTTCGGTACAGGTCATAAAAAAAGGAGGCGAAAATCTGCTCGAAGCAACTGATAAAATTTTCAGATTGCTGGACGAATCCAGGGCCAACAAATCGCTGCCCGAAAATCTAAAGATTACACTTACCAACGATCAGTCGGAACAAATCAAGTTGCAGCTTAGCAACCTTGAGAACAGTATGATCATGGGAATTATTTTTGTGGTGCTGGTACTGTATTTCTTTCTGGGTACCCGAAACGCACTTTTCGTAGGGATTTCAATCCCCCTATCCATGTTTATCTCTTTTATGATCATGGGATTAATGGGTTACAAAATCAATATGATTGTGCTGTTCTCCCTCATATTGGCGCTCGGTATGCTTGTCGACAACGCTATCGTGGTGGTAGAAAATATCTACCGTTTCATTGATAAAGGATATTCCGTAAGGCAGGCAGCTAAGGAAGCAGTTGGCGAAATTGCCATGCCCATCATTTCCTCTACAGCTACCACCCTGGCTGCATTTTTCCCTTTGCTTTTCTGGGATTCCATCATGGGCGAGTTTATGAAATACCTGCCCATGACCTTGATCATCGTGCTATTGAGCTCATTGTTTTCAGCTTTGGTAATCATCCCGGTGATCTCGGCTCAGTTTTTTAAAAAAGAAGATCCCAACGAACGTCCCAACATTCGTAAACGACTTATTGCTGTAGGAATAATGATAGGAATTGCAATAGTATTTTACTTTGCAGGATTTATTGCCTTAGCCAATTTACTCATCGTTTTTGCCTTGATAGGGCTTGCGCATGTAACTTTCCTCGACCGTTTTGCACGCTGGTTTCAAACTGTTCTATTGGTTTGGATCGAAAATGTTTACCTCAACATCCTCACCTTCGCGATGAAAGGCAAAAATTCCCTGTGGATGGTAATTGGAGTTGGTCTGCTGATGGTCGTTACAACAGGCTTTTATTTTGGCAGCAATCCTAAAGTTGAGTTTTTTCCTTCAGGCGATCCAAAATATGTCAATATAAGTGCTGAAATGCCGCTTGGCACAGAAATCAATGCCACAGATTCATTAGTAGGAATTATTGAAGCACACGTATATAGATTATTGGAGCCTAACCAACATATCGTAAAGTCTGTTTTAACGAATATTGGCGATGGTGCTGTTGGCGAAAATGAGGGTTTTTCGGGTCGCGGAGGTGGGCCAAACAAAGGTTTGATCACGGTTACTTTCCTTGATTATCAGGATCGCGGAGGCATCAGTACCGAAAAAATCATGAAACAGCTTTCGGATGAATTATTGGGAGTGTATCCGGGAGTGTTGCTTACTGTTGAAAAACAAAACGAAGGCCCTCCGGTAGGAAAACCTATCAACCTCGAGATCAGTGGGAAAGAATTTGGTGTTTTGCTGGAGCTCAGTGATAGCATCATAAATAATATCAACCAACAACAGCTTGCCGGAATTGAGGGCCTGCAAATTGACCTCGATGTTGGAAAACCTGAGCTTAATGTGACCATCGATCGCGACAAAGCAAGGAGATTTGGCCTATCGACAGCTCAAATTGCGAACACTATCCGAACCGCACTTTTTGGATCAGAGATTTCGAATTACAAGCTTGGTGAAGACGAATACCCCATCCAATTGCGCATGAAAGATCAGTATCGTTATGATTTGGGGGCTTTGCTCAACCAGCGTGTAACCTTCAGAGATCAGGCCAGTGGGAAAATTCTGCAAATCCCTATTTCTGCTGTGGCCAACATCTCATTAAGCTCAACTTATGGGGCAGTAACGCGCAAAGACAGAAGCCGTATGATCACCATTTGGTCTAATGTTATTTCGGGCTACAATGCCAATGAAATCAACGAACAGCTTAAGCTTATCATGGCCGATTACAATCTGCCCGAAGGCTACCGTTACGAATTTACAGGCGAACAGGAAGAACAGGCCGCAAGTATGGCTTTTTTGATGCGCGCCATGCTAATTGCTGTATCCATCATTCTGCTAATTCTCGTGAGTCAGTTCAATTCTGTGATAAAACCCATTATTATTCTTGTGAGTGTTTTGCTGAGTACGATTGGTGTTTTTGGAGGATTGGGAACATTTGGGATGGATTTTGTAGTAATTATGACTGGTATTGGCATAGTCTCACTGGCTGGAGTAGTGGTAAACAATGCTATTGTACTGATCGATTATATTACTATCCTAAAACGTAACCGCAAGCTGGAAATGGGACTTAGCCCCGAAGACGATCTGCCGATAAAAGAATCGATAGAGAGCCTTATCGAAGCCGGAAAAACCAGGCTTCGCCCTGTATTGCTCACGGCCATCACTACAATTTTAGGATTGATCCCGTTGGCTGCAGGTCTAAATATCGACTTTATCGGGTTATTCCAACGCTTTGATGCGGACATCTATTTTGGTGGTGATAATGCCATGTTTTGGGGTCCACTATCCTGGACCATAATTTTTGGTCTAACTTTCGCCACTTTCCTCACCTTAGTGATTATTCCGGCGATGTACCATTTGCTCTACGTTGCCAAGCTGAAATTCTGGCCAGGCAAACTGTCAGAAAAATAGCTGTAAAATAAGTTGAAAGCCCTTTCGTTCACTCAATGAAAGGGCTTTTTTTTAGCCTATTCAAAAAAAAAATTACTTTTGGATATTAATCTTTTCACCTCCATTGAATAAATTAGTACGACATCATCTGGTTCTGCGTAACATGCTTTGCGATTGTTGCCTGAAAGTGATCGGGCTGCTGGCTGAGAAGTATGATTTTGCAGTAATCAAATCCAGGCTGGGAGAAATCACCATTGAATTTGAGCCAGATAAAATAAGGCTGGAAAAGATCACAGAAATTTTGACGGAACATGGTTTCGAAATTATCGAAAACAAAGAAACGCATCTGGTAGAAGATATCAAACGGGTTGTTATTGAGCTTGTGCATCATTCTACTTACAATGCCATGGTTAGGAATTCCGATTTCATTGTTGGCAAATTTAACCTGAGCTATCAGCATTTATCCACCGTTTTTTCGCGCCACGAAGGCATTACACTCGAAAAGTATATCATAATTCAACGTATCGAAAAGGTAAAGGAACTTATACAATTAGAAGAACTTACGTTAAGTGAAATCGCTTATATGATGGGATACAGCAGTGTTCAATACCTATCCACACAGTTTAAAAATATAACTGGCTATTCAGTAACTGAATACAAGGCTTTGCCGGAAAAAGAACGAAAAGGCGCTGGCTAAGGCTAAAAAATTATACAACAAAAACAAAAAATTGTAAGAGCTGCCCTCAAAGGATGGATTAGGTTTGCAAAGTGAATACTTAAAAAAAAACTCAAATATAAACACTATGAAAATCAGAAATAATATAGCCGTCAGCGACAACGGATTTGTATTCAATCCTGCTTCAGGTGAGTCCTTTACCGTGAATCAGGTTGGCCTCGACATTTTGAATATGCTACGTAAAGGCGAAAAACAGGAAGCAATCATTCAGGAGCTTTCCAAAAAATATCAGGCCGATGCAGCAATGATCGAACGCGATTTGCTCGATTTTGAAGCCATGGTAAAACAATATCACCTCTATCAAAATGAAGAATAATAAACAAAAGCTAACTATTGCTGTAACAGGGCTTAATGCCATCGATAGCCCTGGTCCGGGGGTTGCCGTAATCAGGGGATTACGCGAGGCAAAAAGCTTTGATTGCAGGATTATCGGTTTGGCTTACGAATCGCTTGAACCAGGCATTTATATGCACGATTTAATCGAAAAAACATACCACATCCCCTACCCTTCGGCAGGAACCGAAGCACTTTTTAGCCGCTTAATGCAAATTCATGAAAAGGAAAAACTGGATGTGGTAATCCCAAATTTCGATGCCGAGCTGTATTCTTTCATCAAGCTGTCGGATAAGCTTAAAGAAAATGGTATTCATAGTTTTTTGCCTACCATGGAACAGTTTGAAGACCGCCAAAAAATCAACCTGCCCGAATTTGGTAAAAAACATAATATTCATGTGCCACGCAGCAAAGCCATCTATACTACAAATGAAATACACAGCCTGGAACAAGATTACAACTGGCCGTTGGTGATCAAAGGAAAATACTACGATGCCAGTCTGGCTTACAATATTGATCAGGCCAAAACTGCTTTTAATAAAATCAGTGCTAAATGGGGTCTGCCAATTATTGTGCAGGAATTTATCCACGGCACCGAATACAACGTAACTGGCCTCGGCGACGGAATGGGGAATACTATGGCTGCTGTGCCGATGCGCAAGCAATATATTACCGATAAAGGAAAGGCATGGGGCGGCATCACCATCACCGACCAAAAAGCACTCGACCTTACCGCTCATTTTCTAAAAACGACCAAATGGCGTGGAGCATTTGAACTGGAACTAATGAAAAATAAAGCAGGCGAATACTTCCTGCTCGAAATTAACCCACGCATACCGGCTTGGATCTATTTGGCTGTTGGCGTTGGACAAAACATTCCCGAAGCACTTACAAGGTTGGCAATGGGCTGGCCTACAGAAGCTTTTAAAGATTACGAAGCCGGCAAAATGTTTATCCGCTATGCCTGGGATATGATCGTAGATTTAAGCGAATTTCAACAAATTTCAACTCACGGAGAACTATAAAAAATAGAATTATCATGATAACAAAAGCAAGATACGAAAGACCATTGATTAAGAAACTGGAAAGTAATATGCCCAACAAGTTTGGCATGCGTACCGAGTTTGAACCCGTCACCCAAATCGACGGCGTTTCGGTAGCCTCATTAATAGCAGATTACGGCTCACCGGTTTTTGTAATATCCGAACAAAAAATCAGAAGCAAATTCAAAGCTGCCCGTCAGGCCTTCGAAACACGCTATCCTAAAGTGCAGTTTGCATGGTCCTATAAAACAAATTACCTCTCAGCTGTTTGTAATGTATTTCATCAGGAAGGATCATGGGCCGAAGTGGTCTCAGGATTTGAATACGACAAAGCTATTCGACATGGTGTTGATGGCACTAAGATCATCTTTAATGGTCCCGACAAAACCGAGTCTGATCTTCGCAAAGCCATCACCAACAACTCATTGATTCATATTGATCACCTCGACGAATTGTATATGATTCAGGAGATTGCCCGTGAAACCAGGCAAAAACCAAAAGTTGCGATTCGCGTAAATATGGATACTGGAATTTATCCCATGTGGGATCGTTTCGGATTTAATTATGAAAACGGTCAGGCCTGGGACGCCCTAAACAAGATCATGTTTTCGGGTTTACTTGAATTGGTTGGGCTGCACACCCACATCGGCACCTTTATGCTTTCGCCCAATGCTTATGCTATTGCTGCTTCAAAGCTGGCTAACCTGGCTCAACGGGTGCAGCAAAAATATGGTCACGAAGTAAAATATATTGATATGGGTGGTGGTTTTTCGTCGCGCAACACCCTCAAAGGAGCTTACCTGCCCGGAACAGACACCAACCCTTCGATCGACGACTTTGCCGAAGCCATTACTTCCGCCTTGATGAATAGTGATTACCGCCCCAAAACACCTCCATTGCTTATCCTCGAAACAGGACGTGCACTGATAGATGAGGCAGGTTATCTGCTTGGTTCAGTAATTGCCAATAAACGCCTCTCCGATGGCAGAAGAGCCACTGTGCTTGATGTGGGAGTGAATCTGTTATTTACTTCTTTCTGGTACGACCATAAAATTACACCGGCACAGGAATTTACTTCCTACACAGAAGACACTGTGCTTTATGGTCCACTTTGTATGAATATTGACGTGGTGCGCGAAAATATCAGTTTGCCATTGCTCAATAAAGGCGATAAAATTGTGATTCACCATGTTGGCGCTTACAATATGACTCAGTGGATGCAATTTATCACTTTGCGTCCTAATGTAGTGATGATAGCTATGGATGGAAAACCAAACCTGATAAGGAAAAACGAATCCATCGATTCCATTGAAAACCTGGAAGAAATCCCACCACATCTATCACATTTTGAATTATGATATCGGATAAAACCCGTTCGATGTTTCCTCAATTCGGGCAGAGCATTCTCAACAGCTACACACAGGTATTTTTTGCCAAGAATAAATGGATGGCAATAATGCTTGTGGCCGTGAGTCTTATCGATCTGAATGCAGGCTTGAGTGGATTGCTGGCCGTTATAATTGCCAACACCGCTGCTTACCTCATCGGCTTGAATCGAGAACAAATCATCAACGGGTTTTATGGTTTTAATCCCCTACTCGTAGGTCTTGGCTACGGGATTAGCTTTCAGCCTGGTTTAAGTTTTTTTATTATACTGATATTCATTAGTTTACTCACACTTTTTGCCAGTATATTCCTTGCCGGATTACTTAGCAAGTACGGGCTGCCATACCTCAGTTTGCCATTTTTGCTTGGTTTTTGGATTCTTACCCTAAGCAGTCGCAGCATCAGTCAGTTAGAGCTTAGTGAAGGTGGCATCTATTTTCTGAATGAGTTGTTCGATAGAGGCGGTTTCACCTTGTTGCAAATACATGACTGGTTTGAACAATTGCAGTGGCCCGAAATTTTTAAACTGTATTTCAGATCTTTAGGTGCAATTTTTTTTCAACCACATTTATTTGTTGGAATTATTATCGCCAGCAGCCTTCTGATTTGGTCGCGCCTTGCGTTTTTACTTTCATTTGTTGGCTTTACTTTTGCGTATCTTTTTTATATGTTAGTAGGAGCCAGTTTAAACGACCTCACCTACAGTTATATTGGTTTTAATTATATCCTCACTGCAATTGCTATCGGAGGTTTTTTTGTAATACCATCGCTGTACGCTTTTTTGTGGGTTATTATTGCTATTCCGCTACTTGCCTTTTTGCAGATTGCTGCTACTAGCATACTGGAGCCCCTGCAACTCGGAGTGCTTTCGTTACCATTTAATCTGGTAGTAATCAGTTTTCTGTTTGTTTTTAGGTTTCGGGAACGCTTTTTCGACAAACCAGCACTTGTTTATATTCAGCTGTTTCATCCCGAGAAAAACCTCTATAGCTCGTTGATCAACAACCGCAGACTTGCTCATCTGGAACGAATTCCCGTAAAATTGCCGTTCTGGGGGTTCTGGAAAGTAACGCAGGCTTTTGATGGCGAGCACACGCACAAAGAAGCCTGGCGATATGCCTGGGACTTTGAATTTGTGGACGAAAGTGGTAAGGCATACAAAAATGAAGGCTATCAAACTACTGATTATTACTGTTATGGGAAGCCTGTGCTGTCGCCGGCAAGTGGTTATGTAATGGAGGTAATCAACGAAGTGGACGACAATGCCATTGGCGATATGAACCTGCGTCAGAACTGGGGAAACAGTATTGTAATCAGCCATGGCGAAGGTCTTTTTTCGCAATTAAGTCACCTTCAAAAAGGAAGCATTCTGGTGCACAAAGGCCAATACGTTGAACAAGGTACTCAACTCGCTAACTGCGGCAATTCAGGTCGTTCGCCTTATCCTCACCTTCATTTTCAGTTTCAGACTTCCAGTGTGGTTGGAGCCCATACCCTGAGTTATCCCTTTGCAGCCTATCTTACTAAAAACGACGAACTCCGCTTTCACAGCTCAGATCAGCCCAAAATGAATGATTTGGTAAGCAATCAATTGGTTGATGAAACACTTAATAAAGCTCTTCACTTTATTCCCGGACAAACCCTTAAGTTCGCGCTAACAACAAACGATCAGACAGCATTGATTGAGTGGGAAGTGAAAACCGATATTTTCAACCAATCCTACCTCGATTGCCGCCAGACCAATTCTAAAGCCTGGTTTGGAAGTAATACTGATCTTTTTTATTTCACGCGCTTCGAAGGCAATAAAAAAAGTTTGTTGTATGATGTGTTTCTGGGGGCATACCAGTTAGTGACTGGCAACAATCCTGGACTCACAATTCAGGAAAATATCACATTGAGTGAGTTCCCTAATGCCGGATTGCGAGTTTTGCAGGATTTTTTGTCACCTTTTTATCGCTTCCTGAACATCCGGTTTGAAGCTATACAGCTTAAGATTAAACAAGGAATTGGTGATTCACGTATCGCATTCAACACCCAGGTTTGTTTTGAATTAAAAGGCAAAAAGCTCTCTTCGAGGAAATATGCCATTAACTTCGAAGCTGGTGAAATTATCAGTTTTGAAATTGAAAAAGACAACAAACATCAAATCCTGAACCGTGTATAAACTGGCACTCATACTGCTTCTGGGCTTGCTCCTTTCAGCTAGGTTTAGTGTTTCCCAAAATCGGGATTTTATTCAACACGACAGCACATTGTATGCCAATTTTATACAAGAAAACTGGCATCAGGTTTTAACACAGGGCAACCAAATGATCGAACTTGGTTACGACTATTATTATTTGCATTTAAGATTGGGAATAGCGGCCTATAACTTAGAGCGCTATTTATTGGCGCGCAGCCATTTCCAAAATGTATTGTTGTTTTATGCTAAAGATCCAGTTGCTAAAAGCTACCTGTATGGAACCTATCTATTGCTCAATCAGAAAAATGAAGCCGGAATGATTAGTTACAGTTTGCCTTCATCCGAAAAAAAAAGCTGGAAAGTTCCTGTTGGATTCAACATCGAATCCCTTCACCTGGATATGGGTACACAGCATTATAATCATCAGCACAGCATCGATTTCAATACAATAAGCGGAAGAGATCATTTTTATGGTCAAAGTCGCGAATGTGATCAGCAAACATTTTGGGATGCAGGTATTCGTTTTCAATTTAGTCAAGCTGTGAAGGCATATTTTGGCATCCAAAAAATCCATATCAGAGCCAATGATGTATTTGCCTACCAAAATTATAATCTGGTAAGAGATTCAATTGTAGCTGAAGATTGGGGAGAGTCGTATTATTATAGCGTAGATAGCAGCCAGCAAATTCAACGCTTTGCTCACCAAATCGGACAACAATCCTACTACGGGCAGCTGAATTTCGGGATTAATGATAACTTCAGTTTAACAGCAGCTTTACATGTGATACAATGGGATCAAACGCAAACTCAGGCCGAAGTGGTTGATACATTTGCTTCTGATACTGCTTATTATTATTTTGACGGCTCCGAAACATCTTTTTTTGAAATGCCGATATCCAGACTTGAATTTAATGCGTATTCGCTTAAAAGTACAGAATGGGTTTTTTATCTGGGCACACAGATTCAGAGCAGAATAGGTGAAACTGGAATTTCGGCATCCATCGCCCAGATAAGCGCACAGGAATACCTACAGTTCAATTTTGGCCAAACTTATTATCCTTTTGGTAATTTAAAGTTGTATGGTAACTCAACAGTCTCATTTATAAGCGGTAATCAGCGTAACGACTGGCTTTTTTCTCAAAGTTTTTACCTTAAAGTGTATAAGCAAAACTGGATTGAAGCAACCTGGAGTCATGGTAATCATTCAAGCTTCAACTCGGGTAACGCTTATTTGGTTTACAACACGCCCTATGAATCGAAAAACAGGATTAATACGGTGCTTCATGCACAGCTATCCAAACATTTAAAATTAAGGTTGAGTTATTCGTGGCTCGAAGGACGTCATTCTTTTACTTCAACCGATCGGGAAAACGAAAGTTTATCCGAAGGATATTTACCATTTCAATCAAATTTAATCACAGGAGGAATCCAATGGAATTTTTAAAATCGCGCATATTGCTGATTGCTATAGTAATAACAGCAGTAGCTTCACAGGCTCAAACATTTGAAAAACAATCAACTGCATTCGAAAACTCTTATCGGCTCGAAGAAAACGGAAAATACAACGAAGCCATTCAGGAGATTTTAAATGTTTATAACGAATCAAGCTATGAGCACAACCTAAGGCTCGGCTGGTTAAATTATGTTTCAGGTCGCTTTACGGAATCCTTACCTTATTATCAAAGGTGTTTCACACTAAAACCTCTTTCCATTGAAGCTCGCTTTGGTTACGTAAACCCGGCAGCTGCTCTTGGAAACTGGACACAAGTAGAGAATCAATACCAGGAAATTCTGCACATTGATCCCCAAAATACCCTTGCTAATTACCGTATGGCAGTTATTGCATATGGTCGTGAAGACTTTATGACATCCCTCCGATACCTAAACAAGGTAATAAATCTGTATCCATTTGATTATGATTCTGTTATATTACTTGCCTGGACAGAACTAAAATTAGGGAAACTTCGTGAAGCCAAAATCATGTTTCAAAAAGCCAATTTAATTCGCCCTGGAGATGTAAGTGCCAGCGAAGGTTTAAATTTAGTGCGGTAACTTACAGCGCAACTGCTCTTTTTGCAGATGCATCCTCCATGAGGAATTCGTAAAAATAGCCGGAACCTAAGTCTTTATTCAATACGACTTGGCCTTCAAAAACCACTACATCTCCCACAGGAATAACATCCTGAGTAGTAACCGTTAAGTCGAAAAACTTTTCATAAGAAGTTCCGTCTTGAATATGCGCCCAGTTTTTACCCATGATTCCGGTATTGAACTTGGTAACTTCACCAGTTACCTTAATCAGCTGTTGATCATATTTTCCGGGATTTGCAAACAGATCAGAAAGCGGCACAACACCTGCTTCATGTTTGATTTCGATTGGCTTTTTATCGGTTTTTGGTCGTCCTTCGTGCTGCTGAGCGGGAGTTGACAGGCTGGCGGTTTTTGCCGGAATGGGTAAGGTACTCACATCGTCGACGAATAATACAAGATCAAAAGTGCGATCGAGATCACGACTATAAAACTCTTTCATTTCCATGGATTGGGTAAAGTGCAGCATATCACCTTCTTTAGCTTCTAAACTAGGCACTGCAATCCAATAGCGGCTACCGTTTTCAGATACTTCCAGGTAGGTATAGGCATTAGCTTGAACAATGCTTTCCACTTCAACGCTACGGTTTTGAGGATCAACTGCATAGCTAACTTTCGATGTTTCGTTCTCGCACGAAACCAGTAATAGTGATGTGATTATCGTAAGAATTAATGTTCTCATAAGACTGTTTTTAGTAGTTTGATTAGATGACAAAATTAGTTATTTATGACATACCTTGTAGCTAAAGGCGCTATATTATGTGATTATAAAAAAGGAACTGCCAGCCTAATAAGGTTAGCAGCTTCCTAAACAAACCTAATATTCACTCAGATTAATGCTACTCGTGATAGCCGTTTACAATACTTTTGAAATTGCTACTGGGTGTTTTTCCCATTGTACTGAAATACAAATGTATGACCAGAAACAAAAGCAAGAACACGCTTACAATACCATGCAATAAAGCGGTTAGGTAAATGCCGCTTAGGTTAAATACATTTTCGATAATTGTTTCAGGAAACAGCAGTGCAATCCCGGTAATGATCATTACTGGAATCAATACATACATTGTAGCAACATAAGCAACTTTCTGTAATGGGTTAAATTTTCTGTTCTTATTCACTGGAAAAGGTGTATGCTCTCCCTTAAAAGTCCCAGTGAGGTAATAGTTTGCTTGCTTGATAAGTTTTTCGATCAGGCCTTTCAATTGGAGTTTATAGAAACGATTATTCCCAGTGGAAAAGTTTCCGAATAAAAAAATCAGATAATTAAACGAGAGGATAATACCAGCTAAATTGTGGTACGTTACTGCATAATCAAACCTGATAATTACAAAGTCAGGGTTTGAATATTGAAGGCTGATTCCGGTAGCCAACAAGACCAGAAACATTAAAGCGTTGATTGCATGCCAGATGCGCAACCAGATAGGGTATAAATATAGTTTTTCGGCCATAGGAATTATTTCTTTTTAATTCGGAAGAAAACATGAACAGCAACACCAATCAGAGTCAATCCAAACAATATAGCACTTACAATATTCAGATAAATGTTCCTATTGGCTCCAATCACATAAGCCTCGTTTAACAGTACAGCATTAAAAGTACCCCTGTTTTTACGTGCTTCAATGTTTTGATATTTATATAGCTTAGAAATAAGCATCGTACTGTTCGAATGACATTCAACACATTTCTTCACTGCATTTTCTTTGGGTAAAATATTATGGGCAACCCACATTGTATCTTTTGATCCTGTATGACATTCGATGCATCTTACCGCTGAAAAATGCAGTTCGAAGTTGGGAAGAAACTCATGAATTATTTCAAGTGCAGGCTTTAAGGTATCTGAAATGCGTTGAAACTTTACGCTATAGTTATCATGACAGCTGATGCAGGTTTGGTTGTGGTATTCCACAATCTCGGAAATTTTGTTGTTTCCGTGTGTCATTGTCCGATAACTGTGGGGATTATGACACATCCAGCAGTTGAAGCTCTCATCATGTCTGGTAGAATGTACACTTTTGTGAAACTCTTCCTCTATGGCTTCAAAATTAAACTGGGCGTAAGTTGGATCACCTCCATGGCAATCGATACACTGGTACATTTCCTCCAGCCGCAGTTCGGAAGCATGTGGAAAACTTTCATAATCCGGTGAGTGACAATCGGTACAGGCAAAATGACGATGTACACCCCGGTAAAAATCAGCTGTATCATATATAAAGTTAGGATTCATAGCCTTTCGGTCAATCTTTCCCGTGAATTCGTTTTCATACTGATAAATACTATTTGCATGGCAGCTGAAGCATAGTTTGTTTGCTTCAAGACTTGCAGGCTCATCCTCCATATTTACCCCAGTCGTTGCTGATAGCTGCATACTGATTACGCTGCAAAACACCAGTAACAAAATCAATTTTTTGTACATATGTAGCAAGTTTAGAAAAAGGAAAGGTTTACAATAATCATAAATGTTGTTTGTAAACCTTCCCAGTTATTACATAGTGTGAAACATTAATTTATTTCTGCAAAGAGCGAACATAGTTTACAAGAGCCCATCTTTCCTCTTCGTCAGTAATTTTACCTTCATAATTAGGCATTTCGTCACGGCCAATAATCGACATATAATACACTTCGCCATCCGTTACTGAAGCTTGCCATGTAGCATCGCTAAAGTCACCAGGATGAAACTCAAGGTTTCTGGCCTTTGGGCCATCTCCTTCACCCGCATTTCCATGGCAGGCACGACAATGCTTGGCATAAGTTGCTTTTCCTAATCTCAGCAAGTCGGCATCACCTTTAAAGGTGTTTTCTTTTGCTTTATACTCTGCAGGAATATTCCAGGGTTCGCCTTTTTTCTTTTCCTGTGGAGGGGTAAAAGCCCAAATAGCTGTTAATCCAATCGCCATCATACATACAAATAAGATTCTGCTTTTCATTTTTTTAAAATTAATTTAAACATTACTGTAAAATTATCAATGTTGTCCGGAAAAATTATAATGTCGTCCCTACGGGACTTTTTCTTGAATTCTAACGCGCTGACTACCCACATTATGTCCCTAGCGGGACAGTCCCGATAGGGACATAATATGGGTAGAATAAAAGTTACCCCTGTTTATCTCAAGTCCCGATGGGACGGCATTATTACAGCTATTGAGTGACTTTATTTGTATTTTACCGGACAACAATGTTAAATTATCTATTACGTTCAAAATTCTAAATAAGTGCTCAATTCATTACAATATTCTAATCTATATCCAAAAATGCTACCAAGATTTCAACTAGTACAAATCCGAATGACATTCGGCACATAAAAGTGTCTTCCATTTCTCGTTAATATCAACCGGATGCTTAAATTCCAAAAATTCAGCACCTGTTGCATACTCCATTTGATCAGGCGGTCCTTGCTGCTTGATTAAGTGACACAGTGTGCAATCACGTGAGATCGTTTCCTGACGTTCATTTTTAAAAGAGTCGTTGTGACATCTGTAACATCCATTATTTTCCATATGTCCCATATGGCTGGGATAGGCTTTCCAACTGGCCTTCATATAGGGAAATACATTATTGGAATAACCTTCTTTAATGGCCAGTAAAGCCTGATCGATAGATTCTCGTTCTGTTTCGAGTAGCTCGGGATACAACATATCATAATATTCCAGAATTGCAGCATCAATAGCAGCAAATGCGCTGTCTTTGGTCGGAAACTCGTTTCTGAGCACGTCCATTGCAGCAATTTTAATGTCCGGTAAGTCTTTTGAAATTTTTCCGGCTGTCATTGCCTCATCAAAAAACTTTATGGGCGACTTGTAATTATGTGAAGGGCGATTATGGCAATCAAGGCAATCCATGGTTCTAAACTCAAGATTGCTCATTTGTTCGTCACTCAAAGGGTTGTTCTCATCCTGATAAGTCATCACCTCACCTGTTTCCAGATTGGTGTATTTCACCAAAACAATCGTATCACGTTTTAATGTTGTGGAGGCGTATTCAATTTTTACATCTTTATTGATGTGCCAATGAATACCTTCCTGCAACCCTAAAGCACGGTATGCAGGTCCAGTCTTCATCACAAGCCCGATATCCCATTCAGAATTATCCTCATCAGCGATATAATGTTTGTGAAATACGTATTTGCGATCGTAAAATTTTTCGGGCCAGTGGCATTTTTCACAAGTTTCCTGAGCCGGCCTAAGATCATGTAAAGGTGTTGGGATTGGACGCGGGTAAGCATCTGCCATTACCGAATAAACCTGATACAATCCGGATAGTTTCGATTTGACATACCAGCCTGCTCCCGAACCAACATGGCACTCAACACACTGAACCCGTGCATGCGCTGATCCCTGATATGCGACATACTCAGGCTCCATAACAGTATGACAGAGGGTACCACAAAACTCATTTGATTCGGTGTAATGAAATGCCTGATAACCTCCCAAAGCCGACAATACAACAAAAACGGACAGTCCTAAAGTAAACAAAAAGATAACTGATCTTTGCTTTGGGTCATTAAAATCGACAACTGGATAAGCTATTTCCTCATCAGCATGCCGTTTTTTTCTTCGCATATTAACCAATTTCCCAATAAGCGCCAGTCCAATGCCCATGAGCATCACGGCTGGTAGTATAATGAAAGTAAAGAGACCTGAATAATTGTCTCCATCACCAAAAACAAGCGTTACCAGAAACAAAATCACAATCATAAAAAAGGCGATGAGGGCAATCGCACCGCCGATAACTGTTGTCCAACTGTAATAATGCTTTGGCAGTTTCATTGTTTTCAACTTTAGTTATTAATGACTTCTATTTTATTTTATAAATAGGTTTATGGCAAAGACCTAAGTAATTGTCATAAACCTATTCATTAAGTATTGTATTCAAAAATTATCATTTCGTGGAATTAACCTACTTCTTTAAACTTCTAATATAATTGATGATAGCCCAACGGCCTTCATCGTCGGTAATTTTATCTTCGAAGCTAGGCATTTCATCACGGCCAATGAAAGTCATATAATACAATTCTCCATCGGTATGTGACTGAACAGCATCAACAGAAAAATCGCCTGGCCACGTTTCGAGGTTTTTCGATTTTGGGCCATCTCCGGCACCCTCATTACCATGACAAGCACGGCAATGCTTAGAATATAACGCTTTCCCTAGTCTATCCAAAGAGGCATCATCCTTATATGGATTTTCTTTTGCTTTATATTCGGCAGGGATTTCCCATGATCCTGGCTTTTTTTGATCCTGTGGAAACACGAAGGACATCATTAAAAAACCTGTAGTAATCGTCAAAAAAAGAAAAATTTGTTTTGCTTTCATTGTAGTAAATTTTTAGTGAGTAGTTAAATTAAAAGTTCCACAAACGCGTAATTGTAAAACCAAACATCAGATCGCCTTTGGTAAAATCGTTCTGATTATAAAAAGCGTTATGTTGTGGAACAATACCATCAGCAGTTGACACATATATATGAAATGCGTGCGTACTGGTAGCAATTTCCCAACCAAGTGCAAAATTTGGTTTAGATGGGTTTGTAAAAGATCTATGTTCTGAGATTCCTTTAATTTTCAAAGGAACATCATATTGAAATAAGATAGCTGATTGTGGCGAAAACTGGGCACGACCATTGAATCCAACTGAAATAACATCGTGATCAATTAATGAATCGACCTTATTGTAGTGAGCGAAACTGGTATTAAGCTGCAAAGACAGCCAGTAGTTCACCTTACGGCCAACAATTAATTGTGCAAAATAAGACATACGGTCAGTAAAGCCGTAATTGTTTCCAAAAACCGACTCCTTACGGCCATCAATAGCCATATTACCATATAATGTCACTGCAACCGGTATAGTATTATTGCGTGTTTGTTCAACGACTGAATACTTGATGTTGAAATCGTTATACATGTTTAAGCGCGTAATACCGTAACCGATCTGAAGTTTATCCATAATGGTATAATTCATTCCCAATCGGATGTTGGCTCCTGGTGCATAAATGCCAAATAAATCTGAAAAGCTGTTGTCTAATTTGCCAAACTTATGCTGAATTAAAAATTCCAGTGTTTTTGCAGTTGGCACAACAGTAGTTTGGTTATCGATCAACAGTCCACTCTGGAAAGGCGACCTTACAGGTTTGTCTTTTACTTTGGCGGGGGCTTCAGTAGCTTCCTGAGCAAACAAACCATAACCAATAAACAAAATAAGAATAAGTGAAATCGTGTACTTTTTCATATCATAAGGTTTTTTGGTTAGTTATTGTTGGCTCCTTGTTGGATCCACGCTAAAATTAAGGCTGCTTCGCCTAGTGTAAGTTTTTTCCAGGTATGTGTGCTTGAGCTTGGATGCGCATACTGATAAATGGAACTTGATTCCGGGTCAGCTGTATTAACCAAAGCGGGTACTATCGAACTGTAGGCTTTTGCTGCAGTGAAATCTGGTACTGTGGCACCTGTTGTATGACAAGCAGTACAATTATTCCCCTCGTTAAAAATCGGCACTACTGCCGATTGAAATGAAATTGTATCAGTTGGGTCAACCGGATCTGGCTGTGGAAGCTCAATAAAATCGTACGTACAGGCCGAAGCCAGCAATACCAACACAATGACTGCCATACTGTGCTTTAGAATTCTTATTTGATACATAAGTTTAAGGTGTTTGCTTTAAAACGAAAGCTTCCAGATTCCGTTTCTTGAGTTGCCTGGAAGCCTTTATTGGATTAACTATTATTGTTGAATGGCTTCCATAGTATTTTGAAGCACTTTTTTAACATACGATGGATTATGAACACCTAAGCTACGGTCTTCTGATAGCGCTTTGTAGTTCAATACAGCACCAGCAACTTCAGGAGCATAAGTGCCGGAAACAGAATTATCACTTCCTTCATTCATCGCACCCATAGCATCAAGCATGGCTTTTAACTCTGCTAACATTGCAGCCACTTCGGCTTGAAGTTCTTCCGTATTGGCAAGCATACCTTCGATATCACTGTGACAAGAAACACATCCAGCTGTATTTAAAACGGTAGAACCGTGATAATCGTATTCAAGATACATGGTATGTCCACCAGCTTGCGTTCCATAAGCCTCAGCCATATGACAAGTAACACAAGTGTTTTCGATATTGGCATGCGGATGGGTAGTATATCCTGTTCCGGGCTCAAATAAGCCTGTCCCTTTTATCACATTAGCCTGTGGACCATGGTGCACTCCATAACGAATACCTGATATCGTAATGTCATCACCTCCTACAGCAGGAAAAGGATTAACCGGACGACCCTGGTGACAGCTTGCACATTGGCTTCCTCTGCCATAATCAGGTGTCTGAGTTGAATTGTTGAGTGCAACAGCACCTGTTACTGTGAGTTCCCAGTCAGCAGGAGTATAAGTATCATGCACTTTGTGACAAGTGTAGCAGTTAGGTGGATTTGGATTACTGATCGCCGCACCTTCGGCCTCTGGGTCGTAGGTTCCTGTTACATTATAACCAAGGAAACCCTGACTGGTATGGCAGGTAGCGCAATCGCCTGTGTTACGTTCAAAATTACCTCCGATAGCATGGGTCGAATTTTCCCACTGAATTGTTTTTGCAAATAATCCCTGAGAGTTGTCGTGGCATTCAATACAACCGGCGGTTCCGTCCTGACCGTTAATGCCATCTTCACCATCCTTACCGTTAGCACCAGGCAAACCAGCAGGTCCTTCTTTTGTACACGATACGAATGTAAGTGATGCCATGAAAATAACTGTTAAAGCCATGGCTAATTTTTGAAATCTTTTCATCTTTTATGGTTTTTGGTTCATACTGCTACCGAAACATTTTACTAATTCCGGCTTGTATTATTTTTCTAATGCAAGTTTAACAGTAATTACCTTGACCACCAAGACGGCAAAAATGACATTAAAAATCTTGAAGTGAGATTTAGTATAATTTATATGTTGATATAGATCAATTAATTGAAAATGAAGCCTATTAAGGTATTGATTATGTTAGCTTTATAATTTTGTTGAGTTTTTCATCACAAAGGATGAAACAAGCAGGTTTTGTTAAAAAATGTGAAAATCTGTTAAGGTTTTTTAAAATTTATGATTGACGCATAAACTGTTATTGTTCGTTGTAAATCACATGGGAAACCAAAGCTCCCACAATTCGTAATGTCTCCTTATCAATGGCATTTAAATCATCATTGATTGTATGCCAATGCTCAAAAAATGTACCATTGCTACTCGAAGGATTCAGATGGATGATATTTATAGTGGGGATACCGGCAATTTCATTCATTGGCACATGATCGTCATTAATAGGTGATCCTGGCTTATTGACGAATAAATTCCCATAACCAAGATCGTATGCTTTTAACCATACCTTGTCAAGCACCCAGGATGCATACTGCTGCGAAAAATACTCTCTTGGAAAGGTAGGATTTGCAGCCCCAACCATATCCAGCAAGATTCCAAAATTTGCCCTATACGCAGGAATATGTGTCTTTTTACTCCAATATTGTGAACCCAGCGCCCACGAATCTTCTGAATACCTGTTTCTCGTATCCGTTGGAGAGCCATAATCCTCCAAATCAAAAAGAATAATGTCGATGCCCAGTTGCTCTGAAATCGGATACGTTTTTAATAAACGTGCTATCTCTAACAAAACTGCTGTACCACTTGCGCCATCATTAGCACCATCTATCGGTGTACGATGGTTAGCCGGATCTGGATCATAATCTGCATAAGGACGACTATCCCAATGTGCGGCCAAGACAATCCGTTTTTTTGCATCCGGATTAAAAACGCCGATGATATTAACTCCCTCAAAGACCCGTTTATCATATACGCGCATTTTGAATTCTTGCAAATAAAGGGTATCAGCATATTCCTTTATCTTGTCTCCCAGCCAAACAGCACACGCATGATGCGCATCAGATTGAGGCACACGCGGACCGAATTCGAGTTGCTTAACAACAAAATGGAAAGCTGAATCAGCATTAAATTCGGGTACACGGATTGCTGCTTTTTTTGATTTTGGCAAAGCTTTTGTTTGATTGCCAGACTGAGATCCCGAGCTACAGGCATGCAATAGAGCCAAAAGAACGAAAATAAAGGAATGGATAATTACTCTCACTTTTTATTGAATAGTTAAAAATACCTGGCGAAATTACTCGAAAATAAGAAAACCAAATGTTAAATTACCGAAAAGTGCTGCCCGAATTTCTCTGTAAATACATTTTCTATCAAGGGACGTCTCTCTCTATTGGCTAGCTCCATCTCCTTTAAATTGGGATGTAGCACTTCAGGATTGCCAATGTATCCTAATGCAATGGCCGAAACTACTTTAAAGCGCTCTGGCACTTCAAACGCAAGTGCTGCTTTTTTCATATCAAACCCCGACATCTGATGGACATGAAGGCCATCAGCATGTGCCTGAAATGAAAGATGCGCAACTGCCTGTCCGAGATCATAAGCATGAGTAGGATTTGGCTTCCCAGGATTTTTCGTACTCATTGTATCGGCAACACAAAGCACTAAAACTGGGGCTGTTTTGGTCCAAAGCTGGTTAAACTCAACAAAAGTGTCAAAAAGTTTTTGGTAAGTTTCGTCACCTTTAAAACCTATTATAAAACGCCAGGGTTGCTCATTTGAAGCAGAAGGCGACCATCTTGCTGCGTCCAACATGCGATATATCTTTTCATTTTCAATAGGCCTGCCATCAAAAGCTCTTGGACTCCATCTGTTAGCCAACACGGGATGAAGGCCAAATTTGGTGTCGGCAGTTTTGTTTTTATGTTCCATTTTGTCTTTGGTTTTATCAGTTATAACAGTTTAATAATGGGCTTTGTTTTATTCATGGTGAGCTATACAAAAAACAAAAACCCGCAACATTTTTGAAGCGGGCTTTAATGTTTCTGGTTTTAAACCTAATATTCCCATAGGTTTTGCTCAAAGTTCAATATTTCATTTTTAACTCTTTCCGATTCAAGCAGTGCATCAATTCCAAGGGCATAAGACCCGATGTTACGGTCATAAACATTTTCTTCCTTGTAAACATAACTATCAAACAGCCGTTTCCAAAAAACTTCATCAAATGTTCTACGTTCAGCAGAATTTTGCCGGTTAAAAATCTCTGATCGGGCAAGAACATCTCGTGCCTGATCATAAGAAATCCAGAATAATGGCTTTCTGAATTCCTGACCTTCACGCTCAACCATTAAAACCGGACATAAAGCTATTATACGCACCATCAATTGTGATCGCTGCTTATCGAAATACCAGTCCTCCTTTATTTGTAAACGCATCACACGTGTGGGATCAAATCTTGAAAAGATTACTGTGTCATAATCATCGTATGGAAAATAACCACGCTTCAGAGTTTTTCGAATACTATCAGACTCACGTTCCATTAACTGGTTATATGTTAGCGGAACTAAAAACTCATCTGTAGGATTATTTTGTGCATCATACGCCACAAATTTGTTTTCGCGTAAGCCATCGAGCACAACAGTAATAAAATTTCGCCAATTATTATGCGGTACAACAGGATAGTAAAAAGCATGATTCATTTTTTGCCGAAAATCAATTTCACGCCATACCCTTTTCTTCCACATTACATCTGCCTTACGAATTGAAGGAAAAGGAATCGGATCTATATTGATGGTTCCATCGTCTGCAAAAAGACCATCGACAGGTCGTTCATCTAAAATTTGTGCCTTTAAAACAGCTGATATCAGGCTAAATCCAATAAACAATGAGATTAAAATTAATATCTTTTTCATAACATTTCCGAAATTATTATTCTAATTCAAGATTAATCGGGTTAAGCCCTACAATTCGGCCTGCAGGACTTTTGGCCTGAATATTTACAAAAAACAACTTTTGCCCGCGGCGTGCACTTTTGATAGTATTTACCACCTCAGCATTAAAACTATTGCCTCTGATTGTATTAGTATTTTGAAAAGTCCCACCGATTACTGTCTCTAATCTATATGATACAATTTCATAATAAAAATCTTCAAAATCAAAATCAATGAGTTCAGGGATAATCACGTTGGCAGCAAGTAGTAAATCACGGCTAATTTTTCCATCAGAAATACCTGCAATAGCAGCGGTGGGAGATGGGACACGCTTAATCCGAAAATCATAGGACCCAAGTAAAATCGTTTTTCCACTAATTGTGGCTGATGCTGATATAGTAGTCGTTCTTTCTCCATTTGGCACTTCTGCATCCCACGTTCCATCGGGTCTTTTCGTTAGCTTACCTTTTGTAATTGCTGGTGTTATAAGATCACTTGCAATACCTGGTGATGAAATAGCTATCGGATTTTTAAGCTCGGCATAGAGCACGTTCATTTTCAGGGGAGAAACTGTTAAAGCTGGGGGCGCCACAATATATTCACCATTAAATTCATAATGTGTAAGTTCCTGTGTTCTAGGATCCAACATTTCAATTACTCCGGCGTAACTTTGCGGACCAACAGCATTACCCGGGAATTCAAGTTTTACGGTGCCATTAACACTATTGAAAGTTTGTGCCCTTGCAATATTAGCATCGGTAATTTTTTCAGCACCACGAAGAACTTTTACCTGCGATTGTGTTTTCGAATCATAGGCAGCAACAAGAATCTCAGCCTCGTAAGGCTGTCCCTGAAGGATATAGGTAGATTTGGGAATCACTCTGGCAGCTACATTATCAAATTTAAAATCCTTCTCTGTTATATTGGCATAGAGCGTATTAACTGCATCGAATTCGGCTGTCTGGATTTCTGCAATAACTTTATTGAGCAAGGTAATATCAGCAGCCAAAATGGTACGATAAAAATTATAGTACTCCCAATCCTGCGGTGTTCCACTTGCATCCTTAAATTTTCCAGCAGTAACCAGGCCAATTCGGTCTTCAAATTGCTGTCCAATGATTTCAAGCACATAATTACGGTATTCGTTCATTTTTAAAGCAAGTTCGTAGGCCTTACCGTTTTTATTTTGTCCAATCAAATAATTAGTTGGCTCATCGTACTTATCTCGTGAAGGAACACTATTGAGATTCAACACATATTGATCACGCATCTGTCCGGGATTAAACTGATCTGGCACAGCTTGTTTTTTGAAGTAAGTAGCAAGAGCTTCTTCTCTGTTAATTCTTTCGGAACGCGCCACCAACTCAATTTTCATATCTTCGATATGTTCTATCAGTTCGTAGGATTTTTGGCGTACATCCTTGGCTTTTTCCCAGTATGATTCCACTTTGGCCGGCTCAAGTTTATATTGGGTTTCAAACTTGGCATATTGACTGGCAATTTTAGTAGCAAAACTCTGGTTTGTGACTTCCATGCTATCATTAACAACTAAAAAAGCGTCCAGAATATCTTTTGCCACATTTAGAGCCAGCATAGCAGTAAGCACCAGGTACATCATCCCAATCATCTTCTGCCTCGGCGTTTCTTTATATCCAGCCATTTTCTAATTTCTTAGTTTGATCGTTATTTTTGGTCTGATTCTCAATTTCATCTTAAGCTTTTACGTTCATGGCCGTAAGCATATTGCCATAAACTTTATTCAGGGCACTCATACGGTTCGAAAGCTCAGTAAGCTGCTGATTAAACTGCACTGTGTTTTCGGCGGATTGATGAACTTTATCAAGATACTGACCCATAGTTTGATACAGCTTATCACTGGCTTCGGCAGCTTTGCTTGAACCCTGCAACTGCAATTCATAAACAGAATTGAGCGCTGCAAGATTTTTTGAAATTTGCTGTAGTTGTTTGTTATAGCCTTCACCATCGATAGTTCCAAAATCAAGTGCTTCAACAGATTTTTGAATTAAGCTTGCTGATTTAGAATAAGATGCTGCCAATTGTTTTGCAGATGTAGATGCTTCTTTAACAGTTCCTGCAAACTCTTCTGTGCTTCTCATTTCCGACTTGATAATATCAGCAGCCTGCACATAAGCTGTACTTAGTTTGCCAGCATTTTCAGAGGCTGACTTCATATTTTCAATATAATCAACAGTAGCTTTCGCATCCTGACTAAGCACTTCAGATGCCTTTTTGTAATTACCTGACAATTCAGAAGCTGACTTTGTAGCGAGTTTGATATTATCAACGTATTCATTTGTAGCTACAGCAGCATTTGAAATATCCGACATTTTTGAAGCGTTTTCACTCAGTTTTTCAAAGCCTTTGCTTAGCTTTTCAAGTGTAGACGTTTCAATTTTAGCCTCCTTAAACATATCATCAAGCTTTTGGGTGGCTGTTTTTTTGGATTCCAGTTCGTTTTCAACAAGTGTTTCATGATACATTCCGGCTAACTGTGGATAAACCAGACTCCAGTCAGGCTCTACATGTGGTGGCTCAAAGGCAGAAAAGAAAAAGATAATGGCCTCTGTGGTCATACCTATAATCAACATCTCATTAGCACCGGTATAGTGATTAATTTTAAAAAGCGCACCCAAAATTACCAATGCAGCTCCTATACCATAAAGTTTGGCCATAAAGTTTTTATACCCTTTACTACTTAAAAATTTGTTAAAGCCCATAGTTGATATTGATTAAATTGTTATACTCTGTTAAATTAATTCTGACTTAATTATAAACCCTTGAAGCTTTATTGGGATTATCACCTTTATTACGTCCCAGGAAAGGCTGTATGGTTCTAAAGCCGATATAGCTTTTTGCAGTATCCTGATACTCATAAGCTCTGGTTGTAACCTGAAGATAATAAGCGATATCTTTCCATGATCCACCTCTAATTACCTTACGTTTCATTACAGGTGGATCATTTTCTTTTGCATTGTAGGTATAGTTTGGATTCATATCCCAGGTAAAGTTGTATGAAGAGGGATCAAACGCACTGTTTGTCCACTCTGCAACATTACCGGCCATATCATATAATCCCCAGTCGTTGGGCGGGAAATGACCTACAATAACAGTACGCAAACCACCATCAGAGATATAATTTCCGCGCAGTGGTTTAAAGTTAGCCAGGAAGCAACCTTTATCATTGCGTGTATAGGGACCTCCCCATGGATAAGGATTCAGGTGATTGCCGCCGCGCGCTGCCCATTCCCATTCTGCTTCTGTAGGCAAACGAAATTCGGCCAGAGAAACTTCTCCTTTCTTTGCACGCAAATAACTGTTTAGCTTTTCCGTACGCCAAACACAAAAGGCTTTAGCCTGGCTCCAGTTCACTCCTACTACAGGATAATGATCGTAGGCCGGATGCCAAAAATATTTTTCGGTAAGCGGATCGTTAAATGAATACGTATAATCATGTATCCAGGCTAAGGTGTCGGGATATACATTAATCATTTCCTTGCGTACATAAATTGACCTGTTATTCAAACCTTCTGGCCTGTTTGCCAAACCAGCATTTCTAAAATCGGCCCCCTGAACAAACTCCTTTTTGGCTGCTGCTTGCAAGTCGACCCAATAATATTCATAAAATAATTTGCGGGTATCAATCTCTTTTCTTCTAAAATAACGCTCAAAATCAGGAAGATACATATCTTCCAAGACATCCCTTACATCTTGATCCTCACTGTTCCATTCTATGTCTTCTTTCCAATTAAGAAACGGTGGGTCATAAATTTCACCTGTTTTTTTGTTTTCCATTATCAAAAAATCATCAGGCCTAACTTGACCCAGCAATGTGCGAGCAATGGAATCGCGCACCCAGTAAACAAACTCCCGATACTCGTTATTTGTGATTTCGGTTTCATCCATAAAGAAGGCTGAAACAGAAATTGTTTTGGGTTGATGCAATTGCCCGGAAGTAATATCTTCGCCACCAACTCCCATGGTGTAACTTCCTTGCGGAATAAATACCATCCCATAAGGATCGGGCTGATAAAATGGCTTGGATTTTGTGCGAGCACCTACGAGTTCGCCCTGATTTGAATTGCTGCAACTGGCAAGCAACAGCAAAGCAGATGCAAAAAGCAGTAAATTCTTCATCTTTATGCGCTGAGTTAATCTAAAATTCCTACAAGTCATTTTGTAGCTCGTTTTTATAATCAAAATGTGAGTACTTTTTCTATCGTTAAAGCGGCCAAAATTAACAAATAAGATTAATGCCGCTCATTTTTTTTCCAATCATCCTTACAAATACCTTGTATTTCTATAAATTCTTGCCGACCGATCGGGCTGTAGTTTAAAGCAATAACCGATACTGATCTCATGCGATCCAGGCACAACCGATAACCCTAAGGTGTTGATATCGTATGCATAACCTATTCGGATATCCTTGATATAAATACCTGCCATAATACCAATCGATTCCTGAAGCCTATAGTTAACGCCACCCCAGAACTTATTATTGTATAGCATCTTGGCTGTAACATCAATTTGGGTTTTTACGCCATTGTTTTGCACACTTATTGCCGGATGCAGCTCGTAAGCTGGTTTACCAGGAATCGGGAATTCATATCCCGCAACAAGGTAAAACGTCCGATCGCCTATAAAGCTGGCACTACTTTCTGCAGTACTTCCGAGTGCCTTTCCTTTGGTTTCGAACAAGCTGGTTGCAGAAAAACCAATGTAATAAAGATTATCAACCTGCCAAAAAAATCCAAAATTCATATCGAAAAGCATATCCGTTTGCTCGCCGCTTACCAAAATCGGATCGCCTTCATTTTGAGGTTTAAACTTTCCAAAATCCATCGAACGATTCAGCAAATTAACAGCAGTACCAATTCCCAGCCTGCCTCCACCAAGATCAGCATGATAGCTATAACCCAAATTAACCCCGATGTTACTTTCAAATCCAAGCTTGTCTTGAATTATTGACAACCCTACCCCACCACGCAACCAACGAACAGGCATATCCGCTGTTACCAGGAAATTCTCCGGAGCAACATTTTCCCCTTCTCCATCTTCAAAGCCAGACCATTGTTGCCTAACAATACCATTCAAACAAATTCCTTCACCCATTCCTGCAAATCCAGGATTACTAAAGGTGTAAGTGTTTGTGTGGTAGGTAAAAATGGGTGCTTGCTGCGCAAAACTGGCAGATAGGCTAAGAAAATAGATAAGAATAAATACTAAGTTCCTGTTTATCAATTGCATTAGTGAATTTCGGCGATTTTTTTTGTGCGTGCTAAAGTAGTAATTTTCTATCAATTCGCTATGCACAGCGATTCATTATCGAATTAGGTTTGTGAAAAAACAGGTTTTTTTGCGCTTTATTGTGCAAAAATGAAAAACACTAAGAATTAATTCGTTTTGTATGGTGAAGCCATTTTTAGGTAGTAATTTCGCTGCCAAATTTTATCCTAAAACTATTGTCATGGCCTTTATCCAGAAAGACAAATTATTTTCAAAACGATGGATTATCAATTACTTATTAATCATTATCGGATCATTTATCCTGGCATCAGGATTCGTGCTATTTATTACACCCTATAAAATAGTTCCGGGAGGTGTTTATGGTATCGCTATTGTTATTCATTATATCCTTGGAACACCAGTTGGTCTCACGGCGCTCTCGATGGATATTCCCCTCACCCTGATAGGAATCCGTATTCTGGGGCCACGATTTGGGTATAAAACCGTAATTGGGTTTTTACTAACAGCTTTTTTCGTGGATAGTCTTACTTATTTATATGGCGAGAATCCGCTTGTGGCCAATGAGCCTTTGCTGAGCGCTATTTTTGGTGGAGTATTTCTCGGAACTGGCCTTGGATTGATTTTTAAGTCAAAGGCTACATCCGGAGGCACGGATATCGTAGCAATGATCATCAGCAAATATACCAGTTTGCCTATCGGCCAGCTGCTCATATGGGTTGATTCGGTGATTGTTTTGTTAGGTTTACTCGTTTTTCAAGATTGGAAAATTCCGCTATACTCACTCATTGTAATATACATCACCGGAAAAGTGATAGACGCTATCCTTCAGGGTGTTGATTACGACAAAACCCTTTTCATTATCAGCAACAAACACGAAGAAATACGGCATAAAATTATTAACGATCTCAACCGTGGCGGTACTTACCTCAAAGGAAAAGGCATGTACAATGGTGACGAAAAAACCATCATCTTCACTGTTGTTAATCGCCGCGAATTGGCTATGCTTCAGGAATATATCCATCAAATTGATCCATATGCCTTTTTAACTGTTATCAACGCTAATGAGATACTGGGCGAAGGATTTAAATCGTTGCGCGATAAGCTTGAATCCTAACCAATGGCTTTCCTAATCCGCCATCGCCCTTTTGGCAAGTCATGGATAAAAGCCTATACCATGATCTTTTTTGGAGCAATTTTAATCGCTTCGGGTTATGTTTTTTTCATCACTCCCCATAAAATTGTTCCCGGAGGAATTTATGGCATTTCCATCGTTTTGCATTACATCCTTGGCACTCCGGTTGGGCTGATGGCTTTGGCTTTTAATATTCCGCTCACGCTAATCGGCATCAAGGTACTGGGGCCAAGGTTCGGAGCAAAAACAGTTACAGGTTTTGTTCTTACAAGCGGATTTATGGATGGCATCGCTTATTATTATGGCGATTATCCAATTCTGAATGACGACCCGCTCACTTCAGCACTTTTTGGAGGCGCAATAATTGGATTAGGTGTTGGCTTGTTTTTCAAAGCCAAAGCCACTTGCGGCGGAACAGATGTGATGGCCATGATGGCCGGTAAATGGACACACCACCCCTTAGGCAAATTGATGATGATTACAGATACTATTATTGTGGTATTAGGTACAGTAGTTTTTGCAGATTGAAAAATTCCACTTTACTCTTTGCTGGCCATTTTTGTAATGGGAAAAGTAATCGATGCCGTGCTCGAAGGAGTTCAAACAGATAAAGTTGTCCTTATCATTTCGGATCAGTTTGAACATATTGCACACAAAATAACCACAAACTTTAAAAGAGGCGCCACGCTGATTGCAAGTGAGGGAATGTTTGCCAGAAATCCGCGAAATATGCTTTTTGTTGTGCTTCGCCGCCGCGAAATCGTGATGCTGAAAGAATTCATCAGCAGCACCGACCCCAAAGCCTTTATGGTAAGTTTAAATGCTTCCGAGATTTTGGGTAGAGGATTTCGGTCGCTACGCGAAAAACTGGAAGACTAAACTATCTGAATAGCTTTACCACATCATTGCCATTAGCAAAAATCAGGAGGCCAAAAAGCAACACCATGCCAACGATCTGTGCCACTTCCATAAATTTATCGCTGGGTTTGCGTCCGGCAATGATCTCATAGAAAAGAAACATCACATGGCCACCATCCAGTGCAGGAATGGGCAAAAGATTCAATACAGCAAGCATTATCGAAAGGAAAGCAGTGAGACGCCAAAAGCTCTCCCAATGAAATTCGGGAGGAAAAATTGAACCAATCGAAATAAATCCTCCTACGCTTTCATAAGCTTTCACCTCCGGCGAAAACAATAGCTTGAGCTGCTTCAGATAGCCACCAATTCCATCCACAGTTTTAACCATTCCGGCCGGAATAGCCTGTGCAATATTGTAAGACTTTTCGCTGAAATGGAAAAAATCAGTAAGTTGCTGGCTGGGATATACACCAATCAAACCCTGCTCGGGAACTTGCATGGCCAGGTTTACTGTATCAGCACCTCGTTTTACATTAATTATTACATCCTTATTTTTGTACTGTTGAATGCCTTCTCTGAAATCCTGAAAATAACGCATCGATTGCCCGTTGATGCCAAGAATCGTATCGCCAACCTGCATTCCGGCTGCTTCAGCTACAGATCCTTGAGAGAAGGCCGAAGCAATAAAAGGGATTCTCACCGAAAGAAAAAGCGGATTGTCATGTTTTACAAGTTGAGCAATAGCGTTTTCGGGCAAATTTAATGTTTGATTCTTCCCATCGCGTTCAATATCAATTTGTTTAGCATTTTCGAGTATTATGGTAACCGGAATCTTATTAAAATCCTCCACAAATTCTCCATTAACCATCAGGATTTTATCTCCATTCTGAAAACCAAAAGAGCGTGCTAAACTATCTGTGGCAATTCCATAGCGATTTGCTTCGGAGGTTGGTAAAAACTGTTCACCATAAATACTCAGCATGCCAATATATATCACAAATGCCAACACCACATTCATCGTAACGCCACCCAGCATGATAATAAGTCGCTGCCAGGCCGGCTTCGAGCGAAATTCATAATCCTTTGGCGGAAGTTTCATGGCTTCCTTGTCCATCGACTCATCAATCATACCCGAAATCTTCACATAGCCACCAAGCGGCAACCAGCCTATGCCATACTCTGTACCCTTATGTTTGAACTTAAATATTGAAAACCAAGGATCAAAGAATAAGTAAAACTTCTCAACACGCGTTTTAAAAATTTTTGCCGCCGCAAAATGGCCAAATTCGTGCACAACGACCAATATAGATAAGCTCAATAGGAGCTGAACAATTTTTATTACTATTTCCATGTGGTAATGATAAATATTTCTTTAGAAAGGATTTACGTAATGGTGTTAAACATACTAATCCGCTCGATGTTCATACATTTATTAAAGGGTGCAAGATTACTAAAAATCCACTGATGCTTCGTTATTAAAGTCTTCAATTTAAATATTACGACCAGCCTTTTAAACATTTTTATGAAGATGCAATCAAAAAATACAGCCTGAGAAATTAGTTAAATGCGATATAATCCTCCGGATTTATGGGGATACCATTAAACCATAACTCAAAATGCAAATGTGGTCCAGAGCTCAGTTCACCAGAGTCACCAACAATGGCAACCACTTCGCCCGCTTTTACCAAATCGCCCTCGGTCTTTAATAAAACTGAGTTGTGTTTGTAAACCGATAAAAAGTTTCCAGCATGCTGTAAACCAATTATATAGCCTTTATCTGGTGTCCAGTTGGCAAAAATTACTGTTCCTTCCAGCACGGCTTTTATAGCTTCATTGGCATTTGCCACAATATCTACTCCAAAATGCTTATTTCCAGAATCAAAGGCATTTGTAATCAATCCCTTTAAAGGAACAAAAAAGTTAGCCGTTTGCATAGCCCGTCTCTTGCTTTCTGATAGCAGGCTAGCCTGATTGTATAAATTATAGCGTTCGGCCGATTCAAATTCGGAACGTAATAAACTATCTTGCTGGCTTCGCGTCATCCGGATTGTATCAATGGCAGAAGCACGCATCTGGCTGGCATTCGAAAAAGCCTCCACGCTGTCGTATGCTTCATCATATCCAGCTACAATTCTTCTTATATTATTGATATACACATCTTTTTGTTGAAACACACGCTCCAGAGAGTCGGCTCTTCGAGCCATCTCATAAATTCGCGAATTAAGGGTGATATCAGTATAACCCGGGATATATTCCCTGAGTGAAGTGAAAGCTATAATATAGGTGGTAATCACAATTAAAAACACGCTCACACTAACCAGCAAAACAAAAACATTCAATCGGCTCAGCCTGAAACTCAATTTTTCTTCAAAAGTTTCATCATGAAAAATAACCAGCCTATACTTATGCCGGAGCTTGCGGTACCATTTTTCTTTCTTTTTACCTGTTTGCATAATGCCTTATTTCGGATGCAAAAGTAAGTGAAAAACTTTTGCTCCTTATGTATTCAAAACGTGATAAAAGGCTTATCTGCCTGACAATCTTATCTATCGACGAATGATTTTATTATGATGCAGCGATAAAGCGCACTGCATATGATACTCCTATAACTTGATTTACTTACTTTTGCATCCGCAATGTTCTAACAAAAAGACCGCATTGACCACCTTGGATTATAATAATTAGTGGTATGTTAAGTTATGGTAGATAAAAATTATACTGTGCTGAAAAACCGAAACATTTTTTTTAAACTGACGCTGATTGTCCTTGTTTTGTTAGGTTTAGGAGCTTGTTCAACCAAAAAAAACACTTGGACGCGACGAACCTATCACAACATCACAAGCAAATATAATGTTTATTGGAATGGCAACGAAAGTCTTAAAGAAGGGGTTAAAACGCTGAATCAGAATGTTGAAGATGATTACCTGCAAGTGCTGAGGGTATATAATTATGGCAAAAAAAGTGATGCGCAGCGTATTTATCAGCCTATGGACAGAACCATTCAAAAAGGCTCCATTGGGGTTCAGCGCCACTCCATGAAATTTGGAAGCAAAGAGTATGTTCGTTGGATCGACGACAGCTACCTGATGATGGGTAAAGCTCACTTTTACAAACAGGATTATATCAGCGCCCGACGCACTTTCGATTTTGTGTCAAGCCAATTTAACTATAACGACATCAAATATACTGCTGATCTTTGGATAGCCAAAACATACATTGAGCTGGAACAGTACGAAAAGGCAGAACCCATGCTTAGGGCGTTGGATGCCGCCTCGCGCGATAATGAAATGCCAGCCGAAGTGCAACGCAATCTGGAACTGGTGTGGGCCGATTATTATATCGATCGCGAAAATTATGATGCCGCCGTAGTTCACCTGAAACGAGGTATATACAGAAACAACGACAAACAGTTCAAAACCAGAGCCATGTTTATTCTTGGGCAGATTTACGAACGACAGGGCGACCTCACGGCAGCAACTGAACAATTTAAAACTGTGATCAAACGTAATCCTGATTTTACACTTGCCTTCGAAGCACGCATCAACCTGGCCAAAGCCTTTGACACCAATCTGGGCGACAGCAAGCAAATCATCAAGATTCTGAACAGGATGTTGCGTGATGAAAAAAATGAAGCATTTCAAGACCGTATTTATTATGCCCTTGCCGAAATTGCACTCAAAGAAAACAGACAAGAGGATGCCATAGATCTGTTAAAAAAATCAGTTGCTGTAAGCACCACCAATAAAAGTCAGCAAGCCACTTCTGCCCTGCTGGTTGCGGGACTGCTTTTCGACAGGCTTAAATATGTTCCGGCACAGGCTTATTACGACACTGCGGTAAGTGCCCTTCCGCTGGATTATCCTGGCTACGACAGCATCAACAATCGGGCAGGTGTTTTACAGGAATTAGTTGAAAACCTTGTGATTGTGCAAACACAGGACAGCATGCTTCGCATAGCAACTATGGATTCGCTTGCCCGAAACAAAGTTATCGACGGCATTATTGCCCAATACATCGAAGAAGAACAACGTTTGCAGCAGGAAGAACGCCTGGAAGAACAAATGGCCATGATGCCTGGTAATCGCGAACCGCAAAACACCATGGAGCAATCTACCGATTGGTATTTCTATAATCCAAACACATTGAGCTTCGGTTATACAGAGTTTCTCAGGAAATGGGGACGTCGCAGTTTGGAAGATAACTGGCGCATCAGCGACAAGCAAAGTATCAGCTTTGATGAGGGCGGCATGGAGCTGCTAGCAGATAATGAAGCAACTGCCGCCGATTCAGCATCAGCAAACCTTACACCCCGCGATCGCGCTTTTTACTTGCAGAAGTTGCCACTTACCCAAGAACAGCAAGCCAGCGCCAATAAAGATATTGCAGAAGCTTTGAATAACCTGGGATTCATTTATATGGAAAAACTCCACGATATTCCTGAAGCCATAAATGCCTACACTATTTTAAATACCAGATTCCCAGAAAACGAACACCGCCTGCCTTCACTGTATGCTTTATATAAATTGCATAAAGAAAATCAGGAGGCAGAAACTGCTGAAAACTACAAATTAAGCATTATCCGGGATTATCCCGACTCAGACTATGCCCAGGTCTTGCTCGATCCGGAGTATTTCGTAAAAAAAGCAGCTTCACAAAGCGAATCGGCAGCATTTTATGAGAGAACCTACGATGCTTATAAAAACGGCCAATATTTTAGGGTAGTGATGAATGCAGATCGCGCTGCTCAACTATATCCGAACGACACCGCACTAATACCTCGTTTTGCTTTCCTCAAAGCAGTCGCCTCCGGAAGACTCGAAGTAGTTGATACAATGGCGGTGGCTCTGGACAGGCTCATCAAAACCTATCCACAAAGCAGTGTAACGCCGCTTGCTCAAGACATTTTGAGGAATATTGGTAAAACTTACGATCTCGAAGTAGCAGTTGAAATTCCGGAGGATGAAACAGAAACAATTGCTGCCCCAAAATCGCCCTACATCGATAATCCTGATGCACAATATATGGTAATGCTGGTCTGCAAAACAGCCAAAGTGCGCATCGATCCGCTTAAAGTGCGACTTTCTGATTTTAACCAGCGCGAATTTAGCGTTCAAAGCCTGATGATTAAAAACCTGGTGCTTGATAAAGATAATTCCCTGATTACCGTCGGAAATTTTGCCAATCGCAGCGCTGCCATCGATTATTTTGAGGTGCTCAGTCAATCAGATTATGTGTTAGGCGGAATGAGCAAAGCAGATTATAAAGTTTACCCTGTTTCGCTTTCCAATTATCCCATTTTTTACCGAAATAAGGATATTGATGAATATGCGCGTTTTTGGGATTCAGTTTCTCCACAATAACAGCAGTTTTAAAACAGAAAAACTTAATTTTACCTTCAAAAAAACACCTTAATTGATGAAACATAATAAATCAGGAACTGAATCCATCACCAGAAATTTGATTGGCAACGAAACAACAATAAAGGGAGAAATTCAGTCGGCTGGCGACATCAGAATTGATGGTACTGTTATCGGGACAATACGTTCAAATGGAAAGATCGTAATTGGCCAGAGCGGCTATGTTGAAGGCGAACTGGAATGCCAGCATGCTGATATTTCGGGAAAGATAAAGGCAAATTTAAAAGTGGAAGAACTCACAATTCTTAAAGCCACTGCTGCTTTTGAAGGTGAATTAATTACTCAAAAATTATCCATTGAGGTGGGAGCGCAATTTACCGGTAAATGCGAGATGAAAAAACCCTCATCTGATGAAAAAAAACAAAAATAAACCCAATGATTACCTCAATTCCTATGCGCGTTATTCCTCTCTGGCATTTCAAATGCTGTTCATTATTCTGGCAGGAGTTTTCGGTGGCATAAAACTCGATGATTGGTTGCAATGGAAATTTCCGGTTTTTACTGTTATACTTTCTTTGATGGCAGTTGTGTTGTCAATTTATTATGCTGTTAAAGACTTTTTGAAAAAATAAATTATGAATACAGAACTACGTCAATTTCTGCTAAAAACAACACTAACAACTTTGGTTGCAGCCTTGCTAACTTTTTTGATTTATAACACATTAGAAGATAAGTGGACTACCAATGTCTGGCCATTTTTGTTGTTGTTTTTTGCTGCTGGCAACATTGGTCTTTTTGTCCTATATCAGCGCGCAAAAGCAAAGAAATTGAGCAGCTTTACCAATTTTTTCATGCTTGCAACCTTTCTTAAACTTTTGGTTTATCTAGCTTTTATCATAACATATCTGTTGTATAATCGTGAAGAAGCAGTTCCTTTTCTACTGACTTTTTTTGCTTATTATATCCTATTTACCGCACTGGAAGTAAGTGCAGTTACGAAAAAAACAAACTAATGTCTTCGGTCAAAGTTTCTGGTTCACAGCTGAGTTGGTTAGTTTTTTTCATTGTTCTTTTTGTTACATGCTCCGAACGGCTTATTGCCCAACCCGATACTGCTTACATTCTGGATTACAAACACAAACTAACAGCCCGTATTTACAGTTTGGATGAGGCCATAAACCTCGAGATTGACCCTTTGGGTGATGGTCCTGACTTACTTTACAGGCCAAATAACCCACAGCATATTGGCCTAGCTGGTTTTTATAAATGGTTTGGGCTTGGGCTGGCCATTCAAATGCCATTTTTTTTAAACGACAAAGATACTTATGGCAGTTCTTCATCCATTGATTTACGCATAAATGCTTATGGATCATGGATTAATGCCGAACTGGCTTTCGCCAATTATCAAGGATTTTACCTGGAAAACAGTCCTGAAATAGTTCACGACTTCACATCTGGTGATCCATATCTTCACCGCTCCGATTTGGATATCAGAAGTATCAGTGGTATATTTTACCTGGTACCAAATTACCGGAAGCATTCTTTTAGGGCAGCTTACATTCAAAATGAATACCAGCGAAAAAGTGCCGGTTCTTTCTTAGTAGCTCCAGCTTTTCAAATCAATCGTTTGCAGGCACAAAGCAGTTTGATTCCAAAAGATTATTCAGATCTGTACGGAATTTTTGATGAAGATGAACTGGTTAGAGGAAGGTTTAATTTTGTGGGTGTTTTTGCTGGTTATTCCTACACGCTGGTATTTTTAAAGCAATTTTATGTTAATCTGGCTATGCTTCCCGGAGCGTTTTTACAATATTACGACTATCATACCGAAACGGAGCATTACAACAGGAACAAGGCCTATTTATTATGGACATCACGATTTGCTGCCGGATATAATGGTAAATCGTGGTTTGCAGGCATGGGTGGAGTAAGCGGATTCAATAATGCTTTATTACCCTTAAACACTTCTGCATATGCACTTGGTGTTGAACAATTTAGAATTTGGATAGGAACAAGAATAAACCTAAAAAAATGATTTTTGCTGAATAAAATTATCAGCACCAAGAAAGGTTATAGTAAGGATAAAAAACAACCGTTAAGCATAAAACCGTACTTTTGTAAGCTCTAAACTCAACTTAATTAACTCATATGATTTTCATCACAAGAAGAGAACGCTTCAACGCAGCGCACCGCCTTTTCAGAGCTGATTTCAGTGACGAAAAAAACATGGAAGTTTTTGGGAAATGCTCCAATCCAAACTGGCACGGCCACAATTACGAACTTTTTGTGACCGTGAAAGGAGAGGTAAATCCCGAGACGGGCTTTTTAATCAACTTAAAACTGCTTAGCAAACTGATTCGCGAAAAAGTTACGGATCACCTTGATCACAAAAACATTAATGTTGAAGTGCCGTTCATGAAAGGAAAGTTTGCCTCTACAGAAGTGCTGGCCATGGCAATTTGGCAGCAAATTGAAACCGACGTAAAAGCACTTGGCGCTGAGCTTCATTGCGTTAAGCTGCATGAATCAGAAAATAATTTTGTTGAATATTTCGGTCATTAAATATTCCCAATTTAAAGGGTAAGCATCATGAAAGAAGCACCAAAAGCCTTACTTGGCTATGAAAAAATTGAAAAGTTTGCACCTGAAAAACTTGATCAACTCGAAAAACACTACAAGGCAATCCTTGAACTTATTGGCGAAAACCACGAACGCGAAGGACTCGTTGATACACCGCGCCGGGTTGCCAAATCAATACAATTTTTAACACAAGGCTACGATCATGATCCGCGTGAGATACTTCTCTCTGCGAAGTTTAAGGAAGATTATCGCGAGATGGTAATTGTGAAAGACATTGAAATTTTCTCACTCTGCGAACACCACATGATTCCCTTTATCGGAAAAGCTCATGTGGGTTATATTCCCAACGGTTACATCACCGGATTGAGCAAAATAGCCCGCGTGGTCGAAGCTTATTCGCGCAGATTGCAAGTGCAGGAGCGTTTAACTACTCAAATCAAGGTAGCCATACAGGATGCTTTGAATCCGCTCGGTGTTGCGGTTGTTATTGAAGCCCGTCATCTGTGCATGGCTATGCGCGGCGTTCAAAAACAAAGCTCCGTAACAACAACTTCCGATTTTACAGGCGCCTTCAGAAAAGCCGAAACACGATCGGAATTTATCAGCCTGATTAGCTCAAACCTTCATTAAATTATTGATTGGCATTAATTTAAATCAGACATTATGAATCAACTCAATCATTCTTTTACAACAGAAACAACATTTAAGTCTCAAACTTTGGCAAAAACCTTTCTGGCAAATGTTTTTAGCTGGATGTTTCTGGCTTTGGCCATAACAGCGCTTGTTGCTTATATTGTTGCGGGTAATGATGCTTTTATACAGTTTATGTTTAATACGGAAACTGGTGGTATGACCATTGGTGGTTGGATTGTGATGCTTGCGCCATTGGGTCTGGTATTCTGGATGTCGATGGGATTTGCAAAAATGAGTGCACAATCGCTCACTTTGATTTTTTTACTTTACTCCATACTGATGGGGCTCAGCCTGAGTTTTATCTTTTTGGCTTACACCGGTGCCTCTATTGCAAAAACTTTTGTCATCACCAGTGGTATGTTTGGTGTGATGGCATTTGTTGGCTACACCACAAAAACCGATCTGAGCCGCTTTGGCTCCCTAATGATGATGGGATTAGTAGGTATTATTATCGCTTCCGTGGTCAACTTTTTCCTGAGAAGCCCAATGATGGATTATATCATCAGCTTTATTGGAGTGCTTGTATTTACAGGTCTCACAGCTTATGATGTTCAAAAATTAAAAAGACTGGGAGCCTCAGCGCTGCAACAAGGAGATACCCTTCGGAAAGTAACTATTATGGGAGCCCTGACGCTTTATCTCGATTTTATCAATTTATTCTTATTTTTGCTGCGCTTTTTCGGCAATCGCAGATAAAACAAAAACTCACACGAGTAAACACAAGAATCTCTCAAATAAAATGAAGTCTATTCTTTCTAATTGAATATCAGCATAACCAATTGAATTAAAGAAAGCTTGAAAATAAACAGCCGCTAAGAGACAAATCAAACGAAAAACATGAAAGCTTACGTATTTCCCGGACAGGGAGCACAATTTGTGGGTATGGGAAAAGATTTGTATAACAAATCAGCCCGGGCAAAGGAACTTTTTCAAAAAGCCAACAGTATCTTAAAGTTTAAGATCACTGATTTAATGTTCGAGGGAACAGATGAAGACCTCAGACAAACCAAAGTTACCCAGCCTGCCATATTTCTACATTCTGTTATCCTGGCACTTACAATGGAAGACTTTAAACCAGATATGGTGGCGGGTCACTCATTAGGAGAATTTTCAGCACTCGTTGCAAACAAAACACTGCTTTTTGAAGATGGACTTAAGTTGGTTTTCAAAAGAGCTTTGGCCATGCAAAAAGCCTGCGAAACAGAACCCGGCACAATGGCTGCTATCTTAGGATTGGAAGACAAAGTAGTCGAAAACATTTGTTCAGGAATAAATAAGGAAATTGTTGTTCCGGCAAACTACAACAGCCCCGGTCAGTTGGTGATTTCAGGATCTCAAAAAGGCATTGAGATTGCCTGTGAAAAATTACTTGAAGCCGGTGCCAAAAGGGCTCTGCCGCTCAAAGTTGGCGGCGCATTCCACAGTCCTTTGATGGAGCCTGCCCGCGTGGAACTGGCCGAAGCCATTGCTTCAACAAAATTTAACAGAGGTATTTGCCCGATCTACCAAAATGTTACCGGACAGTCAGTTAATGACCCTGAGATTATCAAAACCAATCTTATTGCACAGCTTACCGCACCTATTAGATGGACGCATATCATGAATAATATGATAGCCAATGGAGCCAAAACGATTATCGAAGTTGGCCCCGGAACAGTTTTGCAAGGCCTCTTTAAAAAAGTTGATCGCAACATTGCTACGATGAGTGCAACTGTATGATAAATCGTTTATAAGATGTTCATATAAGCCATCCTATCATAATGTGAAGGATGGCTTAATTTTTTTTTGATCATGGACAAAAACCAGTATTATTATTACGGCCAAACATTCCAAACCGAATCAGGTGAAGAAATTCCTGACCTCCGAATCGCTTATCAAAAGTGGGGAAAGCTAAATTCGAAAAAAGATAATGTGATTTGGGTTTGTCATGCCTACACCGCAAACGCTGATGCGCAGGATTGGTGGCCGGGTATGATTGGACCGGGATTATTGATGGACACCGATCGCTATTTTGTGATTTGTTCCAATGTTATCGGTTCGTGCTATGGTACTACAGGCCCACTCGACCTCAACCCTAAAACAGGAAAGCCCTGGATGCGTCAGTTTCCAAAAATTACAGTTCGCGATCTGGTTAGGGCTCATGAAATATTAAGAGAATGGATGGGCATAACAAAAATTCACCTGATTATTGGAGGATCTATCGGAGCCTTTCAGGCACTGGAATGGGCTATCATGTTCCCTAAAGTAATTGAAAACATGGTTTTTATTGCAAGCAATGCTTTTGCTTCACCCTGGAATATTGCCTTTAACGAAACTCAAAGAATGGCAATTAAGGCCGATTCAAGCTTTTTTGATGATACTCCCAATGGCGGTAAAAAAGGCTTGAAAGCAGCACGCGCTATGGCGCTCATAAGCTATCGAAATTCGAAGGCTTATAATGCAACACAAAAAGATGAAAGCCCCTCTCTTTCAGGAAATTTTAAAGCAGTAAGTTATCAGAATTATCAAGGAGAAAAGCTATTAAAACGTTACAATGCTTATAGTTACGTTATCATGTCGCATCTCTTTGACAGCCATCACATCGGCAGAAATCGCGGAACTGTTGAAGAAGTTTTATCTCGAATACAAGCCAAAACACTCCTTATCGCCCTTGACACTGATCAGCTTTTCCCTCCCGAAGAGCAAGCCTTTATGGCACATCATATTCCTAACAGCAAGCTGATAACCGTAAAGACTAACTTTGGCCATGATGGATTTCTAATCGAAACAGATCAGATATCCAATGGGGTTAAAACATTTCTTGCAACGGTATATCCCAAATAAATATCTTTAGTTCAAAAAAATATACTTTTGTCGTTTAAGACAAGCATGATAAAATCAAGAGAAAAGAGCATTATCAGGGCATCCTGGACAGCCATACTGGCAAATGCCTTTCTGTCGGTACTCAAAATAGTTGTAGGCTTTTTATCGGGCAGTATGGGGCTGGTAGCCGATGGGATAGATTCTGCGGGTGATATTTTAGGATCGCTAATCACCCTTCTTACGGCCCGTATCATATCGCGACCGCCAAATATCAAACATCCATATGGATACGATAAAGCTGATACCATTGCTTCAAAACTTCTGGCATTTCTTATTTTCTTTGCTGGCGCACAACTGGCAATAGCCACATTTAGCCGTTTAGTAAGTGGTGAGGAAGGGGTTATCCCGGCGCCGATAGCAGCTGTTGTGGTAATCATTTCCATTGCAGGAAAACAGCTTTTGGCGCATTATCTGAGAAAAACAGGGAAAAAAATCGATAGCCCGATGCTGCTCGCTAATGCCAAAAATATGCAAAATGACGTTATCATTTCGCTGGCAGTTTTGTTGGGACTTATCTTCACACATGTATTTAATTATCCGTTACTCGACGTTATAACAGCCTTTGCCGTAAGTGTTTGGATTATGATAGTTGCTATAAAAATTATCATCCGATCAAGTCGCGAACTTATGGACGGGCTGGACGACCCCGGTATTTACAGTACAATAACAAATGCTGTTGCACGTATCAACGGAGCCCACAACCCACACCGCATCAGGGCTCGAAAAATGGCTCATTATTATATGATTGCACTCGATATAGAAATTGATGGCAAAAAAAGTTTAAATGAAGCACATGAAATTGCCCATAATGTTGAAGATGAAATTAAAAGACAGATTAAAAATGTTTATGATATTCTTATTCATGTTGAACCGCTTGGTGCCGACCGAACACACGAAGCCTTTGGTGTGTCGCCCGGTGACCTGCTAAACAATCAAAATGATTAATTGTGGGTCGTAAATAATTTATCTTGCTTATCGGTTCGTTTTCGACAGCAAATTGGTGTCATTTTATATCTTTGCAGCAGTTTTTTCTTTGCTCATTTCCTGCAAAACGCAAAACCCATGATACTGTTTTTTCAGCCTACTGTTAACCGCATTATTGCACTGGAATCCAATTCGAAACCTGATCAGGACACCTTGCAAAAGCTTACCTGGCTTTTTGGCGGAGCCCGACAAATCCAGGAAAAAACAATCAAAGGTTTTTTCATTGGTCCACGCAAAGAAATGATAACCCCCTGGAGTACTAATGCCGTTGAAATAACCCAAAATATGGGTATCCAGGACATTAGCCGTATGGAGTCGTTTTATAAAACCGATAAAACAAATACCGACTACGACCCCATGCTTCAGGCACGTTATCATAACCTCGATCAGCTCTTGTTCCATATTGAACGCAAGCCCGAAGCCATTCGCCATATCGACGACCTTGAAGTTTACAACAATCAGGAAGGCCTTGCACTTAGCGATGATGAAATAAAATACCTGGAAGAAATCAGCTTAAAAATCAACCGTAAACTTACTGATAGTGAGGTATATGGATTTGCTCAGGTTAATTCTGAACATTGCCGTCACAAAATTTTTAACGGAACTTTCGTAATTGATGGCAAAACAATGCCGGAAACTTTATTTGCCTTAATCAAAAAGACTTCAAAAGAACACCCCAACAGGTTAGTTTCGGCCTATAAAGACAATGTAGCTTTCATTCTGGGACCGCAGATTGAACAATTTGCTCCTGCCACACAACACCAAGCCGACTTTTTTGAAATAAAAGATATCCAATCGGTCATTTCCATAAAAGCAGAGACGCATAATTTCCCCACTACAGTAGAGCCTTTTAATGGCGCCTCCACAGGAAGCGGAGGAGAAATCCGTGATCGCCTGGCAGGTGGTAAAGGATCTGTTCCCCTAACCGGATCAGCTGTTTATATGACGGCCTACCCGCGTACCGAGGAAAATCGTAGCTGGGAAAACGCTTGCGAATCACGCGACTGGCTTTATCACAACCCTGCTGATATCCTGATCAAGGCATCGAACGGAGCCTCTGATTTTGGAAATAAATTTGGCCAGCCGCTTATTAATGGCAGCTTACTCACCTTTGAACATAAAGAGCAAGCCTATTTTGGATATGATAAGGTGATCATGCTAGCAGGTGGAGTTGGTTTTGCAAAGGCAACTGATAGCCAAAAAGAGAAACCCGAACCAGGAGATTTAATCGTGGTGCTGGGAGGCGACAACTACCGCATCGGTATGGGTGGTGGTGCCGTTTCGAGTGTAGATACGGGCGAATTTAGCAATACAATCGAACTGAATGCTGTGCAGCGTGCCAATCCGGAGATGCAGAAACGCGTCGCGAACGTTATCAGGGCAATGACCGAAAGCACGGTAAATCCTGTACGCTCCATCCACGATCATGGTGCAGGAGGACACCTAAACAGCCTTTCGGAACTCGTTGAAGACAGTGGTGGAATAATCGAAATTGGGAAATTGCCCGTTGGCGATCCAACACTATCTGATAAAGAAATCATTGGAAATGAATCGCAGGAAAGAATGGGTCTGGTAATTCATCCCAACTTCATGGAAATCCTGCAAAAAACTTCAGAAAGAGAACGTGCACCTATGTATATCGTAGGAAAGGCAACTGCGGATCAACAACTTGTTTTTCAGAAAGATGAAACAGTTTGCCCGATCGATCTGCGTCTGGAATACCTCTTTGGCAAGCCACCCAAAACAGTTCTGGAAGACCAATACAAGCCCTACAAATTTGCTGCTTTGCAATACAACTTTGATGATATTTATTACTACATCAATCTGGTGCTGCAACTCGAAGCAGTGGCATGCAAAGACTGGCTAACCAATAAAGTTGACCGATCGGTTACTGGCAGGGTGGCGCTGCAACAATGTGTCGGTGCCGTTCAATTACCCTTGAATAATCTCGGCATAACAGCATTGGATTACAGAGGCATTAAAGGAATTGCTTCAGCACTGGGACACGCTCCTGTTGCAGGATTGATTGACTCACGCATTGGTTCACGTCTTTCGGTAGCTGAGGCTTTAACAAATATCCTGTGGGCGCCATTAGAAGGCGGTCTCGAAGGTGTTTCATTAAGTGCCAACTGGATGTGGCCTGCTAAAAATCCCGGAGAAAACAGCAGGCTGTATATGGCTGTGAAAGCCCTGAGCGATTTTTGCCTCGAGCTGGGCATCAATGTGCCAACGGGAAAAGACAGCCTCTCGATGACGCAAAAATATCCGGATGGCACCAAAGTGATGGCTCCCGGAACAGTAATCGTTACGGCAGCAGCAGAAGTAAAAGATTTGAAAAAAGCTGTAAAACCTGTTCTGAAAACCGATCTTGAAACTGCCATCGTTTACATTGATTTATCATCAGATGACTTTGAACTTGGCGGCAGCAGTTTTGCTCAGCTTTTGAACGGAATTGGAAGCAAAGCCCCAGATGTTAAAGATGCAGCTTACTTCAAGCGCGTATTTAATACGCTGCAGGTTTTGATTGATCAGGAGCTCATAATTGCTGGTCACGACGTTTCGGCTGGTGGTTTGATCACTACCTTGCTCGAAATGAACTTTGCCAATACTCATTATGGCTTGGAGATCAGTCTCGATAGTTTTCAAAAGCTGGATATCATCCAGCTGCTCTTCAGCGAAAAGCCTGCGATTGTTCTGCAACTGAAGAAAGATTCTCCAGCTTTCGAAATACTTTCAAAAGCACAAATTGCCTATCACACCATCGGGAAACCAATAGCAGACCGACTACTTATTTTGCATCATTTCAAAGCATCCTATAATCTGGATATTAATGCGATGCGCGACAGTTGGTTCAAATCGTCCTACTTGCTTGATAAAATGCAAAGTGGTGAAAAACATGCCCTGCGAAGGTTTAAAAACTACAAAAAGCAAGACCTTGATTTTAGCTTTGGAAAAAACTTTACAGGCAAGCTCAGCAGCTTTGGATTAGAAGTATCCAGAAGAAAACCTACAGGCATCAAAGCAGCAATTATCCGCGAAAAGGGTGTGAATGGTGATCGGGAAATGGCCTATGCGCTGCACCTGGCCGGCTTTGATGTGAAAGACATCCATATGACCGATCTCATCAGTGGCCGTGAAGACTTATCAGACGTTCAAATGATCACCTTTGTTGGAGGCTTTTCAAATTCAGATGTGCTGGGATCGGCCAAAGGATGGGCCGGCGCATTTTTATACAATGCCAAAGCAAAACAGGCACTTGAGAATTTTTATGCCCGTCCTGATACATTGAGTCTGGGGGTTTGCAATGGCTGCCAGCTTATGATGGAGCTTAATCTTGTTTATCCCGAGCATCCCGAAAAAGCTTTGATGCTGCATAATGAATCCGGCAAATTTGAGGCGGGATTCCTCAACGTTGATATCCCGGCCAACAATAGCGTTATGCTGAATAGTCTTTCAGGCAAAAGACTTGGAGTGTGGATTGCACATGGCGAAGGCAAATTCAGCTTCCCATGCTATCAGGATAAATATAACATCGTGATGCAATACGGACAAGAAGCTTACCCGGGTAATCCCAACGGAAGTGATTTTGCAACGGCTGCTGTTTGTTCGAACGACGGACGCCACCTGGCCATGATGCCTCATATCGAAAGGGCATTTTTGCCCTGGCAATGGGCACACTACCCCGAAAATCGTAAATCAGACGAAATAAGTCCCTGGATTGAAGCTTTTGTTAATGCCCGCAAATGGATCGAACTAACTAATCAAATAAAATAAAATCATGAATTATAAAACAGTGATCATAACAGGTGCAACGAGCGGAATAGGAAAAGCCACAGCAATTCGCTTTGCTGCTAAGGGCTGGCAGTTGGTTATCACCGGCAGGCGAACAGAAAAACTTGTGACTCTCCAAAATGAAATTACTGAAAAGTATGCGACCAAAGCAGTAATTCTTACACAGGATGTTCGCAATCCTGAATGTGGCAATGAGCTTCAAAAACTTCTCAATGAGCTGGAAATTAAGCCTGATCTTTTAGTTAACAATGCAGGGCTGGCAGCAGGTTTCGCTCCTGTTCACGCAAGTGAAACCGACGACTGGGAGCGCATGATTGATACCAATATCAAAGGATTGCTATATATTTCGAAAGCCATTGCCGCCATGATGGTTCAGCAGGGTTTTGGTCATATCATTAACATTGGTTCTATTGCAGGCAAAGAAGCTTATCCGGGTGGTAATGTTTACTGTGCCACAAAACATGCGATCGATGGCCTCACAAAAGCCATGCGCATGGATTTGCTGCCTCACGGAATCAGGGTGAGTCAGGTTGCTCCAGGTGCTGTTGAAACAGAATTTTCACTTGTTCGTTTTAAAGGGGATGAACAAAAAGCTCAAAATGTTTATAAAGGTTTTAAGCCACTTACTGCCGAAGATATAGCTGATGCGATTTGGTATGTGGCCAGCGTACCATCACATGTAAACATAAATGATTTATTGATTATGCCAACTGCTCAAGCCAGCGCCATGCAGTTCAATAAGCAAATCAACAGCTAATCAGAATCTTAATTATTGTTATTTTTTTCTTAATATTGCTGCCACATTTATTGCTTGTGTTGGTTTAAACGGCTATTCAATAGCTTATTAAGTTTATTTTTATGGATAAAAGGATTACACGTACCTTTGATTTACTGCCCTATTATGAGCAAAAATTCCAGCCTAAAAACGATGCTCTGGCCGGAAAAGAGAATGGACAATGGGTAAAATATGACATTACAAAATTCCGCGAAATTGTTGACAATATCAGCTATGCATTGTTACATCTTGGTGTCGAAAAAGGTGATAAAATCGCTACCATTTCCAACAACTGTCCAGAGTGGAATTTCATTGATTTTGGTGTGCTCCAAACGGGAGGCATCCACGTTCCTATTTATCCAACCATAAGCGAAACGGATTATAAATACATCCTGAAACATTCTGAAGTTAAATATGTATTTGTGGCCAGCAAAGAACTCTATCGAAAAATTGATCACATCCTGCCTGAAGCCACCAATGTAGTTGATGTTTATACCTTTAAAACAATAGAAGGCCTAAAGCACCTTAATGAACTTATCATGCTTGGCGTCGAAAACCAGGCACCTGAAAAGCTCGAATCCATCAGAGCTAATATCAGTCCGGATGAAATTGCTACAATAATTTATACCTCAGGCACAACAGGAAATCCCAAAGGCGTAATGCTTTCCCACAGCAATCTTTTGAGTAATGTGGCCGCTGTTAATCATATTTTTCCAGTTGACGAACATTGCAAAGCAGTGAGTTATTTGCCGCTTTGCCATGTGTATGAAAGGATGAATATTTACACTTATATCTATCTGGGCGTGAGCATCTACTATGCCGAGAACATGGGAACAATAGCAGATAATATTCGCGAGGTACAGCCCGAAATCCTGACAACCGTGCCCCGATTGCTCGAAAAAGTTTATGATAAAATAATCGCCAAAGGGCTTAAGCTAAAAGGAATAAAAAAACAACTTTTCTTTTGGGCTGTCAATCTTGGCAATCGTTACAAAGCAGAGCAGAACAATGGATTGTTTTACAACTTGCAACTTGCACTTGCTAATAAATTAATTTTCTCGAAATGGCGCGAAGCCCTTGGTGGAAAAATGAGGCTTATTGTTTCGGGCGGAGCAGCTCTTCAACCGCGTTTGAGTAAAGTTTTCACTGCCGCTAAAATTCCAGTGCTGGAAGGTTATGGATTAACCGAAACTTCACCCGTAATTGCTGTAAACACACTTGAATCGGGCGGATTAAAGTTTGGAACAGTCGGTAAAGTCATTAACAATGTTGAGGTAAAAATTGCCGATGGAGGTGAAATTTTAGTCAAAGGGTCGAATGTGATGAAAGGCTATTTTAAAGACCAAGCCTTGACGTCAGAAGCCATCGACAAGCAAGGATGGTTCCATACGGGTGATGTTGGTGTGATTGATGAATCAGGTCACCTGCAGATTACCGGACGCATCAAAGAAATCTTTAAAACCTCGATGGGCAAATATATCAGTCCGGCCTTGATCGAAAATCGTTTTAAAGAGTCAGCTTTTATTGATGGTATCATGGTGATTGGAGAACATCAAAAATTTGCAGCAGCATTGATCGTCCCTAATTTTGATCACCTGCGTTCGTGGTGCAGGATAAAAGGAATAAAATATACTTCTGACAGTGAAATGATTACGCATAAAGATATCAAACTGCGTTTTAAAAAAGAAGTAGATCTTTACAATGGTTTTTTTGGAGATTTTGAGCAAGTGAAAAAATTTGAGCTAACGGATCATGAATGGACCGTTCAATCAGGAGAATTAACAGCAAATCTTAAACTAAAAAGAAGTTTTATTGCTAAAAAATACCAGGAAAAGATCGACAAAATCTACAGTGCTTAAATCAAAGTATTAACAACTAAACCTGTCAACTGCATGAAAAATGCCCGTATTTTTGATATTCTGGATGAATTCAGAAAAACTGAAACAGCTGATAAAGAGATTTTTGCAGCTCGCAAAAACGGTAAATGGAACAGCATTACAGCTGCAAAATATGTAGCAACAGTTGATCAGCTTAGTCTTGGCTTTTTAGAATCAGGGATTAAAAAAGGCGACCGTGTAGCTACAATTCTAAAAAACTGTCCCGAATGGAATTATATCGACATGGCACTATTGCAAATTGGCGCCATTCAAGTGCCAATTTATCCTACCATAAGTGATAATAATTACCAGTTTATATTTAACGATGCCAGCGTAACCTACATCATCATTTCCGACGAATCTTTTCACCTCAGGATCAAGGATGTAGTGAACGAAGTTCCCAGCCTTGAAGGCGTTTTCAGTATCGAAAAAGTAGATGGATTACGCCACTGGACTGAATTGCTCGATCGTGGCAAAAACTCCGACAAAGAAGCTGAGCTTGAGAAGCTTCGCGATAGCATTGATGCGCAGGAAATGGCTACCTTAATCTATACCTCCGGAACTACCGGAAATCCAAAAGGCGTAATGCTTTCGCACCAGAATATGATGAGCAATGCAGATGCTACTATCGAAATTCTGGCACATAATCCGGCGAGCAGGGTGCTTAGCTTTCTTCCGCTGTGTCATGTGCTCGAAAGAATTATGAACTACACCTATCAGCGCCATGGTGCCAGCATTTATTATTGTGATAACCTGGATCAGATTGGCGAATATATTCGCGATTCAAAGCCTGAGATGTTTACCGCCGTGCCTCGTGTTCTGGAAAAAACCTATGAAAAAATCGTTCGTAAAGGCCGTGGACTAAAAGGCATCAAAAAAGTGATCTTTTTCTGGGCAATCAGCGTAGGCGAAAAGTATGAGCCATGGCAAAAAGCAAGCCTTTGGTACAAATTTAAGCTTAAACTGGCACGCAAACTCGTGTTTAGTAAATGGCATGCTGCATTCGGTGGCCGCCTCAATGCAATCGTAAGTGGTGGTGCCAGCCTTCAAGAACGTATTGCACGTGTTTTTTGGGCAGCCGGATTCAAAATTATGGAAGGTTATGGCCTCACCGAAACTTCGCCTGTGATTGCAGTAAGTAATTTTTTGCCAGGCGGCGTAAAAATTGGAACCGTTGGCCCTGCCCTGCCAGGCGTGGAAATAAAAATAGCAGAAGATGGTGAAATCCTGACTAAAGGCCCAAATGTAATGCTCGGATATTACAAAAGGAAGGACCTTACAGCTGAAATTATTGACACAGAAGGCTGGCTGCACACTGGAGATATCGGGCAGTTCGAAGGAAAATTCCTCCGGATTACAGATCGAAAAAAAGAAATTTTTAAAACCTCAGGCGGAAAATATGTTGCACCTCAACAGGTTGAAAACAAACTGAAAGAAAGCGCTTTTATTGAGCATGCCATGGTTGTAGGTGAAGGAAAAAATTATGCCGCTGCTATTATCATTCCCGATTTTGCTCATCTCGAATCCTGGTGCAACGTAAAAGGCAAAAAATTTGAGGGCAAAGAAAAAATCATCAAGGATCAGTTGATTATCAGCCGCATAGAGCGCGAAATTAATGAGAAAAACAAACAGCTGGATCACATTGAGCGTGTGAAAAAATTTGTGCTGCTCGCTGATGCCTGGAATGTGGAAACCGGTGAACTTTCCCCCACAATGAAACTCAAAAGAAAATTCCTGATGCGTAAATATGCTGTCTTAATTGAATCCCTTTATGTGAATGCCGGATTTAATGCAAAAGTTTAAAGAGCATTTCGCGGTACAATTCATCCACTCCAATGTCCTGACTCTTATAACCTTTCGACTTGAGGTCGTATTCGCGGAGTATGCTTATGCACCTTACTGCATCAACTATTTTAAAATTACGAGCGGCTTCTTGTATGTCCTGAACAAAAAACGGATTGAGCCCTAATAAACTTGCCAGGTTGTTGCGACTTTTGTCATGGGCATAATGTACCTTTAAAACACGAATGAAAAAACCATACAAATTTATTGTTGTAAGCAGCAAGGGATAATCTTTTGGATTAGAACCAAAAAACCGGATAATCTGATTGGCGCGCAACACGTCTCTTTTTCCTATGGCTTTTTGTAATTCAAAAACATTGAAGTCTTTTGAAATACCGATGTTGCGCTCCACATCTTCATCAGTAATTTTTTTCCCTGCCGGAAGTGCTATAATCAGCTTTTCGAGTTCGTTGCGAACCTTATGAAGATCATTACCCAAAAAATCTGCAATCATCTGACAGGCTTTTGGTGTGATGGCATAGTTTTTTTGTACCAGGTATTGCTCAATCCATTTTGGGATATGATTGTCATATAGCTTTTTAGACTCAAATAATACCCCACGCGCTGCTACTTTTTTTGCCAGGGTCCTGCGTTTATCCAGTTTCTTGTACTTATAATTGATTACAAGAATGGTGGTTTCGGGTAGCTTTTCGATATAGTCTTCCAGCTTATCAATTTGCTTGATGTCTTGCGCTTCTTTAACAATCAAAACCTGATAATCGCCAGTCATTGGATAATTTCTGGCCTGATTTACAATAGATTCCACATCAACATCGCGGCCATAAACCACCATCTGATTAAAAGCTTGGTCAGCAGGATCAAGTACCTGCTCTTCAAGCATATCCGAAATGGTATCAATAAAATAAGGCTCGTCTCCCATCAAAAAATAAATAGGATGGTAAACCCTATTACGAATATCCGCAACAATCTGTTCAAAAGTAAACGCCATAATTAAAAACGCAGGTGTTTAACAGTTATTCCATTATTGATAAGCTGCTGCAAGGCATCAATACCAATTTTTAAATGGTCGGCCACAAAGCGGTGATTTACTTTTCGATCACTATCCGATGTTTTAACGCCTTCGGAAACCATCGGTTGATCAGAAACCAGCAACAAAGCTCCCGTAGGGATTTCATTGGCAAAACCCACCACAAATATTGTTGCAGTTTCCATGTCAACGGCCATCGAACGCGTTTCGATCAGGTATTCCTTAAAGTCATCATCATGTTCCCAAACCCTGCGGTTTGTAGTATAAACAGTTCCGGTCCAGTAATCGCGCCCATGATCTCTTATTGTAGTTGAAATAGCTTTTTGCAGACTAAATGCTGGCAAAGCCGGAACTTCTTCCGGTAAATAATCCGTTGATGTACCCTCACCGCGTATCGCTGCAATAGGCAATATTAAATCACCAACCTGATTCTTCTTTTTTATGCCACCACATTTACCCAAAAACAAAACAGCCTTGGGATGTATAGCGCTCAAAAGATCCATTATGGTTGCGGCATTGGCACTTCCCATACTGAAATTAATGATGGTGATATCTCCAGAAGTGGCGCAAGGCATGGGATGATCTTCGCCAACGATAGGCACATTATGCCATTGCGCAAATAACTCGAGGTATTGATTAAAATTTGTGAGCAGTATATATTTTCCAAACTGATCAATTGGCAAACCCGTGTAGCGCGGAAGCCAATTTTCGACTATCTCTTTCTTAGTTTTCATTCGCTAAGTTTTATCTTACAAAATTAAGGGTTTTATAAACGTAACTTACACCTTTCGGCTCGATTTGGTCTTTAGTATAATTCCGCCATAGCCTTTTTCGCAATAAAATCTCATAGTCAATTATCTCCTCTGCTTTAGTTATTTATAACTGGATATCAGAAGGCTCAATTTTGTATATTTGCCACAGAAAAGGATTTTTCGACGCTTGTATTTATGGAATGGTTTAAAATAAAGGAATCAGAGAACCAAATTAAGGTTTTTGATCCCATCAGAAGACGGTACGTTGTGCTCACACCTGAAGAAAAAGTGCGACAACAAGTAATGCATCTGCTGGTGAATAACCTTTATGTGCCAGTAGGATTGATTGCTGTGGAATATACCATCAAAGTAGGAAGGCTCACAAAACGCTGCGATATTGTTGTATTTTCTGAAAATCACAAACCATTGATGATTGTTGAATGCAAAGCCACACACATCGAACCAGGACAAAGTGCTTTGGATCAGGCTGCACGCTACAATCAGGGGCTCCAGGTGAAATATCTGATGATCACGAATGCAGAAAAATATTATTTATACCTTATTAATCCTCAAAACGGAAGTTTAACACCATGTGAGCAATTGCACGATTTTGCAACTATGAACCACGAAAACTAAAAAACCTCAATGAAAAAGCGTACGCTCCCTATAATTATTCTTTTATTCAGTTTTTCCATACAGCTCCTGCAGGCGCAAACCGATACAAGTAAAATAACAGATCAGAATGCCGATGCTCAAGACTACCTCTTGATTGCAAAAAGTTTTTACGGAAAATCTACTGAAAAAGCCTTAACATACAGTCAGATGGCTTTGGAAAAAGCTAAAGTTTCCAATCTTGACTCCCTGCTCGCTCAAGCCTATAAAGCTGTTGGAATAGCGCATTTTTATGCTGGTAATTCAAATAAAAGTATTCAACTTTTCGACTCTGCTCTTGTTATCTTTAAACAGCTGGGCGACACGTTGGAAATCGGAAATATTTATAATAATTTGGGCATTATGCAAGCCGATATTGGTGATTACAACGCCTCAGTTGAGATGTACCTCAAGTCATTACAAATCCGTATCGATCAAAAAGACTCTGTTTCGTTAAGTCACCTTTACAACAATCTTGGCTCATTATATTACCAGCTGGAAGCCTTCGAAGAAAGCCTCAAATATTTTTCAAAAGCTTTGGAATTAGCTGAATTACAGCAGGATTCAACTGGTATGATGAGCTCAAAAAATAATATTGGCCTTGTGCTTATCAATTTAAAAAAATACGAAACGGCATTAGTCACATTTGAGGAATCGGTTGAAATTGGCAAGCGTAATAACGACCAAATGGGAATTGCCAACAGCTATCACAACCTCGGGATGATAAATTACCTAAAAAAGCAAATCGACAGTGCACTTTATTTTTACTATGCTGCGCAAGCAATTTATAATCGGGTTGGCTATCTTGCCGGCAATAATTACCTGGGACGCGGCAATTGCTTCTTCGAAATGAAACAATATCAAGATGCTTTGTCTGATTTTAATAAAGCTTTAGAAATCAGCTACACAAACAACGATCGTGAATTACGCCTTGATGCCTTACGCAACATTTACGAAACACACAAAATAACAAATAATAATGCGGGTGCTCTTGCAGCTATTTCAAGCTATCACAGCCTTTTCGACTCTGTAAAAACACTATTTGATTCAACTGCCGTAAAAAACCTTCAGGCACGTTTTGAAATTGATAAGCACTTACGCGAAGTAGATGCCCTAAAAAAAGAACAAGCTATCCAACAAGCCTTATTGTTAGAACAAAAGCAAAAACTTCTTTTTCAGAAAATAATTAGTTACATCAGTCTTGTCTTTCTTGCTGCAGTGCTCATGTTTCTGTATTTTCTGTTCAAGCTATACAAGCATAACAAACAAGCCAACAAGGTATTAAAACAACAAAACCTCGAACTGGAAGAAGCCCGAAAATCCATTAAACAATCTCACACCTCGCTACAGGAACAGGAAATGCTGCTGCGAACACTAATCAATGCTACGCCAGATATTATTTGTTTTAAGGATGCCCAAGGTCGCTGGCTCAAGGCTAATCAAGCAGATATTGAGCTGTTTGGGCTCACAGAAGTAGATTACATAATGAAAACTGATGCTGAACTGGCAGCATACAGCCCTGCGCACAAAGAAGCTCTTATCAATTGCATGGAATCAGACAAAATAACATGGCAAAAAAGAAAAATCACCAGAAACGACGAAGAAATTCCGGATCCTGATGGAAATATGAGAACGTATGACGTGTTTAAGATTCCGCTTTTCAACCCCGATGAAACACCAAAAGGGTTAATTGTTTGGGGAAGGGATGTAACCGATCGTAAAAAAGAAGAGCAGAAGTTAGCAAAAGCCCTGCTCAAAGCAGAAGAATCTGACCGGCTCAAAACAGCATTTTTATCAAATATGTCGCATGAAATACGTACCCCTTTAAATGCCATTATTGGTTTTAGCGAATTGCTTGATGATGAAAGCCTTACAAAAGCTGAAAAAAACCAATTTATACAATTGATCCAACAAAATGGAGATTCCCTGCTTAGCCTGATAAACGATATCATAAGCCTGGCAAAAATTGAAGCTGGTGAAACCCACATCAAGCCAGAAGCGGTTTCTCTCAAAAAAATCTTCGAAGATTTAAATGCTACTTACAAAAATTTATTGGTTAAAAGAAGAAAAGCACATTTGAACTGGAAACTCTCGATTCCACAAGAAGAAGTCGTAATCAACACAGATTTTGCCAAATTGAGACAGATTTTAATAAACCTGCTCGATAATGCCATTAAATTTACAGAGGAAGGTGGTATTATGTTTGGATTTGTTGCAAACCGAAATAGCAATCAAGCGATTGAAGAAGTAGAAATTTTTGTTCAGGACAGCGGAATAGGCATCGCATCCGATCAACAGCGAAAAATCTTTAGGCGATTTACCAAACTCAATGATGATGGCAAAAAAATATACCCCGGCACAGGATTAGGGCTCAGCATTGTACAACAATTTGTACAATTAATGGGCGGTAGTATTAAGTTGGAATCAAGCCCTGGAGAAGGAACGCGCTTTATTGTTGTTTTACCCCTGTTTAATCAAGCACGCGAAACAGCCTTAAAACAAAGTAAACTTTTGAGTAATCAATATAAATTTGAAAACAAAACCATACTAATTGTTGAGGACGTTGATTCAAACTACGAATTATTAAATATCATTCTTCAGGCTACACGGGCTAACGTTTTGAGAGCAGTATCAGGAACAGAAGCAGTTGAACTATGCACTACAAATCCTGCTATTGATCTGGTTTTAATGGATATTCAATTACCAAAACTCAACGGGCTTGAAGCCACAAACCGAATCAAAGCTTTTCGGCCTGAACTACCTATTATTGCTCAAACAGCTTTTGCAATGAGCGAAGAGAAAGAAGCATGTTTTGCTGCTGGTTGCGATGCCTATTTGGCAAAACCAATCAAAACAGAATTGATGCTACCCGTACTTCACGAAATCCTGAAATGCTAAGCCTGAAAATAAGTATGAATCAACCGTTATTATTTTATCAAGTATTATAGTTTCCAAAAAATAATTAGAAAAAAACTTTACATTTGCAATGTAAAATCATGACTTATGAAGAGCCTTATCATTAAAATCGTTTTGTTTGCCGTGATTATCTTCCTTGGATACATGGTGTATGACAGCATTAACAAACCGCTGGAGTTCAAAAAAGAAAGAGCTCAACGCGAAGTTGAAGTCGTAAAGCGACTCAAAGATATTCGTAATGCACAGTCGCTTTACAAGGAAGCTAATAATTCCTATACACCCAGTTTTGACAGTTTGCTGGCATACCTAAAATCCGGAGAAATCCCTGTCGTAAAGCTGATTCCCGATCCTGAAGATACAACTTTTACAAAAACCATTGCTGATACACTCGGGTATATCAAGGTGATGGATTCACTTTTTGGGAAAAGACCAGGTTTCAATGTTAATAACCTGCGCTTTATACCTTTTAGCGATGGCATTGAATTTGAAATGGATGCCGGAAGTATCGACAGAGGTGGCGTTAATGTAAGTGTTTTTGAAGCTAAAGCACCCTTTATGGCTTACCTGAAAGGAATGGAAGAACAAAGAATTTACAATATAATTGCTGCCGAAGAAGATATTGACAAGTTTCCAGGTCTTAAAGTGGGTTCAATGACAGAACCATCAACCGACGGAAATTGGGAGTGACATTTTTTAACCATGATTGCCCCGTCGAAGCCAACACTTAGTCTGATTGACAAGTCCTTTAAACAGGACTATTCAAAAAACTTTCAAATGACCATTCGGATTGCTCCGGATGGTTTTTCATTTGTTATTTTTTCGCCCGAAAAACAACGTTTCGTAGGATTGGAAACCTACAGTTTTGCTCCGCAAAACGAAGCAATTCAACTAGCCAATATGCTGGATGAAATTATGATGAAACAACCCTGGATTGCTTACCCTTATCAGCAAGTTAAAGTGCTTATTGACAACAACAATATGGCACTGGTACCAAATCCTTTGTTCGAAGAAAAAGAAAAAGGAACATACCTGGCCTTTGCTCAGCCTTTTCAAGAAAATAGCAGAATAGCAAGCGACCTGCTCAAAACAGCTGATGCTACAATTGTTTTCTACCTTTCGAATATCCTCACTGCAAAAATCAAAGAATTCTGGGCCAATGCCAAAATACATCACCTCAGCAGCGCATTAATTGAATCCATTTTGATTGCTAATAAAAATATTCAAGCTGAGCCTGCGATTTTTATTCACGTCAGAAACCGTAGTTTTGACATGCTTGTACTCGAAGGGCAAAGACTAAAATTCTACAACCTCTTCCGATTCAATACCAAAGAAGACTTTATTTATTTTCTGCTATTTTCGATGGAACAACAACAGCTAAATCCGGAAAAAACTCCTATAATATTTTCAGGAGCCATCGATCAGGGTTCGGCCATTTTTGAAATTTGCGAAAGATATATCAGAAATGTCAGCTTCGAAACACGTAACAAAAGCTTTGATTATAGTTATGTTTTTGAAACGCTGATTTGGCATCAAAACAGTTTACTTTTCAATATGCTCCAATGCGAATTATAAGGGGAAAATACCAACGCAGGCAAATCGTAGCGCCAGCAAGTCTTCCGGTACGTCCAACCACTGACATGGCAAAAGAAAGCTTGTTTAATATCCTCGAAAATCATCTGGAGCTGGATCAGCTAAATGTATTGGATCTTTTTTCGGGTACAGGAAATATTGCCTACGAATTGGCCTCACGTGATTGTGTTAATGTATTAGCCATTGATCAGCACCCCGCCTGTGCACGCTTTATCAGATCGATAAAAGAAAAATTAGAAATCGAAAATCTACAGGTCTTACAAATGGATGTGTTCAAATTTGTACCCACCACCAAGCAGAAATTTGATTTAATCTTTGCCGATCCGCCATACGAAAGCACTCATTATCAGTTGCTCGTTGAATTAATTTTTAAACACCACTTGCTCAACGAACAAGGTCTGCTCGTTATTGAGCATTCCGGAAACCATAATTTCTCATCACATCAGGCATTTGTTGAGCTTCGCCGCTACGGGAGGGTTCATTTCAGCTTTTTTAGGCAGGCATAAAAAAACCGGCCTTAAGCCGGTTTAAAGTTTTAATATTCATCTTCATGAAAAAAGAAATCTTCCTTGGTGGGATAATCGGGCCAGATATCTTCGATACGTTCGTAAATCTCGCCTTCATCTTCCATTTCCTGAAAATTTTCAATTACTTCCTGTGGGGCACCTGAGCGAATAGCCCATTCCAATAATTCATCCTTTGTTGCCGGCCAGGGAGCATCTTCGAGTTTTGAAGCTAATTCAAGTGTCCAATACATAATTCCTAATCTTAAGGTGAAATTTTTTGCAAAAGTAATTTTTTTTTAAAGGAAGTCAAGAAAAAACAATAATTTCCTGAAATGAACTAATATCGTGCATTCCAGACTGTTTCCACTGCCCCATTATGATATCCCAAATACCTCGCAAGCACAAAAAAGTAGTCGGAAAGGCGATTCAGGTACTGCAGATCTATGGACTCAACCGGATAATGCTCACTCAGGCGCACTGCCAAACGTTCTGCCCTGCGACATATTGTTCGGGCTACGTGGCAATATGATACTACCATATGACCTCCCGGAAGAATAAAATTTGTAAGCTCAGGCAAATCATTGTTCATCCTGTCAATCTCCTTCTCCAGAAATTCAACATCAACCTCAAACAACGAGGGCATTGGTTTTGGAATAACTGCTCCTTTATCTTCAGCCAAATGCGATTCAAGGGTAAATAGCCTGTCCTGAATTTCCAACAAAGTTTTTCGGCTTAGTTCATCCGAACCCTCATGATCCCTTATAAGTCCTACAAAGGAATTCAACTCATCTACAGTTCCATAAGCCTCGATTCTGTCATGATATTTTGGCACCCTGGTACCTCCAATCAAAGTCGTTTGACCTTTATCGCCAGTGCGTGTATAAATTTTAAATTCATCTGTCATAGTAGCATATTTAGGCTTTTAACAAGCCAAAAGTCGGTTTGTTTAAAAAGAGCTACAAATTGTAAATTATTGACGCTGCGCAACCACGATGATATTCTTGTTCAAATCATCTGATTCTATCCTTCCGTCGCGCAAACGCACCACACGATGGGCATGCATAGCAATATCTTCTTCGTGCGTAACCAATATTATCGTATTACCGGCTTTATGAATAGTTTCGAGGAGTCCCATAATTTCTACTGAAGTTTTAGAATCCAGGTTTCCGGTTGGTTCGTCAGCCAAAATAATTGACGGACTATTCACCAGAGCTCTGGCAATAGCAACGCGCTGGCGCTGACCACCTGAAAGTTCATTTGGCCGGTGCTTAATACGGTCAGTTAACTGCACATCTGCCAAAACTTTTTCTGCAATTTCGATGCGTTGTTGCTTACCAATCCCGGAATATACCAGCGGCAACATTACATTTTCGAGTGCAGTAGAGCGTGGAAGCAAATTAAAGGTTTGAAAAATAAATCCAATTTCCCTGTTTCTGATATCGGCCAGCTCATTGTCATTCATCCTGCTTACGTCCTTACCATTTAAAAAGTAAGAACCGGCAGTAGGCGTATCCAAACAACCCAAGAGGTTCATCAAGGTTGATTTACCAGATCCGGAAGGACCCATCAAAGCAACATATTCATTTCGTTTGATATCAAGCGTGATTTCATCAAGCGCCTTAACGATTTCTGTTCCAACTTTATAATGCCTCGAAATAGCATTGAGACGAATCACATAATTATCCATGAGCAAGCTTTTTGGGAGAAACAAAGTTACTAAACATATTTACATCCGAAGTGTAAAATGTTGCTTTGCAATTCCCTTTCTAAAAAATACCAACCCAAACTGAAAAAGATCAATCGTTAGGCTTACCTCTTCGTGTTGTTGAATCTGCTGCCAGGCTTCATTCATATCCGTTGACCAGTGTATATCATCGAAAATAAAGATGCTGTTTTCGTGCACCTTGGTAAGGCAATGATGAAAATAATCCAGAGTCGGAACTTTCTGATGATTGCCGTCAAAAAAAACAAGATCAAGCTTAGGCAAGCTATTCAATACTTCCGGCAGCGTTTGATTAAAGTTGCCGATTACGGTACTCACATTAGTAGTTTTTAGTCTTTCAAAACTTCCATCAGCCACAGAGGCCATTGAGGCACAACCTTCTAAGGTTATAACCTTGGCCTCCGGATTACCCATTGCCAGAGAGGCGGCACTTAATCCGGCAGCTGTACCAAACTCGAGTACGAATTCAGGTTTAAAATGACGGGCTAATCTGAAGAGAAGACGATTATACCGCTCAGCATGCGAGCGTCTTTTCACAAGTTTCTGCACCCTTGCCCGATAGGTTATAAAATCTTTTGACCCTGCGGAAGCACCAAAATCAACTGTTTCAATCAAATTGCGATTGCTTAACAAGCGTTTACGTTGCCGATGCAGCAAGTCATATTCCGGATAGCTTTTGCTATCCCGCAAAACCTCTGTTGCAAGTTGAAAAACAACTGGAGAGTGCAAATTGTGCGTTCCTTTCGCTCTAAAAAAATATGACAGACGCTGAACTATGCTATTTAGGGAGTTCATCTAATATCTTGGTTTGTTATACTCAGCTAAAATAAGAAAAAATATTGCCAAAAAACCTACTAACTTAAAAAAAAACCAACTCCCCTCTCATTCAAAAGCTATCTTCTGAAGAAAGAAGACACTTCTTGGATTGTCGCGTACAAGCCTGCTATTGCTGATTTTTTGATTGGCAGTTACAATAAAATAATTACCATACCAAGGCATCAGTTTGCCAAAATTCTCTTCGAGCAGCCGATCATTTGAAAACCTCAAATCCAGATTGGTTTTGGCTGGCTCGCCAATCAACTCTCCGCTCAGATTCATGAGTTTGCTATGCAGCACTCCTTCGTGATATGCTGCTGCCAACACCTCATGTTCGAGCAGGGAAACAAAAACATGACGATCAAGCTCAAATGTTATTAAATCGCGCAGCTGGAAAGTGTTTAGCCAATTTACTTCTCCATTTCTGTCGAATCCAACCAATAAAGTATTAAAAAACTGATATCCCTCAAAAATGGTATAACTGTAAGGAATTGGCCGGCCATAAAAATCATAATCAATGCGCGATTCCACCCGATAGCGCGGACGGAAAGCCTCCGCCGAAAAAATTAACAAACTATCCTGACTCATCAACTGCGGCTCATAAAACTGAAAAGCAATTTCTGTTTCTTCGAGTTTGGCTTTTCCACGCGACTGCTGTTGCCTGAGTCGCATCAGATCCTCGCTGGCCAGTGCAATGTCAATATTGGGCAAACTGGCAAATGGATGGTACTTGATGCTGCTTTGTCCGTTTGCTTGCAACTGTAAATAAAACATACCGGCAGCCTCTCTGCCTATGGTTTCCTGGGCATTTTTTATCGCAGTGGGTTTGTTTTTTTCCCTTTCATAAGTTCCAATTGCTACAACTTCTCCCTGCTGACTAAAAAAGCCAACTGAAGCCAGATACCGATATTGTTCATCCACAACTTCAAAAAGATTGACCAAACCACCATTCAAGTCGAAAAATAAAAAGATATCTGCTTCAAAACGCTTGTTTCCAAATCGTTTTACAAACACACCAAATCGCTCATCAGTTTGCAGCACAGCGATTTTCTGGATGATGTATTGTCCTTCTGCCAGAACATCCAGTGCTTTTAAACTGCCCCTTGAAAGATCAAAAAGCAATAAATCGGCAAGATTATCCGCCAGGTTAATTCCTACCAGTAGTTTATCTTTGTGCGCAGCAAACGTTTGGATTTGTGATTGAGCAGGAAAATCTCCGCCCATCAAACTGAATTTATCATTTCGCAAATGATAACTTACAATTTCATATGCAATAGGTTCTTGCTTTTTTCCCGTGTTTTTGATAAATAAAACGATCAATCGCTCCTCTGTGGATAGAATTTTATGGATGCGCATTCCCTCCGAAAGTGCTACCAGCTTAACCCATTGCTCGGTGAGATTGGTGTCGAGTTTCGTAAAAAACCACTTCCGCTTATTGTTTTCATCCAACTCGCGACTTTCGTAAAAAAGCATCATTCCATTTTCACCCAATAACTCATAACCATATGATTTGATATCTAATCGTGTAGGCAATTCCATTCTTACAGGCTCATATTCCTGAGCCTGAACAAAATAACCAACAAGAAGAAGTACCAAAATAATGTAAGCGAAGCGTTTCATTTGAACGTTATCATTTAGCAATAAAACGAAAGTACGGATTATTTATGACTTCCTTCGCGTAAAAAAACAAAAACTGCACAAGGAAAATTTCCAAGTGCAGTTTTCGTAAAATAAATATGAAGATTATTTTACAAATCGCGTATGAGTGCTTGTTCCATCATTAAAAACAAAGCTGATAACATAAACACCTTGCTTTAGGTTTGTAGCATCCAGCTGATTACTGCCAGTTACCAAATTATTACTGAAAACAACTTTACCGTTCATGTCAGTAATTTGCACATTTGCCTCATTATCAAGCTTGAAATGAATTTGATCTACTACTGGAATTGGAAACAATTTAACTGTTTTAGCACTCAATTCATTCAAGCCAACTGTTCCTTCGCCAATTACGCGCACCCAGTCAACTTCCCATGTTGAAGCAGCAGCAGTGGTTGAAGTATATTTAAATGCTACAAACATTTTAGGATTTGCATAAGAAAGCACATCCAGCGAACCTGATTCTGCCCATTCATAACCGCCTGGCGACCAGTCGAATTGATCAGTAAGATCTGTCCAAGAGAAATCATTTGGATCGCCTTGTCCGTCATAATCATTCGATACCATCAGGCGAAGTGGATCGCCGTCAAAATTATAAGCCGTGCGGAAGCTGAGGGTTGCAGACTGCATATTGGTGAGATCCATTTCGGGACTTATTAACCAATCTTCATTGAGTAAGGCACCACCAGAATAGCCCGACATACGAGCAAATTGATCATCACCAAAGGTGCTGTGTGACCATTCCTGATCTCCAACAACATTAAAAGTGCTCATCACACCCAGATCCTGATCAAAAGGCTCATTGAGCAATGCAACAGTATTTGTTGTAGTTACAGTAGTTTCGGGATAGGTTTCATCGGTTTTGTAATCGATGTTTTCGCCCAAATTGGTATAAGGGAAAATAGCAAAATGATAGGTTGTATTAGCTTCTAAAGCATTGAAAGCATGAGCTTCCTGACCAAAAGGCACATTCCATGCAATGTATCCCAAGGAGATATCGAGGTTATTGGCAACAGGAGTGCCATCCAACGGAAGATCAATATTTAGTCCTTTTGTAACTATGGTTTCACCAAGAATCAAATAGGCATCCGGCAGCTGCTCGCCTGTGGCGTCAGTCCAGCTTAAGCTTACTCCAATATCCTGAGGCTCTGCCGCAAAAGCTGAAGGATAATTTGTAGGCTCGGGTTTGATGATTAAATCACCACTAATTGAAAAATCATCATAAAAAACAGAACCTCCTAAATTACCATCTTGTTTGTAAACACGTACTTCGAAACGAAACTTTGCTGCTGATGCAGGAGCTGTGAGCACTTGCGAATAATGCATCCAATTGGCATTATCTTGGCTGTAGGTTCCAGGCCGCAATACATCCGCATCATCATCCAAGTAAGTATTGCCTTCATCCATCCAGTATGACCAGATACGGTGACGAGCTGCCGGATCATTATCCAAAAAGTAATACGCTATGGTGTAGGTAGTTCCGGGAACAATTCCTTCAACATCCTGCTGAAAGTCGAGTGTTCCATCACCAGAGGTGTGACGGGCAGCAAAACTTCCACCATGAACAATAGTTGATTCTTTAGAAATACTTTCGATTTTAGTCCAGCCAGCAGGTTCATCATCAGAATTCCAAACCTCCAGATCTCCGTTTACAACAATGTTTTGGGCTTGAAGCGGCAAGAAAAATGCCACTAGAACCACACTCAAAAAAGTAAAAATTAAATGCTTCATAAGGTATAAATTTAAGAGAATAATCAATTTATTACATCTGCAAAGTTAAGGATAATTGAGAAGTGTTTGAGATTAAAATTGCATTAAAAAAGGGTTGATTATCAATGAATCAACCCTATGGTATATAGTGAGATTAAGTTACTTTCGGTTTACTTTTTATCGTCAACCTCTTCAAAATCCACATCAGTTACTTCATCGTCGCCACCCTGTTCGGCTGAGGAGCCTGCATTGGCATCAGCACCAGGCTGAGCACCATCCTGAGTCTGCTGTGTATTTTTGTACATCTCTTCACTGGCCGACTGCCAGATTCCGTTCAGCTTTTCCATTGCGGTATCGATAGCAGGAATATCCTGACTTTGATGAACCTTTTTCAGTTCTTCGAGTGCTGCTTCAATTTCCGACTTTTTATCAGCAGGAAGTTTATCTCCATATTCTTTCAACTGCTTTTCGGTCTGGAATACCAGCGCATCAGCTGCATTGAGCTTGTCTATTTTCTCGCGCTCTTTTTTATCAGCTTCGGCGTTGGCACTGGCCTCATCCTTCATTTTCTGAATTTCAGCATCAGTTAGTCCCGAAGACGCTTCGATACGAATACTCTGCGATTTTCCGGTAGCCTTGTCTTTAGCCGCAACATGCAAGATACCGTTAGAGTCAATGTCGAAGGTTACCTCGATTTGCGGAACGCCACGTGGTGCCGGTGGAATATCGTTAAGATGGAATCGTCCGATACTTTTGTTCTGATTAGCCATCGGCCTTTCGCCCTGCAACACATGAATTTCAACAGAAGGTTGATTATCAGCTGCAGTTGAAAAAGTTTCAGACTTTTTGGTAGGGATAGTTGTGTTCGATTCGATAAGCTTTGTCATTACACCGCCAAGGGTTTCAATACCCAGGCTGAGTGGAGTAACATCGAGCAACAGCACATCTTTTACCTCTCCGGTAAGCACTCCGCCCTGAATAGCAGCTCCAACAGCCACTACTTCATCGGGATTCACACCTTTGGAAGGCTCTTTGCCAAAAAATTCTTTTACGATATTTTGGATCGCAGGAATACGTGTTGAACCACCAACTAAAATCACTTCGTCAACATCACTTGCTGACATTCCGGCATCTTTAAGTGCCTGCCGACAAGGCTCAATTGTTCCGCGAATAAGTGAATCGGTGAGTTGTTCAAATTTCGAACGGGTGAGCTTACGCACCAAGTGCTTTGGCACACCATCAACCGGCATAATATAAGGCAGGTTGATCTCTGTTTCTGTAGAGCTGGAAAGCTCAATTTTTGCTTTTTCAGCTGCTTCTTTCAGGCGCTGAAGTGCCATAGGATCCTTACGAAGATCAAGACCTTCATCTTTTTTAAATTCATCAGCAAGCCACTGAATAACAGTTTCGTCAAAGTCGTCGCCACCAAGATGAGTATTACCATTGGTCGATTTTACTTCGAAGACCCCTTCACCCAGTTCAAGGATTGAGATATCAAAAGTACCGCCACCAAGGTCGAAAACTGCAACTTTTACATCATTTTTCTTTTTATCCAGACCATAAGCCAAGGCTGCAGCAGTAGGTTCGTTGATGATACGTTTCACCTTCAAACCGGCAACTTCACCAGCTTCTTTGGTTGCCTGACGCTGCGAATCGCTGAAATAAGCCGGCACAGTAATTACTGCTTCCGTAACCGTTTGCCCGAGGTAATCTTCAGCCGTTTTCTTCATTTTTTGAAGCACCATTGCCGAAATCTCCTGCGGGGTGTACATGCGATCTTCTATCTGAACGCGTGGCGTATTATTTTGACCTTTAACAACTTTATACGGTACCCGACCAACTTCTTTAGATACCTGATCAAATGTTTCTCCCATGAAACGCTTGATCGAAGAAATGGTCTTTTCCGGGTTTGTAATGGCTTGACGCTTTGCAGGATCACCCACCTTGCGTTCTCCATTCTCAGTAAAAGCCACAATGGAAGGTGTCGTACGACGACCCTCGCTGTTCGGGATTACAACCGGCTCGTTACCTTCCATTACTGCAACGCATGAGTTGGTTGTTCCAAGGTCAATTCCAATTATTTTTCCCATTTAGTTTTCCTCCTTTTTATCAAAATTTATTTTTTAATTCTTGAGCTTTAGACTGCTTTTTGTCAAGGATTGTGCCAAAACCAAAAGATTAAAAAAAGTGCCTTATCAAATGGAAATGTTGTTTTCCTCTTGGTAAATAATAACAGCTAATATTATTGATAGTCAGCATAATAGGATATCACTAAATCCTTAATAGCTAAAACAAACAATATGAATGACAAAAAGACAGTCTGAAATAAAAAATAAAGTGTCAGTTGCGATTACCGGTTGAATACAAAACCCCAATCGTGGTCTTCCACCAGTTTGGTTTCGCTCAAAACACTTAGGGTGTAGGTTTGCTGTGCCTGACGTCTGGCAGAAAAAATGCCATAACCATTTGCTATATTGGTGTACTGGGGAATTTCCTGAACAATGCTATTTGAAGGAGCATTCACATCGATAAAAGTGCTCAGCTCTTCGCCACCAGCCGAAATGGTAAGTACTACTTCATCAGCCCATCGCCTGACGTTAAGTACATCATCAAGTTCCTGACCCAAACGGGTATAAAACTCTTCTCCCAAATAGCTTACACTCATACCTTCACCTCCGTCAAGCGTTTGAGACTTGCGCATTCCCAAATTCCAATTCAAAACTTTAAAAACAGTATCCGGATTGCCAGGCCTTAATTCTTTGTAATAAAACTTGAGGTTAACCTCATAGCGCCTGCCACCACGAGCCGAATTCCATTCAATTTGTGTAGCAACCGTGGAAGCAAAATTGATTCGGTTTACCGGTCTGAGGATACCAAATGAACCAATCATATCGGTTTTGGCTTCAATAACTTTTGCTTCGGGTGCAACTTTAAGGGTGTATTTTGCATTAACATCTAAGGTAGCTGTGGTAAAATACAATAACTGACTAGGAAAATAGAAAATCGAATCTCCGGCCAATTTGTTATAAATGGTTATTGTATCCAATATAATAGGATTGAGGTCGGAACTATTTTTTCTGCCTTGCAGGATCACATTTAACTTTTCAGCATAATTACTCGAATCCGGATCTTTCGCAATTTCAAGCGCATTTCCAGGACCTAAAAACGCTTTGGTAATTTTTACAAAATTGGTGTCCTGCCCGGCATCAAGCAAACCATAAACGATAGTAATATCTTTGTAATCAGCATATAAATCAACATCTGTGCTACAAGCACTTATTCCGGCAAGCAACGATAATAAAACTATAACAGACAAGAAGCTATTTTTGGATTTCATTCGTTTCGATAATTAAATTTTGAAAAACAACAACAAAACCAGAATTTCTGTAATGCTAAGAACGGACAAAATTACGATATATTTTCTCCTGCACAAACACTGACCAGTAATCGGTTGTGGGTGACCTGATAAATGAATGCTGTGACTAATTTATTTTCTTTCAAACCAGGTTCTTTTACAGGTAAGTCAGTCATAAAGCCTATAAATATTCACCAATTGCTCGTTTTTAATTAAATTTTAGCGATCCACAGCGATTTAGAAACTAAAAATGTAAAAGCCTGTCAGTTAAAAAACCTTTACTTTTGCTTGTTAAAACAAAGCTTTATGTATTCTTCCAAAGATATCCCAAAGATTACCACTCATGTGCTTCAGGAGATGAAGCTTAAAGGCGAAAAAATTGCCATGCTAACAGCCTACGATTATTCGATGGCTCAAATTCTTGATGAAGCCGGCATTGACGTTATATTAGTTGGCGACAGCGCTTCCAACGTGATGGCGGGTCATAAAACCACCTTACCAATCACACTCAATGAGATGATTTATCACGCCAGTTCGGTGGCACGTGCTGTGCAACGATCTTTGGTTGTTGTGGATATGCCTTTTGGAACTTATCAAGGGAACTCCAAGGAGGCGCTTTCGTCGGCCATACGGATAATGAAGGAATCGGGTGCCAATGCCATCAAACTTGAGGGTGGAGAAGAAATTGTGGAATCTGTCGACAGGATACTTAGCGCTGGCATTCCAATTTTAGGCCATCTGGGCCTTACTCCTCAAAGCATCAATAAATTTGGAACTTATGTTGTGAGAGCCACCGACGATAAAGAAGCCGAAAAACTGCGACGCGACGCTAAAATTCTGGAACAGGCCGGATGTTTCGGTATTGTTTTGGAAAAGATTCCTGCACATCTGGCAGCCGAAGTAACACAAAGTGTTAGAATTCCAATTATTGGTATTGGAGCTGGAAATCAGGTTGACGGTCAGGTTTTGGTTTTACATGATATGCTGGGTATTAATCAGAAATTCTCACCACGATTCCTGAGACGGTATCATAACCTGCATGATGAAATCAAAACAGCCGTTTTCAGCTACATCAGCGATGTAAAAACTTCCGATTTCCCGAACGAAAGAGAACAATATTAAATTTTTCCAGAACTATCATTAGCTTATGCCCCATCCGTTTGAATCGCGCATATTATTCGAAGATAACCACCTCTTAGTGATCAACAAACGGCCGTCAGAATTGGTTCAAGGCGATAAAACCGGCGATAAAAGCTTGCTGGATGAAGCAGCTGAGTACCTGAAATGGAAAGGAAACAAACCAGGAGCAGCTTTTGTTGGACTGGTTCATCGCATCGACAGGCCGGTAAGTGGAGTGTTACTATTGGCGAAAACCAGTAAGGCATTGAGCCGGCTAACAGTTCAGCTTAAAGAAAAAAATTGGCAAAAAATTTACCTCGCTCTTGTAAAAAACACACCGCCACAACCAACCGACAGCCTCACTCACTACCTTAAAAAAAACGAAAAACAGAACAAATCGTATGTGGTGGCACCCGAAACAGCAGGTGCAAAACAAGCCAAACTAAACTACAGCTTAATCGGTTCGCTGGATTTTTATTCAATGCTTAAAATTGAATTACTTACAGGCAGGCACCATCAAATCAGGGTGCAACTTGCTGCCATTGGATGCCCCATCAAAGGTGATCTTAAATACGGCGCCAAACGTTCAAACCCTGATGCCTCTATCAGTCTGCATGCCTGGAAACTAAGCTTTGTGCATCCTGTATCAAAAGAAGTATTAACTATTGAGGCTCCTCTTCCAGTGGATGAACCCTGGCCAATTTTCAGCAAGATGCTCTAAATGCGTTTTAATGGGGTGTTTTAGTTTCTGCTTATTCACTTCACTCAGCAGTTAAATTAGCTACCAAAGCCCAACTTACTTTCTGCATTTCAACTAAATATAGGGTAAAGTACGTAAACAATTCGGTGTTTTACCACATCAAACTGCGCCTTTACCAGCTTTACTTTTGTAGCGTATTAACTATGTTTAAAAACCTCAAAAACTATCCATTATGAGAACATTTCATTTAGACTTCAGAAAAATCAGTCAGATTGCACTGTCGGCAATCATTATAGTAGCTTTTACGCTTGCTTCGTGCAACAAAAAAGACGACGACAATCCAGATCCGGTTGATCCCAACAATCCTGGCACTGAATCACCAACACCACAACTTGGATCAGGCACATTGGTAGCCATAAAAACACAAAATATCACCGCTACTCCTATCGGCGACATCACGACTACAATAGGGCTTGGTGTTGCTGTATTTACGGGTGATGGCTACAATTCTTTCAATGATGCCGGAACCGTAAAACTAAAAGGCAGTGACCTTACCAAACAATCAAACAACAGCTACACTTTTACACCATCGCTCACCAATCCGACCGGCATTGATTTAAGTGGCGACATCACCTGGGAAGTGTCTGGCAATGGCGACGTGCCGGCATTTTCACACACAGTAACAACCGCATTCCCAAGTATAGGTGCTATTACCAGTAGTTCCGATGTTTCAAAATCAGGCTACACACTTACTGTTGCATCCCTAAATAATGCAGATTCTGTATATTTTCAGGTAGGCAGTGTGTTAAAAGTACTACCCGGAAATGCTGTTTCATGCGAGTTTACATCCAGCGATCTGAGTGGTTTAGGAACCGGACAATCAATTGTTCAGGTGGCTCCCATTAAAATGAGTAATGCAGCATATGGTGGAAAAACTTATTATTTCATCAATGAAAGTACAAGCAGCATTTCGGCAAATATAACCAACTAAAAAGTGTTTATTTTAACAAGTTCAATGCCTGTGAACCTCATTTCACGGGCATTTTTTCTTTAATGAATGTCGGGATTGATGAATATAATTTCAGTATTTAACAGGATATCTATTATTTAACCCTACTCTAAAGGGATTGTTTGATTTTCTTCGGTTCCTTTAGGGATGGGGATAACGAAGAAAATCATTATCGTTTTATTTATGAATCCAGATACTCATATTTTCTTTTATTCATAAGGGTTTTAATTATTTACATTGGACTACTTATTTCAAAAAATGCTTTCCTTTGCATCTACCGCGTGAATGCGAAGATAAGCTCCTTTATAAATGAAAAAACACCTCTGCATACTGCTGTTAGCTTCTAATTTCGTAATCAGCCTAACAATTCACGCACAACGTGTTACTCAACTTTCTATCGATCAGGACTCGGCAAAATATACTACGACTGCTTTTCGGGCAATAACTTTTGAATTGGATACTGCATTTAATGACAAAACTTTTCTCCATACGGCTGAAAAAACTTATACCATTTTACCTGACGAACATGTTCCCATTACCCATGGAAAAATTAAAAGCAAGCTCATCGTTTTTGATGCGCCTCAACATAGTTTTAGTATTGAAACTACTGATCCTGAACAAATCAAGATCGCTTACCTCATTTACACACCTGACATTAAAACAGAAATTAAGCTAAAAAATCAACCTCACGACAGCTGCTCACAACCACCAATGATTATGCAGGAAGTGTGGCGTGCGGGATTGCCCGACCCTGATTACGAGCGAATCCCAAATACTGTTCATAATCAAATCATTCATCATTCGGCAACGGATAATGAGCTCACAGATTACGTGAATCTGATCCGAAGTATTTATATTTATCATACAGAGGTAAATGGCTGGTCTGATATAGGTTATAATTACCTAATCAGTCCGGATGGTTTACTTTTTGCAGGAAGAGATCCGGGCGATAATCTGGCTCAAGACGATGTGTTGGGGGCTCATTTTTGTGCAGCAAATACAGGAACTATGGGCATTTGTATGCTCGGAACTTTTATAAAACAGACGCCAACACCAGAAGCACTTTCTACTTTGAATCACTTAGTGAGCTGGAAAGCAATTTGGTCGAATCTTGACCCTCAAGGCACATATTCGCATCCACTCAATCCAAACCTGCCCACTATTGCAGGCCATCAGGATGGTTGTGCCACAAGTTGTCCGGGAGATTCTTTGGTGAAATTGTTACCTCAAATACGCGCACTTAGCTTAGAAACCCTTTACAATTGCGGCGTATTTCCGGGTTTACGCACGATAAACAATTCATCATTATTAAAGATTTCTCCAAACCCAACAAACAGCGCCACAATAAATTATAGCTCGTCACTTCAATTAAGTAGTGCCGCTTTGTTTGATTTGTTTGGAAATCAGCTTGTTGTTTGGCAAAGTCTAAGCCCCGAAAAATCCCTCCATCTGCCGGCAACAATTAAAGAAGGGCTTTATATGATCAGATTTATTACGATAACCGGAAATGTTATAACCCAAAAAATCTTAGTGATCGATTAAGTTTAGCGTGTTTTCGCTTTTTAACGGTAACCTTCTTAGAGGTTATTACGTAAGAAATACTATTTTTGTTTAGGATTACTACCCAATAAATCGAGCGCTTATACCCAGTTACTGATGGAGAAATCAGACGAAACAAAACAAGCCCTTCTGGCAGAAATTTCAACGCTGAAGCACACTATAGTCAAACTTCAGGAACAATTACACCTGCAAAATCAGCAGTCGGAAAAAGATATTGAGCATCGTTTGGCAGTTACCATCAACAATATACCGCTTGCCATTTTAAATCTTGATCGTTTTGGCTACATTACTGCTGCAAACCCGGCTTTTCTAAAAACATTTAATACCACCGCCGCCGACGTCATCAACAAGATGAATGTGAAGCGTTTTCCTCCTTTTCAAGGCACAGAGCTTAGTTTTAAAATTAATCAGATGATTGATCATAAAACAGGCTTTGATATTGAAGCTCCTTTTCCGCTTAACAAAGAAAAAGACACCTTTTTTAAGTGCCGTGGGACTGTTGTATCGAGTAAAATGAGCGATGCACTTTCCTTTATCATTATCATCGGCGATGTTTCAAAGCGAAAAATGACAGAGTACGAGCTAATCAAAGCACTCGAAAAAGCGGAAGAGTCGGATAAACTCAAAACTGCTTTTCTGACCAGCATGTCGCACGAAATCAGAACGCCCATGAATCATATCATCGGATTTGTTGATTTTTTGCGCGACCCTGAATTGCCGGCTCAAGAAAGGGAAGAATATTCACAAATTGTGTTTGATAGTGGGCAGGTTTTACTCAGGCTGATCGACGATATCATTGATATTGCAAAAATTGAAGCCGGACAAATGCGGCTGCACAAAACTAATTTTGTATTGAACGAACTTATGCACAACCTCTACCGTTCCTACGATCAGTTGCGCACGAAAAAAGGAAAGCAAAACCTTCAGTTTAAGCTCACCACCCCTCAAGATATCAGCAATATAACCGTAAATACCGATGCCGTAAGGCTTCAGCAAATTTTAGGCAATTTACTTGATAATGCTTTTAAGTTTACTGAAAGCGGCTCCATTGAAATGGGTTATGAAATATCGAACGACCAGTTGCAATTTTTTGTGAAAGACACTGGTGTTGGCATAAGCCCCGACAAACACGAGTTGATTTTTAAACGTTTCAGGCAACTCGATTATAGCAGTACCAAAAAATACGGCGGCACAGGCCTGGGACTTTCAATCATCAAAGGTTTGATCGATTTATTGGAAGGTTCACTTATGTTGGATTCAACACGCAATGTTGGATCCACTTTCCGTTTTACATTACCAGCTGCCATTGTGCAAATAGAACACAAGGCATTTCATGCTGGCGACGATCAAAAACACACGTATCACTGGCCAGGCAAGCAAATACTAATCGTTGAAGATGAACGAACCAATTTCAACTTGCTGATGATTATGTTGCGCCCTTCGCTTGTGAACATACTTTGGGCTATGGACGGACAAGAAGCCATCGACATGATAAGAGAAGCAAAAGAACATATCGACTTAATTTTGATGGACATCAGGCTACCCAGAATAAATGGATATGAAGCCACAGAGACTATAAAAAAAGTAAATCCTACAATTCCAATTATTGCCCAAACGGCCTATGCCATGGATATCGAAATACAGAGAGCCGAAAGAGCCGGATGCGATGGCTATATTACCAAACCTATTGATCGCAACCAACTTCTCGAAACAATTTATTCTTTTTTAGCTGATTAACGTGTTCTTAGCTCAACAGTTTTGATACCCACATAACGCACCACAGCTGCCTCACCTTTGTGCCATTCACCTTCGCTTAATATCGTTTGTGTTTCACTAAGATGGTTCAGCTCCAAGGCGCTAAAATCCGATGATATTAATTTACTATCGTAAAGCATTTCAGCATTTTTTGGCCCACCCGAATCAAAATGCAGCTGGTTTTTGTGAAACGATTCCATAATCAGCAATCCGCCTGGCTTCAAACTTTTTACCAATTCGTTGTGTACCTTTGCTCTGATTTGTGCCGAAAGATGTACAAAAATCAACGCAATGGCATCGTAAGTATTTTCAGGCAAATTGAGCTGCGCAAGATCCTGAATTTGATAATCAAGCTTTGCTTTGCGTCGCTCAGCTAGTTTGAGTGCTTTTGCTTTTCCGGAAATACTGTAGTCAACAGCAGTTACATCCCATCCAATGGTAGCTGCCCACACAGCATTACGACCTTCACCCTCGCCGGGAAGCAAAAGTTTTCCGGGTGGGCGCTCCCTTAAAACTTCACTAAAAAACACATTAGGAGCCTCACCATATAGGTAAGCTTCCTGAGCAAAACGTTCGTCCCAAAATAATTTCATAAGGCTCTAACAGCGGGGCTTAAATATTGTTCAACAGACGATTTTCTGCATTATTGCATGCTGTAAATTGCTAAATTTGCTGCGGAAACAAATTTTTTATCCTTAATAAAACGTGATATGTTGAACAAAATGAAAAACTTACTGATCCTAGTAGTACTCAGCCTGGGATTATTTCGCATGGAAGTGAAAGCTGATGAAGGCATGTGGATTCCAATGTTTATCGAACGCCTGAACTATGAAGACATGCGAAAAATGGGTCTTCAGCTCACAGCAGAAGAAATTTATAGTGTTAATCAGGGCAGCCTGAAAGATGCCATTGTTATTTTTGGCCGTGGCTGTACCGGCGAAATCATTTCAGAACAGGGGCTTCTACTTACCAATCACCATTGCGGATATGGTTCGATACAGTCGGTAAGCACTGTTGAAAACGATTACCTATCCGATGGTTTCTGGGCTAAAAATAAGGAAGAGGAAATCCCGATTCCCGGCCTTACAGCTCAATTTCTAATTCGTATGGACGACGTTACCAGCCGCATGCTCGAAGGCATTACGGCTGATATGACGGAGAAAGAACGCAGCAATAAGCTAAACGAAAACCGCCATGCCATTGTGGATGAAGCCACCAAAGACACCCACTATAATGCCGTTGTGAAAGACTATTTCGAAGGCAATGAGTTTTACCTGCTCACCTACGAAACCTTCAAGGATATCCGCCTTGTAGGCACACCTCCCGAAGCCATCGGAAAATTCGGTGCTGATACGGACAACTGGATGTGGCCACGCCATACCGGCGATTTTTCGATTTTCAGAGTATATGCAGGATCAGACAACAAACCGGCTGAATATAGTGCTGATAACAAGCCTTTTAAACCCCGTCATTTTCTGCCTGTCTCAATCGCAGGAATCGAAAAAGGTGATTTCTCCATGATTCTTGGAAATCCAGGAAGTACTGACAGGTACCTTACTTCGTGGGGTGTTGATCTGGCCGTGAAAGAAAGTAATCCTACCATCGTAAAAATTCGTGAAGAAAAACTCCGCATCATGCGCGAAGGTATGGATGCCAGCGAAAAAACACGCCTGCAATACGCCTCCAAATATGCCGGTACTGCCAATTATTGGAAATATTTTATCGGCCAAACCAAAGGGCTGAAACGCTTAAAAGTTGCCAACAAAAAACGTCATATCGAAGCTGATTTTAATAACTGGCTCGACAAAAATCCATTAATGAAAACCCAATACGGAGAAGCGCTCCCTTTAATCGAAAATGCTTACCAAACTATTGGCGAATACAACCTGGTACGCTGGTTTATGATGGAATCTGTTTTGCGCGGACCAGAAATTCTGGGTTTTGCCAACCGTTTCAATCGCCTTGCCGAATCATTGGCTGATAAAGACACTGACGAAGCTACAATCAAACAGCAAACTGAAAGACTAAAGAGTGCTGTTGAAAATCACTTCAAGAATTATAATACCGGCATCGATCAAAATTTGCTGGCAAGTATGATGCAGATGTATTACGAAAATGTTGCTGTTGCACAACAGCCTGAGGCACTTAAGGAAATAGAAAAAAAATACAAAGGAGATTTTAATGCCTACGCTGCTGATGTATTCAATAAAACTGCTTTTGCCAAAGAATCATCAGTAAATGCATTGCTCGACAATCCAAAGGCTAAAACCATAGAAAAAGATCCTGCTTACGCATTGGTGCGGGCTTTTGTTGCCAGCTACAACGAAATGATGGCAAAAACAGAAGATGCTTATGACAATCTCGATAAAGGAAACCGATTGTTTATGGCTGGCCTGCGCGAAATGCAGCCGGATAAAAAATTCTATCCAAATGCTAATTTCAGCCTTCGATTAACTTACGGAACAGTACAGGATTATTACCCAGCTGATGCTATTCACTACGATTTCATTACAACCACTAATGGAATATTGGAAAAAGAAGACCCAACAGTATCGGAATTTGTTGTAGCTGATCGGTTGAAGGAGATTATCCAAACGAAAGATTATGGCCCTTACGGTAACAAAAACGGCAGCATGACTGTTTGTATGCTTACCACACACGACATCACAGGAGGAAATTCCGGAAGCCCCGTGATTGATGCCAAAGGCCGTTTGATTGGCCTTGCTTTCGATGGCAACTGGGAAGCCATGAGTGGTGATATTGCCTTTGAACCTGAGTTGCAACGTACGATCAATGTAGATATTCGATACGTACTGCTCATTATCGACAAATTTGCCGGTGCTCAAAACCTGATAGACGAAATGGTAATTGTGAAAGATCGTCCGGTTTTGAAAACTGAAAAAGCTGAAACAGCAGTCGAAGAAGCTATTATGCTTGAATAAAAACGGTGAAAGATAATTTAAAATCCCGGCAGTATAGCACTCGCCGGGATTTTTTCTTTCTCATGCATTCAAAATATATTTTTGCAATTTACGTTTCATGCTCATGCTGAAACATTTTGGTTTGCTCCTTCTTTTTCTTATATCACTGCAGCTCCTGGCAATGGGTGCAGAACCCGACTGGAAACGAATCGAGGCAACTTTCCAAAAGAAAAACCCAAAGTTAAAATCCATCGATGCACTCGCTGACTTTATTCGCGAACACTTTCCCGAGGAAAAAGAAGCCGCAGCAGCCATTTATTGGTGGTTGGGAAACAATATTACCTACGATTTGCAAGCTTACCGGCAAGCTGGAAATACACGAAACGAAAGTCTTCAGATAATACTCGAACGTACTTTTAAACAGCGCAAAGGTGTGTGCGAAGGCTATGCCGGTATTATGGACAGCGTATTCAGGCTTCTGCATATTCCTTCATTTAGTATTGGAGGCTATACGCGTCAAGGAGAAATCATTAGTCCGGTGCCGCATGCCTGGGTAGCTGCAAAAATTGACCAAAAATGGATGCTTTTTGATCCAACATGGGCAGCAGGATCACTTATAGGCAAGCGCTTTGAGACCAGATTTGATCCAGGTTTTTTTATGTTAAAACCAGATCAAATGAGGCTTACACATATGCCATACGATCCTATCTGGCAATTTAGTGAACAGCCACTTTCGCATCAAGATTTCATCCACAGTAAGTTTCAGCAAACAAATTTGATTGGGGTTTTTGCTTACACCGATTCCATAGCAGCCTTTGAAAATTTAGATCAGAATACCCAAATGCTTGCCGAATATCACCGCATTCTGCGCTATTACTATCCACATAATGCCATAAACACACGTCTTGATTTTTTATCTCAAAACCTCGAAATTGCCCGCTACAATCAGGAAGTTGATTGGCTGAATCAGGCAACTACAAGCTATAATCAGGCTGCAACATCCTATAATGATTGGGTTGATTGGCAGCAGCGAAACGGCTCGCACCATTCAGAAACAAGCGACCGCCTGCTACTTGATTCAGGCAAAAATATGGCCAACAGTTTAGGGCTGCTGAAACAATTGCAACAAGCTTCGCCTGAGCTCCGCAAAGGCGTCCATTCGCTCGACAAAGCCGTCAACTCCCTTAAAAAACAACTGGAAAAAGAAGGGTTGAGGTTTGAATGAAATTATAATTCAATAGATTTTGTAAAAGAAAACATTTTCATTTTTTCTTACCTTTGACAAATGGTGTTGTTTGATCAAAAACCCTTACTTAAGAAAAAGCATTGATTCGACAAAGTAATTAATTTATTACAAGACTAAGTCTATCAATATCAATCCACTGAGTTATTATTAAAATTGAATCCACTGAGTCAAATTTTTATTTTTTTCAAGTTAATCGACTCAAGATTACAGGCAAAAAAAACTAAATGAAGAATTTTGGAAAAACTATAAAACTCTTTCTTATTGACGGTGATCCAAACGGGAGAATGTCCGGAGAACTTTCAAACTGGACTGGCAAAGCATATAAAATCCCCAGAATAAAGGTGAAAGAATGTTCCGATAGGCCAGATTTAAATAATCCTGGTGTTTATCTGCTTTTCGGAAAAGATGAGACTGGTAAAGATCTTGTTTACGTAGGGGAAGCCGAAATTGTTCTAAAAAGATTAACACAACATTTAACTCAGAAAGACTTCTGGAATGAAGCTATTCTCTTCATTAGTAAAGATGAAAACCTAAACAAAGCTCACATCAAATACCTTGAAAATGGTTTATATGAAATTGCTAAAAAAGTCAATAGATATCAAATAGATAACACAACTATACCTGCACAATCATCAATTTCGGAACCTGACAGAGCTGAAATGGAAGAATTCATAGAGAATATTAAAATCATAATAAACACTCTCGGTCATAAAGTTTTTGAAGAAAAGAGAGAAAGTAAACCAAAATACAAGCAGGAGCAAGAAACCTTTTTTATTCAAGCAGCGCGTGGAGCAGATGCACAGGGAGAACCAACATCAGATGGTTTTGTGGTATTAAAAGGTTCTAGAATTGCAAATTCAGCAGTTCCTTCACTTTCTTCAAATTTACTTCGTTTAAGAGATTCATTAATTGATAACGGAATTATCCAAAGTATTAATGGGATTTATGAATTATCAGAGGATTTTGTTTTTTCAAGTCCAAGCACAGCAGCTGTTGTTGTTTTAGGCAGAAATGCTAATGGATTAACCGAGTGGAAGCTAAAAGATGGAACTACGCTTAAATCTTTCGAATCGAAAAGCATATAACCACTAAAAGCAATCTTAAAAGCAAGTTGTTTGAAAGCTGAATCCAGTTGCTCAAAAACCAAACGCTAAAAAAACCAAAAGAGCTGTTTTTTGCCTCCGCTCGAAAAAAATCGACAACTTGACCCTAAATCAGAAAATTATTTTTAAATTTGCTAAAAATAGGTCAAATCATTTTTTGATTAAACTAAAATAATGGCAAGTTTCGGACACTTTTTAAAAACGGAAAGGGAAAAAAGAGAATGGACACAAACTGAATTCGGTGCGAAAATCGGAATCAACACAAGTGCCATTAGTCGAATTGAAAACGGCAGTCAAAAATTCAGTAAATCAAAACTAAAGAAACTATCCGAGCTGTTTGAAATGGATTTACAATCTGTTACAGATTTGTTCTTTGCTGACAAATTTGTTAGAGAAGCCTTAAAATATAAATGCTCTGGTTCTATTTTTACTGTGGCTGAAGATACTGCTAATTATTATCGCAACACTAATGTAAAACAAGGAAAATTAGAATTATAAATGTCCCAAAGAAAAGAACAATTAGCCAACTTGGTAGATAGATACCAAAGCTTTAAACGAGAAGGCCGTTTAAATTTAAGTTCAGAAGAAACTATTAGAACTTGGATTAACGAGCTTCTTTCTATTTTTGGATGGGACGTAAGGGATACTTCTCAAATATTACAAGAAAAAGTATTATCCACAGAAGAAAAAAGAAGGCTTGAAGAAATCGACTCTACCTCTACAAGACCTGATTATACCTTTAAGCTAAACAATCAAAAACTTACTTTTTTAGATGCGAAGGCTGTTTCAGTAAACATTGAAACAAGTAATACATCCGCTTTTCAAATAAAATCTTATGGTTGGTCTATTTTGGCTCCTTGTGCATTTTTGACAAATTTTGAAGAATTAGCCATATATGATTGTACGTACATCCCGAATCAAGAACAATCTGCAAACCTTGGTAGAACTTATCTGAAAATAGATGAATATGTTGATAGTTTTGAGATTTTAGAAAACCATCTTCTCAAAACCCATGTCATCAATGGCAATCTTGAAAAGCTCTATTCTAACACATTAAAAAATGTTTCGAGCATTCAAAAACTAACGCCTGATTTTGTATTTGCCGAGCAACTTGCAAAATTTAGATTATCACTTGCAAAAAATATTGTTGAAAGGAATAAAGAGCTAATTAACGACAATACCGAACTGTTATCCTATCTGACACAGGTAATCATCAATCGCATCATTTTTATAAGAATTTGCGAAGCGAGAAGGATTGAAAGAGAAGGCTTACTGCTCTCTTTTTTAGAAAATGATTTTTGGGTTTCATTTAAGGCTTCCTCCTATAATGAATTCTTTGAACACTATGACGGTCCTCTTTTTAACAGAATAAACGACCTTCAAACATTAGAAATAGATAATGTTGTTATAAAGGAATTAATAGCCTTATTGTATTATCCTTCTCCTTATCGTTTTGAAGTTATACCTACAAAATTATTGAGTGACATTTATGAAATATTCCTTTCAAAAAAATTAGTCATTGAAGATGGAGAAGTTTCTGAAAGGCTTAAGTTGGAATACATTAAAACTAACGGAGCAATTAGTACTCCTCAATTTTTAGTACAGGATTTACTAAAAAGAACCATTCTAAAAGAAAAGCTACTAGAACAAGGGTATGAAGGACTACTAAATACTAAAATTTTAGATTTTGCCTGTGGTAGCGGAATTTTTTTGATTGAAACTTTTGATTATCTGCAAGACATTATAATTGAATATTATACTCAAAACCCTTCAACGGATTACAGCACGTTCTTTTTTCAGAATTCAGATGTAACAACCCTTACAATTGAAGGGAAAAGGCAATTAATATCAAACTGTATCTATGGAGTTGATATAGACCCAGAAGCAGTAGAAGTAGCACGAATGTCACTTTCATTAAAAGTAGTGGACAGTTCAGAATATTACGAAAATTATCGAGAAATTGGAATTTATGGAAGCCAGATACTAAACAATGTAGGCAATAATATTAAGTGTGGCAATACATTGGTGTCAACTGACATTTCAACGAAGTATCCTCAAATTATTTCAGACCAAGACCAACTGTTTAGAACAAATGCTTTTGATTATAGAAGTACGGGGGGATTCTTTGAAATCTTTAATGCAAAAGATGGGTTTGATTATATCATTGGTAATCCACCTTATGTAGAAGTAAAGAACTACAATGTGGAATATCCCATAATGCACCAATATTTAAAGGATGAATACCATACAACTAAAAATGGGAAGATAGATTTAGCGGTTGCCTTTATGGAACGTGCTATTTCAATTTTAAATGATACAGGAAAATTAGGCTTAATAGTTCAAAGGCGTTTCTTTAAAACTGATTATGGCAAAAAATTCCGTGAGTTTATCACTTCGGAGAAACTTCTTTCGCAAGTCATTGAATTTGAATCTTCAAAAATATTCCCTAACAGGGTTACATACATAGCAACGCTAATCATAGATAAGTCCAAACCTGAAAATATTTCATTCCTGAAAATCGAATCGGAATTAGCAGAAATTCCCTCAACATTGCGTAGCATAGAAGCCTTTGAAATCAATGATTCAAATTTTACAGTAATTCCTGCAAATGCACTAAATCAAACTCCTTGGAATTTTGAAGATGCAGATTTGTTGAGCATTAAGACAAAACTGCTTGACCAACACGGAAAATTTGGAGATTTTGCAAAAGTAAAAGTTGGTGTTCAAGTATTATGGGACAAAGCATATCATATTAAAATAAACTCAATAAACAATGACGGAACGCTAACAGGAAGCACGCATCTTGAAGAAAATATCAGATTGGAAATTGATGCCTGTCGTCCGTTAATGGCCAATGAAAGGTTTTATCCTTTTTGTGAAGATGTAACTTCAACTTATGTGATTTTTCCTTATGATACGTCCATTGATGAAAATGCTCCAATCACGTTTTCAGAATTTCGGACTCGTTTCCCATTAGCAGGAGCGTATCTGACTCGTCACAAAGAAGAAATCGTTAACAATGTTGAAACTTGTGAAGGAGACGAAAATTGGCATCTATTTACAAGAGTTCAAAATCATAAGGCAGTTTATCCCAAAATTTTGTTGCCTATGACTGCAATTGATACCTACGCCACCATAACACAGAATTCTTTAAATTACTGTGATAATGCCAATATGTTCTTCATTGAAATACCAAACAAAAGTGAACGAAATCTATATGCAATTGCAGGCATCATTAATTCAACTTTGTTTTCCGTACTTGCAAGGTCTATTGCTCTGAGCCAACAAAATGGTTATTTCAAGTTCAATAAGCAGTTCATTGAACCCATTCCTTTCCCGAAGGTTAATTTCAACACAAATAATGATTTGGTGGAACAAACTTCAGCGTTGGCACAAAATATTGAAGAAAACCAAAAGCAATACACAAGAGCATCCCCACGACAAAAGACTACACTGAAAAACCTGTTAGAATCCCATTGGAATGCTTTGGATAGCAAAGTTTATGAGCTGTATGATTTAACAGATAATCAAATCTCTTTCTTCAATGAAAAAGGTAGGAATATTAATCGTATAGAAATATTAGATAGATTATGATTAATAAAGAAATATCTGAATATTTAAATAAGTTGTCTGATAATTTGTCGATTGTCAATAAACTTATTGTTGGTGCGTATCTTGAGTTCAACAATATCAGCATAAGCAATAATAAACTTATACTTTCTTGCATTGAAGGAAATGACAAAGATACCGTCCAGAGATTTATACATTTGATAAAACAAAAAAATGGAAAATTCGATTTTGAAGATGTAATCCATTTATTTGAAACCAGTATTCCTTCAAAAGATATTACCGTTAATGGTGCGGTTTACACTCCCAACTACATTAAAAATTATATTGTTGATGCAACTCTCAACAAATTTTCTGACACGGAGCTACCAAACATAAAAGTGGCTGATATTGCTTGTGGAACAGGAGCATTTTTATATACTGTTGCACAAAAGATAAAGACTAAATCTCTAAAGAGTTACTCTGAAATCTTTAAAGAAAACATATTTGGACTCGATATTTCGGAATATACTATCCAAAGAGCAAAACTACTTTTGTCTTTATTGGCTGTTTCAAACGGTGAAGATGAAAGTGAATTTAATTTCAACTTGGAAATTGGAAACGCTCTATCCTTTTGTTGGGAAGAAAAAGACATTGATAGTTTTGATGCAGTTATAGGCAATCCGCCTTATGTTAGAGCAAAAAATTTGAGTGAAGAAAACAAAAAGCTCTTATCGAATTGGGAAGTTACCAAAACAGGTAATCCCGATTTGTACATTCCTTTTTTTGAGATTGGTTTAAAGTATTTAAAACCAGATGGTTTTTTGGGCTACATAACCGTTAACACGTTTAAAAGAAGTGTAAACGCAAGAAGTTTAAGAGATTATTTCAAAAGAAATCAATTTGACTTAACCATTTTAGATTTTGGAAGCTCGCAGGTTTTTAAAAACAAATCAACCTACACCTGCATTGTTTTTGTAGAAAAAAACAAATCTAATTCAATTAATTACCAAAAGGTTACAATTGAAAACATACAAAACAAGAACATTAGTAATTTTAATAGTATTAACTATAATCTTCTTAATAATAAGAAAGGATGGCTTTTAAACAAAGCGACAGTCTTACAAACAATAAACAAAATAGAATCCACAGGCATACCATTAGGCGATAAATTTCCTATACGAAACGGTTTAGCTACATTGAGCAATGATGTTTTTATTTTTAAACCTGTTGATGAAGACGAAAAATATTTTTATCACCAAAATGGAAAGCTTCACAAAATTGAAAAACAAATTTGCAGGGATATAATAAAACCTAACAGACTCAAATACGAAGCTGAAATCCCCACTTTAAAGGAGCAAATTATATTTCCTTATCATCAAGAAAATCTTCAAGCAAATCTATTTGATTTAAAGTCAAATAAAATACGAGTTTTTGATGAAAAATATTTTGAAGAGAACTTCCCTAATGCCTTTGCCTATTTAGAAGGGAATAAAAAACAACTATTGAATAGGGATAAAGGCAAAAACAAAAAATATAAGTGGTTTGAATTTGGCAGAACACAGGCATTAAATGATTTTGGAAAAAAATTGTTATTTCCTTATATGGCAGGTCAACCTTATTTTGTTTACTCGGACCAAAAAGATTTGCTGTTATACGCAGGATATGCAGTTTATTTTGATTCTGAAAGAGAACTAAAAGTTTTGAAAAGGATTTTGGAATCAGAAATTTTTTGGTACTACATAAAGCATACAAGCAAGCCCTATTCAGGTAACTATTTTGCATTGGCAAAAAACTATGTCAAAGATTTTGGGATTTGTGAATTGGACGAAAATGAAAAAGAATATTTACTGAGTACCGAATCCCTTGATGAACGTAATAAATTTTTGTTAGATAAATATGAATTGAATAACCTGATTTGATGACAGTAATACATAAAATTGCCTTCGCTTAAAGCAATACACATTTGTAAGCTGCAAAAGAGTATGTCTTTGCCAACGCTGATAAATGGAAGATTAAATAAATACAGATAGCTTTCAACATTGTATAGGTTTAGTACGGGTTGAAGTACTAAAGTTAAACTGATTGAACATTAATTAACATATCAGCTGACTGAAATTAAAGTTCTTCTAAACCTGCACTTCGCATATAATCGACCACTAAAAGAAAATTTTTTGTTTATTTTACCACCCTCTCATAGCCCCAAACTCAAACTCAACAATTCAGCAATATCGTAGTTTTTCATCCGATCTTCCTGGTTTTTGTATTTGATGCCATCGGTCATCATCACCATACAAAACGGACAAGCCGTAGCAATGATATCTGCTCCGGTAGCAATAGCTTCTTCGGTGCGCTCGATAAAAACTTCTTTATCGCCTTTCTCGGCTTCTTTAAACATTTGTCCGCCGCCGGCCCCACAGCACAAGCCAAAACTTTTGTTGCGTTTCATCTCAACCTTCACAGCAGGTATGGCATCCAGCACCGAGCGCGGCGCTTCATATTCGCCATTGCCCCTGCCCAGGTAACAGGGATCATGAAAAACTATTTTTTTGGAAGCGAAAGTCTCGGAAATGCCTTTAAAATAACCGGCTTTCAGCCTTTCGGCCAAAAATTGCGAATGATGCCAAACTTCATAATGTCCGCCTAGCTCAGGATATTCATTTTTGAGGGTGTTAAAGTCGTGCGGGCAACAGGTCATGATCTTTTTCACTTCGTAACCGTTCAATATTTCAATGTTTTGCAGTGCCTGCATCTGAAAAAGCATTTCATTTCCTGCACGCCTTGCCACATCACCGCTATCGGTTTCTTCAATGCCCAATACGGCATAATCAACGCCCAAATATGCAAGCAGTTTTACAAATTCGCGGGTCACCTTTTTATAGCGATCATCGAAAGCACCTGCCGACCCCACCCAAAAAAGCCATTCAGGCTTGCGTCCAGCAGCTGCCAGCTCAGCCATAACGGGTACTTCAAGTTTTATTTTATTTTCTGTCATTACACTTTCTTTAGTCGTTCCTATTACTTTGTTTTCAGGCTTTTTGGTTCATGTACAAATCCTCGGCCCAGTTCATACGGTCTTCGGGCGAAAACTGCCAGGGAGCGCCATTGTTTTCGATATTCGTAAAAGCGGTATTCAATCCCGAAGGTGCTTTGGATTGCTCCAAAACCATGTAGCGCCGCATATCGAGAATAAGCGAAGGCTGATTGATATTGATCGGGCATTCCTGCGCACAGGCATTGCACATGGTGCAGGCCCACAATTCCTGTTCGGTAATATAATCTCCAATCAAGGATTTTCCGTCATCAAAAGCTGTACCTTCTTTCATCAGTCCTGCACCTTTTTCTTTCATTCTGGCACGCACATCCATCATAATCTTGCGGGGCGAAAGCAATTTACCGGTGATATTAGCCGGACAAACGGCAGTGCATCTCCCGCATTCGGTGCAGCTCAGGGCATTCATATAATTCACCCAGTTTACATCGTTAGCATCCGACACGCCAAATTTCGCTATGGGTTCATCCGCAGCAGCATCCATAGGTGCAGAAGGATCGAGCATCAGTTTTACCTCTTTGGTAATGCTGTCCATATTATCCACTTTACCAAGCGGTTCAATGCGGCTGACAAAAACATTGGGAACCGACATAAACACATGGAAGTGCTTGCTGTAAGGCAAAACATTGGCAAATGTAAAGATCAGCAGGATATGAAACCACCAATTGAAATGATGCCAGAAAATGATATTTTGATCCGACATAGCGGCAAAAAGATCGGCCAGACTTTGGCTAACCGGATATACGCCTTCAAAATTTTGCCCGGCATTGTGCATCTCAAGAAGGTAAAAAGTATTCATGCCCAGCAAACTAAGCATCAACAAGAGGATGAATGAAAGCGCCAGATTGGCATCTGCCTTGGAAACGGGTTTCATCTCAGGACCATAAAAACGCTTCACATGCAGGAAAAGCCTCCTGAATAAAAACACTAAAATAGAAAACGCAATAATAGCTGCAAATATATCACCTGTAGCCATCAAAAAATCATAAAACCATCCCATAACAGCAAAACTCCGTACAGTGCCGAAAAGCCCATCAACAACCATTTCGATGCTGCCAAACAAAATCACCATAAAGCCCCAGAAAACCAGCGCGTGCAAAAATCCCATCACCGGATGGCGGAATATCTTTTGCTGCGCAATCGCCACCTTAAATGTCTCCTTTAATCGAGCCGGAAAATCTGAAAGGGTTTTCTTTTTGGTATATCTAAAATTGAAAAAAACGCGCCGCATCGTAAAAGCAAACACCCCCAGGGTGATCAGCAAACTCAGCGCAAACAAGATTTGTGCAGTCATAAAGCGATTTTTAGTTCAGTTAGCACTGCAATAATACATAATTTCAGGAAATAAAAGCCTTCGTACTTTCGATTCCGACATCAGAAAATACTGATTTTTAATTGTTAACATCGTGAAAATTGCCATGTTAACTTTTTCACAGCACAATTAAATTTAGATTGATTTTGAATAAAAATTGATCCCAAAAAAGCATAAAAACACATTTGATGCTAAAAAACCAGAAACACAAATAGCTATTTATCGAAAACCAATATATTTGTATCAATTTCACAAAACGATGCTAATTCGAAGGTTATTCCTAATTTTTACACTTGTTTCAGCACTTTTTCAAGCCAAGGCCGAAAAGTATATCGAAGTGAATGAAAATTCATTTTGGATCAACCGATTATCGTTTACGCTCATCGGGCAACCTGATCGTTATGTAGCACTTGGTGACTTCGAAAGCATAGCAATTCCGATCAAAAGAGCCGGAAAACTCATCCTGGTAGATGCCATTGCTGATAGTGTTTCGGGCAGCCTGATTTTAGATACCGGAGCTACAGGGCTGGTGCTCAACAGCATCTATTTCAGAGACGGACGACCCAAGCATGGATATGTAACGGGAGGCGTAACCGGAAAACTGGAGCAGGTGCAACAAAAAATTATCGGCAATTTCCATTTTAATGAAGTAAGCTATCAAAATATTCGTGCAGACCTCACCGATCTTGGTCATCTTGAATCGGCCAGACAAACAAAAATCATCGGTTTTTTCGGTCTGATTTTATTTCGCAATTTTGAAGTGGTGCTCGACTTAAAAAACAATCTGCTGGAGCTTCATCGCCTCAACAAAAATGGCGAACGGCTGAACAGCCAATCGCAGCAGCCGGTTCCCGATCTCGAACTGCCAATCTACAACTATAGTGATGTATATTTCGTTGAAGGAAAAATCAGCAACAAACGTTACACTTTTTGTCTCGACACAGGAGCCGAAGCTAATGTTTTGCATAACTACCTCCCGGATAAAATTATGAACACCATAACGATACTCAGAAGAAACAAACTACGTGGTTCGGGCAAACAATCAACTGAAGTTTTTTACGGCCTGATGAACGATTTCAGCATTGGCGACAGGGCTATAAATGGCATGCAAACGCTGGTAACCAATCTTAACGCGATGAGCGAGGCTTATGGCCAACAAATTGATGGCATGTTGGGGTGTGCCTTCTTCGAGAAAGGTGTTTTTTACTTCAATACAACGAAAAAAACACTTGGTATTTGTTTCTATAAAGCTGATGTGCCATGAAAAAACTCCTGCTGTTTAAAATAGTATTCCTGATAGGCCAACTATTGGCAGCCCAAGACTTTTCGGAAGGCGCACGCATACACAAAGGGCAGTTTCAACTGATTGTTGAGCTTGGAATAAGCCTTGAAGAGCAAGCTGCTTTTTTGCAGCAATATGATCTGGACAGTTTGATGGCGGCCAGGCTCTTCCGGCAGGATTTTCGTTACATCAACGACTCCACAGCCTGGAAAGTAAGTTTGATTTCACCTGATAAAGTATTGCTTACCAAAGCACTATCAGCACAAAGCGAAGCAGAACCTGATCTTTCGACTATCATCCTCTCCGAAATTTTTGCTCAGGAGAGTCCTTCCCCGATTCCGGCTGACTTTACAGCAAATTATGGCATCAACCGGCTGCTGGATGCTTATGCCTTTCAGCAATATCAAAAAGAAAGCTGTTTTTTCCTGCGCGGACATAAAAAAGCAAGCAAGGTTATGCTGGCCGGTTCGTTCAACAACTGGAACACCATGCAAAATGCCATGCAAAAAACAGATAGCGGATGGGTTAGCTGCCTGCCACTTAGCCCTGGAAAGCACACTTACAAATACATCATCGACGGGCGCTGGCACAAAGATCCGGCTAATAAAATTACTGAAAACAACGAACATGGCACAGTTAATTCTGTAGTGTTTGTTTACAATTACAAGTTTGAACTAACTGGCTTTCAAGAAGCTACAAAAGTTTATCTTGCCGGCAGTTTCAACAGCTGGAATCCGGAAGAGCTTCGCATGCAAAAAACCGAATCGGGCTGGCAACTCCCCATGTTTCTGCGTAAGGGAACATACACCTACAAGTTTATTGTGGATGGCCGCTGGATACTTGATCCGGAAAATCCTGATCAACAAGCTGATGGCAGAGGCAATATCAATTCGGTGTTGAGTTTTGGAAATAAAATTCAATTTATTTTGCCCGGTTTTCAAGACGCTAAAAAAGTGGTGCTCAGCGGCTCGTTCAACAATTGGAATCCAGATGAAATACAACTCGAACGCACGCCTTACGGATGGGAAACCACCTATGCCATGGCTCCCGGCTTGCACGAGTATAAATATGTTGTTGACGGACAATGGATGCACGATCCGGCCAATCCTTGCACCACAGGTGAGCCCCCCTACCTAAACTCGCTTATCGCTATCGAACCCAACCACATCTTTGTTCTCGAAGGCAACAGTGATGCCATAGAAGTACTTGTTTCAGGATCTTTTAATGGCTGGCGAAAGGACGGCTACCGCATGCAGCGCCGAAACAACAACTGGATTTTCCCGATTCATCTGCAACCAGGCCGATATACCTACAAATTTGTAATTGACGGTCAATGGATATTGGATTCCGACAACCCTTACTACGAAAAAAACGAGTTCGACACCGACAATTCGGTACTTTGGATAGAACAGGAATAGGCCTCATTGAAGTGGCTTCAGCAGAAATCCCTTAACTTTGTCAGCAACCTAAACGATAATATTATGCTGCACTTCGAAGGAAACATTCCCTCCAAACTACCTCAAACCGGCACTTCCATTTTTGCCGTGATGTCGAAAATGGCACAGGAGCATGGTGCTGTGAACCTATCGCAGGGCTTTCCTGATTTTCCTATTGCTACGGAGCTTATTGAGCTCGTAAACAAAGCCATGCGCGATGGCCATAACCAATATGCCCCAATGCCGGGTTTGCCAAAACTGCGTGAAGCCATTGCCGAAAAAATTTACAACACCTATCAAATCAGCTATTCGCCTGATACAGAAATCACGATAACGGCAGGCGCCACACAAGCTTTGTTTACTGCTATTGCTGCTTTTGTTGGAGAAGGAGATGAAGTGATTATTTTTGAGCCCGCCTACGATAGCTATGCCCCTGCCGTAAAGGCGTGTGGCGGCATTGTGAAATTTGCACAACTCAAACAGCCCGATTTTCATATCGACTGGGACGAGGTAAAGCGGATGGTTAGCAACCGCACCCGCATGATCGTAATCAACAGCCCGCACAACCCAACAGGAAGCTTACTTAGTGAAGCAGACTTAAAAGCGCTGGAAGCCCTCACTCGTCAGTCGGATATCCTGGTATTAAGTGATGAAGTGTACGAACACCTTGTATTCGATGGTAACCGACACGAAAGCGTTTGCTATTATCCTGAACTGGCCGCCAGAAGCCTGGTGGTTGCCTCGTTTGGAAAAACCTTTCATGCTACCGGCTGGAAAATGGGCTATGTGTTGGCACCAAAAAACCTCACACACGAATTCAGAAAATTGCATCAGTTTGTTGTTTTTGCCGTAAACACACCCATACAGCATGCCATTGCCAATTACCTTAGCAGTCCGGCTCACTATCAACAGCTTGGGAGTTTCTATCAGCAAAAAAGAGATCTTTTTGTGCAACAGCTAAACCACTCCCGCTTTAAAATCATACCGGCCAAAGGAACATATTTTCAGGTGCTGGATTACAGTGCCATCAGTGATTTGCCCGAAATGGAATTTGCCGAAAAACTAATTAAAGAATATGGTATCGCTTCGGTTCCTTTGTCGCCATTCTACAATCAGCATGACAACAATCACCAACTTCGGTTTTGTTTTGCCAAAACCGATGAAACCATCCAAAAAGCTACTGAAATACTATGCAAGATTTAACATTAGCATTCATTCAGGCTGATCTGCATTGGGAAAACCCATCTGCCAATCGTGCTCATTTTCAGAAGTTGATCAATCAAATCGATCAACAAACCGACTTGATTGTCCTGCCCGAAACCTTTACAACTGGTTTTCCGGTTGACCCGAAACTTTGGGCCGAACCTATAGCAGGCGAAACGATGCAATGGATGCAGCAAACAGCAAAAAATAAAAACACTGTAATAACCGGCAGCATTTTGCTTGAAGCTGATGCGGGATTTCAGAATACCCTCATTTGGATGCGTCCGGATGGCAGCTACGAAACCTATGCCAAAAGGCATGTATTTCGCCTGGGCGGAGAACATAAACACATACTTCCCGGAAAAGAACAACTTTTTGTAGAACTTAAAGGATGGAAGATTAAACCACTGGTTTGCTATGATTTACGCTTCCCTGTCTGGAGCAAAAACACCCTAAAGGATGACACTTTTGCTTATGACCTGATGCTTTATGTAGCCAACTGGCCTGCCGTGCGGGCCAAGCCCTGGCAACAAATGCTCACGGCGCGTGCTATCGAAAACCTGGCATATGTGCTGGGCGTAAACCGTATCGGTAGCGATCCGCAGGGTGTCGCTTATCGGGGTGATTCGAGACTGCTTGATTTTAAAGGACAAATACTTGCGCAAGCGATTGCAGAAAAAGAAGGGGTAGTTGTTAAAAAACTAAAAATGGAGCATTTGATCCGTTTCAGAGAAAAATTTAATGTCGGGCTCGACTGGGATGCCTTTGATATCAAGGAATAACGAAATATCTCGATGCACGAATAACTCAGATCTACTTTTTGCTAACTAAATCAGTTTTAGTAATTATTTGAAATTGAAAGCTCTAAAGTGATATTTTTGCCACTCAAAATAATATGAAATGAATATTGTGATAGCCGGTGATGGAGAAGTAGGTTTGCATTTGGCGGAAGCGCTCGTAAACAGTAACCACAACATCACCATTGTTGACCCGCACGAAGACTTACTCAAAATGATTGAGTCGCATACCGACCTGATGACCATCACGGGCGATTCAACTTCCATAGGTGTTTTGCAGCGCGCCAATGTGCGCAAGGCCGATTTGGTGATTTCGGTTGTACATGATGAGCATATTAACCTGATGACTGCCATTCTGGCCAAGAAATTAGGTGCACAAAAAGTGATTGCCCGCGTAAACACCATGGAAAACCTAAGCGCAGAGAGCTGGAAAATATACCAGGAACTTGGTATCGACGGACTGGTATCGCCCGAAGATATTGCTGCCCAGGAAATCATTACCTTGCTCAAACAAACTGCTGCCACCGAAGTATTTGATTTTTCGGATGGTAAGCTACAGCTTTTCATGATCAAACTGGAACACGGAGCACCTGTTTTGCATAAAACACTCAATGAAATAGCCAACGAATACAAACACCTTGATTTTCGTGCCATCGCCGTACACCGCAACCGCGAAACTTTTATCCCGCATGGTGAGGACGTTTTTGAAGAAAACGATCTTTCGTATGTCATCACCAAACCTGAGGCAATAGACAACCTGCTTCGTATGGGCGGAAAAGTGCACCACGACATTCACAATGTAATGGTTGTAGGAGGTGGACGCGTTGGTCGAATGACCGCCAAACGCCTCGAAAAGGATATGAACATCAAATTGATTGAAAAAGATAAAGAGCGCTGTATATTTTTAACCGACTATCTTGAAGATACACTCGTGGTAAATGGAGATGCCCGCAACCTTCAACTGCTCGAAGATGAAGATGTTCGCAGCATTGATGCTTTTATTGCCGTAACAGATAACACCGAAACAAATATTTTAACCTGTTTGCAGGCACGTGCTTATGGCGTTAAAAAAACCATCGCCCTGGTTGAAAATATTGATTATATCGACATCTCTCAAAACATTGGTATTGATACTATTATCAACAAAAAACTAATTGCTGCCAGCTATATGGTGCGTTACACCATGGGCGCCGAAGTAACCTCGCTAAAATGCCTGAGTGGTATTGACGCCGATGCCATGGAGCTGATTGCCCGGCCAGGATCTGCCGTAACACGCAAACCTATTCGCAAACTCAACATCCCCGATGGCGCTATTATTGGTGGCATAGTGCGTGGCGAAGAAAGCTTTATTGCCATGGGTGATTTTCAGATTGAAGAAAACGACAAAGTTGTGGTATTTGCGCTGCCCCATGCCATTCATAAAATCGAAAAGCTCTTTCATTAAAACACTGCTATGAAAAGCTTTATGCGTAAGATCAATTTCGGGCTGATCATCAGAATAATTGGCTTTTTGCTTATTGTAGAAGGGGTGTTCATGTTTACTGCCCTGCCTTTTACCTTTCAGTATTGCGGTTTGGAATGCTATGCCATTCCAATTTCAGGACTCATTACCATTGTGATTGGCGGGCTAATGTTTTTGCTTAACAAAAAATCTTCTAAAAATATCGGCAAGCGCGAAGGTTTTATCATTGTAACATTCACCTGGTTGCTCATCTCCCTTTTTGGTGCGCTACCTTATTACATCAGTGGAACAATACCAAGTTTTTCGGATGCTTTTTTTGAAACGATATCGGGTTTTACTACAACAGGTGCTACCATTCTTACGGATATTGAGGCCATGCCCAAAGATTTGCTTTACTGGCGCAGTCTTACACACTGGCTGGGGGGAATGGGTATTATCGTGTTTACAGTAGCCATTTTACCCATTTTAGGAATTGGCGGCATGCAGCTTTTTATGGCCGAAATGCCGGGCATCACTTACGACAAACTCCACCCCAGAATAACAGCAACAGCAAAACGGCTATGGGGGATTTATGTGTTACTCACTGTTTTACAAACCCTTTTACTGTGGGCAGGTGAGATGGACTTTTTTGATGCCATCAACCATGCTTATGCCACTATGGCAACAGGCGGTTTTTCGACACGTAATGCAAGTATTGCAGCGTTTTCGCCTTACAGTCAGTACGTTATAATCATATTTATGATACTGGCAGGCACTAATTTTACGCTTCATTATTTTGCCCTGCACGGAAAAATCGCACGTGTTTTTAAAGATGAAGAATACCGTGGATACATTGCCATCATTGGAATAATTACTTTTATTATTACCATCGGATTGCTTATCGTGGGCAATACCCATCCGGAAACTGCTTTTCGTGATGCTTTGTTTACTGTTACCTCCATTTTAACAACAACAGGATTTGCAACAGCCAACTACCTGATGTGGCCTGCAATCCTCTGGATGTTGATTTTTATGCTGATGTTTATCGGCGGATCAGCAGGTTCTACAGGAGGTGGCATGAAAATTATCAGACAAATGCTCTTAATAAAAAATTCATGGATGGAACTTAAAAGAGCTATTCATCCTAATGCAGTTTTGCCTGTACGTTTCAATAAAAAATCTGTGTCGCAAGATACCATTTACAAGGTGATGGCATTCTTTCTGATGTATGTGCTGATCTTTTCGATGGGCATGATTGCCCTTTCGGCATTGGGACTCGATTTTCAAACGGCTGTTGGAGCCTCCATAGCCAGTTTGGGTAATATTGGACCGGGAATTGGAAATGTGGGGCCTGTAGATAATTATGCCTTTATGCCGTTAGGCGCAAAGTGGTTGCTTGCTTTTATGATGCTGATGGGGCGTTTGGAAATTTTTACTGTTTTAATCCTTTTTTCGCCACAGTTTTGGAAGCGTTGATATTTTTTTAAATGTTAAACATTTTCAAAAAAATTTTTTTTTGAAAAAAAAAGTGCATTTTTGTAAAATTATTACAACACCAAAAAATCATTCTTTTTATGAAAACAATTACCAAACTCTTGCTGTTGCTGGCTGTAGTTGCTATGTTCGGCCCTGGATGTGAAAAAGCAAAAGATTTGCTTGATGTAAAATTCGATGCCAACTTTAAAAGCGATTTAAATATCGATGTGCCAACAGGGACAAAAAGCGCGACTTTTAGTGCCGAAGCTACTATTGATCCACAATCAAATACTGATTTTGCTGAATATGGAAGTAAAATCAAAGAAATTGAAATAAAAGAAGCAAAAGCTACAATTCTGGCCATCAATAAAACTGTAGTTATGGAAAATGCTGAGATTTCTGTTACATCAGGCAGCATGACACCTGCAAAGTGGAATTATAGCAATGAAACATTAGCTGTAGGAACCGTGCTTACATTGGGCAACGAAAGCGGTCAATGGGATAATGTTCAAGCAATTTTAAATGCACAAAATGCTTTTACAACTGCCATAAACGGAACGATAAGTGAAGACGATGTTCAGTTTACGCTTCAAATTGAAATTAAAACAAGCGTAACGGCTAACCCTCTTGATTAATTTTAATGATTTAAAATAAAAGCGGCTGGCAAAATTATTTGCCAGCCGCTTTTTTTATTCCTGTCCGGATTCAGAAAGCCATAATTTCGTTTACTACTACCTCAACCTGATAGCGTTTGTTACCATCTTTGTCTTCCCAGCTGCGATTGGTCAGCTTACCCGAAACAGCAAGTTCTTTGCCTTTTTTAACAAGCTTTTCAACTAGCTCAGCAGATTTTCCCCAGGCTACAAGCTGATGCCATTGGGTATCTTCTACCCGTTCGCCTTTTTGATCATAGTAATAGCTGTTTGTTGCAATGGAAAAGCGAGCCATTTTGCGCTCTTTGTCAAATGATTTGATTTCCGGATCCATGCCTGCGCGGCCGATAAGTTGTACGAAGTTATTTAATGATGTCATGATTTCCAAGTGTTTATTGATTAATATAATGCATGTTTAATTGTACTAATTGTAATCAGCTGGCTGCCTTAGTGAAAGTATGAATCTGATTCAATACAACCTCCACAAAATAGCGGGTGTTACCGTCCTTGTCCTCGTAGCTGCGGTTTGTAAGCTTGCCGGTTATGGCAATTTCACTGCCTTTTCTGACTATTTTTTCCACCACTTCTGCCGTTTTCCCCCAGGCAACCAGCTGATGCCACTGAGTGTCTTCTATACGTTCGCCCTTTTGGTTGTAGTAATAGCTACTCGTAGCCATTGAAAAACGAGCCATTTTACGGTCTTTGTCAAATGTTTTAATTTCAGGATCTTTTCCGGCGTGACCGATTAACTGTACGTTGTTGCTTAATGTTGTCATGATTTTCAAGTATTTAATGAATGAATAAGTGTTAAATTCAATAATGGATTTTATGAAATTTGATGAAACTAACTTACGCTGCGGATTTCATTCAGCACGATTTCCACTTTAGTGCGCTTTTGGCCTTTATGGTCTTCCCAGTTCCAACTGCTCAGCTTTCCGCTGATAGCGACTTTCTTGCCTTTTTTTACCTGCATCTGAACCACATCGGCCAGCTTGCCCCAGGCTACTACCTGATGCCATTGGGTTTGCGATGTACGCTCGCCCTTTTCGTTGGTTGAAGCACTATAAGTTACGAATGCAAAGCGTGCCATTTTTCGGGCGTTTTCTAAATTTTTTACCGTTGGATTGTTACCGGCGCGACCGGTTAGTTTTACGCTGTCGTTTAAAGTTGTCATGATTTTCAAGTGTTTAATGAATGGATAATTTTCTAATTCAATAACGGGGATTGTTTCGAATCAACTGGCAATCTTGCCAAAGGCCTGGATTTGGTTCAAAACAATCTCAACGGCATATTGCTTGTTGCCTTCCTTGTCGTCCCAGCTGCGATTGCTCAGTTTACCCGAAACAGCAAGCTGCCTGCCTTTCTTGACGATTTTTTCAACTATTTCTGCTGTCTTCCCCCAGGCAATTACCTGATGCCATTGGGTGTCTTCCACACGCTCGCCTTTCTGATTATAATAATAGCTGTTGGTAGCAATTGAAAAACGCGCCATTTTACGCGCTTTGTCAAAGCTCTTGATTTCTGGATCGATGCCTGCACGGCCGATCAGTTGCACGGTGTTGTTTAATGTTGTCATGATAGTAAAGTATTTAGTTAATAAAAAAGTTTTAAGGTTTGTGAATGAACGATGAGGCAAAATTACAGCGGCCTGATCCGCAGAGTCGTATAATTACCGAGTACATACGGATATAATCGTTTGTAACCGTTTGTCAGCGTTTATATTGTTGTTAATAAGCGTCTTAAAAGATAAACAAAAACAAAGAAAAATTAAAAAAATCAAATAGTAAACTAACCAGCATGAGTTTTGGTCTGTTACAACAACAAAAAAGAGGCCTTCTTTTCAGAAAGCCTCTTTTTTGTTGAATTAATATTTCAATTAATTCCTATAATTCCACGTTTAACGTATAATCATCAAACGTTTGGTAGCAACACCACTTTCAGTATTGATACGTACCATATAAACACCTGCTTCGAAGGATGCAACGTTGAACTGTGTTCTTACATTGTCGATCTCTGCATCGTAAACAACTTGTCCTACTGCATTGATTACAGTGATGCGGTTCATACCGGCAGCTTCAATGGTTACCATGTCTGTAGCCGGGTTCGGGAACATGCGGGCTTCAGTAGCACCGAGTTCGCTTGATCCGGTGATTACTTCAATACAAGCTTCATTGGAAGGTTCTGACTCTCCACAGAATTCATACTCGGCGGTTACAGTATAACAGAAGTTTGCGGCAACAGCTTCTTCGTAGGTGTAGGTGTTATCGGGCCACAGGGCTTCGATCAATTCACCATTCTTGTAGATGTTGAAACCAACAAATGATCTGATGCTTTGTGCTTGACTGTTCCATGCGGGGGTTCCGGTGTTAACTGGAGCTTCGGCATAGGTCATTGTAAAGGTGATGTCTGTTTGTGCTTGAGCTTCGTTAGCAGGCACTGTAGCGGCATTTACTGCTGTCGATTTTACTGCTCCTGCTACGCCCATGGCTCTGATCATGGCATTGACATTGAAGTCGTAGGTTTCCCATGTTTCCCAGCCTCCGGCTGTATAATCGCCTACAAAGTAATGGGTGTTGGGCACGAAATCGTAAGGTGCGCCTGTACCATCATCTGTTCCGATGCCTACAAAGCCATTATAGGCTACGCCAAGGAAGAATCCGCCATCTGCCGCAATTGATGTGGGGAACTCATACATATTCCATACGCCATCAGTATTGCTTACTGATTCCGTAAAGAGCACATTGTTGCCATCTGGCACGCCAGAAGCGTCTAATCCAAATACATAGATTTGAATTGTTGCGTGTGGTCCACCACCAGTAGGATCATCGCTCAGCAACCAACTCATTTCGGTGAGTTCTGCGGCTGCATCGTGTTTATTGCCTAATACGGTATTCAGTGTTCCTGCTGAAGAGCCCAATTGAGCAAGTCTGGTTCCATCATCATAACGGTATTCCTGACTTACATTTTCGTTCCAGGTGAGCTGGATTTGTTGTGGACCGGGATCAGTTGAAATGTTTTCAACAACCAGATTCACTGGGGCATCGCAGCTTTCGAGCAGTGAGACTTCTACACAAGCTTCGGTACATGATTCAGCACCACTTTCGTAAACATAGGTTACGCAGTAGTTGTATGCACCTGGCTCAACTTCCATGTCCAAATAGAAGGTATCCTGAACCAATTCTGCAATCAGCATGCCATCACGATAAACATTTGCTCCAACGAATGGATCAACATCGCGGCTGCTAACAGCATTTTGAGTGATTACAGGAGCTTCAACAACTGGAT
>CAZQFH010000002.1:95500-126942 GCA_964592595.1 uncultured Lentimicrobiaceae bacterium | reverse complement strand
CGTTTAATGAGAAATAATCAGTATTCAAGTCACGCTGAAATTAAGCCCGCAGATTTCGCTGATTTAGCAGCTGTAAATAAAAAAAGATCCGCGGTAATCTGCGCGATCTGCGGGAGAAAAACATACGCAATACTTTAATAACCAAATCAAACAGAAAGCATTTAATGAGAAATAATCAGTATTCAAATCACGCTGAAATTAAGCCCGCAGATTTCGCAGATTTTGCAGATTTAGCAGCTGTAAATAAAAAAAGATCCGCGATAATCTGCGCGATCTGCGGGAGATAAACACACGCAATACTTTAATAACCAAATCAAAATTTTAAACACATGAAAAACTTAATCAAATCTCTTATTTTGGCTGTTGTTCTTTTTGCAGCAGCACAGCTTCAGGCTCAGGTGAGCGCAGGAGCAGGCGTTGTTTTCGGAAGCGATATCAACAATATCGGTTTCAGCCTCAACGGAAAGTACAGTTTTAACGAAAGCTGGGCAGCAGCACCTGCTTTCACCTTTTTCCTGAAAAAGGATTACGTTTCCTGGTCGGTTCTGGACCTGGATGTGAATTACCAGCTTACTGCTATCGAGAATTTAGGTGGGCTTTACGCCATTGGCGGCCTAAATATGACCTTCTGGAAAGTTGATTTTGGCGATGAATTTAACGATTTCTTTGGTGGTGGCGCTAATGCTACCGGCTCCGATATTGGCGTAAACCTCGGATTAGGCCTTGATGTGCCGCTAACTGAACAGCTGGTACTGACTCCCGAAGTACGCTACACATTGGGCGGAGCGAACTTTTTCCGCGCAGGTGTTAAACTGATGTACGCGTTTTAGACGACCAATAATTTTTTCTCATCAGCAATGCCTTCAGCCTTCGGGTTGAGGGTTTTTGTTTTTCAATTGTAACTTAAATTGTCGAAACCTTTAAAATGAAAATTTTTGTTCATTAGAATTTCCTAACGATAAGAAGTTTAGGTATTTGATAAAAATCAGTCTGAGATACATTTCAAACAATGAAAGATTTAGAAATCTGGCGCTTTGATAACTACAAATTTTTAGAGTAAATTGAAGCAATCAGACACATCATTATTTAGTATTTTTGCTGAAAGTAAAAAAATTGAGATGTGAAATTTGCAATTCATAAATTCTACGATTTCCTTAAGAATGTAGACCTTTCAAAAGTAAGCCTGTTTTTTATTGTAGCATTTACGATAGTTTATGCCCTGGACTTAAAATATTATGAAAGGGAAGATCGCATCATTGCATCTGATGTAATTCATTATTATGCGTATTTGCCTGCATCAATAATTTATAATGATATTGATCTTTCTTTCGTTTCTGAAAATCCAAGTGCCTATCAGAAAAAGTTTTGGCCTATTCGAACGCCAATTGGCAAAAATGGAATTATGACAACCATGGGAATGTCGATCTTATTTGCACCAGCTTTTTTGGTAACGCATGCTGTTGTTTTATTTAATGGGGGAGTCGCAGATGGCTTTTCAACACCATATCGTCTTGGATTAATCATTGGCGGTTGGATTTATCTGTTATTGTCTTTGTGGATTTTGCGAAAAGTACTACTTCGATATTTTTCAAAACCAGCCACAGCACTAGCTTTGCTTATGACGGTTTTGGGTACAAATCTTTTTCATTACGAAACTGCAGAGCCAACAATGAGTCATGCTTATAGTTTTTTCCTATTCAGCTGTTTTTTAATGCTGACGATAAAATGGCATGAACAACCAAAATTGAAGTGGGCTGTATTACTGGGCATAACAAGTGGATTAATAGCATTAGTAAGACCAACTAATGCTATCGTAGGAATTGTGTTTGTTTTGTGGAATGTGAGCTCGATAGGTGATTTGAAATCTAAGTATAATTTCTTTTTAAAGCATTACAGTTCCCTTTTAGCAATACTTGCATTTGCAATTTTAATCTGGATTCCGCAGTTGCTTTATTGGAAACATGTGGCTGGCACCTACTTTTATAATGGATATGGTGATGAACAGGGTTTTTTCTTTGATAACCCACAATTGCTTAATAATTTATTTAGCTACAGAAAGGGTTGGTTAGTATACACACCGATAATAATATTGGCTTTTATTGGATTTACTTTTCTTTGGAAAAAGAGAAAAGGCATTGTTTTACCCATACTTGTTTTCAGCCTGATCAATATATATATCATTTCAAGCTGGTGGTCATGGTGGTATGGAGGAGGATTTGGCTTGCGAGCATATATTGAGAGTTATACGCTTTATGCGCTTGGTTTCGGTGCTTTTGCCCAATGGCTTTTTAGTAAGAAGTTTTTATTGCTTAAAATCCCGGCATTCTTGATAGTTCTTGCTTTAATTGCTTTCAGTTATTTTCAAACACGCCAGTATTATTTTGGGTCCATACATTATGTAGGTATGAATAAAGAGGCCTATTGGCATCAGTTTTTAAAGCTTAAGCCATATGGAGAGTATTATAATTTAGTAACAATCCCTGATATGGAGAAAGCTCGCAAAGGAATCTATGTATTTGAGCCGGAATAATAATACTGTATTGTAAGGATAACCAAACTGTATGTTTTTGAAGATTATTCTTTGAATGGAAAAATGATTTAAGAATTTAAATGTGTGCAGCGCAAGTTAATTTATTACGAATTAAGTTAATTCTTTGGATATGAAAATATTTTCAAAAACAAAAGGTTCGATTTTAGTTGTTTTTATCCTGCTGATATTGGGTTATGCTGTCACATCTCATTTCCCGCACAATGTTTTATCCTGGGATATTTTCGGTTATTACCTCTATCTTCCACTTTTATTCATTTATAATGATCTGGGTATAAATGATTTTGCTACTATCACACATATTCTGGATACTTATCATAACACTTCTACTTTTTATCAAGCAATGCCAGGTGTTGATGGAGGCTGGGTGTTAAAATATCCTATGGGAATGGCCATGCTTTATTTGCCCTGGTTTTTTATTGGTCATTTTTGGGCCTTGCTTTCAGCTTATCCGGCAGATGGGTTTTCATTTCCATACCAGGCAAGTTTGGTGTATGGTAGTTTTGTTTACACCATTATAGGATTGGTTGTTTTTTGGAAATCACTCAAACATTTTTTTAAACCAGCTACCGTTGCTGCGATTTTGCTGATTATAGTTTTTGGAACCAATTACCTGGTGCATACCGTTTTTCACGGGCAGGGCTTAATGTCGCATAATTATCTGTTTACTTTATTTGCGCTTATACTTTATTTTACAATTAAATGGCATGAAAAGCCAGGGTTGAAATACGCCATTGCGCTCGGAATTGTTATTGGTGTTGCTGCATTGTCGCGGCCAACCGAAATTTTGGTGGTTCTGGTACCACTATTATGGAATGTTAGAAACAAAGCAGATTTCATTCATAAGCTTCAACTTTTTTATCAGAACTGGCGAAGTGTTCTTGCAGCTGGCTTGATTATTTTTGGTTTTGGAGCTTTACAATTGATTTATTTCAAAGTGTTTACCGGTAAGTTTTTGTTTAACAGTTACGGCAATAATGCGGGTGAAGGGATGGAATTTTTTACCCCTTATTTAACTCAGGTATTATTCAGTTTTAGGAAAGGCTGGCTCATTTACACACCTGTTATGGTTTTTGCTTTGGCTGGTTTTGTTACACTTTACAAAGATATGAGAAATCAGTTTTTGAGTGTCTTCATCTTCTTTGTCATTGCTTTTTATGTTGTTGCAAGTTGGTCATGCTGGTGGTATGCAGATTGTTATAGTCAGCGCGCTTTAATTCCGATGTATGTCTTTTTGAGTCTTCCATTGGGTTCATTGATTGAAAACGTGTTTCAAAAACAGAAAATCATATGGCGGATATTTTTGGTTTTCGTATTAGCAGGTTTAGTTGTTTTTAATCTTTTCCAGAGCTGGCAGTTTTTGAATGGCATTATCCATACATCGCGCATGACAAAACCCTATTACAAAAGTGTTTTTTTGAAGACAAGTATTCCTGCAGGAGCAACTGAAAAATTATTGGTGGACCGATCAAAATCACCTGAGGAGATTTTAAATTCGGGTAAAATATTTAAAACTAGATTGTTAGGATTTTATGATTTTGAAGATGTGGGGATTAATCCAGATACTAATCTTGTGAAAGGGTCTGATGGAAAGGTTTTTGAACTCAACAAGCAAAATCCATTTTCTCCTCATTTTCAAATTACATACGAAGATATGCATGTAAATGAGTACGCCATTTTGAAGGTAACTGCTAATATTTATCCAATATATCCGCCATTAGAAAACCCGCTTGTTTATACTGCTACTTTTATGCACAAAGGATATGCCTATTCTTATTATGGAAAACAATTAGATGATCAAACGCTTCGATTAAATACCTGGAACAAGGTTGAGTTTTACTACCTAACCCCAGAAGTGAGAAAAGAATCAGATCCTTTTCGGACTACATTTTGGCTGAAAGGAGAACTGCCTGTTTATTTGGATGATTTTAAGGTTGAATTGCTGAGCGAAGCGGATTAACTTTCAACGGCTAAAAATATTATACTTCAACACACACCAAATTGCTCTAAACCCATCCTGCCAGTTGATTTTTTTACCTTCGGCATAGGTTCGTCCATAATAGGAAATCCCAACTTCATATATCCGAATGTCTTTGATGCGCGAAATTTTAGCTGTTACTTCGGGTTCAAAACCAAAGCGGTTTTCTTTTAACGGTATTGATTGCAAGATTTCGCGCTTAAAAAGTTTGTAGCCTGATTCCATATCCGTGAGGTTCAGGTTGGTGAACATATTTGAAACAGAAGTCAAAAACTTGTTTCCTATCGAATGCCAGAAAAACAAAATCCGATGTGGATTGCCCCCAATAAAACGCGACCCGTAAACCACATCAGCCATGCCATCCAGCACCGGAGCCAGCAGTTTGGGATATTCGCGGGGATCATATTCATGATCTGCATCCTGAATTAGAATATAATCGCCTTCGGCTGCTTCAATCCCTTTTCTGATGGCAAATCCTTTTCCACGATTGGGCTGTGAAGCAATAGCTATAAGCTGAACTTCCGGATTACGTTTATGCCAGTCTTCGACCCGAATCAGGGTTTCATCTTTGGAGGCATCATCCACCACAACCAGCTGTGTACTAATGTGGTTGGAAGAAATGCTTTTATGGATTTTATCCAGCACATCTTCAATAGTTCTGGCTTCGTTGTAGGCGGGGATGATTAAAGTGAGCAGCGGTGTATTTTTCATATTGTTTGACTTCAATTATTTTCAAAACCAACTAAGTATTAATTTTTAAGAAACTTTATTGGTAGTGTCGTATAAGCATTATCTAGTTGTATAAAATAAAATCCATTTTTTAAATTACTAATATCTAATTGCTTAGAGGTATTAAGTGTAGTTTCAAAAACTACTTTTCCTTGGAGGTCAATGATTTTTATCACATTACTTTCAGTTGACAATCCCTTAATTTGCAACACATCCTGAACAGGATTGGGATAGATTTGGATAGCCTTTTGAGTCGTTTCATCTAAATTCACAAAAATGTCCATTACAACGAGTTCTGTGATGTTTTCATCGATTAGTTCCACCGATCCGTTTACAGGCTCATAAGTTTCAACATTCACTTCATAAGTATAAGTTCCAGGCTCCAGGGATTCAAAAATGGCAATGCCACTGTCATTGGTGCTTTGTGTGCCAATTCCTTCCAAGATGATTTCAGCTCCGGAAATGGCAATACCATCCTCATCTTCAACCATAAAAGTCAGGTCAAAGGCGGTGGATTGCTGATTGGCAATTACCGTCCATTCGGCTTCTGAACCGTGAGGGGTGCTTAGCGTATAAACAACATTTTCATTGAAATCCTGGGCTACTTCCGAAGCGGGATCGCCGCTAACGCCCAGCTCAACAGTATAGGTTGGGGTCAGGTTTGTAAGCGAAATGCCTGCCGGAACTTCGAGCGTAACAGTAAAATTCTCAGGATCAATCGTTCCGGAAATATTGTTTTCAAGCTGCGGATTGTTGCTTGCCACCAGATCGAATGATAAAAATTCGGGCTCCAGCGTTTTAATGGGTTCATAGGTTACCAGCCCGAGTGTGCCATCATCGGGTTGATGAAAAATATAATTCTCGGCTGTGGCTAAATCATTGGTTCCCCAATAATTACCAAAAGCACTCACGTCTTCGGCCGTATTGTTATAAAAAGCATAGATTTCTCCTGTGTTGCCATTCTCATAAAAAACATTTCCACCCGGATCCATGGCTGTGCCGAGATTAATGTCAACAGTTTCTTGCGTGGTAATTCCCCACAAATTGCCCGAAATAATATTATTACGAATAATGGCTTTGTTGGTGGTTGTGGTGCCATAAAAATTTAGGCCGCTTCCGCCAAGCATTGGATCGTTTTGAATGTTATTGCCTTCGAGTATATTATTGCTGATACGGCTGCTGATGTTATTGCCGATTTGTGCATAGCCGTAGCGGTTATTCACAATGGTATTGCCCGAAACAACAGCTTTGGTATTTCCTACGCCAACCAAACTGGAGATAGAAATTCCGCCTACATTATCGTTAACCCCTTCCACATAGTTACCAACGATATAAATACTGTCAGCAGCGCCGGGTCCCAAATTAAGTTGCGGACGATTGCTGTTGTCGGTGGTATTGTGGATGAATTCATTAAAATAAATCTGAGGCGAACCTTCCGTATTGGCGCCTGACCCAATCGCTGAACGTTCGTTTTCTACAAATCGGCAATAACGAATAATTGGGTCACAATTGCTGTAGCTAATCACACTTGAGGTATTGGATGAGCTGTTGTGAATAAAAGTACAATATTCAAAAGTGGCTTCACTTTCGATGAGAGAGATACCTCCGCCATGCATGATATGCGTGTTGGCGAAATAATTGGCCTGTGAATCTTCAAACCTTAAGCCATTAAATCCCTGTCCGGCAGTGATGGTATCTACGGCAGTAATGAAAACTTCTCCACTTTCGGGATTTGAAATAAAACTGCCAAAAATCTCCGGACGCAGGCCTGCAGCAATTTTCAGCACTGTGGCTTCGGTGATCTTTAAAGTGTCTGTAGCAGAAATAGTTAAGGCGTTAGTGATGAAATAACTTCCGTTTTCGAAACTTACCGTTCCGTCACTCAGATCAACCAGCTCGGCCAAAGTATAGGCCTGATTGTTGCCGGGGGTAATGTATTGCGCCTTGGTGCCGATCGATAGCAGCAGCAATGCAATTGATGCAAATAGCAAAGTTTTTAGGTTTAGCATTATCATAGAAAATTAAATGATTATTGATCTTTTAATAGCCGTAAGCCCTTCCGTTAATTTGCCTAACAAGCACTTCCATCACACATACATTTTTCAGGGCTGGTTCGCTGTATTTGAATGCGTTATCGGTATATTGATGCATGATCACGTCGAGTGCAGCCTGTTTTTCTTCCATATCTTCAATAAAAATTACTTCACCCATTATCTGCACCGAACGATATTTCATCGAATAGCTACAAGCAACTTCGCTGTTTTGAAACCGAAGTTCGTGATCGGTGCTAAAAGTAACACAGACTTTTGGATATTTTTTCAAAATTTCAATTTTCCTGCCTTCAGGTGCCGAATGTATAAACAGTCTGCCATTTTCGTAGCCAAAGTTCATGGGCACGGCATAAGGTTGGTTTTCGTCGTCAACCATCGACAGGGTGCAGGCTTCACATTTTTTAATGATCGCTTCCAGTTCGGGTTCAAAGGTGAGGTTTCGGCTTTTCATAAATTACTCCTTATTTGCTGACAAAGATCGCAAATTTCAGGAGTTTTTTGGCCGTATTCAAATCAGTTGAAAAGCGTATTTTTGCACAAAAATTCTAACTATGCGTTATTCAGTTATTTCCATATTTATCCTTTTTTCTTTTTGGGCTCAGGCTCAGCAACCACAGGCCGAAATTCGGCAAATGCAGGAGCAAATGCGTTACCTCGCATCTGATGAGCTAAAAGGCCGTTTTCCTGGAACTCCCGAAGATCAGCTGGCTGCTGATTTTATTCGGGAAGCATTTGTCAAAGCCGGGCTTACACCAATGGCTGACAATGGATTTCAGTATTTTTCGGTGGTTACTTCCGTCGAAGCTACCGATGATAACAAGCTGACTGTGAGCGGAACAGCTGCTGTTTTCGAACAAGATTTCTGTTTGTATGCATTCAGTAGTAATGCGACAGTTGAAGCCGACATTGTGTTTGCTGGCTATGGGCTTGTGTTGGATTTGGATAGTTTGCAATGGAATGATTACGAAGGACTTGATGTGAAAGACAAATGGGTTTTGGTGCTTGAAGGCGATCCAGAACCCGAAAACAACGACAGCCCTTTTATTCCTTTTGCAACAGTGCGCAATAAAGCGCTTAATGCTAAAGATCAGGGTGCAGCAGGGCTTTTGGTTGTTGGAGGTACTCAAAATGATCCAAAAGACGAGATCACACCGCTGCTTTTCGAGCGTTCTGTTATTAGCGCCGGACTTCCTGTGATCGACCTGAAAAGATCCTGGGCCGATAGCATTTTATTGGCTAATATGCTTTCGGTCGACAGCCTGGAAATATTGGCAGGAAATAGACAGCGCTCATTGCAACACATTGAAAATAATGTGATTAATGCCACTACTGTTCTTGAACGACAGGAGGTAAAAACTCAAAATATTGTTTTTAAGATTGATGGCACTGATCCTAAATTGAAGGAAGAGGTAGTTGTTTTGGGTGCACATTACGATCATCTCGGAATGGGCGGTCAGGGTTCTGGCTCGCGTGTGCCGGATACAATTGCACCACATTATGGTGCTGATGACAATGCTTCGGGCACTGTGGGTATCATGCAGTTGGCTTCGCAATTGGCTGTAATGAATGAAAAGCCCCGCAGGAGCCTTGTGGTTGTTGCTTTTGGAGCTGAAGAGCTTGGGCTTTTAGGTTCTGCTTTTTTCGCTAAAAACATGCCTTTTGAAACGGAAGCTGTGCAGGCAATGGTTAATTTTGATATGATTGGCCGTTTGAACGAAGAACGCGCTGTAGTGATTGGTGGAACAGGAACTTCTGTGGAATCTGAAGCCATGCTTGATGAGCTAAAATCAACGCATGATCTACAACTTTCCTATTCGCCCGAAGGCTTTGGCGCCTCCGATCATGCTTCATTTTATGCACAAGACATTCCCGTGTTTTTTATCAGCACAGGTGCACATGGCGATTACCATACACCAGCTGATACCTGGGATAAGATTAATTACGAAGGCATGTCAGAAGTAATTGATTTTAGTGAGGACTTACTTCTTGAATTACTTAATCGCAATGAAATGCTTAGTTTTCAGGAAGCTGGGCCAAAGCAGCGCACAACCGGACGGCGGGGATTTAAGGTTACATTTGGTATTATGCCAGATTTTACGAGCACAGCAACAGATGGCCTTGGTGTTGGAGGCGTTACCAAAGGCGGACCCGCTGACAGAGCCGGAATGTTGAAAGGCGATAAAATTGTGGGCATCAATGGCATGCCGGTCGGAACAATTTACGATTATATGAATCGGCTCAAACAACTGAAGGCCGGCGAACGCGCCAATGTAGATGTGATGCGTAATGGCGAGGAAGTAATTCTGATTGTGGAATTGTAAAAGGCGTGAATATACAGCTGCTTTATATAGGTTTTGCTATCAGAGGATTTCTGATGAAATTTCTGAAATTCGGAGTCGTGGGTTTCTCTGGCTTGTTTGTTGACTTTGGCCTGACCTATTTGTTTAAGGAGGTTTTTCATGTTCAAAAATATGTAAGCAATGCCATTGGTTTTATGATGGCCGCCAGCAGTAACTATGTCCTCAACCGCATCTGGACTTTTGAAAGTACCAACCCTAATATCGCATTGGAATACACCGAATTTATTGTGATCTCACTAATTGGTTTGGTAATCAATACTTTGATCCTTTATCTGTTGGTAAGTCGCTGGAAAATAAATTTTTACCTAAGCAAGGTCTTTGCAATAGCTGTCGTTACGCTTTGGAATTTCTTTGCTAATTTGCTTTTTACTTTTGCTGTAGTTTAATCACAAGCCGCTAAAGTCCTTACCAAAGTTTTATGAGTCTTTGCATAAGGCCTTAGATTCTTTTTTCAAGAGCTCTCTTTTCACAAATCTTGAAGGTTTTGCGCTTTCAAAATATTCTCTGATCAAAAGGAAAAGACACGCTCTGAACGATTGAAATTTCTTTAAAGAGCCGATGAGCAGGATTGATCAAAAGATTAAAATCACCTTTGGTTACAACCGAAGGCACGCGCATTACAGCGTATTGCTTTTCGTGAATAAACAAATCACCAAGTTCCTGCGTGATGCGTTTGTGCGGAAAACTATTCCAGCCAGCTGAAAGTTGTGAAACAGGAAGGTTGAATACCTCTAATTCATCCGGAATATAAATGGTAAGCATCATGAAGTCGTTGGGCAACATGGCCAAACTCAAATGCACTAAAACCTCTGCCATCGCAAGCGAACGATTTTCGGCTGTGTAAATCATTTCAACACCACGCGAATTCCAGCGTGCGCCTTTTAAAGCTGCGCCATATCCCGAAAGCTGGTCTGCATATTTCGCTCTGCTTAACCTGAATACCTCCATGGCTATACAAAAATGCCCTGATCAATATGAATCAATTCGGCTAAAACCAAATCGCGGCCATACTGATCATTTAATAAATCAACGGGCTTGTTATTGCCTAAAGCATAAACCGGAGAATGAAGCCATAGCTTGAACTGATCGTAATCTTCAAACACCTGTAAACCACTATAAATGAACTCGGCCATGGCAACAATGCGCTCGGATTGTAAGGGCTTGAAAATGAAATTTTCGGTTTGCTTGCTCCTGCTTAAGGTTTTCGTGGAAACCCCTAAAAAAACTGCCCATTGATTTTCGGAGAATGGACTCACATCTTGAATTGCCTGAAAAACATGATAAGGAATCCCTGAACTGATTAATGAGCTAACCAGTAATTTATTTTCCAAAACTTGAGCAATAGATGATTTATTTGCAAGCGATTCAAAACTATGCTGTTGCGTTGTTTTGCGGACGTATTCAACGATTGCTTCTGAAATGATATGCTTTACATTACCGGTTGTTGTTATCATAACTTTTACATTTGTCCACAAAATTACGACATTTGTCTGGGTTAGTCAAGTTTTTTATTCAAAAATTTAATATGTTTTTGTCATGTTTTCTGGCACTGCTATCGTAAAATCGGCCACAAATCTTTGGTCTTCCTCAAGTCTGCGCTGTAGTTCACTTGTTTCTATGGTAGTGATAGTTAAAATCGTTGCTTCGGGTTTTAGTTGATTGAGGTACCATACAATGCCTTCATAATCATCAGAATGAAAGCTTCCGTTATAGTGAATAAAGACCTGACCCTTTTGCCAGTTTTCAACAATTTGCCAGGCCATTGTTGCATCTTTGATGGCTTGAGCTTTTGGGAAATTTTCGGAGCTGTGGTCTATCATGCCGCCCATCATTTCCATCATCTCCTGGTAGGCGGGTAGAGTAGGATCATAGGCAATCGGAAGTGGTGCAATCCATCTTTTATCTGTTTCATGAAGTGTGTCGAGTACTTCAAATCCGCCTCTAAACACCATAGAAGCATAACGACGGGGCACGTTTGTTCCAATGAACTTTAATTGATTTTCTTTGGCAAAATCAACAAGTGGTTTATAATCAGTTTTATAATTTCCCCACAATCGTGCAATATTTTTCAGTGAATCATGCTCAATTTTGCTGTTTAAGTAAAGCTCAAGTGCCTCTTGATTATCTGTTTCGATCATTTCTGCCCCCAAAATCAAATTTTCTTGGTGAATTTTATGCAGTGCGGCAGTGAGTTCAAGTTGCAGCCAGTGAGCAATAGGATTATTGTGTAGTTCTCCAAAGAAAATCACGTCAGCTTTAGCTGCCTCTTTCACGAGCTTTTTGAAGTTTGTGTGTTTTCCTTTTTGATTATAAAGCTGATAGGCAGGCATATCACTTCGGAAAGCACTAAAAAGGAACAAACTAATGAATAAAATGAGGGTGTGTTTATTGTGCTTCATAAATATAATTGTTAAAACTAACTAACGATCGGTATTTGTATAGCGTAGCAAATAATCATCTAGAAATGAAAAGGGCAGTAGCACTTTCATGCTTTCGGCAATCATTACCGGGCCTTGTTGTCCTTGCATTATTACACGCATGGGTTGATTTGAATTTTTTTCTGATTCAGCCATCACTTGCCGGCAGGCACCACAGGGAGAAAGCGGCTCGTCGATAATGCCTTTGTTGCCTTTGGCAGTAATGGCAATAGCTTCAACTGCCAGGTCAGGATATTTTGAATGTGCATAAAAAAGGGCTACCCGCTCGGCACACAAACCACTGGGATAGGCAGCGTTTTCCTGATTGTTTCCGGCTACTATTTCGCCATTGGCAAGGCGAACAGCTGCTCCCACCCGAAAACGGGAGTAAGGAGCGTAAGCTTTTTCAGCAGCTAAACGCGCCTGCTCCAGCAAATCCATATCGGCTTTTTGCAACTCGGATTCGTTTCCAAAGATCAAAACCTGTAGGGGTATAATGTCTTTTTTCATAGTAAATTTTAAGGCTGTAAATTTAAGTAAATTTTTCAACCTTAAATTTTCAACACAGCCTTTAAAGTCAGTATTTCAGTGCGATCGATGAGTTGGTTTGCAAAGGGTGTATATGCTTCCCGAAGTCATATCTTTCTTTTTAAACAACTATGGTAGCCATTTACGGATCTAAAATACATGTTCTCAGTAAACTAAAACTTAAACAAACAGGAAATTAGTTGGAGTCACTTTTTGGAGTGGGCTTAGATTTAGAATTGTTGGTTTTTAGTCTTGCACGTGAAGCTCCAAACAGGAAAAAGGCGTTGAAAAAGGCTAATAAAGTAACTCCATCCTGAGTTTCGATCGTATCTTCTGTGATCATCGAAAACATGATGATCATTAAAAAAACAGTATATAAAAAGTGTTTGTTTGCCGGGTTAGAGAAGTAGGGGAAGAGCAGGCTAATCAAAAACCAGATTAAACCAAAAATTCCGAAGCCAATTAAAATTGAAATATATTGATTATGAGAGCGCCAACGCCATTGGGACTTCAAGCTTGAGTTAATTTCTTCATAAGCCTTTTTAAAATGTAAGGGCAAATCACCAGTTCCAACGCCAAAAAATGCATGATGGCGCAGGATATGAATCGACGCATTGAGGTATTCAATACGCTGCATCAGGGAGCTGCCATTTGGATTGTTGAGATTGGCATAATTTTGATAGCCCAGTAGCATTTTCGAAATCCGGGTTCGAATACTGGGGTTTTCGAGGTAGTTTACATTGGCTACACCGTTTTCAATAGCTTTTACATCTTTAGCCGTAAGTGAACTAATGCCTGTTGCATCCTTGCGTAAAGATTTGGAAGTGAGGTATCTGATCAGTGTATATTGGATATATTGCCCGGCTTTATCCTTGCCGTGAAAATTAATCTCGCTGCGGCTGTTCCATGCAGCTGCCAATTCAGGTGTAGCCAAATAAAGCCCTACATATTTTCCGTCTTCAATACCAAAATTACTTGTGTCGTGCACATAGGGTGTGCCAAGCGCGGTGTGGGTGTCGAGCTCCTCAAAGCTGACAGGATCTGAATGACTTAAAATATTGATTTGATGTGATATATATAAATAAAACCCTAAGGGTAAACCAATCATGAAAGCAAAGGTGATCAGGCGCTTTCTCCAGTCGGCAAGGTTAATGGTTTTGTATGCTGCAATTATTGATAGTATAATGATAAAGCTAATCAGACCAATTGCAGATTCTAAAATCATCAGGAAAATGAGAAACCAGATTATCATGGCAAGCATCAGTATAAGCCATGGCCACGAAAAACTCTTTTCAATTGTGATAAACCATCCTAAAATAAAAATGGCGAATAATATGTTGAGTGCGAACCTTACAGAACTGATGAAAATCGAAATGCTGCGAATATCATTGAATTCCTGTTTATAGAACTCGTTCATGCTAAAAAGTGTTCCGATAAAAACGGCAAAAACGTAGAAAAGTAGCAGATGTAATACCTGTTTTCTGCTTAAAGGAGGCATAGTACTCATTACCAGCGGAAGAACAAAAAGTGGCAATTTCGTTCGTAAGTCCTTTAGTGCATAATCAAAATCGCTGGTATGCAATAATCCTATGATGTGTAGCAGAAATATTGAGGAAACAACCAGAGCTGTTTTGTTTTTAAAGAATAGGTTGAATTTTTCGATGAAGTTATCAACAGCAAGCTTAAGAACATATTTTATCGTATAAAAAACAGCAAAAAAAGGGTTTGATTTTCTGAAAAATCTGTTCACAACTTCACCAGAAAAACCATCCATAAACCAAATGATTATCAGCACAAATTGAAATACACTCATGGTAAACTTAGAGAGTGGAATGCTCGTTGCCATCAGCACAAGTGCTACAAAATAGGCCTTGCCGGCTTTTGGTGAGGTGGTACTGTTTAACACGGTTTATGCTATTGATCCAGTTGTGGGCTTAGGACTTGCTGATAAACAGTTGAGTCCTGAATAATTTCAAATGCTTTTTCAAGATCAGGATCATTATCGAGGGCTGCAATTATTTTTCCTTTCTGAAAATAATAACGCTGCACAATTTCCATCTTCAGCAAGTCTTCTATCTCTTTCCGATGTTTGAGGATATCGTTTTTCTTGTAGTTTACCAGTTCTTTTTCCAAAGCCTCCAATTGTGGATTAACGGCGTCGAGGTAGGCTTCTTCCGAAGCAATCTCGCGCATTTTCTTGATCATTCGTTCGCTCTCTGTTGTGTAGGTAAAATTTTGTTCGTCAACAAATTGCATAAAATCATTATAGATTTCATCAGTAATTTTAAATGTAGCAGCTTCGGGGATGTTTTTGTTATTTCGCGCGAAGTGATTGGCGTATTTAAAAATGAAGTTTCCCGTATATAAATTTGCGCTCACAGCAGAAAAACTCATTTCATCTCTGGTGATATCCGGTGAAATGCCTTTGCCGTCGAATACCGTACGCCCTTTTCTGGTTTTAAAGGAAGCTACAACCGAATCTGCCTTTTTGCCTTCTCCATTGCGAAGCCTGGTATAGTCAATTTCCTGAATGCATCTGCCACTTGGGATGTAATATTTTGCGATAGTTACTTTCATTTGCGTGTTGTAGCTTAATGGTACAACATTTTGTACAAGACCTTTTCCAAAAGTGCGCTGTCCGATTATTACAGCCCGATCAAGGTCTTGTAATGCTCCGGCAACAATTTCGCTGGCAGATGCACTGGCCTCATTCACAAGCACAACAACAGGAATATCCGTATCAACCGGAGCTTGTCGTGTGCGATGAACACTTGTTTTTTCTGCTGTTTTGCCTCGCGTGGCTACGATTAATTCACCTTTGTCAACAAACAAATTGCAAATATCAACTGCTTCGTTGAGCAAGCCGCCTCCGTTTCCCCTCAAATCAATAATCAAGCCTTGCAAGACTTGGTTTTCGCGCATTGACAGAAAAATCTCTTTCATTTCTGAAGCAGCCTTTTGGGTGAATCCGGTCAGGAGGATATAGCCAATTCCATTTTCAAAAACAGTGTGGTAAGGAATATTATCCAGTTTGATTTTTTCGCGAATTAGCGTCTTTTCCAATGGTTTATCTTCCCCTTCGCGGCTAATCAATAAACTTAGGCTCGAACCTGGCTGTCCTTTCAATAATTCACTTACTTCCGAAGTGTTTTTGTTTTCTGTATCTACACCGTTTATTTTCAGTATTTTATCTCCCGGAATTAAACCTGCTTTTTGAGCAGGGAAGCCTTCATAAGGCTCTGAAATAGTTACTTTTCCGTCAATTTGCTGGATGAGTGAGCCGATGCCTCCATACTCGCCCGTGGTCATCAACTGAAAGTTTTCGATAGCTGCTTCCGGAACAAAAACTGTGTAGGGATCAAGTTCCTGAAGCATGGCTTTGATAGCGATTTCATTTAACTCAGCAGGATTGATGTCATCTACATAATTAAGGTTTAGCTCTTTAAACAGACTTGCATAAATATCAAGACTTTTGGAAATCTCAAAATTATTGTGGTTTTGAGCTTGCAGGCTTATGATCTGAAGTGGAACAAAAGCAATTAAAATTATCCAGCGTTTTAAGTGTTTCATAGTTGGAATTTCATTCAATTTATTTTAAGGAACGGGATCGTAACCACTGCCACCCCATGGATGACAAGAGCCTACACGTTTGGCGGCCAGCCAACCTCCTTTGATTGCGCCGTGCTTTTTAATCGCTTCAACGCTATAAACCGAACAGCTGGGCGTATAGCGACAGGCACGGCCTAAGTATGGCGAAAGCGTATATTGGTATATTCTGATCAAAAAGATCAGGAAATACGAAGGAAGTTTAATCAGCCACTTCATAATCCTGTAATAAACGTTTGATTACTGCATTTATTTTTTTCTGAATGAATAAGAAATCAGGAAGTTGATGACCGGTAAAAATCAAGGCGATGTCCAGCTGTTTGCCATATGAGTTTAACTGTTGAATAACCAGGGGTTTTTGTGTTCTCCAGGCTTCTCTCATAAGACGTTTTACACGATTTCGATCCACTGCCAGCCTGAATTTTTTTTTGGAAACACTCGTCAAAACCCTAATCGCAGGTAGCTTAGAATCGGGCAATCTTTCAAGGATGATCACCTTAAATGGATGAATGTAAAAGGATTTACCTTTTGTGAATAAGGCACTTATGGCGTTGTGCCCATGCAGCCTTTCGGCTTTTGGAAGCTTTTGAAGGAGTTTTTGAGGATTTTCCATGAGATTTAAAATTCTATGTTGCCAGAGCTTATTCCGGCAGAAAAGCAAATCAGGGAAACCTATTTTTTTCGATATTTCTTATTCAGATATTCAATGTACTCCTCGATTGCCATTGTCATTGAAGGGGCTGATTTTGTTGGAGCATTGATTTGTAATTTAAAACCTGCTTCCTTCACTGCGTCAGCTGTAGAAGGGCCAAATGCACCAAATATTTTTGTGCCTTGCTTGAATTTTGGAAAGTTCTTTGTTAATGACCTGATGCCTGCCGGACTAAAAAATACCAGCATATCATAATCATCTACTTTCACTTTTGAGAGATTAGCAGCAACTGTCCGGTATAAAACGGCTTTGTTGTAATCGACTTTTGATTCGTCCAGCATCTCTATCATGCTCTCTTTGTGAATATCTGAACAGGGGAGTAAAAATTTTTCTTCTTTGTGCTTGCGAATAATCTCTATCAAATCACCAAAGCTTTGCTTGCCGTGAAAAATTTTACGTTTGCGATACTGAACATATTTTTGAAGATAAAAGGCAGTGCTTTCGGAAATACAAAAATATTTAAGCGTTTCCGGAACTTCAAATCGCATCTCTTTAGCAATACGAAAATAATGATCTACAGAGTTTCTGCTGGTTAAAATTATGGCTGTATGATCTGCCAGAGCAACACGTTCCTGCCTGAATTCGCGTGCAGGAACTCCTTCAATTTTAATGAATTTCTCAAAATCAATCGTAAGGTTATATTTTCGAGCCAGTTCTCCGTAAGGTGACTTTTCAATATCTGCCGGCTGAGGCTGAGACACCAAAATGGATTTGATTTTCATCTGTTTACGATTTTTTAGCTTTTACCCGTTTACCTTAAATTTTAGAAACCGTTTATGTTTTATGCTATAGAATTGCTGATGTAATCCTTTGAAATCCAAAAAAGAAATCTGATCAAACAATGGATTCGAAGATTTGAAATTCACCCAACAACATCAGGCTTACAGTCTTTAATAACAATAAAAATGGAACGATTTCGAGGGCGCAAAGATATAAAAATAAATAGAATACTGAAAAGGGAGTCGCTTTCAGACTGTAATAAAATATACGTATAAAACTGAAAACAAATACGATAACTATTAATAACATTCCGATATTTAAACCTGATTCGCCTGGATAAAATGTTATGATGATCAAGGCTGGGATCATGGCTAATGAGGATACCAGATAATGAGAAAATTCAATGGTACGCAAATGTAAATTAAGGTCTTTTGCTTTAAAAACCAGCGCAATAATTTTACTGGCAAATAGCCTTAAAAGCGTAAAAAACAGAACCAGAGTAGCTATATTCACAAAAATTCCAAAGTGTTGCAGACCATTGGATTGCAAGCTTTTACTAAGAGAAATATGCAGACCAAGGGCAAGCAATATGATGTAAAGCAACATAAAAGCCGGCCCTGGCATACTTTTGGATGGATTCCACTCGCGTAATAACTGATTTATATGGCGGTCTGCTGAATATGATCCCAGCAATTGAAAAAATCTTCTCGGAAGAAAATATTTGGCTATAACCAGGATTGCAAGGCTTAAACCAATCAATATCAAAACAAAAGGTTCAACGGAAGGGCTCTGGTTTCTAACTAAGGGTTGTGGCTTAATTCCACTTGGATGTGTGATAAAAGTTTTCGCAATTTTAGAAGAATCCTTTTGTTGAAGCAGCTGCTTGGTAGCATCACCGGTTAGTGTGCTGTCATTAAAAGTCGAAATGCTATCGTTTGCGTTAAAAAACATGCTAACATTTTCGTTTTGCTTCATTGCTATTTGTAAATCTGTTGGCAAAGGTACTGTAAAGTTCAATTTGACCGTTTATGGTCAGCTGCTTAGCAATGTTTTTAGTTGTATTATGGAGTAAAAAAATATTCAAGTATCTTAAATTCAGTAGATTGTATTTTTTACAAGGCTGGTGGTGCGAGCAAGCTCAAATAAACTTCCCGGCTGCTTGTTTTAGCATTATTTATAACGATTATAAACTAATTTGAAATTGTATAAAAGGTTATAAATGAATGAAATATAAAAGTAATATACTTGTTATAAATTTCACAAAATAATTAATTAATCGACCTGCTTTTGGTATTTTTGCATCCACAAAATATTAGTGAAACAAATGGATTTAATCAAAAAAATAAGGACTTCAGCAAAAGGAAGCGAAAAGCGTATTGTATTGCCAGAGGGAACAGAGGAAAGGACGATGCGCGCCGCTGATGTGATATTGGAGGAAGATCTGGCAAGGTTGATTTTAATCGGCGACGAAAAGGAAATTAAAGCGAATGCAGCACACTGGAATTTGAAGCATATTGCACGCGCCACAATAATTGATCCTGTGAAAAATCCTCATAAAGAACACTATGCTGAACTGCTGTTTCAACTACGCAAGCATAAGGGATTAAGCATGGATCAGGCAATTAAACTTGTGGAAAATCCACTTTATCTTGGAGTATTGCTCATCAAAAATGGTGATGCTGATGGCGAAGTTGCAGGAGCAGATAATGCAACAGGTGATGTTTTGAGGCCTGCTTTTCAGGTGATTAAAACTTTGCCGGGAATTAGCGCAGTATCAGGAGCTTTTTTTATGGTTGTACCGGATAAAAGTTTTGGTGATGATGGAGTACTTGTTTTTGCAGATTGTGCTGTAAATCCCGACCCATCAGTAAAAGAGCTGGCAGAAATTGCAGTATCATCTGCCAAAACAGCTCATGCTATTGCGGGAATTGAGCCAAAAGTGGCAATGTTGAGTTTTTCGACCAAAGGAAGCGCTCAGCACGAAAAGGTAACTCGGGTTGTTGAGGCCACGCAAATGGCAAAAGAAATGGCTCCTGATTTGCTGATTGATGGGGAGCTACAGGCTGATGCTGCAATTATTGAAGCAATTGGGCGTAAAAAGTCTCCTGATTCCAAAATTGCTGGTTTAGCTAATGTATTGGTTTTCCCATCTTTAGAGACAGGAAATATTGCCTACAAATTGGTTCAGCGTTTGGCCGGAGCCAAAGCTATCGGACCAGTATTGCAGGGACTTGCGGCTCCTATAAACGATTTGTCGCGCGGCTGTTCGGTAGAAGATATCGTAAACCTTGTTGCTATCACTGTGAATCAGGCCAAAGAAAACAGGAAATAATTGACGTAATTAATTAATAAGATTAAAAGATATGAGTGAATCATTAGCAGATTTCAGTCTGGGAAAAAGCATTCAACCCAAAGGAATGATCCAGAAAGTTGGTGTGATAGGCTGCGGTGCAGTAGGTCAGGAAATAACAAGAGCTATTAGTCAGTATGGTATCGATGTGGTTTTTCTGGATTTGGATGAAGAGAGAATCAATCTGATATTTAAGCAGATAGAAGCTCAATTAGACGACGTTATCAATCACTGGGGGCTCACACCGGGCGAAAAGCGTGCCATAATGAGTCGCATTAAAGGGACAACAGACTATGCTGATCTGGCCGATTGCGACATCGTAATAGAATCAATTAGTTCGCGCAAAAGGGGAACAAGTATCGAAATCAGAAAGGAAATATTTTCTAAAATTGAAGCAGTAGTTCGCGAAGACGCCATTATTTCTTCAAATATTGCCACATTGATGATTTCTGATTTGGCAACAGTGCTTAAACACCCAGAAAGAGCAATCGGGATTCACTTTATTTTACCCGTGCACAGAAGCCATATAATTGAGGTAGTTAAGGGTATCAGTTCTTCGGATGAAGCTTATCAACAAGTCATTAAATTTGCCGGAATGATTAATAAACGAATCATTCGGGTAAACGAATCTCCCGGAAATATCGTAACCCGTATGCTCGTGACAACAATAAATGAAGCTTGCGAAATTTTGATGGAAGGCGTTGCCTCTGTCGCAGATATTGATACCGCCATCAAAGAATCGTCTGGCAATATTTACGGGCCTTTCGAGATGGCAGATCGCATTGGTCTGGATAAAATCCTGAAGTATATGGATAACCTCTATCAGGAATTTGGTGATAAAAAATACAAACCATCACCTATTATCAAGCGCTTGGTAAGGGCGAATTATTTTGGCCGCATTACCAACCGCGGGTTTTATAATTATGAGAGTGGAAGGGCTGTTGATCAAACAGTTGCCTGTGCTGTTATCAAATAATTAAAGTTTTAAAATTATGAAGATTATTGTATTGAACTGTGGAAGCTCATCCATAAAATATCAGCTTTTTGAGATGCCTTCAAAAACTGTACTGGCAAAAGGTCTTGTTGATAAAATTGGTTTGAAAGGTGCTGCGATTAAGCATAAAAGAGAAGACGGTGCCGAAGTGAAGCTTGAAGGCGAAATTCTGGATCACCAGGCAGGAATCCAATATTTACTTGGAATTCTGGTCAATGAAAAATATGGTAGTATTAAATCTATCGAAGAGATAGATGCAGTTGGCCATCGCGTGGTGCATGCCGGTGAAAAATTTAGTGGAAGTGTTTTTATTTCAGATGAGGTGATTGATGCCCTTGAAGAATGCGTTGATTTGGCTCCATTGCACAATCCGCCCAACCTCAAAGGTATTTATGCCATGAAAGAATTGTTGCCGGAAGTGCCGCAAGTAGGTGTATTCGATACGGCTTTCCATCAAACCATGCCTCCTTATGCTTATCTATATGGTATTCCTTATTCGCTTTACGAAAAGTATAAAATCAGACGTTATGGTTTTCATGGAACAAGTCATAAATATGTCTCTAACAGAGCCTGTGAAGTTTTAGGACTGAATATTAAAACTCAAAAAATCATTACATGTCACCTCGGTAATGGTGCTTCGATGGCTGCAATCAAAAACGGTAAATCTCTGGATACTACAATGGGAATGACTCCTATCGAAGGACTGATAATGGGTACGCGCTGCGGCGATCTTGATGTAGGTGCCTTGCTTTATATTGCCAACAAAGAAGAAACCAGCATCCAGTACACCAGCACGTTGGTAAATAAATTTAGCGGTATGTTGGGCATTTCAGGTGTTTCTTCAGATATGAGAGATATCGAAATGGCTGCAGAAGATGGCAATGAAAGGGCAAAAGTGGCGATGAAAATGTATCAGTATCGTGTTCGTAAATATGTCGGTGCTTATGCAGCAGCGATGGGTGGTGTTGATTTGATTGTTTTTACTGGCGGTATCGGTGAAAATGATACCGTTACACGTACAAAATCACTCGAGGGTCTTGAGTTTTTGGGGATTGATATCGATACCGAAAAGTCAATGAAATCAAGGGGTAAAGAAGAACTTGTGAGCAAAACGGATTCCAAGGTGAAGGTGATCGTTATACCTACTGACGAGGAACTTATGATCGCAACCGACACACATGAAATCATTGAAAATCTGAGCGAGGCCAATACTTTCTGATTATAATATTTTAGCATGAAACAGCCACCTCAGAAATGAAATCGAGGTGGCTGTTTTATTTGAATGGCTTTGTTTTTTACCAGCTGGAAACTGCAATCCCAACAGCAAAAGGATAAAGTTCAGGGCCTCTGTCTTTAATGAATAAACTTGTTAGTGAATAATTTGCATAAAGGTTTACAATTCCCCATCCCATTCTGATTCCGGCATCCAGTTTGAATGGCCGCATATGGAAGCTATCGTAATCTTTGGTGATATTTCTGTTTGTATTTCCGGGGCTTTGCATACTTCCTGCCAATAAGTTACCTGTTTCAGGATCGCGCAGGTTGAATACTTTATTAGCTTCGTTATAATACACTTTGGTGTGGCTGCTAATCCTCCATCCGGCAATAACACCGGCAGCAAAATGTAGTTTTTCTTTGTTTTTGTAGGATTTTGATTGAAACTCAAAAAACAAGGGTAGCGTAAGATAAAGATTTACCAGTTTACTTTTTCTTATCGAAACGCCTTCCATCAGGTATCCTTTGAAAACACTCGAATCGCCGGTTAGCATAGTAGCATTTGAAAAGCGGTAATTATACCAACTCAGGCCTAATCCGCTAAACATTCCGAATGTTCCTGATTTGTTAAGGTTGATGTTCTGCTCATAAAAATTCAGATTCACATTGATGCTTTTTTCCATGCGCAAATCGAGGTAGCTAAGATTTTGGGGATAACTCATGTTAAAGTCGGGAGTGAGCAGACCATTGAGGCCGATCTCGAAACCAGCCCAATGTCCGTTGAAACGGTGTTTCTTGGTTCGTGTCACATTCACATTGCCATTTTCATCTACCACAATAGTGCGGCTTCCGATTACAATTTTTGTTGAGTCGTCATCAATTACTTTGATATCCAAATTGCCCACTTTAACGCGAACGCTATCACCTCTTTGTTGACTCCAGCCTTCGCTGATCGAAATAACCTGACTTTCGTTTTCGATATTGGCCGGAGCTTTATCATAACTCACCTTTGAAGCTCCACTCGTATTGCTATAGAGCGCATCGGTAGCCCACACTTTTGCATCGCTGGCACCACTGGCTTTAATGTTCGAGGTATTGGTTTTAAAATCGGATGCATTAAGACGGGACGCTCCACTCAAATTCGATTTATGCTTTTCGGCTGAACCATTGAGTGTTAACCTGCCAGCTCCTGAAACTTCCGATACTAATTCCAGGATTTTCAGGCTTGCTGTCATCGTTGAGGCACCACTAACCACGATTTTTAGCTGGTTGGCTTCCAGTGTTTCCGGAATTTCAACTTTGCTTGCACCAGAGGCTTCAATTTCAGTAAGTTCCGGAGCTGTTATGGTGGCAATCAGTCTGCTGTGTTTTTTGATATGGCTGGTCGTAAGGATTAAAGTATTTTGCTCAACCTTCACATCAATGTGTTCGAAGAGGTTCTCATCAGTTTCAACCGTTACGGTTTGCTCTTCAGAAGGAACAAACACCAGCTGAAAGTTTCCGCTCACAGCAATTTTTTCAAAAGTACTCAGGTCATAGGTGCGTTCTGCAAGGTTTCCATTTCCGTAATATTGGGCAGAAAGATCGAGCGTAAATCCAAGTAAAAGTATTAGCATCAGGCTAAGTGTAAAAGAATTTGATTTCATAGTTTTTAGTGTTTAGGTATTAATTTTTTAATTCTTTTGTTGTGTGACGTTTGTTTCGGACTTGAAGTTACAGATCGACTGATTTTTTTTGATTCTTTACTTTCCACAGCAACATTCATAATGGTTTTTCGTTCATTCGCAATGGGTATTAACTTGCCAATTTGACATTCGCGGCATGGATTTATTGTTTTAACCTTGCGATTATATTTTCAGTTTTTTATTTCCTTAAATTTGCCCCATAAATGCTGAAATTGCTTTGAAAAAAATATTTGTTTTTACACTTAAGTCTTACCTGGGCCCTTTGGTGCTTACTTTTTTTATAGCACTTTTTATCCTGCTGATGCAGTTTTTGTGGAAATACATCGACGATTTGGTAGGAAAAGGTTTGGAAGGTGATATCATTGCTCAATTGTTGTTTTATGCCAGCGCCACATTTGTGCCCATGGCGTTGCCACTGGCTATTTTGTTGTCTTCACTGATGACTTTTGGCAATTTGGGCGAACACTACGAACTTGTTGCCATGAAAGCAGCCGGAATATCTGTTTGGAAAGTTATGCGTCCACTCATGGTATTATCTATAGTAATCAGCATGTTGGCCTTTTTATTTTCCAATTATGTGCAGCCTTATGCCAATCTCAAATTTCAATCGCTGCTTTATGATGTAAGGCAACAAAAACTGGCTTTTGATATTACAGAAGGTGTTTTTTATCACGGCATTGAAAATTACGTGATCAGGGTGGGAAGTAAAGAAAAAGACGGACGAACGATTCATGACGTAAAAATCTATGATCATACCGACAGGCTGGGTAATATCAAAGTAACAACAGCTCAGTCGGGCTATATGGAGATGAGTCCTAATCAGGAATATATAGTTTTTACCCTTTTCGATGGTTATTCTTATACGGATATCGTTTCGGAACGCAACTATCGCGACAACAGGCCCTTTGATAGAACTGCCTTCAAGCAGCAAAGGATTCGTTTCGACCTTTCTGAGTTTAATATGAACCGCACCAAAGAAGATCTTTTCAAAAGCCATTATACCATGCTGAATATCAAACAGCTGAATTTGTCTGTCGATTCTTTGGACCAGCGTTTTGAAGAACGTAAGGAACGCTATAAAACAAGTTTTGAACGGCGATTTCAAAATTATGCTAGCCTGGATACAAATACAAAAGCCATGCTGGCAGTAAAAAAGCCAATCGAAGAGTTGGAGGCGGATACCTTAAATCAAATCATTGAAAACGACGCTGTATATCACTTGGAATGGCCTTTAATTGCAAATTTTGATAAGAAAGAGAAAAGTAACCTGCTTGACATGGCATTAACAGCTGCCCGCTCGGCGCGAGATAATGTTATTTTCAACAAAAACGACTTTAACTATCAACAGGAAAATATACGTAAGCATCTGATTGCCTGGCATAAAAAGTTTACACTTAGTATTGCCTGTTTGATTTTATTTTTCATTGGTGCACCAATGGGTGCAATAATCCGCAAGGGTGGATTGGGCTTGCCGGTTGTAATGTCAGTTTTGTTTTTTGTGATATATCACATCACGAGTATAACAGGCGAAAAAGCAGCTAAGGTTGGCGATTTGGATATTGTAACAGGCGTTTGGCTTTCGTCGCTGGTGCTGTTTCCGATAGGATTGTTTCTAACCTTTAAAGCAACCACCGATGCAGGTTTACTCGATGTTGACAGTTGGAGAAAAATTTTCAGGAAGTTATTCCCTGCAAAAACTAAAACCACAACCTGATGAAAATACTTTTCATTTGTAATAAATCTCCTTTCCCGGCGCATGAAGGTGGCCCCATCGCTATGAAAAGTATCATTGATGGTTTGCTCGAATCAGGTCATCAGGTTAAGGTGCTGGCTGTTAATTCGGAAAAGTATAATGTAAAACTGGATGACATTCCTGAAGAAATAAAGGAAAGAACAAGTCTAAAACTGGTTCACATTGATTTACGAATAAAGTTGTTTGGTGCTTTTAAGGCATTTCTTATCAACAGATCTTATCATGTAGAGCGCTTTGTTTCAGATTTGTTCAACCGCGAACTGATTACAATTCTTAATTCAGATCAGTATGATGTGGTGCAGCTCGAAACAGTTTTCATGGCGCCTTATATTTCGACTGTAAGAGCTCACTCAAAAGCTGTGATAGTGCTGCGTGCACATAATATCGAGCACCTCATATGGAAACGCTTGGCGCGGCAAACTCCCTTTTTGTTAAAGAAATTCTACTTGAATCACCTTAGCGAAACGCTGCAACGCTTTGAGTTAGATAGCCTGAACGATGTGGATGGAGTTGCTGCAATAACACGTAAGGATGCCGCATTTTTTAGAGGTTTCACACATAAACCAGTTGTGGATGTTCCTTATGGCATCAATCCGGATAGTTTCAATCCGGTTTTTGAAGTAGCTGAAATGCCCGTGTTTTTTCACTTGGGATCTATGAATTGGATTCCCAATATTGAGGGTATTCGTTGGGTGTTGGATAATGTGTGGCCATTGGTGATATCAAAAATACCCCAGGCTCGCTTTGTGCTTGCCGGACGATTTATGCCCGAATGGCTTCTAAACTATAAGGCTAAAGGAATTGAGGTTGTTGGAGAGGTTGAAAATGCGGCCGAATTTGTGCAGACCAAACACATTGCAGTTGTGCCCTTATTATCCGGAAGCGGAATAAGGATAAAAATAATTGAGGCCATGGCACTGGGTAAAACTGTTGTTACAACACGCATAGGAGCCGAGGGAATAAATTATACTGATCAGTCTAATATTTTTATCACTGATGATGCAGCCAAGATGGCGGCGATTATGGTGCAGCTGCTTCAATATCCTCACAAGGCTCATTATTGCGGAAAAGCAGCCCGAAAACTGGTTGAAATGCAACACAACAGCAATAAAGTTATCGAAAGGCTGCTAAAGTTTTATCAAAACCTTAAAGCTAATAGCTGCACGATTTGATTAATTTGGTAGTTTTTACTGCACTATTTTTACTCCTGAAACGATCCAGCCAGTAGCAAATAGCGCATTAATCTCCTCTAAAATCCTTTACCTTTGCACTCAAATATTAACTTGAAACAGTTTGATGAAGATTTTTGTGCTGCTCTCGCGAATTCCCTGGCCACTCGAAAAAGGCGATAAATTGAGGGCTTTTAACCAGCTGAAACAGCTTTCGAAAAATAATGAAATCATACTTTGTGCCTTAAACACTGACCGGAAAGCAAATAAAAAGGAGGCTTTTAGTGCACTGCAGCCTTATTGCAGATCTATCAATTTTATCGATTTGCCCGGCATAGGAATTTTATTAAACCTGATGGTGGCATGGCTCAATGGAAATCCACTCCAAACAGGTTATTTTTATAATGTGAGAGCAGCCAAACGTATTCGAGATTTAATTGCTGCGCACCATCCCGATTTGCTTTATGGTCAGTTGCTAAGGGTTGCAGCTTATTTAAGGAAAGAAGAAATTCCTAAAGTGCTTGATTATCAGGATGTTTTTAGCATGGGAATGAAACGTCGGCTGGATGTTTCATCCTGGCTGATGAAGCCTTTCCTGATGACGGAATACCATCGGCTGCAACGTTATGAAGCAGCTGTTTTTAATGATTTTGAGTTGAAAACCATTATCAGCGAAACAGACCGTGTTTTAATTCCACACCCAAAGCGTGATGATATTCTCATTATTCCAAATGGGGTTGATCATGCCTATTTCAGTCCAATTTTAGGAGAAAAAAAATACGAAATTGTCTTCACCGGAAATATGGCTTATCCACCCAATGTTAATGCTGCCGCTTTCCTGGTCAATGAAATCATGCCATTGGTTTGGAAACAATGGCCTGATGCTAAGCTTTTACTGGCCGGAGCCACTCCGGATATAACGATTCGGCATGCTGCTTCAAAAAAAGTTATTGTTACAGGATGGATCGACGATATCCGCGAAGCTTATGCTCACTCTAAAGTGTTTGTGGCGCCTATGCGAATTGGTACAGGACTTCAAAATAAATTGCTCGAAGCCATGTCGATGGCTTTGCCTTGTGTTACTACTTCATTGGCTAACAAGCCTTTAAAAGCTAAACCGGGTCTTGATTTACTTGTTGGTGAAAGCGCAGCCGAAATGGCTGACCACTTGATAAATCTGTTGAGTGACTCGGAGTTTGCTGATCAAATTGCAACAGCCGGCCACGATTTTGTTCATAGAAAATTTAGCTGGGAAATGGCGAACGAAAAGCTCGAAAATGCTATGCGACAGCTTATTCGTTAATGTTTTTTTTGAGGTAATTGATATTTTTACTCCGTTTAAGGGGAACGAGTTCAAATAGCGATTTAAGATTGGCAAAGTGATACTAAGGGGTAAAAAGATTTGTAATTTTGCTACTCCATTTTTAAGTCATTAATCTAATAATCAATTATATGTCGGACGACAAAAAGATCATTTTTTCAATGGTTGGGGTGAGTAAAATAGTCCCGCCTTCACGCCAGATTCTCAAGGATATTTACCTGTCATTTTTCTATGGAGCAAAAATTGGCATTATTGGACTGAATGGTTCCGGAAAATCTACTTTATTGAAAATTATTGCCGGAAAGGATAAGTCTTATAATGGCGAGGTAGTGTTTTCGCCTGGCTATTCGGTAGGTATGCTTGATCAGGAGCCGGAACTGGATGATGCAAAAACGGTGCGTGAGGTTGTTGAAGAAGGGGTTCAGGATGTGGTTGATTTACTCAAGACATATGAAACGGTTAATAATAAGTTTATGGAACCGCTTTCTGATGATGAAATGAATAAACTTATTGAGGAGCAAGGGCGTTTGACGGATCTGATCGAACAAAAAGATGCCTGGGAGCTGGATAGTAAGCTTGAGCGCGCTATGGATGCATTGCGCTGTCCGGAGGGAGATGCTCCCATAAAGAATCTTTCGGGTGGAGAACGTCGCAGGGTGGCATTATGCCGTTTGCTCCTTAGCGAGCCTGATATTTTGTTGCTTGATGAGCCCACTAACCACCTGGATGCCGAATCTGTAGAATGGCTCGAAAAGCATCTGCGGCAATACAAAGGAACAGTAATTGCGGTAACTCACGATCGTTATTTCCTGGATCATGTTGCCGGCTGGATACTCGAACTCGACAGGGGAGAGGGAATCCCCTGGAAAGGTAATTACTCATCATGGCTCGAGCAAAAGACAAAACGTATGGAGCAGGAAGAGAAATCTGCTTCCAAAAGGCGAAAAACACTCGAACGAGAGTTGGAGTGGGTGCGCATGGGTGCTAAAGCCCGTCATGCCAAATCGAAAGCGCGTTTGTCATCTTACGAGAAAATGCTTAATGCGGATGTGAAACAAAAAGAAGAGAGTCTCGAGCTTTTTATCCCTGACGGACCACGACTCGGTAACAAAGTTTTTGAGTTTAATCAGGTTTCTAAGGCTTTTGGCAATAAAGTTTTGTACGAAAATCTTAGCTTTAGCCTTCCACCTGCCGGTATTGTTGGCGTTATTGGACCTAATGGCGCCGGAAAAACAACCCTGTTCCGCCTGATGATGGGCCTTGAACAGCCTGATAAGGGTAACTTTGAAATTGGTGAAACGGTTAAGATTGGTTATGTAGATCAGGCTCATGCTGAAATTGATCCCGATAAGAGTGTTTTTGAAATCGTTTCGGGGGGTCATGATGACATCAAACTTGGGAACAGAACTATGAATGCCAGAGCTTATGCTTCGCGCTTTAATTTTAGCGGAACAGATCAAAACAAAAAGGCTGGTGTGCTCTCAGGAGGCGAACGAAACCGACTGCATCTTGCATTAACACTCAAGCAGGAAGCCAATGTTTTATTGCTTGATGAGCCTACTAACGATATCGACGTAAACACTTTACGGGCGCTTGAAGAAGGAATTGAGAACTTTGCTGGATGTGCCGTAATTATATCGCATGATCGCTGGTTCCTCGATCGCGTAGCAACACATATCCTCGCTTTTGAGGGCGACTCACAGGTGTATTTCTTCGAGGGAGGATATACGGAATATGAAGAGAATAAACGCAAACGGCTGGGCGACAAAGGACCAACACGTATCAGGTATAAGAAATTAAAAGCAGATTAGGTACAAAAAAGGCTGAAAATAATTGATCTCCAGCCTTTTTTATTGTGTCTTATTGAATTGCAATTTACTATATAAAAAGCAATTGAGTTAGGATGTAAACCGGAAGCAATACTACAATTGAAAACTTAAATATATATCCAAAGAAGCTTGGCATTGGGATTTTGTTTTCTTCAGCAATGGCTTTAACCATAAAGTTTGGGCCGTTACCAATGTATGTCATCGCTCCAAAGAAAACAGCTCCGATCGAAATAGCCGTAAGCAGCACCTCCGGAATACCAGCAACAAATCCCGGCCCTACAAGGGCAACGCTTCCCTCATTCATTCCAAGCGCTAAATTATGGAACGCAAGTGCAGTAGGTGCATTGTCAAGGAAAGAGCTTAATCCTCCTGTAGCGTAATAATACATTGCAGCACTGTCAATTCCAAGTGAACCTGCATTCGTGTTGAGCCACAACAAAGCTGGAACCATTGTGGCAAAGATACCTACAAACAGGAAGGCAACTTCAATGATTGGTCCCCAGGTAAATTTGTTATCGATTCTAAGTTGCTTTTGAGTGAAATACAGAGATAGTCCTGCAAAAGACAACATGGCAGCTTCACGAATAAATCCAATATAATGGTTGTCGTGAATGGCATGGATGTAGTTCTCATTCAGGAAAGCCACAGAAAATACAACGCCAAGCAAGAAAATGAAATTAAAGGTGCCTTTCATGCTAATGGGTTCAATATTAGCGTGATCTTTCACAATGTTGACGACAGGCTCTTTTTTATGGTAGTAGGTGTCGAGCAGGTAATAGATAAGCAACAAAATTCCGTTAACAAAAGCCCATTCTTTGGTAAGACTAAAGAACCATTCAAATGGTGCACCACGCAAATAGAGCAGGAAAAGTGGCGGGTCACCAAGCGGGGTAAGCATACCACCGGCATTAGCTACAATTGCAATGAAAAACAGAATGGTATGAACCTTGAATTTTCTTTCAGAATTGGTTCTGATCACCGGCCGAATAAGCAGCATCGCAGCTCCGGTTGTTCCCATAAAACTCGCTAAAACTGCTCCAATTCCTAAAAATAAAGTATTGATAGCTGGCTTGGCTTCAATATCTCCTTTCAGTTGAATACCTCCGGTTATCACAAACAAAGATCCTAAAAGAATGATAAATGGCACGTAATCAGACAACATCTGATGAATGAGAGCGTCTGTTAATCCATTATAAATTAGCCAAATAGATGTTGGAATGCCAAGTGCCAAAGAAACGATGAGTTTGTTGCGGTTGTTTTCCCACCAATGATGAAAAAACAGAGGTCCTATGGCAATAAACAACAGAATAATCGCAAAGGGTATCGATGCCCACAGCGGAATAACTTCAAGATGGTGATGGTCCATAAGTTTCAGTTTTTAAATGAAGGCGCTAAAATAATACCTTTCGCATTTCCAGCAATCCACAAATATTGATTTTAAAGTCAATTTAGAATGAGTTTTAATAATTGCAGATAT
>CAZQFH010000002.1:6383-95490 GCA_964592595.1 uncultured Lentimicrobiaceae bacterium | reverse complement strand
TTTCATATGTACTTATCTGATTTTATTTGTTGTATACAGTTAAGAAGAGATTCAGACGAAAATTTAACTTTGCATAAAATATCCCAATGGCTGAGATCCCTAAATACTTATTTGAGCTTTTTCGTAATAACAGAAGCTACCGAAAATTCTTGCAACACCCTGTTCCAGATCAAGAGTTATTGAAACAACTCGTTGAAATGACGCGTTTTGCAGCTTCATCAAAAAATATCCAACCGCTTAAATATTTATTAATTTCAAGTAGCAAAGCAGATCTTGATTTTACTTTTAAACAGTTAAAATGGGCCTGGTACCTTAAAAATTGGGAAGGTCCTGAGCCAGAGGAACGTCCTACAGCTTATGTGATTGTATTGCTGGATAAAAATTTGAATGATAATGCTGAGTTCGATGCCGGTATTGTGGCTCAAACAATTTTGCTTGGTGCTACAGCAGCTGGATTTGGAGGCTGTATTATCAGAACGGTAAACAGGTATGCCTTGGCCAGGTATTTTGATCTGGATAAAACTTTGGAGATTATGATGGTAATTGCATTGGGCAAACCAAATCAATTAGTTGAGGTTGAAGATTTAAAGGCCAATCGTTCAATTGCTTATTACACAGATGAATCCGGGAATCATATTGTCCCAAAGCGGGTTTTGGAGGACATAATTTGGTCGAAAAAAAAGAAAAACCATGATTAAAATCGATAAACAATTACTCAACAGCGTATCCAATAAGGCAAAACAATCTGGCAGGTTACGGATGAATCTGAATTTTCATGAAAAGCCGGAAGCTTTGATGCAACGTATGCTTAATGCCATGGAACCCGGAACGTATATCCAGCCTCATAAGCATGAAAATCCAGATAAATCAGAAGCTTTTTTTTGTTTGCGGGGAAAAATATTAGTCATTGAATTTGAGGATGATGGGCAGGTTAAAGACCATATTTTATTGGATGCTAATTCTGGTAATTATGGTTGTGAGATACCTCCCCGCGCATGGCATAGCATCGTTGCAATAGAAACAGGATCAGTAGCTTATGAGGTTAAAGACGGGCCTTACGATCCAAAAATTGACAAACATTTTGCCACTTGGGCGCCTGCTGAAGGTGATCCCAAAGCAGCGACTTATTTACAAAGTTTGATTGCGCAATTGGGTTACTGATTTTTTCTTGCCGCTTTTTTTCCGATTTCGCCGCTAAACAGTTTGCTGCTTAAATGCCAAGCTGCTTTTTCTTACCTTTGCAGTTCCTTTAAAAATAAGCAGATTATGGCTCAAAAACCTTCGATACCAAAAGGAACAAGAGATTTTGGTCCGGCTGTCATGGCCCGGCGGGATTATATTTTTTCAACAATAAAAGAGGTGTTCAAACTATATGGTTTTGAGTCAATTGAAACTCCTGCAATGGAAAATCTTTCAACGCTTACCGGTAAATATGGCGATGAAGGTGATAAGCTGCTGTTTCGGATTCTAAATTCAGGCGATTTTCTTTCAGGTGTAACAGCTATTGAAAATCAGTCGTTTGAAAATTTGGGACCAAAAATCAGTGAAAAAGGATTGCGGTATGACTTAACGGTTCCTTTTGCCCGCTTTGTTGTACAATACCGCAACGACATCAGTTTTCCTTTCAGAAGGTATCAGATTCAGCCGGTTTGGCGTGCCGACAGACCTCAAAAAGGACGTTATCGCGAGTTTTACCAATGTGATGTTGATGTGGTAGGCAGTGATGCGCTTATCAACGAAGCCGAATTGGTTAAGTTGGTGGATGATGTTTTTAAAAGGTTGAAATTTAATGTTGTAACCAAGATCAATAATCGTAAAGTTTTGGCTGGATTGGCAGAATATATTGGTCGGCCGGATGCTTTAATCGATATTACGATAGCTATTGACAAGCTCGACAAGATTGGAATAGACCAGGTGAATACTGAACTTCGGGAAAAGGGATTAAGCGAAAAAGCAGTTGATTTGCTTCAGCCAGTGCTTTTTATGGAAGGAAGTAACGCTGAAAAGTTGTTAAGTCTGGAGCAATTGATCGGACAAAATGAACTGGGAGCCAAAGGAATTGCAGAATTGCGGCAACTATTTGCCTACCTCGAAAGCATGAATATTGGAATGCCTGTTGAGCTTGATCTTACGCTCGCTCGCGGATTAAATTACTATACCGGAGCGATTTTTGAAGTAAAAGCATTGGAGGTTCCGATGGGAAGTATTTGTGGTGGAGGAAGATACGATAACCTTACCGGCGTTTTTGGAATGCCTGATGTTTCGGGAGTGGGTATCAGTTTTGGTGCCGATCGGATATTTGATGTGATGCAAAGTCTGGATCTTTTTCCTGAAAAGGCCATGCAATCAACACAAATAATTTTTTTAAACTTTGGCGCAAAAGAGCTGGCTTACTGTTTGCCTCATCTTCAAAAATTAAGAACAATTGGTTACAGTGCGGAAATTTATCCTGATGAAGCCAAAATCAAGAAGCAACTTCGGTATGCTGATCAAAAACAGATTCCATTTGTTGTTATGGCCGGTGAATCAGAGATGGAGAACAAACAATTTACAGTTAAAAGGATGCAAACAGGCGAGCAATGGACCGTTGCAGCTGAGGCCTTGCTGGATAAATTTTCTGAACTGTAAAAAAACCTGCTCATGACCCTGGATTTAATGTTGGATTTTTTGATTAATGTAAACAGAACCGCCTTATATATAACTGTTTAAGCTAAAAAACAGTTTTCATTTACATTTCAAAATCCAAAATTTTTTCCTCATGCAAACACATTATATTGCTTCAGATAAACTTACTTTTCAAAGAATTTTCGACATTATAAAACAAGGGCACAAAATTGCACTTTCGGAGGAAGCAGCTGCGCGGATAGCAAAGTGTCGTGTTTACCTTGACCAGAAAATTGCTAACCAGGAAGAGCCTGTATATGGTATTAACACCGGATTTGGTTCACTTTGCGATACCAGTATTTCAAAATCGGAATTGGGTCAGCTTCAGGAAAATCTTGTGATGTCGCATGCCTGTGGCACTGGAGATTTAGTTCGGCCTGAGATTGTAAAATTAATGCTTCTGCTCAAAGTGCAGAGTCTTTCCTATGGACATTCCGGGGTGCAAAAACTTACCGTTGATCGTCTTATAGATTTCTACAACAATGATGTTATTCCGGTGGTTTACGAAATGGGTTCACTGGGTGCTTCCGGTGATTTGGCTCCGCTGGCGCATCTTTCTTTGCCCTTGCTGGGAAAAGGAGAGGTGTTTTATCAAGGCGAAAGGCAACCAGCCGAAAAAGTGTTGCAACATTTTGGATGGAATCCTGTCAAATTGCAGTCGAAAGAAGGACTGGCGCTACTTAACGGAACCCAGTTTATGAGTGCTTATGGTGTTTACACTTTACTCAAAACCTTCAGGCTTTCGATGTTGGCCGACATCATAGGCGCTTTATCTCTCGAAGCTTTCGATGGTCGCATTGAACCTTTTTACGATCAGGTGCATCAAATCAGGCACCACAAAGGACAGATAGCAACTGCAGACCGCTTTCGTAAATTGCTCGAAGGAAGTGAATTGATCTCCAGAAAGAAAGCGCATGTTCAGGATCCATATTCTTATAGGTGCATTCCACAGGTTCATGGTGCTTCGAAGGATTCAGTTAATTATGTGGCATACGTTTTTAGCAACGAAATAAATGCTGTAACTGATAATCCTACCATTTTTCCTGACGACGATCTGATTATTTCTGCTGGTAATTTCCATGGCCAACCACTGGCGCTTGCCCTGGACAACCTGGCAATTGCTTTGAGTGAGTGGGGAAACATAAGCGAACGACGCACCTATCAGCTCTTGCATGGAAAAAGAGGGCTGCCTCCATTTTTGGTAGCCAAGCCAGGCTTGAATTCCGGATTTATGATTCCGCAATATACCGCAGCTAGTTTGGTGAGCCAAAATAAGCAGCTCTGTACACCTGCTTCTGTAGATTCAATTGAGTCGTCGCAAGGACAGGAAGATCATGTGAGTATGGGTGCAAATGCTGCTACCAAAGCTTTGCGTGTAGTATTGAATCTGGAAAGAATTCTGGCAATCGAGCTTTTTAATGCAGCTCAGGCGCTTGAGTTCAGAAGACCAGCCAAGTCATCTGATTTCATAGAAGACTTTGTGCGGTCGTACCGCGAAAAAGTCGATTTTATTGAAACTGACAAGGTAATGTATCCCGAAATAGCTAAATCCGTAGAATTTCTCAGGGAAGTACCACTCAATATCCCGGATGCTTTAATGCAAGGAATTTGATTTTCCTAATCGATCAGTAAACTATACGGCCTGTTGATCGCAGCATCAAGTTGTGTAATGGCAACATATTTGCTGAGTCGCTGGTGCTCGTGGCCATCAAAAATCAATAAAAGCGTAGGATTGGAAAAAACGCCGAAATGTCCAGAGATTTCTGGTTGTTTCTCCGAATCGATGTAAATCAGTTTCATTGCCGGATAATTATTGCTTAATAATTGTTCAACCTTTGGGCGCAGACTGATGCATGGGGCACATTTGTCGCTAAAAAAATAGAGGAGTAAGGCTGGTGTTGTATTGATTTGATCCTGAATGGAATTAAGGCTTTCGTTTTGCATTTGATTTGGGTTTGATTTGAAGGTGCAAAATTACAAATCTTTGCTTGTATAAGCTTATTTCTCTAATTTAGCTTGTTGAAAATTGAACGTTTAACGAAAACCAATATTTAAATGAAACCGAATCTTATCATTACCGGAGCCGGACTCACCATCGAAAATGTTGTTGCTGTTGCCCGAAATCACCGTATAGTCGAACTTGATGCCCATGCCCTTCAGCGCATTGTAAAATGCCGGGCTATGCTCGAGCAAAAGATTAAGGCAAAAGAAATCATGTACGGTGTAAACACCGGCATTGGAGAGTTCTCGGAGATGGTGCTGGATGATGATCAGGTAAAGGATTTCCAGAAGTATCTGATTTATAACCATGCTGCCGGAATTGGCGATCCCATGCCCGAAGATTGGGTGAGGGGTGCAATGCTCGGACGAATCAATGTACATGCACATGGCCATTCGGGCTGCCGACCTGAAATTACCCAGACTTTGGTTGAAATGCTAAACAAAGGCGTTACGCCTTACGTATGCCAAAAAGGAAGCGTTGGAGCTTCCGGCGATTTGGCGCCAATGTCGCAGATTGCATTACTGATGATGGGTGAAGGCAAAGCTTACTACAAAGGCGAGTTGCTTGCGGGAAAAGAAGCATTGGATCGCGCAGGGATTAAAATTCCGGGATTACAAGCCCGCGATGGGTTAGCTACTATTAACGGATCGAATGTGCTTACGGCTATGAGTGCCCTGTTTTTGTTTGATGCAGATCGTTTTTTGCGTCAGGCAGAAATTGCTGCTGCCATGTCGCTGGAGGCGCTCAAGGCAAACATGAAACCATACGACCGTAAAATTCATGAAGTGAGAGGCTTTGCAGGGGCTGTTCGATCGGCTATGGCTATTAATAAAATTGTGAAAGGAGGGGATCTGGCCGAAGGTAAGGTAAAATGCAAAGTGCAGGATGCATACAGCATGCGTTCGACCCCTCAGGTGATTGGTGCTGCTCATGATGCCTTGAAATGGGCTCGTTCGCAAGTGGAGATCGAACTCAATGGTGTTGGCGATAACCCAATCTTTTTCCCGGACGAAAACCTACAGCTTTCAGGTGCGAATTTCCAGGGTTCACCTGTTTCTTTGCCAATGGATATGGCAGGAGCCGCCATTACTATGGTGTGTGTGCTGTCAGAAAGACGCATGAACAGATTGAACAATCCTGCATTAAGTGTTGGTCTTCCTGCTTTTCTGACGAAAGGTGCCGGTATGTTTTCGGGTCTGATGTTGTCGCAATATACAGCTGATATGCAGATTGTTGAACAGCGTATCCTGTCTGCTCCGGCAAGCATACAATCGATTCCGGCTGCAGCTGATCAGGAAGATTTTGTGTCGATGGGCATGAATACAGCTCTAAAAAACTTCCAAATCATGGATAATGCATATGGAATTTTGGGTATCGAACTGATGGCAGCGGCTCAGGCATTGGATTTCAGGGATTATAATTTTGGCGAAGGCACCCGCAAAGCGCATGAGGTGGTCCGCCGGCATGTTGAATTCCTTGATGTTGATCGCCCACTGTTTGATGACCACAATGCCATGAAAGCGCTGGTGCAATCAGCAGAATTGTTGGAAGAAGTTGAAGCGTTAATTGGAGAAATAGCTTAATACAAGCAATTTATTATGTATCAGATTGAACCTCAAAAAAAGCGGCCAACGCTGCTTACTGTGCTGTGTGTGCTGAGTTTTATTGGAGCCGGATTGGCAACAGTTAGTAACTTTTTCGTTTATTTTAACTATGCTATGATCGTTGAAATGATCGAGCAGGAAACCTTTGAAGCCATGGGTTTTGATCTTGGCTTCTTTGGGCGGATTGACAGGTCTTACTTTTTAATTTCGGCTTTGCTGCAAGTGATCTCTTTTAATGGTGTAAGGCTGATGTGGATTTTGAGAAAAGCCGGTTTTCATATTTACGCCGTTTCGCAGCTTTTGATTTTAATAGTTTCAACAATTTATATCTATAAACCAGCTGATATGTTCCCAATGTTCGACCTGTTGCTTGCTACAATCTTTATATTGTTGTACCTTCGCTTCAGGGATCAGATGGAATAGCCCTTTTTAAAAAGAAATTGTTACTATATTTTCAGTAGAGCTTAGCAAACAAGTATTTCATAAAGTGATGACAACAATCGAACAAAAAGTGAAAAACAAAGGCATCAGGCCTATTCCTTTGATGATTGGAACATTTGCATTAACCTATTACCTTTTTATTGCTCTGCTTGCGCTCGTTGCTTTAATGTTAAACAGGTATATCCTGGACTGGGCTGGGCTGAGTAATAGCGGCGGTACCTTTGTAATGTTACCTGCATGGACTTTAATTTTGATTGTATTTCTGATCAACGCATTAGTATTAGCTGGAATTATCAGCTACATCAGAACTGGAAAAAAAATGATGTATCTGATTTTTGGCACTTTATTATTGGTGGTTCAAATTTTTATTGGAGGTCTCGATGGCTGGCAAAAACTCTTACTCGAAGGGTTTTTATTAAGTTTGATTCTGGTCTTGTCTCATGGTAAAATGGCCGTAAAAACCGAAAATGGGGCAGAAGAAGCCGGTTGATTCCTTAAAAATAGGGTTTAGATCTAAAAAATGTTTTAAGTGTAAAAACTTGTAAACCTGTATAATAAACGAAGAGTGGCATAAAATGATAAATATTTTTTAATTAAATTTTTGTTAAATATAGAGATGTTTATAACTTGCAGTCTTATTTGCAATCGTTTTTAGAGCTTTTTTATGAAACGAAGTATAAATTTAAGTTTAATCAATTCACTAACCAAAAATCACCATTATGAGAAAAATTACGATTATGTTAGTGTTCTTACTGATCGCAGGTGTGAATTTCGCGTTTGCTCAGTCGAGAACAATTACTGGTAAGGTTACCAGTGCGCAGGACGGGATGGGAATTCCCGGAGTTACCGTGATGGTTAAAGGTACTACTTTTGGCACTACCTCTGACATCGACGGTAATTATGCTATAGATGTGAGGCCTGATCATCAGACATTGATTTTCCGTTATGTAGGGATGGCAACCCAGGAAGTTACAATCGGGGATCAAAGCACAATTAATGTTGTTTTGGAATCTGATGTGATGCAGATGGACGAAGTCGTCGTTACAGCTCTTGGAATTTCCAGAGAAAAGAAATCCTTGGGTTATGCCACACAAGAAGTTTCAGGAGAGGAACTCAGCACCATTAAACGCGAGAATGTAGTAAGCTCACTTTCGGGTCGTGCAGCTGGTGTTCAGGTTCGTTCAACTGGAAATATGGGTGGTTCTGCTAACATTGTTATTCGTGGTAACTCTTCGTTAACACAAAATAACCAGGCGTTGTTTGTTGTTGACGGTGTGCCAATCAGTAATGCAAACACCAATAACTCAGGTCAGATTTCGGGTCGTAATGGCTATGACTACGGTAATGCCGCATCCGACATCAACCCTGATGATATTGAGTCGATGAACATCCTAAAAGGTGCCGCTGCTACTGCACTTTATGGCTCTCGTGCTGCCAATGGTGTGGTACTGATTACCACTAAAAAAGGTAAAAAGCAAATTGGCGGAAGCAAATCTTTTGGAGTAACTGTTAACTCAAACATTACAACAGGTTTTCTTGACAAAAGTACTTTCCCAAAATATCAGGATCAATATGGTGCTGGTTATGGCCCTTATTACGGAGATGATCCATATCCCGCTTTCCAATTGGATTATGATGTTGACGGAGATGGAGTTTTGGATTACACAGTTCCAACAACAGAGGATGCCTCTGTAGGCCAGATATTTGATCCTAACTTCTCCTTATATCAATATGATGCTTACGATCCTGCTTCACCTAACTACCTCAAGAAAACTCCATGGACTGTTGGTGCCAATGGACCAGAGTATTTCTTCGAAACACCTATTTCTTTAACAAATAGTGTTGAAGTTACCGGTGGAAGCGAAAGTGGAACTTTCCGTTTGTCATATACCAATCTGGATCAGAAAGGTTTGATGCCGAATAGTTCGCTTAAACGCAATAATTTCCTCTTCAATGGATCTTATGACATTGTTGATAACCTTACTGTTTCTGCTTCAGCTAACTACATCAAGACTGATGGTTTAGGCAGAAACTCAACAGGTTATAGTGATAATATTATTTCTTCATTCCGTCAGTGGTTCCAAACAAACGTTGACCTTAAAATGCAGGAAACGCTTTATGATATTTCAGGTCGTAATATTACCTGGAATCCAAACTCTCCTACAGATCTGAGACCTGCTTATTGGGACAACCCATACTGGGTGCGTTACGAAAACTATCAAACAGATACAAGAGATCGTATCATTGGTTATATGCAGGTTGATTGGAAAATCGATGATCATTTCAGCTTGATGGGTAGAGCATCTATTGATACTTACGCCGAATTGCAGGAAGAACGCAAAGCAATTGGTTCTGGCTCCGGTGAATTTGGTGTTGGTCGTCCTGATGTTACTTCAGGTTACTCACGTTTCGACAGAAGTTTTATGGAAAGCAATATGGACTTGATGTTGAAATATTACAATCAGCTAACAGAAGATTTGAACCTTAATGCTTTGGTTGGTACAAACATCCGTCGCAGTAAAATTGATCAGGTATTTGCATCAACTGACGGGGGCTTGATTGTTCCTGGTTTGTATTCATTAGCCAATAGTGTTAACCCAATGCGTAACCCTGAGGAAAGACTGCAGGAAATTGGTGTTAATGGTATTTTCGCAAGTGCTTCTTTTGGATTCAAAAACTTCTTATTCCTTGACGCTACTATCCGTCGCGACCAATCTTCTACCTTACCTGATGGCGAAAATGTTTATATCTATCCTTCAGTTTCTGCAAGTTGGTTGTTTTCTAATAATTTAGATGCAAGTTGGCTACAGTTAGGTAAATTGAGACTGAACTACGCACAGGTAGGTAATGATGCACCATGGGGAAGTATCAAAGATACCTATGCGCAGAACACAACTTTTGGCGGTACAGCTTTGTTCTCCCTGCCAAGTACAAAAAATAATGACATTCTGCGTCCTGAAAATACCTCAAGTATTGAAGCAGGCTTTGAGTTAATTACCCTCAACAAACGATTAGGCCTTGATTTGGCTGTTTACAAAAACAATACCACAGATCAAATTATGCCTGTTGCTGTTTCAACTGCTACTGGTTATTCATCCAAGTTCGTTAATGCGGGTGAAATCCAGAATCAGGGTGTTGAAATTATGTTATTTGGTACTCCAGTCGTAAATAAAGATTTCCGTTGGGATGTTACCCTTAACTGGGCAAAGAATAACAACGAGGTAATTTCACTGGCAGAAGGTATTGATAACCTGCAGCTTGCTGCTTTGCAAGGTGGTGTTACCATTAATGCACGCGTTGGCGAACCTTACGGAACAATCCAGGGAACCGATTATGTTTACACCAATGGGCAAAAAACAGTTAAGTCTAATGGTTACTATATGAAAACTGATGCTTCCGATAAAATTATTGGTAACATTAATCCTGATTGGAATGCTGGTTTAAATAATAAATTTACCTACAAAAACTGGACTGGTAGTTTCTTGATCGACTGGCAGCAAGGCGGTAGTGTATTCTCACTCGACCTCTGGTACGGTATGGCAACAGGTTTGTATGAAGAAACTGTTTTCATTAATGATCTTGGAAATCCGGTACGTAACAGTTTGGATGATGGTGGCGGATTGATCCTGGAAGGCGTTACCGAAGACGGTGAAGTCAATACTAAGCGTGTAAATGGTAATAACTATGCTGTATGGGGTTATAGTCAAAACCCGAATAAAGCATTTGTTTACGATGCCACTTATATCAAGTTGCGCGAAGTTGTAATTTCATACAGCCTCCCTGCAAAATTAATGGCAAGGTATAACTGGATTCAAGGTGCAACATTAAGTATTGTTGGCTCTAACCTTTGGATCATCTCTAAAGATCTTCCTCACGCCGATCCTGAAGCTAGCCAGAGTTCTGGTAATGTTCAGGGATGGCAGAGCGGTGTAATGCCATCTTTACGTAATGTAGGTTTCAGCATTAATTTACAATTTTAATCCTTTTGACATATGAAAAAATTAACATTTCTTTTAATAATATTAATGGGTTTTCTGGTCTCTTGTACAAAGAACTTTGAAGACTTTAATACTGACAAAAAGAGCGCTGTTGAAGCTCCCGGCCAGTTCCTATTTGCAAATGCCCAAAAAGCATTGGCAGATGTTAACTCAAGTACTAATGTGAATATCAATAACTGGAAGCTTTTTGCCCAGTATTGGACAGAAACCACTTATACTGATGAGGCAAACTACGATGTAGTAAACCGTAACGTTGGTACTATTCTCTTCAGAATATATTACCGTGATATTCTTGCAGATTTTAATGAAGCCCGCCGATTGGTTGAGCTTGAAAAAGCTGACGGAGCTACTGCTGAAAAAGTAAAAGCTAATAAACTCTATATGATAGATCTTATGGAAGTTTATACTTATCAGCAGCTGGTTGACATTTTTGGCGATGTTCCTTATACACAAGCATTGGATATCGAGAATATTTCTCCTGCTTATGATGATGCCCAAACAATCTATAAAGATCTGTTGGTTCGCGCAAAAGCCGCTGTTGATGGCTTGGATGAATCTGCTGGTGGATTTGGTGCCGACGATCTTTTGATGGGTGGAGATATTGCTATGTGGAAAAAGTTTGCTAACACTTTAATTGTAAAGTTGGCAATCACACTTTCTCCTGTTGACGCTGCAATGGCCAAAACTTATATCGAAGGTGCTTATGCAGGTGCTTTTGCTTATGGTGAATCAGCCTCTTTTGCCTACCTTGGCGCCGCTAACTCAAATCCTTTGTATCAGGATCTGGTACAAAGTGGTCGTAGTGACTTTGTTGTTGCCAATACTATTGTGGACTTGATGAATGGTCTGGAGGATCCCAGAAGAGCATCTTATTTTGATAGCAACATTACCGACGACAATGACAATGTTATTTATGTTGGTGGTATTTATGGTGAAAGCAATACCTTCACACAGTTTTCGCATATTGCTCCACGCATTCAGGAAGCTACCTATGCTTACGTAATGCTTGATTATACCGAACTTGCTTTCTACCTTGCTGAAGCGGCTGAGCGCGGTTTTAGTGTTGGTGGTGATGCCGCAACCTGGTACGAAAATGCCATTAAATCGTCAATGGATTATTGGCATGTAGCCTCCGCTGATGTTGATGCTTACCTGGCAAAACCTGAAGTGGCTTATGCTACAGCACCTGGTGATTGGAAACAAAAAATCGGAACGCAGGCTTATGTAGCTTTTTATGTTCGTGGGTTAGAAGGTTGGACATCATTCAGAAGAATGGATGCCCCTGCCTTCAACTTGCCTCCAACTCCCGCTGAATCAGCTGATGGTATGGTGCCAAAAAGACATACCTATGCTATTGCAGAGCAAACATTGAATGGTGTTAATTACAATGCAGCTGCTTCTAAAATTGGTGGCGATAGGTTGAGTACAAAACTATTCTGGGACGTTGAATAATACCAGAATAGAAAATTTATTTAAAAAAGGAGCCTCAAAAGGGCTCCTTTTTTAGTTGTTTTAAGTGAAATTGAGTTATTTTTCCATGATTTACTTAAAAACTTTTGGATAAAGGATTTCATGTTCTATTTTTGCAAATTAGAATTAATCTAAATAACCATCAAAAATTGAATTCCATGAAAATCAGAAATTTTCGTTTATTGTTATTGTCCTTTTTGCTTTTGCTTGGTGCTTCAGATGCCTTTGCAGGTAAAAGCAAAGTTCAGGTGAGTGCATCCGAAAGTGATGCCACTATTTACGTTGACGGGGTAAGAATGGGAACCGGACGCGTCGATATAGTTGTGTTAGATAATAGCTGTGTTACTGTAAAAGCAGAAAAGGTTGGCTTCTTGGAAGAAGTTGTTACATTTTGCAATAGGAAAAATTCTCCCAAATTACCTAAAACGTATTATATCGAAATGCGCAGGGATGATTCGTATGATGCATCAGTGCAACTTGATATTGCCAATGTGGACATGGAAATTCGTACGGAAAAATCGTATGATGATGCCTGGAAACTGCTTAATCAAATCGTTGTTAGCTACATCGATGCCATTGAAATTACGGATAAGGAAACAGGCTACATCAGAACTTCATGGGAAGTGCAATCCTATACGCAGAATACTATACGTACAAGAATTATTGTAAAGTTGGGTTCAGATAATCCTTTATCATTTAAAATCAAATTGGTAAGTGAAATCTCACGCCAACCGCTTACCAGTGTTAAGGCTGATGAGTTATTCAGGGAATGGGATCGTGTTTTGCGTAAATATGCTAACCTTAATTCCGAAATTCAAAGTCGTTTGTAAATTAAAAAATTTGAATCATGAGAAGTTTTGTTGCGTCACTTATAATAATTATTGGTTTACCTATAATTTCTTTTTCCCAGGTATATACGGGTGAGGCTCCTGCTGAGCCACAAGAGCAAACTCAATCACCTAAAGCGTATTCAAGAGGTGGTTCGGGAGCCTTTAAAACAAAATTTACACATTTTGTTTATTTTATGCCCGACATGACACCTGAAATTAACTACACTTATGGTCCTTTTAAAACTGGCGCAGGGCCAAAGTGGGGTGCCATGATCGAAAGTGGTGCCTTTCGTTTTTTCGACGATAACTTTATGTTTAATGGCATTGGGAATATCGGTTTGTATTCCAGTTTTGGATTTGGGGTTTCCATTCACGATTTCAAAGTGCCATCAAATTTTGAGGGCTTAAAACTGCCTTTTTTCTTTGCTGACCTAAAACTTGGACCTGATATCAGGCTTGAGTTTATTGATTTTGCCAAAGTTGATCTTTATGGGAATATTGGCGTCTTGGCCAGTTATGGAGGTTTCGTAGGTAATATTGATCAGGATGATACATTTTATAAACCTACAAAACCAGTTATTGCACTGCAAACAGGAGTTGGTCTGAATGTAGCGCTCGGACGTTTTGTGCTTGGGGTTCAATATACAATGGCCAATGGCGGATACGAATTTGATGTTTCCGAAGATCCGGCAGTGTATCCAAATGGCCCTGATGAGGATACTCAGCAATATGATGTAAATCTTAACAGCCTCAGGCTGCACATTGGAATTTATACTGAAAGAAGAAGAAGGTAAAAACTCAAGTTTTATGTTTATAAAAAGTCATCTCCTTGTGGGATGACTTTTTAGCTTTTTGGTCTTTGAATTTCATTTTTTTCCTCACCTTTTCTTATATCATCAGCCGTGGATTTTAAAAGGTTCAGTTTCGAAAGCCAGTGGGCAACATGCGCTTTGTATTTTTCCAGATTTGCTGAATCTACCGGCTTTGCCGAAGGTGATTCAACTGTAAGCGGATTTACAGCATTCCCGTTTCTGAAAAACCTGAAATCAAGGTGAGGGCCGGTCGAAAGTCCTGTGCTGCCTACATAACCTATCAGCTGACCTTGACTTACCCTTACGCCTTGCGCGACTCCTTTGGCAAATCCCTTTAGATGCATATAGGCTGTAGTATAAGTGCCGTTGTGCTTGATATACAAATAATTGCCACCGCCACCTTTTTGATAGCCTTTTCGTGTTACCACTCCATCGCCAATGGCATAAACAGGAGTTCCTGAAGGTGCTGCATAATCAACGCCATGATGCGGACGATAAATTTTGAGCACGGGATGATACCTGGCATTTGAAAAACCTGAGCTTATCCTGCTGTATTTCAATGGAGCTTTAAGGAATGTACGCATCAAACTCTGTCCATTCTCATCAAAATAATCTCCTAAACTGTCTTGTTCAAAGTAAAAAGCAAACAAGTCTTTGTTGTGATGCTGAAACCTGGATGCGAGGATTTTTCCAATTCCGATAGGTTTGTTATCCACATATAGTTGTTCGTACATTACCTCAAACTGATCCCCCTTTTGAATGCCAAAAAAGTCGATAGTCCAGGCATAAACTTCCGAAAGTTCGTTAGCGAGATTAGGATTATAGCTGCCATCAATCATGGCATTCCACAAGGACGAATTGATTGTTCCGAAAGCAGTTTCGATTTTGCGCTCAATGGGTTTGTATCCCTTTCGCGCTGTTAAACTGTCAGTTAAATTAAAAACAACATAGTCAGTGTTGTCTATCTCATAAATAAAATAGAGGGGCGTTTCAATTGAGTCATTAGCCAAAAGAAATGTAAAATGATTGCCAGCTCTGATTTTCCTTACATCAAAAACATTTTTATGTTTTCGTGCAATATGGTCAATAACATTATAATTTACGCCTTTCGAAAGCAGGATATCAGCCAGAAACTGATTACGTTTAACTTGTCCATGCTCAATGATCAATGAGTCGACCACCAGGTCATAAAGTAAAGTTTCTGAAATCGCTTCGATGGGTTTAGTTTCATGCCCGATCGTGTTTGATGAATCTTTTTCAGAAGGGTTACAGCCATAGAAAATGCTGAAAATTAATCCAATAAGTAAAACGGAAAAAGTGTTTTTAGTAAAAAAGTAAACCGGAAATAATAAGGCTTTCGTCATGCTTTGATTGAGGTAAAAAATTTTGTTTGCAAAAATACAATTTACGCACGAATCCTTTCGGTAAAGCCTCGCATTAATAGGTGAAAAATAGGCAAACGTAAACTGCGCCGATATGTTGACGCAGTTTATTAGATATAAAAAACTGTTTTATAACTGTTTAAGGGCATGTTCGCGCCCGGCTTGAATTGCTTTGAGGTTAAGCTGTATAATTTCTTCCCCCTTACTTCCGAAGATAGCTTTAACGGCACTTTCGATGCTTGATGGCTTTAGCCCCAAAAATGGTGTAGCAGCACCTAAAACAACCATATTTGCAGCCTTGATACTGCCACAATCCTTAGCCATAGCATTGGCATCCAGTGTGATATAATTTGGTTGCTTCCATATTTCCTTCATTATTTTTTCAGTTTCAGGATAATCATTAATGTTGTTAAAAGGATTTATGCTGGTGATTATCCATCCGTTTTTATTGAGCATGGGCAGATAGCGCAAGGATTCCATCGGTTCAACAGCCAGAATTATATCTGCATTGCCCTCTGGAATGAGATCAGATGCTATTGGATCGGATGAATACCGCAGGTTCGATTGCACAGCACCTCCTCTTTGACTCATGCCATGCACTTCAGCTTGTTTCAGGTAGAGCGATTCTTCAAGAGCAGCCATGCCGATACAGGCGGCGATACTTAAAATTCCCTGGCCTCCAACTCCTGCCAGAATGATATCTTTTTTCATCGTTTTTAAATTTTTTGGGTTAAATAATCATGGCTTTGGCCTTAGCTTTCTGACGCATGCGGCGGTTGAGCGTTTGGATACACTCTCTGCGTGGAATAATCACCGAAACACCTTGATAGGCAAGTTCTTCTTTAATGATCGCCGTATTTTCTTCATGATACTTATGTAAGGGTTTTAGCACACGAATGTGCTCTTCCGGAACACCTAATCCACGCACGATAGTATCAATTTTTCCGAACGCTGATGATGTTTGTCCACCTGTCATTCCTGTTGTTGAATTATCAAGAATAAGCACAGTGATTGGACTGTTGTTATTTACAGCATCCAATAAACCAGTCATTCCGGAGTGGGTAAAAGTAGAGTCGCCAATTGCAGCCACAGCTGGCACGAGGCCTGCATCGGCAGCTCCGATAGCCATGGTGATGCTGGCTCCCATATCCACACAGCTGTTGATAGCTTCCAGAGGTTCGAGTGCGCTGAGGGTATAGCAACCAATATCGCTAAAGACGCGGCCTCGTCCATAATCACTAAGGGCTTCATTTAAAGCTAAAAACGCATCGTTGTGTGAGCATCCATCACAAAGTTTTGGAGGGCGGGTTTTTACGATTTCAGGAACAGCTGTTCCTTGATCATGTTTTATTCCAAGGGCATTTCCAACTATCACGGGGTTTAATTCTCCATCACGAGGCAAAGTGCCGTCGAGCCTGCCCTTAATTGTCTTGCCTTTGTTGAGCATCCCGCGCAGGAGTTCTTCAATGATGGGATAGCCGTCTTCCAATACTAAAATTTCTTCGCAGCTGCCGTAAAGTTCATTCACCAGGTCGAGAGGTATCGGATACTGTCCGACTTTTAATACAGGATTTTCAAGCTTGCTGTCGGTAAAGTTTTCGAGTAAGTAATTGTTTGCCAGTCCACAAGCAATAATTCCAAGGCTTTTATCAGAACCTTCGATGATGCGATTGTATCCACTTTCAGCAGATGCTGCTTCCAGCTGTTCCTGCTTGCCCAATAATTCGCGGTATTGCTTGCGGGCAATTGAAGGCAGCAGCACAAACTGACGCAGATTATCGGGTAGTTTCAGCTCATTTTGTGGCCCTGCTTCACCGCATTCAACACCAGTGCGGGAGTGAGCCAGTCGGGTTGTTATCCTAAGCAAAACCGGAATACGCATCCTTTCCGAAAGCTCAAAGGCATAGCGTGTCATATCATAAGCTTCCTGCTGATTGGAAGGTTCCAGGATGGGAATAAATGAAAACTTACCATAGAACCTAGAGTCTTGTTCGTTTTGACTTGAATGCATCGAAGGATCATCGGCAGCTACAACTAACAAACCGCCGTTGGCCCCAGTAATGGCAGCATTAACGAAGGCGTCGGCAGCTACATTGAGGCCAACATGTTTCATGCAAACCATCGCTCGTTTTCCGGCATACGACATGCCTAAAGCTGATTCCATGGCGGTTTTTTCATTTGCCGACCATAAGGCTCTGATATTATTTTCTTTAGCAGCTTTTGAAGCTTGCACATATTCCATGATTTCGGTTGATGGTGTGCCCGGATAGGCATAAATACCCGACATGCCACCATCGATGGCAGCCTGGGCAATTGCTTCATCTCCCAGTAAAAGTAGTTTTTGCATGGTGTTAAGTGTATGATTGATAGATTTTTTAATTATTTCATAAGTTGTTACAAAAATAACAAAACCAGCGGTTCCTGCAATCGATTGCAGTAAATCAGAACCTTTCTAAATAAAGTATTCATATGGATCATACATGGGCATATTCCGTATTTTTGCCCATTAGATTAAATCATTTGTGAATTTTTTAGCTCATGCATTTCTGTCTGGTGATGACCCTCACATTCTTATCGGAAATTTCGTTGCCGATAGCATCAAGGGTAAGATGTTCGATCAATACAATGGCGGAATCAGAACTGGTGTTTTTTTACACAGGGCCATCGACACTTATACTGATCAGCATGAAGTGGTAAGAAACAGTGTCGCACGGCTTCAACCGGTTTTTTTGAAGTTTTCTCCCGTGATAGTTGATATTTATTTTGACCATTTTTTGGCTGTGAATTGGACAGATTACAGCTCGATGGAATTGTCTGCTTTTTCAGCAGGAGTTTATAAAGTGCTGATCAAAAATTTCTCGAATTTGCCACCCCGATCCAAACGCATTCTTCCTTGGATGATAGCGCAAAACTGGCTTACCGGATATGCCAATTTGTATGATTTGCAGCGCGTTTTTAATGGTATGTCGCGTCGCACACGTTTCGATTCAGGAATGGAATATGCTGTTGATTTTTTGAAAGAAAATTATCGGGATTTTGAGGATGATTTTAGATTGTTTTTTCCTGATCTTGAAAAAGAAAGTGCACGGGTTTTGGCAAACCTTAAAAATGGGTTCTCATAATTTGAAGCACAATTTGTGCTGTAAAGTTTGTGAAATTGACCTTATGCCTTGAATGCTGTAAAAAAATTGCGAGGAAGATTGAGAAATAGTAGTTTTACATTTTCTAAAACCAATCAGCACAACTCATGGATGAAATGTTGATCGAAACAGCTAAACGCGCAGAGCTGCTAAGTAAAATAGCTGTTTTTAGTGCCTTAAGTTCTGAAGCCTTAAATGAATTAGCAAGTTTGCTAGAAGAACACAAAACCAGGGCTCAGGAATTGCTTTTCAAAAAAGGGGATCAAGGTGAAAACATGTATATACTTGCCGAAGGAGAAGTGCGTGTGCATGATGGCAACCATGTGATTGCACGACTTAAGGCTGGTGAGGTTTTTGGAGAGTATGCGCTTTTTGATACGGAGAGTCGCTCAGCTTCAGTAACAACCGAAAAACATTGTGTGGTACTCGTTTTGGATAGGTCTGCCTTGATGATCTTTTTAAAAGCTTATCCTGAGCTTTTGATGGGAATGCTTCAGTTGCAAATTAAGCGCATGCGTGAAATGAACGAACTGGAAGAAAAACTTTCTAAAAGCTATATAAAGATTAGCAAGCAAAAACAGGAAATTGAAAAGCAACATGAGGCCATTAAAGGTCAAAAATCAACGCTCGAATCACAGAATGAGAGCCTGGAAGAGTTAAATAAACAAAAAAAACAACTTTTAAGTATAATTATTCATGGCCTGAAGAATCCATTGACCAGCGTCAGAAGTATGGCTGAAATGATTTCTTCAGATAACCTCATGTCAGAAGAGTCGAAAGAATACCTCTCTATTCTGATACATGCTGTAGGTCGTATTGATTTGGTTATCAATGATATGATAAGAACAAATCAAGCGGAAGTTTATCAGACGGATATGGTTTTTAAACGCATTGATTGCAAAAAAATGTTCGAAGATGCTTCATTGGAAAAGTATATGGAGCTCAACAGGAATAACCTCAAATTGAAACTCCCTGATTCGCCATTTTATTTTTATCAAAATCTTGCAACCATGCAATTGGTAATAGATCAATTATTAGCATGGGTTATTACAATTGCAAATCATAACCAGTCTGTTCTTGTTGAATTTTTTAATTTGGATGGAGCAAAGCGTATTCATATCCGCTTTAAACCATTAGAATCGATTCAAAGATTTGTTTCGATCAATGAATTAAGCTGGTGGCAGATAATAGCGTTAATTACGCGTTATAAATATGACAAAATCGCTTTTGCACAAAACTTGTTTGATCAATGCCAGTTCGCCCTAAATTGGAGGTATGAAGAGGCCCAATTAGCTATTATTGTCACGCTTTAGAATGTGTTAATTGTAGCTCATTATTCCTGAAATTGGAATTATTCCAGAAATGGTTTATCGTGTAAATATCATATAATGAATGATATAACTAATAAAAGTTAACTTGGCACAGCTTTTGTTTAGCTAAGAAACAAAAAGTTGAATGCGACTACAATTTGTTATATATTTCTTATTGATCTTAATTGGGTTTGGCTCTTGTGCAAAAAGTGAGTTAGACATTGATGTTGGTCGGGTTAAGTTGATTAATGAAACCGCTCAACCCCATGCGGTATTTGTAAGACCTGTTGCTGATAGTATGGCTTTGGAACGTTATTTCGGAACAATTCCGGCAAATGCTTTTATCATGGTGCCAATTAAAGCAAACGAGGCTCACGAGATAAAGATAAGTGAGGTGAACACGGGTAGAGTGGAAAAGTTTGAAAGTATCGTTAAGCTCCAAAAGAATGAAGTACTGGATTTAATCTTTGAAGGAATTGAATAAAATGCCTGCCTGAGATTCGGTTATACCAAATCTTTATTTTTCTCGAATTTTCTAACCAATCTAACTGATAATAGAAATAACTATTTGACGACTGCTGCTTTGATTCCTGAATTCACAAAGGTAAATTCCCTGCCACGTGCCTAATCCCAATCTTCCGGCAATGATTGGTATAGACAAACTATTTCCGGTAAACATATTTTTAATGTGTGCAGGCATATCATCAGGGCCTTCCAGAATATGTTTGAAATAGGGCTCGTTTTCCGGAACCATTTTGTCCAGAAAGGCTTCCAAATCGGATCTTACATCAGGATCTGCATTTTCATTGATTAGCAATCCTGCTGAGGTATGTTTAATGAAAATATGTAGTAAACCATTGGCTGGTAAACTCGTCAACTCAATTGTTAAAAATTTTGAAATGAGATGTATGCCCCTTTTGAAAGGCGGAAGTTGAATGGTTTTGTGCGTGACCATTGTAGTTAGTTAATTTAAAAAAGCCGAAAGCTGTGGAGATATTTCAGCACAACTCTCAGCTTAAAAATTTTTGCTCAGGATTATTCCTTTTCTTCTTTTTTCTTTTTGATTCCCACAATTTCTTCGAGCATATCCGTTGTGAGTGATTTTGGTCTTTCCAATGGGTAAAGTAAAGCCCTGTCCCAGATTAGATTTGCTGTGATACCAATAGCGCGTCCAATTCCGAATAACACGGTATAAAAGTCGTATTCGGTCAGACCATAGTGCCATTGTATTACGCCTGATTGCGCATCAACATTAGGCCATGGGTTTTTCGCTTTTCCTTGTTCTTGAAGGATTGGAGGAACAACTCTATAGAGCAGATCAACATACTTAAAGATGGGATCATCGGGGATATGTTTCAGGCTAAATTCGCGCTGAATCATATAGCGTGGGTCAGTTTTACGTAATACAGCATGTCCAAAACCGGGAATTACCTGCCCACTGTGAAGCGTGTCCCAAACATATTGTTTCATTTCGCTTTCGGTAGGCGTTTCGCCACCCATTTTATCCATTAATTCTTGTAGCCAACGTAAAACTTCTTGGTTTGCTAATCCGTGAAGTGGGCCGGCAAGGCCGTTAATCATGGCTGAGGTTGAGAGATAAACATCAGATAATGAGCTTGCTACCAAATGTGCTGTATGAGCACTCACGTTACCGCTTTCGTGATCGGCATGGATGATAAAGTGCATACGCGAAACATCATCATAAGGTTTGGCTTTGCCCATCATGTGAGCAAAATTAGCACCCAGATCGAGATCAGGATTGCCAACGATGCGCTTACCATCACGGTATAGTTTGGCATAAATATAAGCTGCAATTTCGGGTAGCTTAGCCAACATATTCAATGAGTCTTCATACATAGGCTCCCACAAGTCCATTTTACTAATACCGGCTTTGTATTTTTTTGCGAAGAAAGATTCGCGTGCCATAGCAAGAATTGCTGAGCTAAAGATAGCCATTGGGTGACTACAACATGGCCAGGCATCAATCACTTCATATACATAGCGTGGCAAAATCCTACGTTTCGAGAACTCGTCAATCAAATCGTCAACCTGCAATTTATTTGGCATATCGCCTGTAAGCAGCAGATAAATTAAGCCCTCTACATAGGGCATTTCGGCTCCTTTGGCTTTGGGTAGTTGCTCAAACACTTCGGGTAGGGTATAACCACGGTAGCGGATACCTTCTTTAGGATCGAGATAGGAAATATCTGTAACTAAACATTTTATGCCGCGCATACCACCCAAAATCTGACCCATCGTTATATTATCAACAACAAAATCGCCAAATTCATCATTCAGCCTTTGAGTGCGCGGACGCCATTCATTTATTTTCTCTCTTAAAACTTCTTTTAGGTTCGACATAGCACAATGTTTTTAAGTATTTTGTTTGCTTAATTTAGCTTGTAATCCTTCGTTAATGGCATTCAAAAAGTCTTGTGTGTATAAGTAATGCTCTGGTTTTAATGCATTTCCATGAATGAGCAAAGCCAGGTCTTTTGTCATTTTACCCGATTCTACTGTTTCAATGCAAACTTCTTCAAGTTTTTTACTAAAATCAACTAATTCCTGATTTCCATCCAGTTTTCCTCTGTGCGCCAGTCCGCGTGTCCAGGCAAAAATGGAAGCAATCGGATTGGTGGAAGTTGGGTTACCTTTCTGGTGTTCGCGATAGTGTCGGGTAACTGTTCCGTGAGCAGCTTCGGCTTCCATAGTTTTGCCATCAGGTGTTACCAAAACGCTGGTCATCAATCCTAAAGAGCCAAATCCCTGAGCCAGTGTATCTGACTGCACATCACCATCGTAGTTTTTACAAGCCCAAACAAATTTTCCACTCCATTTAAGAGCAGCAGCTACCATATCATCAATCAGACGATGCTCGTAAATAATACCATTGGCTTCAAATTGGGCTTTGTAATCTTTTTGATAGATTTCTTCAAAAATGTCTTTGAAGCGTCCGTCATATTTTTTGAGAATTGTATTTTTTGTAGATAAATAGAGTGGCCAGCCTTTTTGTAAAGCCATATTAAAGCATGAATGTGCAAATCCACGGATAGACTCGTCAGTGTTATACATGGCCATGGCAACACCATCACCCTCATAATCATACACATTAAATTCCTGTGGTTTACTACCATCATCAGGTGTATAAGTGATGGTGAGTTTGCCCTTGCCTTTGGTCAGAAAGTCCGTGGCTTTGTATTGATCGCCAAATGCATGGCGGCCAATAACAATGGGGTCTTTCCAGCCAGGAACCAGTCTTGGAATATTATTGATAAGAATCGGTTCGCGAAAAACAGTTCCGCCTAAAATATTTCTGATGGTTCCATTCGGAGAACGGTACATTGCCTTGAGCTTAAACTCTTCAACGCGTTTTTCGTCTGGCGTTATGGTAGCGCATTTTATCCCTACATTATACTTTTTGATTGCCTCGGCAGCATCAACAGTTACCTGATCATTCGTGGCATCTCGGTGTTCCATGCCTAAATTGTAATATTTGATATCCAAATCAAGGTAGGGGAGTATTAGCTTTTCTTTGATAAATGACCAGATGACTCGCGTCATTTCGTCTCCATCGAGTTCAACAACAGGATGGGCAACTTTGATTTTTGTCATGTTTATTTTATTTTCTTTTAATGAATAAATAATTTCCTTTTGCGATCCCTTTGATTTTTTTTCTTTTCCCGCTTGCAAATTATTGGCCATCAATTTATTAAACTAATGCTTTCTTAGCGCTTTCGGCCTTTTTTTGATCTCTTCAAAAATGTTGCTTTTCTAAAATCAACAGTTTCAAACCGTGCGTGAAAAAGGAACGTAAAAATACAAAAATCTTTTTCATAGCCGGCTTTTATTTGTGCTAAATGCTTAATTTATACAATCTTTTAAATAATTTTAGTGTTTATTTTTTCACAAATGTGTGTTACTATAAATAAAAAAACGAAATTTGTTAGATGAAAAATAAATCTTAAAACATAATTTTTAAATTTTTCTGGCTATGGAAAATCAACCGAACGGACTTTACCGACTTAGTTCATCCAAGGTTATTGCTGGTGTATGTGCCGGTCTTGCCAGGCACTTTAAGATGGATACCACAATTGTACGATTGATTTTTGTTTTTCTGGCTGTATTCGCTTTGGGCGGTGTGATTGCTTATATTGTGCTGTGGATCGTGCTTCCCGAAGCACCAGTTGATGGCGAAGTTTTTGTGTCTGAAAGCCCAGATAACCAAGATGTAACGGCTGTTAATGATGGAAAAGGCAAAGGACAGCTTGTTATTGGACTAACACTGATAAGCATTGGTGCTTTATTCCTCATAACGGCTTTTATACCAAGATTTAATGTGTTGGATCTTTGGCCTGTGGTCTTAATTGCAGTTGGAATATTACTTTTGCAGCAAAGTGGTAAAACCATTAATTGACTTTGAGGGTAATCAACATAATTACAGATAGTTTAATAGTTAAAATAGCATCTGCCGTGTAGCAGATTAATTGCTGATAAAAATGATATTATGAAACAACAAAATGTTTTTTGGGGAATCCTGCTAATTGCTTTGGGAACCTTGTTTTTACTCGACAGATTAGATGTGTTTGAATTTCAATGGAATGTGTTAATCAGGCTTTGGCCGCTGCTACTTATTTTGTGGGGTGTTTCTATTCTTCCTGTTCAAAATTTCTTTAAGCTTTTGTTAGCCATTGCCGTCGGAATTCTTGGGGTCGTAATGTACGGACAGCAGGCAGAGACATACGGAAACAACAAATCTGTTTTTCGGTATAATTATGACAAAGATGAATCCAGAATCCACGACACGCTTGTAACGCAAACCTTTAGTCATGAACTTACAGCTGACATCACCATGGCTACACTCGAACTGGAAGCTACTGCCGGAAGTTACAAGCTATCGGGAACAACTGGTGATTTGATTAGAGCCGACAAGCGGGGATCAAGCATGGCATACAACTTTAGGGTGGAGGAGCTGGGTGAACATTGCAAAGTGATTATCGAGCAAGTAGATGATAAGATAGTGCTCAATAGCAATAAGTTGAATAAGTTTGATTTGATGCTGAATCCTGAAATACAATGGAGTTTTGATCTGGATGTAGGTGCTGCCGAACTTGACTTTGATTTAAGGGATTACAGGGTGCAGGATATAGAGATCGATGGTGGAGCTGCGGCTATCGACTTAAAGATCGGCGACAAAAATGATGAAACCTCTGTAAATATTGATGCAGCGGCTTCAGCTATCAATATTAGAATTCCGGCTGAGGCTGGCTGTAGCCTCACTGGTTCAACTATTCTATCGAGTAAAACACTTAGCGATTTTGAGAAAATTGATAGGGGTATTTACGAAACTCCCGGGTTTAAGGATGCAAGCCAAAAAATTTACATTAAGCTTGATGCAGCAGTGTCAAATTTCAAAGTAATTCGGGAATAGGAAATTTGGCTGTTTAGTAATCTTTTGATGTATAGATTATTGTCAGAATGACAGGTGTTTCCAGAAATGGGAATTGGCATGTTATTTGACTGCTAAATAAAGCTATGGATTACAAGGACTATTACAAAATATTAGGAGTGGACCGAAAGGCAACCGCTGATCAGATAAAGAAGCAGTACCGTAAATTGGCTGTTAAATATCATCCGGATAAAAATCCTGACAACAAAGCGGCTGAGGATCGTTTTAAGGAGATAAGCGAAGCTTATGAAGTTCTTGGTAATGTTGAAAAGCGGAAAAAGTATGATGATTTGGGCTCTAACTGGAAGCAATACCAGCAACAAGGATTTGAAGGTTTCGGAGGTTTTGGAAGAGGCCGTACTTCAGGAAGACAGCAGGGCTATGAAGAGTTTTTTGGTGGATCGAGTGGCTTTTCCGATTTTTTCGATGCTTTTTTTGGAGGTGGTTTTGGTGGTCAGGCTCATAGCAGACGGCAGCGACAATCACAAAATATTAAAGGTCAGGATTTAAGCGCAACAATTAGCCTCAGTTTGCAAGAGGCTTATTCTGGCGCTGAGCAGCTGATTAATTTAAACGGACAAAGGCTTAGGCTTAAAATAAAACCCGGAGTAAAAGATGGCCAAACATTACGAATTAAAGGAAAAGGTCAGCAATCTCCTTTTGGCGGTGCACCTGGCGATTTATTGTTGAAAGTGCAAGTGAAACAAATTGTTGGTATGGTTCGTGACGGCGATGATCTTATTGCCGATTTTCCGGTAGATATCTATACCGCCGCATTGGGCGGAAAGCTTCCTTTTAAAACTTTTAAAGGTATTGTGCAGGTTCCTGTGAAAGCCGGCCAGCAGAATGGTAGTGTTTTGAGGCTTAAGGAAATGGGAATGCCTGTTTACGGATCAAGCAGTTTTGGGAATTTGTTATTAAAAGTACAGCTTCGTCTTCCTGAAAAGATCACCGAAGCTGAAAGGGATTTACTAAGGCAGGCAGCTGCTGTGCGAACAAAACAGTAAAGCAATTTGTTTGCCTGAAACTGGATATTACAGCCATTATTCTTATTTAATCAGCAATTCTGCGTACTTTTTATTTAAATTGCGCGTTCTTTTGTGAATTCGCTAATGAGTGAATTTAATTTAATTTTATAACTCAAAATGCTGCCATGCAACAATTTATATCCATCAACAAATTATTTACCGTATTATTTTTTGTCGCTTTTATATTTTCTGCTGCACAAGCTCAGGATGCGGCTGTTCGTGGTTTTGTATATGAAGCCAGTACAGGTGAACCAGTGATTTTTTCTAATGTTTACCTCAACGGCACAAGTCATGGAGGATCAACAGATATTAATGGTTACTTCAGCATCACAAAAGTTCCTCCGGGCGACTACATTATGTTGGTAACATTTTTGGGTTACGACACACTGCGCGAACCCATAACGCTTGTTGCAGGAGATGTGCTCAACAAACGCTTCAACCTTACCGAAGGCAGCGTGAGCTTAGGAACGGTAAATATTACAGCTGATAAGATGGAAGCAAGAAATGAGACCAAAACTTCTGTCATTAATGTCACGCCCAGAACATTAAAGAAAATCCCTTCCATTGGTGGTCAGAGCGACTTGGCTCAGTATCTGCAAGTGATTCCTGGTGTGGTATTTACTGGCGATCAGGGAGGGCAATTGTATATCAGAGGGGGGTCTCCTATTCAAAACAAAGTTTTGCTGGATGGGATGATCGTTTATAATCCTTTCCACTCTATTGGATTGTTTTCTGTATTCGAAACAGATATCATTCGCAATGCCGAAGTTTTTACGGGAGGTTTTAGTGCCGATTATGGTGGTCGTATTTCTTCAATAATGGATATCACAACCCGCGACGGGAATAAAAATAGAATAGCAGGAAAAATTGGCGCCAGTACTTTTGGTGCGCGTTTTTTGCTTGAAGGGCCAATCGTGAAAGCAAAAACCGAAAATGGATCCAGTTCTAGTTTTGTGCTTTCGGTAAAGAACTCATATCTGGAGCAAACCAGTAAAAGCCTGTATAGCTATATCGACGAAAATGGCTTGCCTTTCAACTTTTTGGACATTTACGGCAAAGCATCCATAAATGCTGCTAATGGTAGCAAAATCAATTTCTTCGGGTTTAATTTTGATGATAAGGTGAGCAATTACAAGGCATTATCCGATTTCAGTTGGAAAGCTGCAGGTGGAGGTTCCAATTTCCTTATAATTCCTGGAAAGTCGTCCGTTTTAATTGAAGGTAATATGGCATATTCCAGCTATCGGGCAACATTGGCAGAAGCTTCTTCGCCGGATCGATCAAGTGCAATCAACGGTTTTAATATGGGATTTCATTTTACTTATTTCCTCGGTAAAGACCTTGTAAAATACGGAGTTGAGTTGCTGGGATTTAAAACGGAGTTTGATTTCACTAATGGCGTCGGACGTAATATCAATCAAACCGAAAACACAACCGAACTTGCTGCCTATGTGCGTTACAAAGGTAGTTTTGGTAAACTGCTTTTTGAGCCAAGTTTGAGAATGCAGTGGTATGCTTCTCTGTCAAATATTTCGCCCGAGCCACGTTTGGCAGTTAAATATAAGGTGAACGATTGGTTTAGATTAAAACTGGCAACCGGGATGTATTCTCAAAATCTGATTGCTGCCAATTCTGACCGCGATGTAGTAAACTTGTTTTATGGATTTTTGTCCGGTCCTGATAACCTTCCTGCCCGTTTTGATGGCGAAGATGTTACCCATAAATTACAAAAAGCCAATCACTATATTTTAGGAACGGAAATCGACCTTACAAACCGCATCAATCTCAATATCGAAGGATACCTCAAGGAGTTTACGCAGCTCACAAACCTCAACCGCAATAAATTATTCGACGAAATAACCGCACCATTTGATACTCCGGATATCTATAAAAAAGATTTCATTATCGAACGTGGAAAAGCGTATGGCGGAGATGTAGCCTTGAAATACGAAGACAAACACTGGTATATTTGGACGGTGTATTCATTGGGTTATGTTACAAAAGAATTTGAAGAGCGCCCTGGTGAGCTAATCTCCTACCGGCCTCACTACGATCGCCGTCACAACGTAAACGTGATTGTTTCATACACGGCTGGCGATCGCAGGCAGTGGGAATTTAGTGGCCGGTGGAATTATGGATCCGGTTTTCCTTTTACACAGGTGCAGGGATATTACGAATACCTCAATTTTTCGGGAGGTGTAAATGCTGATTATAGCACAGCCAACGGTGATTTGGGGTTGATTTATGGTGATTTGAACGAGGGCGAATTGCCCAGTTATCATCGCCTTGACTTTGATGTAAAACGCAGAATCTTCCTAAGCGAAAGAACAGAACTCGAACTTAATTTGAGTGTGACAAACCTTTATAATCGCGAAAACGTTTTTTATGTAGATCAGATAAGCAGCGAAGTGGTTCGTCAGTTACCTTTGATGCCAAGTTTTGGAATGACGCTGAGTTTCTAATATAACACCATTCTTTTATGAAAAAATCATCCTTTAAATCGTTGAATTTCAAAATGAAATCAATATTTTATTCTACGCTGGTACTGCTGTTATTCAGTGGATGCGATCAGTCAAAAAACGAAACCATGCAGGCTCCGATAGCACAACAAAAACCTCACGAACTAACCAAGCATGATAAAACGCGAATCGACAACTACTACTGGCTCAACGAGCGCGAAAATCCGGATGTAGTTGCTTATCTGGAAGCTGAAAATGCCTACACCGATGCCGCTTTAGCGCATACCAATCAGTTGCAGCAAGAGTTATATGACGAAATGCTGGGGCGTATCAAACAAACCGATATTTCAGTTCCATTCAAACGTAATGGATATTATTACTACACGCGTTACGAGGAAGGAAAGGAGTATCCAATCTATTGTCGCAAAAAAGGTAATCTTGATGCAGAGGAGGAAATCATGCTCAATGGTAATAATATGGCCGAAGGTTATGCCTATTTTCAGATTGGCGGCTGGGAAATAAGCAGCAACAACAATTTGTTGGCTTTTTCGGTTGATACCGTAAGCCGCAGGCAATACACCATTTATGTTAAGGACCTTATCACTGGCCAGATTTATCCTGAGAGTATTCCTAATACTTCGGGGAATATGGCTTGGGGGAATGATAACAACACCTTATTTTATAGTGTAAAGGATGAAACACTGCGGCCATTTAAAATTGTCAGACACCGGTTGGAAGAAGCTTATGAAAAAGATGAGGTGGTTTTTGAGGAAAATGACCCTACATTTTATGCATTTGTTTTCAAGACAAAATCAGATGCCTACATTATGATTGGTTCAGTTAGTACGCTTTCGGCAGAATATCGTTTTGTTGATGCAAATACACCCGACAAAGATTTCAAAATGGTGCAGGAGCGACAGGCTGATATGCTTTATGGGGTTGATCATTACAAAAATGATTTTTATATCCGTACAAATCTCGATGCTCAGAATTTCCGGTTGATGAAAACAAATGTAAAAAAGCCGGGGATGCAAAACTGGAAAGAGGTTATTCCGCATCGTGAAGAGGTGTTGCTCGAAGATTTTGAAATCTTTAACAACTATTTGGTTGTGAGTGAACGCCAGAAAGGGTTACTGAATCTTCGTGTGATGAGTTGGGACAAAAAGCAGGATTATTACCTCGATTTTGGCGAACCGGCTTACACAGCTTATGCCAGCACAAATGTTGATTTTGATACTGATATTTTACGCTATGGTTATACCTCGCTTACCACGCCAAATTCTGTTTTTGATTTTAATATGGTTGACAGAACCAAGACACTATTAAAACAGCAAGAAGTTCTTGGTGGTTACAATCCTGACGATTATCAATCAGAAAGACGCTATGTGCCTTCGCATGATGGTGTGATGGTTCCCGTGTCGTTGGTTTATAAAAAAGGTCTTGAAAAGAATGGTAATAATCCGCTTGTACTTTATGGGTATGGTTCTTATGGTGCCAGTATGGATGCCTATTTTTCTTCTACACGATTGAGTCTGCTCGACAGGGGCTTTGTGTGGGCAATTGCTCATATCCGCGGAGGCGAAGAGCTTGGCAGGCAATGGTATGAAGACGGTAAATTACTCAACAAGAAGAATACATTTTACGACTTTATCGCTTGTGGCGAATACCTGATCGATCAAAAATATACCGATAGTGAGCATTTATTTGCTATGGGCGGCAGTGCCGGCGGATTGCTTGTTGGTGCTGTAGTTAATATGCGCCCCGATCTGTGGAAAGGCGTGATCGCTGCTGTTCCTTTTGTTGATGTAGTTACTACTATGCTTGACGAAAGTATTCCGCTTACAACAGGTGAGTACGATGAATGGGGCAATCCAAATGAAAAAGAATATTTCGATTATATGCTTTCCTACTCACCCTACGACAATGTTGAAAAGACAGCTTATCCAGCAATGCTTGTTACTACGGGATTACACGACAGCCAGGTGCAATACTGGGAACCTGCTAAATGGGTTGCTAAACTCAGAACGTATAAAACAGACGATAACCTGGTGCTATTAAAAACCAATATGGACTTTGGACATGGCGGAGCTTCAGGACGTTTTGAACGTTTAAAAGAAACTGCCTTGGAATACGCATTTATGATGAACGAACTGGGTATGGTAAAATAGTTTCCAATCCCCATAAAATTTAATGCCGGTGAAATTATTTGCCGGCATTTTTTTTTGCTGAATTTTTATTAATTCTGAATTTTGCAAAGGATTTCTTTATCTTGCTGCTAAAACTTATTGTTCATGTCTCGTAATAAATCGCTAAATCCATATCATAAAGCACTTGAAAAAGAAATCATTGAAGTGTTTAGGTCGTGCTATGCAGATTTTCCCAAAGCACGAATAAAAACACATGAAGCACCTGATTTTCAACTCATCATCAACAGGCATAAAACAATCGGCCTGGAAGTAGTTCGTTATATTACTGATCCGCAAAATGATACTAAATCAGGTACTTTAGTGATTGATCCAACGATTATAAATGGTTTAATAGAGAAGAAGGAAACCAAGTCGGCTGGCTACCAACGTATGCGTTATGCAGACCTGTGGCTTTTGATCGTTAGTGGTTCAAATCTTTTTGAACCAATCATTTTTCATCCGGAATCTTTTGATTGGACGAGCTTTTCTTCAAAAATATTCAACAGGGTTTTTTACCTTGATATGCGACGCAAACAGCTTTTTCAGTTGCAATAACGGCTTTTCCGGTTGATTACCTGAACATAATCCGTTTTTTACCTTAGAATTAACGCAGGTTTCCGCATGTAGTTTTGTTCCATCAAAGCCTTCAATATCAAAGCAGGATGGAATTAAATTTCATTTTTCTAAAACCAGAAACACTTTACTGTCCGCTTAATTGCAGGTTTCGGCCAATAATGGGTTAGTGCCTGTTTTGGTTTGCGGAAGCCGAAAAGCATAAAGAGTAGGCAATGAATTAACAACCAGTATTATTATGAAAAAAGTTTTATTTGTTTTAGCATTTGCGCTGATTGGACTATCTTACAATGCGCATGCACAGTTCGAAAAAGGACAGGTTGATGCCAATATCGGTATCGGATTGGGAGCTACTTTTGCTACAGGAACAGTTGATTTGCCTCCTGTTTCGCTGGCACTTGACTTCGGTCTTACTGATAACCTTAGCCTTGGAGCTTATCTGGGTTATTCGGCCTCCAAAGAGGATTTTTCCGGTTTTGGCGCAAATTATTCCTGGAAATACACTTACTTGATTGTTGGCGCTCGTGGTGCTTATCATTTTGATTTGGTTGATCAACTTGATACTTATGCGGGCGTTATGCTGGGATATAATGTGGCCAGCGTGAAATACGAAGGATCTGGCACAGTTCCAGTATCGCCTTCAGCTGGTGGTGTGGCTTATGCCGGTTTTGCCGGTGCGCGGTATCATTTTGGAGATACTTTTGGGGTGTATGCCGAACTGGGCTATGGAGTAGCACTAATAAACGCCGGTTTAACCTTGAAGTTCTAAACTTCTTAACAGTTTTCTTCTGATCCTGACCTTGTATTATTTCGCAGGGTCAGGATTTTTTACCATAAAAAACCCATTTTCAATCCAGCACTGAGACTAAGTGGAAATTCTTCTCCCATGAGTGTATGGCTGTAAAAATAATTTGAGGCGTCATAATTCGTTGAAAAACCATAGCCAATTCCCCAGTACAGGTCAACCAAAAAGCTGTTATCAATTATCCATTGCTTACCAAGCAACAATTGAATGCTTCCGGTAACTGCATTGATTCTTTCGTTCTGTTCGATGAAGTCTTCATAATAAGGGTATCCTGGCTCGGGAGTGGGATAATCATAATCATAATAATAGCGGTAATTGTCTCTGCTAAAAAAACCAAGCGTGATTGTTGGCTTTAAATAGCTGCCCTTCAGCAGGTGAGCATAACGCATGCCCCGCAGGTAAAAATCGGGGCTTTTAAGAAATTTATATCCAAACCGAAAGAAAACACCTCCGGGATTTTCATCGCCTGGATCAATACCTAATCCAATGATTCCTACATCTCCTTCTATGCTTCTGCCTGGCCTCAAACTACGTTCGTAGGCAAAAGTGGTGTTGCCTGATAAAGGGGATAAGAAATCCAGTTTGATAGCATTCTTTTTATTGTCTTTGTATGTTTCAGGGTCATTCATCTTTTGGAGAAAACTTAGCGTTTTGCCATTTTCAAAAACGATCTTATCAATCTCATCCTTGTCAAGAGCAAATAAAACATCTTCTGGATAATCCGGTAAAATATATTTCACCTCATCCAATCCGATCTCTTTTATTTTGCAGAGAATCACCTCGTCAGATTGTTTAATAATCTGATCTTGAGCAAAAAGATTACCCGAAAGCAAGATTAACAATGCTGGAATCAGGAAAAATACATGTTTCATAGTTTTGGGCGTTAACTTTTAAAAAATCAAGTTTTAAAAGCATGTTTGCTCCAAAGGTAATGCCAAAAATCATCAGAATACCAGGAAGCGCTTATTTTTTAGATCTACGCCATTCTTCTTTGTAATATTTCATGGGTGCAACTAAAAAACCGTAGTTGTAATGAGCATGAGGTTTATGATGATCCAAATGCGCTGTGATAGTAGCTCTGAGATACCGGTTGCTTAATTTTTGAAGCAATGGAAGGCGACCATGAACAAAAACATCATGAAACATAAAATAGGCAAAACCATAGAGTGCGATGCCTAATCCGATGTAGAATTTCCAGTCGAAACCATGCTGAATTCCGTAAAAAATAAACAAGAAACTGGGTATCGCAAAAATAACTGCAAACAAATCATTCCATTCCAGTTTTCGGCCATCACGAATGTGATGATCCTTGTGGAGAATCCATAAGAAACCATGCATGACGTATTTATGTGTGAACCATGCCATAAATTCCATAAAGAGAAATGCCCCCAATATGAGTGCCGATGAGATAATCCAATTCATAATTAATTTGTTTTAAGGTTTTTAAGATGTGCATCCACTTCATCAAAAGCGATGCGAAACCATACCGTATATTTTTCGGGATTTTTTGCGATTTCCAACCTAAGATCGCCCATTGAAGCATATTCCCATGAAGCCACTTCTTCAGGATTTATTACAGGTGTTTCGTCCGAACGTCCAATAAACACATGATCAAATTCGTGTTCGATTAGGCCTTGACCCACATCTGCCTTGTAAATAAATGAAAAAGCTTCATGAATTTCGCATTTCATTCCCATTTCTTCAAGTAGTCTGCGACTTGTAGCTGCTTCGAGGCTTTCATTTTCGCGAGGATGTGAGCAACAGGTATTAGTCCAAAGTCCGGGCGTATGATATTTTGAGAACGCCCGCTGCTGCAATAAAAGCTCATTCTTGCTGTTAAAAATGAAAATAGAAAAGGCCCTGTGCAACACTCCCTGCTTGTGCGCTTCCATTTTTTTCATCAAACCCTGAGGCTCGTCCTTGGTGTTTACTAAAACAACTTTTTCCTCCATAAACTAACTTTATTCGTTGTTCAACATTTTGTGCAGCAAAACAGCTTGTTGATCAGTAGTTCCCGAAAAAGCCAATAAAAATCTGATTACATTGATTTTAAATGTTTTATCATGCCATTGCTCATTATTCACAGCTAATGAATTGAGAATGAGATTATAATCCTGTTTAATAGCATCTTTATAATTTAAAAATCCGGGAGCTTTTGATTGAATGCTAAACCTTAAAAATCTGATTTCAGCATTTGTAGGTTCATTGATAATGCATTGTTCCAGTTTGCTTTTCCCCTGATTAAAGCGTTTAAATTTAGCGATTGGGAAGGAGGCGCATGCTGCTGAACTGGCTTCGGCAGCTCCTTGATAAGCTAGTAAAACATTAGATTTTTCATCTGTTTGCTGCAACATTTCAAAAAGCTTCTCCGAAACACATCCCGGCTGATCGAAATCAAAAAAAAGCTTTCTGGCTTCGACCAATGTTTTGGTTTCTTGCGGTGGTAAAACTAATAAAATTAATGCCATCAAAAGTGTCATCTTACATCAGGTTTAGCCTGTAGCGCAGGTATGAACTAATGAGCATGCCGTATTTTGCCGGATTGGGAACCCTGATACGTTCATTGAGTAATTTTTCTGATTGAATGCGTTTGATCTTTTTGAAAAGATTATAGTAATAAACATAAGCTACATAAACGCCATAACGAGCACCCATTGGGAGTTTTCGAATACCTTCAAGGCCGTCCTGAAAGTCTTTTTCGATATCCATTTCAATACTTTGTTTAACGTCCTGATTAAAGTTGTTCATGTCGAGATTTGGGAAATAGGTGCGTCCAAGATGATGGTGATCTGCATGCATATCACGCAGAAAATTTATTTTTTGAAAGGCTGAACCTAATCGCATGGCAGGGATTTTTAATTCCTGATACATGCCTTCATTTCCTTCGGTAAAAACCCTTAAACACATTAAGCCCACAACTTCTGCTGAACCAAGTATGTATTCCTCAAAAAGTTGCTGATCATATTCCAGCTCATTTAAATCCATTTCCATACTTTTCAGGAAGCGGTCGATCAATGGCCACTCTATATTGTATTCATTTACTGTCTCCTGAAAACTTTGCAAAATTGGATTCAAACTGATACCGCGCTTAATTGCTAACACTGTATCACGACGAAATTCTTCAAGTAGCGTTTTTTTGTCGTATTCATGAAAAGTGTCAACAATTTCATCTGCCAACCTAACAAATCCGTAAATGGCATAAATCGGATCATGATACTTCTGGTTGAAAAGCCTTATTCCCATTGAAAATGATGTGCTGTAAGCTCGTGTGGTTATCTTACTGGCCTTGCGGGAAATGTGATCATAGAGGTTTTTCATGATGCAAAATGGTTAGTGGTTAGTTTTTTTTTTGACCTTTTCCGAAATTTGTCCGGCGGCAACCTGTCCTGAAATTATCGCAGGAGGAACGCCGGGCCCTGGAATTGTTAATTGTCCAGTATATAACAAGTTTTTAACTTTTTTGTTGAACATAGAAGGTTTTAAAATAGCCGTCTGCTTCAGTGTGTTGGCCAAACCATAGGCATTGCCTTTGTAGGCATAATAATCTTTGGCAAAGTCTCTGTTTGAATACATTCTCTTGTAAATGATAGCATCTTTAAACTGGATGTCGAGAGTTTCTTCAATGCGTTTTACCGAAAAATCAAAATAATGGTCACGCACTTCATCAGTATCATTAAGCCCGGGGGCAACTGGGATAAGAATAAACAGATTCTCCTTTCCTGCCGGTGCTGTTGAGGGATCGGTTTGCGAAGTGCAACTCAGGTAAACCGAAGGATTTTCGGGCCATTGTGGTTGCTCATAAATTTGTTGTGCATGTTTTTCAAAGTCATTATTAAAAATGAGCGTATGGTGTTGCATGCCATCCAGCTTTTTGTCAACGCCCAGATAATAGATTAATGATGATGGCGACATGGTGCGCGATTCCCAATAGGAAGGGGAATAGTTTCGGTATTTCTCAGGAAGTATTTTTTGCTCAATATGGTGATAATCTGCGCTTGCTATCACGTAATCAGCTTGATACGTTCCCTTATTGGTTTCAACAGAATTGATATGCTTTGCTGATATATCAAAGCTTTTCACTTCTTCGTTAAATCGAAAACGCACGCCCTGCTCTTCTGCCAATTTTTGAAATCCTTCGATAATTTTGTACATGCCGCCTTCGGGATACCAGGTTCCGAGCATCATATCGCCATAATTCATCAGGCTGTAAAGTGCAGGGGTTTTTTCGGCTGTAGCTCCCAAAAATAAAATGGGAAATTCAAGTATTCTGAGAAGTTTGGGATGTTTAAAATATTTGCGGATATAGCTATGAAAAGAAGTTAGTACATGCATGCGCATCGCCGAACGTATGATTTCCCAATCAGCAAATTCAAGTAAACTTTTTGATGGCTTGTAAACCAAATTATTGATGCCGATTTCATATTTAAAGGCAGCTTCATCAAGGAATTTTTTCAGTTTATTGCCGCTTCCGGCTTCAATGCTTTCAAAAAGCTGATACAGGGCCTGTGGATCTGCGGGCAGATCAACTTTGTCGCCAGGGCCAAAATAGATGGTATAGGAAGGATCGAGTCTAATGAGCTTGTAATAATCGGACACTTTTTTACCAAAAAGCTCAAAAAAGCGTTCAAAAACATCTGGCATCCAATACCAACTCGGACCCATATCGAAAGTGAAGCCTTCTTCAGTGAATTTTCTGGCTCTGCCTCCTGCCATATCATGCTTTTCAATCACTTCTACTTCAAACCCGTCTCTGGCTAAAAGGGCGGCAGCAGAAAGTCCTGAAAAACCGGCTCCAACGACAATAACTTTTTTCATGATGGTTTTGTTTAATTTTGGATATGAAAAATTAAACAAGTGTTTTTGCTTTTTGTTCAGGCGTTTGAGATACTTTTTAAGTTGTTAAATGTAAGTCAATTACTTTTGTTCTGCAACAGTTGATTTTTGGTATTGAATGTTGTATATTTGCGTTGATCGACCTGAATTTGAATTGTCTTCCCTCCAAAATTAAAATTAGAATGAAACGTTTCATTATTACACTGTTAGTTTTATTTTCAGTTGTTCTGCTTCATGCACAACATCAAAAAACAGACCTATCAAAAATCGTTCTGAGGGATGCAAAAGGGAGTCAGGTATTGGTTAAGGAGCTTATGAAAATGCAAAAAGCAAGTTTATTTGTTTTTTGGAAGTTGGATGATGGAAAATCGTGTACATTGATCAATGAGCTTTATGAAGCAGCTATAGCGTCGCTTCAGGGATTGGATTTTCAGTTTATTGCTGTAATTGAAACTTCATCATCAATGGCTCAGCTCGAGCAAAATTATTTGCATGCTAATGCTCCGGGAGTGCAATGTTTTACTGATGAAAACGGTGTTCTGATGCGTCGATTAGCGATTACGGAACTGCCTTACACCATGCTTTTTAATGCAGAAGGAATTAAAGTATGTGGTCAGCGAGGTTATTGTGTCGATGCTGGTGAACAGCTTTGTAAAAAGGTGCGTGCTTGCTTATCAGAAATGAATATGCCCCCATTAAAGAAATGATTTGCGGATTGTTTTTCGTTTATATTTGCATCCAAATAAGGAGTTTTTTTTGTTAGTAACATCTCCTTATCTACTTGGTTATGAACGATTCGATAAGCATTGCAGTAACAGTTGTAGGTGTTGGTTTGCTCGTATTTCTGGCACATGTTTTTGCTGAGGTTTTTAGCCGTAAACGTGTGCCGGATGTTTTATTGCTTATTTTGATAGGTCTGGCAATCGGTCCGCTTCTGGGTATCGTCACGCCCGGCCACTTGGGATTGGTGGGACCGGTTTTTACTACTATAACACTGGTAACCATACTGTTCGAAGGAGGTACGGAGCTAAAGTATGATACTTTACGTAATTCTCTCAGAGGCACATCTTTACTAACTTTCCTAAATTTTTTCGCAACACTTATTGTAGTTGGACTGCTATCATGGTTGTTTCTTGAAATGGAACCTCTGGTTGCGTTTATGTTGGGTGCAATTATTGGCGGAACTTCGTCAGCTGTTGTAATTCCGCTTGTGAGGCAACTTAACATCTCTAACAACAGCAGAACCATTCTCATTCTGGAATCTGCTTTTAGTGATGTGCTCTGTATCGTTTTCGCACTTGCTTTTATAGAGGCTGCACAACTTGGACAGATTCAGGTTGGAACAACAATTGGTCAGATATTAGCCAGTTTTATACTGGCATCAATAATGGGATTAATAGGAGCTTTTTTCTGGTCAGTTGTGCTTCATAAAATCAGGAATATAAAAAATTCCATCTTTACAACACCGGCATTCGTCTTCATCATTTATGGATTGAGTGAAATTTTGGGCTATAGCGGAGCGATTAGTGCACTGGCTTTTGGGATTGGTTTGGCTAATACCGATTTGATCAGAGGAACGGCCTTAAGCAGGTATTTTACCAAAGAGCCTGACTCACTCAACGAAACCGAACGTATTCTTTTTGGAGAAGCTGTTTTTCTTTTAAAAACATTTTTCTTCGTTTACATAGGTGTTTCCATGCAATTAACTGAATGGGTACCTATCTTGATTGGCTTTGTATTAACCTTGATACTATACCTGCTTCGAATTCCAGTAGTGAGGGCTTCCATGCCTATTTCAGATGCTAGTAACCCCAATCAGGATCTAATGTTTATGTCGTCTATCGTTCCTAAAGGATTGGCAGCAGCTGTTTTGGCAACTATTCCCATGCAGCAGGGTATTCCCGGAGGCGAGTTAATTAAAGACATTGTATTTTCAGTAATTCTTTTCAGTATTCTATTCACATCTGTTTTAATTCCTTTGATAGAAAAGTCGAAAGGGTTGCAGGATTTTTATACAAATTCTTTGAATTTTAACATGTGGATCAGAGAAAAAATTCAATTTTATCAACAAAAAAGAGCTGAAAAGAAAGCAACTAAATCTGCCGATAAACCAAGCGAGAAAGAGGCTGTAACAAGCGATAAATCAAGTCTTGAAACAACCAATAACGAGCAGAAAAAAAAAGATTCTACAAATGAAGTTGTTTAGTTATAAAAATAGTTTTATTTTTGCAGCCCAAAAAATCGAAAAGAAGTAGCTATGTATTTAACAGCTGAAAAGAAGACAGAAATTTTTAACGAGTTCGGTAGCAAGGCTGCTGATACTGGTTCAGCAGAAGGTCAGATTGCTTTGTTTACCTTCCGCATCAAGCATCTTACCGAGCACATGAAAGAGAACAAGAAGGACCTTTCAACAATGCGTTCACTGGTTCGTATGGTAGGTAAAAGAAGGAAACTTCTCGATTATTTAAAGAAAAAAGATATTGAAAGATACCGGGAAATAATCAAAAAGCTGGGTATCAGAAAATAATCCTTATCCTGATGAAGGTCCGAAAAAAGGCAATTTACTTGATTGCCTTTTTTTGTATTTAAACAGGCTTCGCGTAAATGATTACATTTAAAGAAAATATATGAATCCAAAAGGAATTACACAAACGATTGAAATGGCTGACGGAACGGTCATTACGATCGAAACCGGGAAGCTTGCCAAACAGGCTCATGGTGCTGTAGTAGTTAAAACAGGTAAAACGATGTTGTTAGCTACAGTTGTTTCAGCAAAAGAGGCAAAGGAGAATGTAGATTTTTTACCCCTATCAGTAGATTACAAAGAGAAATACGCTGCAACCGGAAAATTTCCGGGAGGCTTTTTTAAGCGTGAGGGCAGACCCTCTGATTATGAGGTGCTGATTTGTCGTTTGGTCGACAGGGCCTTACGTCCTTTATTTCCTGAAGATTATCATGCTGAAACACAAGTTTTAATAAATTTGATTTCGGGTGAAAATGATGTTGCACCTGATGCATTTGCTGCTTTGGCTGCATCTGCTGCTTTATCGGTATCTGATATTCCTTTCAATGGTCCAATATCGGAAGTACGTGTGGCTCGTATCAATGGCGAGTTTGTTGTGAATCCTCCATTCAGTGCTTTGGAAGAGGCAGATTTGGATTTGATGGTTGCAGCAAGTAAGGACAATATCATGATGGTAGAGGGCGAATCGAAAGAGGTTTCGGAGGCTGTTATGCTTCAGGCACTTAAGATAGCTCACGAAGCGATAAAAGTACAGTGTGAGGCTCAGGTAGAACTGGCAGCTAAAGTTGAATCGGCTCGTCAAAAACGTGAATACTCGCATGAAACTAATGACGATGACTTGCGTGAGGCCATTCAGGAATTTGCTTATCAGCCATGTTATCAAATAGCTCTGCAAGGTAATCCAAATAAACATGAGCGATCTGATGCTTTTGCTGCTGTTTTGGAAGAATTTATGTCACGCTTTTCGGAAGAGGAAAAAGAAGAAAAGTTGATGTTGGCCAAGCGTTATTTCCATGATGTGGAGAAAAAAGCGGTAAGAGATGTCATTTTGAACGAGCGTACCCGCCTCGATGGAAGAGCCTTGGATGAAATTCGTCCAATTTGGTCTGAAGTTGACTATCTGCCTTCTGCACATGGTTCAGCTATTTTTACCCGTGGCGAAACTCAGGCTTTGGTAACGATTACTTTGGGAACAAAAATGGACGAGCAAACCATTGATGGTGCCGTTTTGGAAGGTAAATCAAATTTTATGCTGCATTACAACTTTCCTAGTTTTTCAACTGGTGAAGTTAAACCCAATCGTGGTGTTAGCCGTCGTGAAGTAGGGCATGGAAATTTGGCCGAAAGAGCCCTCAAACCAATGATTCCGGGCGTGGATGAAAATCCTTATACAATACGTGTTGTATCTGATATTTTGGAATCAAACGGTTCGTCATCAATGGCTAGCGTATGTGGTGGAACACTGGCACTTATGGATGCAGGTGTTAAAATCAAAAAGCCAGTCGCCGGTATTGCAATGGGTTTGATTACTGAGACGGGTAATACAAAATATGCCGTATTGTCTGATATTCTTGGCGACGAAGATCACCTGGGTGATATGGACTTTAAAGTTACCGGAACAGCAGATGGAATCACTGCTTGTCAGATGGATATTAAAGTTGATGGTTTGTCGCACGAAGTGCTCGAAGAAGCACTTGATCAGGCACGTAAAGGCCGACTTCATATATTGAAAGAAATGGCTAAAACCATTACCGAACCACGCGAAGATTATAAGGAACATGTTCCACGTATCGAGAAGATGGTTGTGGATAAAGAGTTTATTGGTGCTATCATCGGACCTGGTGGAAAAATTATTCAAGAGATGCAGCGCGAGACTAATACAACCATCGTAATCGAGGAAAAAGGCGAGTACGGAATGATTGATATCGTTTCGGCAGATAAAGACTCTATAGAAGCTGTAAAAGCACGTATTCGTGCAATTGTTGCTATTCCTGAGGTAGGTGAGGTTTACCTGGGTACTGTGAAAACCATTACTCCATTTGGTGCTTTTGTTGAAGTGCTGCCCGGAAAAGATGGGCTGTTGCATATATCAGAGATTGAGTGGCGCAGACTCGACACAGTAGAAAGTGTGCTTAAAGTAGGGGATAAAATCAAAGTGAAACTGATTGGCATTGATCCGAAGACCAATAAGATGAAACTTTCCCGAAAAGTGCTCATTCCACGCCCCGAAGGCGATAATAAACGAAACAATTAATGATAATTTGCGTACAAAGCCAAATAAAGCATAAAGCATGAGGCAACTAAAGATAACTAAACAGGTTACGAACCGGGAAACTGCTTCACTTGACAAGTATCTTCAGGAGATTGGTAAGGTTGAACTCATTACTGCAGAGGAGGAAGTGGCTCTGGCTCAGCGCATCAAACAGGGCGATCGTATTGCGCTTGAAAAACTTACCAAAGCCAATCTTCGTTTTGTGGTATCAGTGTCAAAACAATACCAAAATCAAGGACTTAGTCTTCCCGACTTAATCAACGAAGGCAATCTCGGATTGATAAAAGCAGCGCAACGTTTTGATGAAACCAGAGGATTTAAATTTATCTCCTACGCTGTATGGTGGATTCGCCAGTCTATTCTTCAGGCATTGGCTGAACAATCGCGTATTGTGAGGCTTCCGCTCAATAAAATCGGGTCGATCAATAAGATCAACAAAGCATATGCCCGTTTGGAACAGGAATATGAGCGTGAACCTAATGCCGAAGAAATTGCAGATATTCTTGAAATTACTGAAAATGAGGTAAAAGAATCTATGAAAAATGCCGGAAGGCACGTTTCGATGGATGCACCGCTTATTCAGGATGAAGAGAATAATATGTACGATGTACTTAAAAGTGATGAGGCGCCAACACCTGAAACAGAGTTGTTGTACGAATCGCTTCGCAAAGAGATTGATCGAGCAATTTCAACGCTCACCCAGCGCGAAGCTGACGTAATCAGGCTTTATTTTGGGCTCAATGGAAGTCATCCCATGACGCTGGAAGAGATAGGTGAAAAGTTTGATCTAACGCGCGAACGTGTGCGTCAAATTAAAGAGAAAGCTATCCGAAGACTAAAGCATACAAGCCGAAGCAAGATTCTGAAAAGTTATCTTGGATAAGTTCTTAAAGCACCTAAGGGTGCTTTTTTTATTTTTGCATTGTCGTTGTGTTTTATTTTTAACCCGTAAATACAAATTATGAAGCGTTTACTTGCTCCTTCGCTCTTGTCAGCTGATTTTCTGAATCTTGAAGAAGAGATTGAAATGATTAATGCCAGCGAGGCCGATTGGTTTCATCTTGACATCATGGATGGCGTTTTTGTGCCAAATATTTCGTTTGGCTTGCCTGTAGTTGAAGCAATTAAGCGCAAAGCACAAAAGCCACTCGATGTGCATTTGATGATCGTGGAGCCTGAGCGTTATATTGATGCTTTCCGCAAAGCAGGTGCTGATATCCTTTCTGTTCAATATGAAGCGTGCATACATTTGCATCGTGTTTTGCAACAGATTCGCGATGCTGGTATGAAAGCAGGAATTGTCTTGAATCCGCATACACCTGTACATTTACTAAAGGATATTTTGGCCTATGCCGATTTAGTCCTTATCATGTCAGTAAATCCGGGTTTTGGCGGACAAAAATTTATTCCTGAAACATATAATAAAATTGTTGAGCTCAGATCGATGATCAAGCAAAGCGGGCTTGAATTACTAATTGAAGTGGATGGAGGGGTAAACACTTCCAATGCTAACAAGCTTTACGAAGCAGGAGCAGATGTTTTGGTAGCCGGTAATGCTGTGTTTAAATCAGAAAACCCAACTCAGGCGATAATCAATTTAAAAAAGATTGCATAAGAGGAAATACTTAGTTAGCTTTGCGCTGCGGATAATAACCAAACACTTCAATCAATGATTCATGCGGCTTTTAATGACACGGGCTTAAATAGCATTGACAAGCGGACGTTTTCGGATAAGGTACCTGGAGCTGAAAAAATGAATAATTTTAAAGCTGCTTTTATTGGAAAAAAAATTTTGATTGTAGAGGATATTCCATCAAATATCCAGCTGTTAGAAGCTTTTTTGGCTCCAACTGGTGTATCTCTTATTCATGAAATTGATGGCGAAAGTGCCTTTAAAACTTTTCAGGAAAATGCTGACATTGATCTGATTTTGATGGACATACGTTTGCCAGATATAAGCGGCTTGATCGTTACAAAAATGATTCGTGAAGTTTCGCCTGATGTTCCTATCATCGCCCAAACAGCCTATGCACTTCACACTGATCGCATTCAATGTTTGGCAGCCGGTTGCAATGATTATATTGCAAAACCGATTCGCAGAAATGATTTATTAAGTATTATCAGTAAATACCTTTTCTGATCCTTTTAAAACGCTTATTTTTGTGCTTCATCAAAATTTAATAGCATGAATGAAGTACTCAATACTATAGCACCGCAGGTTATTTGGAAGTATTTTGCTGAAATATTGCAAATACCAAGGCCAAGTAAGAAAGAAGAAAAAATTCTGGCATATCTGATTGATTTTGCAAAAAAACATCAATTGGAATATCAACAGGATAAAGTAGGTAATGTGCTTATTAAGGCTCCTGCTATCCCAGGATACGAAAACCGAATGACTGTTGTTTTACAAAGTCATGTTGATATGGTTTGTGAAAAAAACAGCGAAACCAATCATGATTTCGAAAAAGATCCAATCGAAGTTTTTATTGAAGATGGATGGGTAAAAGCAAAAGGTACTACCCTTGGTGCTGATGACGGCATTGGTGTGGCGACGCAGCTGGCTTTGCTGGCAGACAAATCCATAAAGCGAGGCGCTATAGAATGTTTATTCACTGTGGATGAAGAAACAGGGCTTACTGGTGCTTTTGGTTTAGAACCTGGTTTTTTGGAAGGAAAAATACTGCTCAACCTTGATTCGGAGGATGAAGGGGAGCTGTTTATTGGGTGTGCAGGTGGTAAAGATACTGTGATCAAGCTTCCCTATGCGATTGAAAATGCACCGGAGGATAATGTTTTTTATCGAATTGATATTAAAGGGCTTAAAGGCGGACATTCTGGTGATGATATTCACAAAGGTTTGGGAAATGCCAATAAACTATTAACCCGGATTGTGTGGAAAGCTGCTAAAGATTTTGGAGTGCGGCTGGCCTATCTCGAAGGTGGAAACCTGCGCAATGCCATTGCCCGTGAGGCTTATGCTATAGTTGCAGTGGAAAAACAATCTGAAAAAGCACTTCAGGAATTTGTTGCTAAAAGTGCCGACGAAATGGCTTATGAATACGCTGTAACAGAACCAAAACTTCAGGTTACGATTGATGTTGCTCATGTCGATTCGAAACAGGTATTAAAAGTTGTGGATCAAAACAAATTATTGAATAGCCTATATGCCTGTCCGCATGGCGTTATTGCGTGGTCGCAGCGTATTCCAAATTTTGTTGAAACCTCAACTAATTTGGCTGCTGTAAGGATGGAAGACGGCATAGCATTGATTACCACCAGTCAGCGAAGTTCTGTGGAATCAGCAAAGGAAGATATTGCTCAGATGGTTGCGGCTTGTTTTGATTTGGCTGGGGCAGAGGTAAAACATAGCAATGGCTATCCAGGTTGGGCACCTGATCCAAACTCAGAAGTTCGTGCACTTACTGTTGAAGCCTATAAGGATTTGTTTAATCAGGAACCGGATGTAAAAGCAATTCATGCAGGGCTTGAGTGTGGTTTGATAGGAGATAAATATCCTGGAATGGATATGATTTCATACGGTCCAACAATCAAAGGAGCCCACTCGCCGGACGAAAGGATTCAAATTGAAACTGTTGTAAAATTCTGGGATTTGACGCTCGAAATATTGAAAAGGATTCCTGAAAAACACTAAAAGAAAAGCCCCTGATTTATATAACCAGGGGCTCTTTTTTTATCCAATCCATTTCACCATTGGTAAATCCTGGCGATGAGGTAAAAGTCGGTTTGTAGGATAAATCCTAAAAGTGTAATCATATACACCGGCTCGATAGATCGGCACATTGATTTTATAGGTTGCCCATCCATCTCCTGATTCCATAAGACTCATAGGTTCAACAAAAACAATTTCATCTATTTTATCAAAGAGCTTACGGCCAAAAATCAATTCGATGGCCACATCACCGGGTTGCAGGCCTGGTGTGTCAAGTGTGATTTCGGCAATAAAGTTTTCTCCAAAATTAAGTGGACGCACGGTTGGGTCAGGCACTTTAATAGATTTTACATCCAGCAGATCCCAGTTTTGCTTGATCTTTGTCTTCCACGAATCAATTTCAAAAGCTGCCTCATAACGGTTTGCTCGCAGTTGTTTTGCTCTTTCGGCCAATTTATTGTAAAACCGATCGTAATAGTCGTCGAGCATGCGCTTCATTGTGAAATGAGGAGCAATTTCTGCGATATTGTTTTTGATATACTGAACCCATCTTGTTGGAATTCCGTGCTCATTTCGACTAAAATAAGCGCTGGTGATATCATTCTCGAGCAGGCTGTAGATTGTTTCGGCATCCAGTTCGTCCTGGTATTGCTGGTTTTGATAGGTACGGCCTTCCTGAATGGCCCATCCGGCGTTCGGACGATAACCTTCGGCCCACCATCCATCCAGCACCGAAAAGTTTAAAACCCCGTTCATAACAGCTTTTTCTCCACTTGTACCTGAAGCTTCAAGCGGACGTGTAGGGGTGTTGAGCCATACATCCACACAATTCGTAAGTTTTTTACCGAGTTCCATATCATAATTCTCGATAAATAGAACCTTACCAATAAATTCAGGCATACGGGCAATTTCCATGATTCTTTTTATCAGGTCTTGTCCGGCTTTATCATTTGGGTGGGCTTTACCTGCAAACAAAAAAAGTACAGGCTTTTCAGCGTCATTAACGATTTGACTAAGTCGCTCAAGGTTAGTAAATAATAGGTGAGCCCGTTTATAGGTCGCAAACCTTCGGGCAAATCCGATAATCAGCGCATCTTTATTAAGGTTTTCAAGCGTTTTAAGGATCAGCTTAGGGCTTTCCTGACGCTCCGTCATATTCTGTTTAACGCGATATTTAACGAAATGAATAAGCTCTTCTTTCAGCTGTGTCCTTATCTCCCAGATTTTTTCGTCGGGAACTTCCTTAATCTTACTCCAAAGACTGGCATTTGATTGATCCTTAACGAAGCCTTCGCCAAAGGTGCTTTGATAAAGTTGCTGCCAGGCCGAATCGGTCCATGTGGGATAATGTACTCCGTTTGTTACGTGACCAATATGTAGCTCGTTGGCAAAATAACCGGGATACAAGGATTGGAACATATCTCTGGAAACTCGGCCGTGAATTTGGCTTACGCCATTCATTTCCTGACTCAAATTAGCTGCCAATACACTCATTGAAAACTTCTCTGTTGGATCGTCGTGGCGAAATTTTCCTAAATTCATAAACTCATTCCAGCCTATATTTAGTCGATTGGCATAATGTGGCATATAGGTTCTCAGCAAATGCTCTTCAAAGGCATCGTGTCCGGCCGGAACAGGTGTATGTGTGGTGAACAAACTTGATGAACGAACCAGTTCGCGGGCAACATTAAAACTAAGGTTATGTCGCTCTATAAACATTTTTAATCTTTCGAGGCCAATAAAAGCAGAGTGACCTTCATTACTATGATAAATCAGCGGTTTTAGGTGAAGTTCCCACAGCAATCTGATACCACCAACTCCCAGAACCATCTCTTGCATAAAACGCATTTCGCTATCACCGCCGTAAAGCTGATGTGTGATACCGCGATCTTCAGGTTGATTTTCCTCGATATCAGTATCGAGTAGATATAGTGGGACACGACCTACACTTACTTTCCAGGCTTTTGCTACTACATTTCTGCCAGGAAACGCAATGCTGATTGTTATCCAATCACCTTTTTCGTTTCGCACAGGTTCAAGGGGTAAGTGTGTGAATTTTTGTGGAATATATTGTGCTAATTGATCGCCGAAAAGTGAAATATTTTGAGTAAAGTAACCATAACGATAAAGCAGCCCAACAGCCAAAAGATTAGCACCTGAGTCGCTGGCTTCTTTAAGGTAATCACCAGCCAGGATACCAAGGCCTCCGGAGTAAATCTTCAAACTCTTTTGTAAGCCATACTCCATACTGAAATAAGCAATAAGATCCTCATAACGAGGTTCTTGTTTCATATAATTTTTGAAATCGTTATATACTTTGTCAAGCTTTTGAAGAAAAGCAGTATCGTTTTCAAGCGCTTCCATTTGTTTTTTCGAAAGGCCCTCCATCATCGAAATGGGATTTTGATCTGATTTTTCCCATCCTTCAGGATCAATAGATTCAAAAAGTGAGCAGGCTTCATAATTCCATGACCACCAAAGGTTTTGCGAAAGTTCCTGCAATTTTTGGAGTCCTTTGGTATAAACTGGTTGTATCAGGACTTTTTTCCAATTGGGTTGATCCTGCTTCCTGTAATTAAAGTTACGCAGGGTTTCTGTTTGGCGTTTTAGTTCAAACTGATCAGCGCGACCGGCAGATTTTTCAATAGCCATATGCCAGGCTTGCTGATAATTTTTAATCAGGTCGGGCCAAAGCGCTTTTGCTGCTGTTTCAAGTGAGGATGTACCCAGTTTCTCCAATTTTTGTTTAGACAAGTCGGCAAACTCTTCAATCACGTTTGATAATTGATCAACAACCTGTTCATAATTATCTTCATCCCGGTGTATAACAGTTACAGCGCCTTTGGATGCTTCTGATTGTTGAGCCCAAATACCAAATCCTGCCAAATCAGTTGTAATAGTAGGAATAGCAAAAGCAATACTTTCGAGTGGGGTATAGCCCCAAGGCTCGTAATAGGACGGAAAAACCGAGAGATCAAAAGCCGTTAGAAAATCGTAATAAGGGATGTCGAAAATACCGTCTTTGCCATTCAGGTAGGAAGGCACGAAAATTAATTTCACCTTATCCGAAGGCTGATTATTGAGACCTTTTTCCCTCATCTTGCGAATCACCATGTCTGAACCGTTTTCAAAGAGATGATGTGTAGCTGGTTCTTCAGTAGGATGCTTGGCAATTTCAGGCTCTGAAAGTCTCTTTTTTAATTCTTTGGACGGGCCGCTAATATTAGCTGGCACTGCTATTATGGCTAAGATGTTTTTTTTAAGTTTTTTATTATTATTTAGCTTTGCCAGCGCATCGATATACACATCTATGCCTTTGTTTTTAAACTCATAACGTCCGCTGTTGATTACTAAAAGACTATCTTCTGGCAAATTTTCACCAACCACCACGCTGGCGATAGTCAGAATTTTGTTCCGTGCAAGTTGTCGTTTTTCTGTTAGTATCTCACGATCCGCCATAAAGTCTTTATCGAAACCATTTATCGTGATGGCATCAGGCTTTCGACCTAAAAATTGCTCACATTCAGCAGCGGTTGTCTCACTTACTGTTGTAAAAGCATCTGCTTCGCGGGCAGCAGTTTGCTCCAGCGATTGCTGAGAAACGATGTTGAGGCGGTTAGCCATCACGGCGGGATTATATTGCTTTAAGTCCTTGTAAAGTGGTAATCCGTTGCCTGCAATTGCCCTGCCCAAATAGGTGGCATGTGTTGTGAATACTGTGCCAACCTGCGGACAGTTATCTTTTACATAAAGCACACCTGTACCGGTCATCCACTCATGAAACTGAGCTATAATGCCTTCTGAAGTAAGCAAAAAGGTGGTGCAAAAACTTTCAATCACTTGTCCGGCAGCATAACCAAACATGGCGGGCTCGATATAATCCCACGGTCCGTGGATGGAATCAAGTTTGAATTTTTCCCAAAGGCTTGTGAATATGGTATCTTTTTGCACAAACATGGGAGTGAAGTCAATCAATATGGCTATTGGCTTGCTCTTTATTGCCCAGCGTCCTATTCTTACTTTCAGTCCTTTGGCAGCAAGTTTTTCTTTCCAACTTGCGTACAGATTCTGATCTTCAATAAAATAAGGGTTTTCGCTGGTTTCTTTCCAAACGTCGGGCCCAATGGTAATATAATGATCTCCAAAAAGATTGGTCATCTGACTGGCTTTTGTTGACAATACAGTATAAATACCGCCAACCATATTACAGACTTCCCAACTTGTTTCGAAGACAAAGGATGGTTTTTTCATAAAATGATAATTTGATAGCGAACCGAAAGCATTTTCCGGTTATTTATGCATTAGTTTATTAAATAAAATTTTTTAAGCAAGGATTGGTTTTAGAAAATCTTTTTAAGTTTTTCTTCCACTTTTTTACGCATGGCCTGAACATCTTTATGCTTGATATCAGTCATTTTTTGTTGTAAGTCATCCATTTGCTTTTTAGCTTTTTGAGTAAGGTTTGGAATTACTTTTTCTCGTATTTCTTCGCCGGCATCTTTCAGCGCAACAGCTAATTGTTCAGCATCCAATTCCTTGATGAGTTTTTTAATTTTAGTATCGGAAAGATGTTTGATATCTTCAAAAACAGGCTTGCTTTTGGCTTTGGTTTGCTGGTATTTTTCTTTGACTGATTTTTCAGCTTCCTGCATTTTTTTTGAAGCTATTTTCCCCAGTTCCTTTCCCAGTTTACCTGTGTTTTTGAGCAAATCATCCATTATTTCAGCTGCTCCGGGAGCTTGTTCCTCCAGTCTGATTGTAAAGTCCGAAAGTACATTCATATAATTAATGTAAGCTTCGTAGGGTGATGGATAATGATTAAAATACTTGTGAACATCACCATCCGAGAGCCATTTGGTGCACATATAATAAAAATGATCAGAAGACTGCAGGTAGTACCAGTCGCGTTTCAAATCGGCGTCATCTGTTTCTATAATTTTTTCGGTAAGGCTTGTCAGCTTTTCAAAAGCATCATCCTGCAGGTTGTTTCCAATCCAGGCCGAAAGGTCGCGTTCTTCATCTGCCCACGAAATGGGATAAGGCACATGAATGGCAGATACCGGTTGATGTATTTTGGCTATTTCTGCAGGAGTGCGAAAGCGATAAGGCGTGTTTTTGAGCACTGCATCGGGTAGGGCTTTCATAAAATCGAAAATGCCGGATGCTGCAGGCTGATGTTCGCCAAAGGTCTCGTAATCCATGAAAATATTGATGATTTCTTCTTTTTCAGGAACTTGATTTAGCCATCCCACCATTTTTTCAGCAGTAATGGGCCACTCCGACCAGCTCTGCTGCGAAAATCTGAAAGTAATATCATCGCTCAACCTGAAATGCCTTAGCAAAACTTTTAGTTTGGGATTGATGGCATTGGTGTACATAAAATTAGGGCTTTTCCAACCCAATACGTGTTTTGCTCCTTCGGTAAGCATCACATTGTAGCCCATGGCGGCCACGCGCTCACCTATTTCATCAGAGTAAATCAATTCGGTATTGCGCAAACTGGTTGGTTTTACACCGAATAGCTGCTCTATTTTTTGAGTATGGGCTTTCACTTGATTTTCAAATTCGCCATTATTGCGCAAAGCGCTCAACGAATGCGCATAAGTTTCGGCCAGTACCTCAACATTTCCGGTAGCAATAAGTTTTCTGAAACTTTCCAAAACCTCAGGAGTGTAGCGTTCCATTTGTTCCAAAACAAGCCCTGTAAATGAAAAACTTACTTTAAAATCTTTTGGGTTTTTCTTGATGATGTTTAGCAGGATTTCATTCATAGGCAGGTAGCTTTTTTCGGCTACCCTTCTTAAAATGAGTCGGTTGAAGTATTCATCGTAGTAATGATGGCTTTTTCCAATGTCGAAAAAACGGTAAGTTCGCAGGCGAAAGGGCTGATGAACTTGAAAATAAAGACAGATTGACTTACTCATATCGTATATTTTTTGGCTGTTTATCTATTTATAAATTCTTCCCAGGCAGCGGTATACACTTCTTTTACTTTGGCTGCAGCATGCTCCCATTTAAGGTTTTCCACTTCTTGTTTGCCGTATTTAATAAAATCTTCGCTAAGGGCTTGATAATGACACAAACCATAAATGGCATCAGCTAGTCCGTCAATGTCCCAGAAGTCAACCTTGATGGCATGTTTCAAAATTTCTGAAACGCCGGATTGTTTTGAAATGACAACAGGAACATTCGATCGCATGGCTTCGAGTGGTACAATTCCAAAGGGCTCTGAAATAGAAGGCATTACAAAAACATCTGTCATGGCAAACATCTGATCTACATCATCTCCTTTCAGGAAGCCGGTGAAATGAAATTTATGTCCAATCCGTAGTTGTGCCACACGCATCACCATCCGATGCAGCAGATCGCCGGTTCCTGCCATCACGAAACGTACGTTACTATCTCTTTTCAGAATTTTATTTGCAGCTTCCACAAAATATTCAGGTCCTTTTTGAAAGGTGATACGACCCAAAAAGGTGACCACTTTTTCTTTGACTTGCTTTTCTGCGTCGGATAGTTTCTTTTCTTTTGGTTCAACAGCATTATGCACGGTAACCACTTTGGAAGGATCGATACCATAGCGTTCAATCACGATGCGACGCGTAAGGTTACTTACTGTAATCACGCGATCAGCTGCTTCCATGCCACGTTTTTCAATGGCATACACATCCGTATTGATATTTTCGCCTGAGCGATCAAATTCAGTAGCATGCATATGCACAACCAGCGGTTTTCCACTTGTTTCTTTGGCTGCAACACCAGCTGAATAAGTTAACCAGTCGTGTGCATGAATCACGTCGAAATCATGTTTGGTTGCAATAGCGCTGCCTATAAGCGCATAGCGTGCAACCTCTTCCATAAGGTTAAGGCCGTATTTGCCCGAAAATTCATATTTCTGAGAAAACACCTTGCTTTTAAAATTTTCGCTGGCTCGTTTCTCTAATTCAGTTACTTTACTAAAATCTTCCGGTCCAACATAGGGTATGATATTTGACCCCACTTCCATGTATTGCACCCTGTCCCAGTATTCGCGTTCTTCATCAATTTCCAGATCAATGGTTACCTCGCTGGCATTTACTATTCTTACTGCTTCCTGGCTTTCGTCGCCATAGGCTTTCGGAACCACAAAAATGATGTCGGTATCATGTTTTACCAGTCCTTTAGTCAATCCGAAACAAGCTGTTCCAAGCCCGCCGGTGATGTGAGGTGGAAATTCCCAACCGAACATGAGTATTTTCATAAGAAGTTGTTTTTATTGGTTTTGTTGGATTAGGTAGTTCAAACGAAGCAATGCTGCTATATTCCAGGCTTGTGAAATGGCTCCTCTTCCTTCGTGTGGCGGGTCGCCATCATAAACTTCTGAAACTGATCCCAGACCTCCTTCGTACATTACTTCTTCAAAATTATGGTACAGTTCTTCAATAAACGGAAGTGATCCTTTGCCATGAAGTTTAAGCCAGGCTTCAGCGAAATGATCGATCAGCCATGGAAATACCGTACCCTGATGGTAGGCATGATCCCGTTCTTCCTGATTGCCCCAAAGAATACCTTTGTAATTTGGATTTTTTGGCGAAAGACTACGCAATCCTCTTGTTGTAAGCAATTCGGAACGAACAGTGTTGAGTATATTGGCTTTTATTTCATCTTCGAGCGGGCTAAAAGGTAACGAAACGGCAAAAAGCATATTCGGCCTAACTGAGTAATCTTTTTTATCATCCTTTACAACATCGGCCATGCGCGAACTTTCTGCATCCCAAAAAACATCAACAAAAGCTTTTTGAATAATTGAAGGCAGGTTTTTCCATTGTTCCACAAATCGCTGATCTTTGGCATCAACAGCAAAATCAAGTGCCATCATAATAGCATTATACCACAATGCGTTCACTTCAATGGCAAGTCCGTCGCGTGGTGTAACGGCTTTGGCTTTGGATACTACGTCCATCCAGGTGAGTGCCTGACCATTTTCGCCAGCGTGAAGAAGGCCGTTTTCGAGCATGCGAATATTATACACCGTTCCATTCCGGTAATTGTCCAGAATCTTGATGAGTGTACTCCCGTATGTTTTCCAGATCAGTTTTTTACTTTTTCCGGTAATATCATGATACTGTTGCAGTGTCCAGAAAAACCATAAGGGAGCATCTACAGCAGCAAAGGCTTCAGGATTGCGTCGGTTAAAATTTGGAAAAAGTGGTCCTTGCATGCTCTGTATCATGGTGTCGAGCACGGCTTTGAAACTTTTTTCGTCTCCACTAATAAGCGTGATGCCTGGAAGCGCAATAAAGGTATCGCGACCCCATGTTCCAAACCAAGGAAAACCTGCCATCAGCGTAGTTTTGTCTGTAGTTTTAACAATAAATTGTTCAGCAGCATTTAACAGACAGTTTTGAAAATTATTTCTTGGGATTCGTTTTTTTATTTCTGTCTCAAATTGTTTTTTAAAGAGTTTGGGGTCTTTTTCTTCCAATCCGGCCGAAACAATGATGCTTTCTCCTTTTTTCAGCGGTAACTCAAAAAATCCGGGAACAAGCAAATCTTCCTGATAGGGGAATCCCCTCTCTTTTTCTCTGGTGTATTCTACATTAAAGTACCAGTCGGGTACATGGGTGTATTCGATGGGTTTGCAAACCTGAAAGCAAAGCGGCGAATAGCCCGGATACAATTGCCAGCGTGCACCATTATTAATACCTTCGTATTTGGTGTTGGCATCGTAGTTGGCGCGTGTTAATTCGTGTACATTACGGAATGCAAGGAAAGGCTTAAGCCTGAGCGTTGTTTTACTGTGCGCGTCAAGCAAAGTGTAACGAATTAATATCCTTGATTCAGATTCAGCAAAAATCATTTCTTTGCTAAGTACTACTCCTCCAACACGATAGGTGATTTTTGGGATAGGTTCGGCTGTAAATTCACGGAGGTATTTATGTCCTTTGGGTTCAAAATTTCCGTTAGGATACATGCGTAGGCCAAAATTAAATGCCTCATCGTGTTGAATAATAGTTTCGTCCAGGGCTGATAATAAAACATGATTGTCCTGATCGAGCCAGGGCTGGGGCACAACCAGCAAACCGTGATATTTTCGGGTATTGCAGCCGGCAATGGAAGTGCTGGAATAGCCTCCTGCACGGTTGCTGCGAAGCAACTCATGCTGTAAAGCGAATTCGAGGTTTACAAGTTGACTTTTTTCGAAGGATATATAACTCATGGCGACTACGTTATTGCATGGATTGCTTTATAGGTTAGTTGTGACAAAATTAGTATTTTTCCTGCTTCTTTCAATCAATTTTTAAAACTATTAATTTGAGATTAAATGGCTATAATATCAACCATTTAAGCCTGTTTTAAAGACTTTTTTGTTAAATTTGTACTTACAATTTTATTTTCAAACGGTTGCGCTCACCAAATAATCTTCAAACGATGATGAAACAAATACCTGGAATCTGGATTTTAATCGTTTTTCTTGTTCAATTTTCTTCTGCTCAGAATTGTGAGAAATTGGGACATCAGGCTCACGAGAAATGGTTTGTATTGCATAATATGAAATTGTCCAATGATGGATTGCATGCTGTTTATGAGCGAAATCCTTATCGTGGAGATGGCGAATTGATCATTCAGCAAATGAATAAATTGCAGCAGGCTGATACGTTTGCCAGAGCAAATAAAGCAATGATCAGCCCGGGTTCTGCCGGACTTGCTTTTGCAATTTATCCTGCTTATGATACGGTTAAAAAATTGAAAATAGAAGGAGTAAAAAAAGATAAGTTACCAAAGGATAGCATGGGAGTTTTTCTTTTTGCTGGAAGAAGACTTGAAAAAATACCGCAAGTGAAATCATTTCAATTTCCAGATAAACAGGGAAATGTATTAGTTTGGCTTCATGAATCTGGTTTTGAACCAGAGCAAGACCAAGTAGCTGATAGTTTGAAACCAAAAAAGAAAAAATCAAAAAAGGATGATCCCGTGTGGATGGGTATTTGGGATTTGGAAAAAGACCGAAAGCAAACGATAAAAAATGTAAAACAATCGGTATTGGCTGAAATGGGGAACGCTTTGTTTTATGCCCAAAAACCAAATGATACGCTTGATTCACTCAATTTGTACCGTTTTGATCTTGAATCCTGGACTTCGAGATGGCTTTTTTCGGTAAAAGGCGAGATTGCGCAATTTCAGGCGGATCCAACAGGAGATCAGTTGGCAATGGTAATGACTACAGATACCACCAAACGTAAGGTGTATCAGCTGACTTACTGGAATGTTCAAACTGAAGAAATTCAACAAATTGATACGGTTTATGAGGCAATGCCTAATGGTTTTCACGTGAGCCAGCATGCGAAGCTGAGCTTTAGTGAAGATCAAAACGCACTCTATCTGGGATTAGCAGCAAAGCCATTGCCGGAAGTCAAAGACAGCCTTACTGACGATGAAAAAGTGCGTATTGATATTTGGAATTGGAAGGATCAACAACTGCAAACCCAGCAAATAAAGCAACTTGAAAGGGAGAAGAAAAGGAGTTATCTCGCCGCTTTTTATCCAAAAGGCAACAAGCTTATTCCATTGGCCAGTAAGCGTATTCCGGATGTGCGGCTTGATGCAAAACTAAATCCGGTTTTTTTATTGGGTAGTTCAGGTGATCAATATGAACATCTTAATAGCTGGGAGCAAACGCGTTATGCCGATTATTATCGGATAAACCGGTTAAATGGAGATACGGTAAAACTACTTTCAAAAGCCAATTCCATTGCCAGTTTAAGTCCGAAGGGAGATTTTTTACTTTTTTATGATCGGCACGATAGCAGCTGGTACAGCAAGGAAATTGCAACAGCAAAAGTGCGTTTATTGGTCGATAAAGCCAAGGCCATTTTTTATAACGCCGAAAATGATGTGCCCAACGAAGCTGAGCCATTAGGTTTGATAGGTTGGACAGCAGATGGAAAGGCTTTGGTTTATAGTGCATACGGAATCTGGCTGCTTGATCCGGCATCTGCCGAACATTGTAAAAGCATTTTGGGATTTGAAAGCACAAAACATTTACGCTACAGGTACCTCAGAACTGATTCAGATGAAAAGTATCTGCCAACCAATATGTTGCTGAGTGTTTTTAACAAAGAGACGAAGCAATCCGGCTTTGCCCGTTTTTATCGTGAGCGTAAAAAGCTGGAAGTGCTCCATACCGAAGATGCCAGATTATCGGGGCTGATAAAAGCAAAAGATGCTGAGACCTGGCTTTTTAAAAGTGAAACATTCAACAGCTATCCAGATTACTATGTGCCCCATAAAAACTGGAAGGATATCAAACGCATTACCCAGGCTAATCCGCAGCAAAGTAATTATTGCTGGGGAAGTGTCGAAGCTGTTTCGTGGGTTTCATATGCCAGTGATTCTCTGGAAGGCCTGATGTATCTGCCTGCTGCTTACAAGGATGATGGAAGCTTTCCGGTATTGGTATATTATTACGAACGCAACAGTGATAATTTGCACCGGCATTATGCGCCGAAACCATCTCGTTCGGTGATTAACTTTAGTGATTATACCTCAAGGGGTTACGGAGTTTTTGTTCCGGATATTGTTTACCGTACCGGAGAACCCGGACAAAGTGCCTATGATGCCATTATGAGCGGGGTGGATGCTATTTTAAAGGAATTTCCCGGACTCGACAGTACGCGAATGGGATTGCAGGGGCAGAGCTGGGGAGGTTATCAAACTGCCTGGTTGATTACGCGCACTGATCGTTTCAAAGCTGCCATGGCAGGAGCTCCTGTGAGCAATATGACCAGTGCTTATGGCGGAATTCGATGGGGTAGCGGCATGGTGAGGGCTTTTCAGTATGAAGACGGACAAAGTCGCATTGGAAAGGACCTGTGGAGCGATCTTGATGCGTATATCGAGAACTCGCCCTTGTTTTTTGCCGATAAAGTGAAAACTCCGCTGCTGATGATGCATAATGATCAAGATGGTGCAGTGCCTTGGTATCAAGGGATTGAATATTTCACAGCACTGCGGCGACTGCAAAAACCAGTTTGGATGCTGGTGTATAATGGCGCTCCTCATAATCTGAGCCGTTTTGCTGATACCCAAGATCTTACTTTACGATTGGAACAGTTTTTTGATCACTTTTTGATGGGCGCACCCAAGCCAAAATGGATGAGCGAAGGGGTGAAAGCCCTTGACAAAGGAAGATCGTTTGGATTTGAATACAATTAATTGACTGTAGTTTAAGGTTTTACTAATTTATGCAATTGGTCAGTAAGTTTATTGATACTGCCATCAGAGGGAGCCTGAAAAACGCGCAAATCAAATTTTGGAATAACAGCCAGGATGTGATCAAAAATATCACTTTGAAGCGCTTCGTATTCAACCCATGCTTTGTTTTTGCTAAACACATAAACTTCAATCGGAATTCCAAGCTCAGTGGGTTGGAGCTGACGTACGATCAAAGTCATGTCTTGATTTACGCGCGGATGATTTTCAAAATAAATACGCAGATATGCCCTGAAAACACCTAAATTAGTTTGTCTTCTTCCATTTACTAAAGTTGATGTATCTATTTTATTTTCAGTATTGTAGGATTCTATTTCTTTTTCCTTGTCCGAGATATAATTTGTAATGAGTTGATATCGCTTATATTTTTCAAGCATTTCAGATGTACAAAATTTCACGCTGTCCATATCGATCGCAATGTGTCGCTTGATCCTTCTCCCGCCAGATTCAGACATGCCTCTCCAGTTTGTAAAATAATCGGAGACCATCGAATAAGTTGGAATTGTGGTGATGGTTTTATCCCAGTTTTGCACTTTAACGGTGGTGAGTGTGATTTCAAGTACATCGCCATCAGCGCCGTATTTTGGCATGCTGATCCAGTCGCCGATCCTCACCATATCGTTAAGCGTGAGTTGAATACCCCCAACAAAACCTAAAATAGGATCCTTAAAGATCAACATCAGTACAGCGGACAAGGTACCAAGACCCAAAATGAGATTGCCTAAATTTTGGCCTATCAATGTGGCAATGATTAGCAGTCCTGCGACGATGTACAAAATGATCTTTAACACCTGCATCAATCCTTTAATGGGTTTGCTTTTTGATATCTCAAAAGTATTGTAAAGGTCATTGATAGAGGTGATTACGGCATCAAGTACAAAAGCAATCACAAAAATAACATACACTTCAATAGTGTCTTGAACAAAGCCGAAAGTCTGCGGGAAACTTGGGAGAGTTTGAGGTGCAAATTCATTGATAATCCACGAAGGAACAAGAAGAGATGCCCTTGCAATTACTTTGTTTTGGATCAGAATGTCATCAAAATTCGTCTTGGATCTCTTGATGAGTTGATAAAGCGTTTTTTTGATGATGTACCATGCCAGGTAGTAAAAAACAATGGCGACAATGAACAAACTGATAAAAGCAATACCCTCGCTAAGTATGCTAGCGTAATTTTCACTCAAATTGAGTTGTAGGGCAGTTTTCTTAAAAACTTCTATTAACCAACCAAACATTACAAGTGTAAAGATTTAATTTATAAATACTTGATAGCTTCTAAGTATTTTTCGTGAATGAAAATTAACTTACCCAGACAACTTTGCTCGTCATAAATACGCACCAAATCGAGTACACCATCTTTATCGTAAACATTAGTTAGGGCAGCATCAAAATTATTGTCTTCAACATTATGTTTGATACTGGTTGTAATTTTTTCAAATGAGTTCCATCTAAGTTGCACCGGCAGGCTAAGGTAATAGAGTTCTTTCCAGTTTTTGTCGTGCCAGATTCCTTCGCTCACCTCTTCCAGTATTAAGTATTTAGTGATCTTAATGATTGAACCATAGTTATTTACTTTACGGTGTTTAATGAATTCCAGTCCCATTTCCTGAAAGGCACTTATCAGTTCTCCCACCAAATTATAAGGAAGATATTTTAAGCGAATCACACCTGTAGGCTTGTTATAGAGATTGATTAATCCGGGAGCTCCATCAAAAAAATGCGGAAAATTCTTCTTAACTTGCTTGATAGAGCGGATGATTCTGTCATCGCCATAAATATTTTTTGTTACCAGAAACAAGGATTTAGGGTCAGTACGATCAGGCACTGTTGTTCCATGATAGCCCGGGAAAGGGTGCAGCGATTCCAAAACCAAAGCTGATGAATGAGTTTCATGCTCAACGGAGGCCAGGTTTTCTCTTTTAGAAATAACGCCAATAGAGGATAATGTTTGGATTTCCATGATATTCGAACTTTAAGGTTGTTTTGATAAAACAATTGCTGAGCGAATATACAGCAATCTGGATGGATTATCCAAATCATTTTTTTTGAAAAATAAAAAATAACTCCCTTCCAGCCCTTGGTTTTATTGAATTATAAGCAATTTCAAACTTTTTAAACAAAAAGTAAGGTTGAAAGACTGCTACGTATTTTTCGGGCGTGGCAGCAAATGGAGGGTAAGTCTGTCCGAAATCATGGTTAAAAAGTAATCCGGTGTATTTTCCTCGAGCGTTTAAAAGTCTGCTGATCTTTTTTGCAATGTCAGGCCAGTTTTTTGGCGGAAAGGAACTTAAAAATGTTTGTTCCAGTATCAGGTCAAATCCGCGATTGATTAAAAAAAAGTCATCGAGCAGGGTTTGATTTTCAGGAAAAGTTGGGCAATTTTCTCTAAATTTCCTGAGGGCTGCATTAGAAAAATCAAGGTAGAAAACGTTTTCAAATCCCTGATCATAAAGGTATTTCACTTCCCATCCTTTTCCTGCACCTGGCACAAGGATACTGATTGTTTTATTTTCCAACTGATCGATATATGCTTTTAGAGGCGGAGAAACAGTTCCCATATCCCAGCCTTGTCGCGGAAGATGATATTGTTCATCCCAAAAAGTTGGATTGTTGATTTTAAATGGATTATCGTCCATTTTCAACCACCTGCTTTTTTCGTTTGACGGTAGCCATTTTTGATCAAAATGGCCAGTACTTTTTCCCGCGAATCGCCCTGAATAATTATTTCACCATCTTTTACGCTTCCTCCTGTGCCACAAGCGCTTTTAAGCGTTTTTCCAAGGGTATTTAAGTCGTTGGGATCGCCTATAAATCCGGTGATTAGCGTTACTTGTTTGCCTCCGCGCTGCTTGCGATCGAGCATCACCCGCAATTTTTGCTCTGAAGGTGCAGGTGTATGCTGAGGTTCGTTTTGCGGTTCAACAATAAAATCAGGATTGGTAGAATAAACCAGTTGTTCGGTGCTTCTTTTCTTCATCTGCTCGTGGTATTATAACATTCAAACTAAGTGGATTTACCTTGATATGTAAGTTCTTTTTCAGTTTTATGGGTTCGCCATCCAAATTGATTACCCTGTTTTTTTTGCGTTTTACGATGAGTTCAGAAGTTTTAAAAACTTGTACATAACGTGATTTATGTATCATCTTGAGCAAAAGCAAGTTTATAATCGCAGGCATTTCAAAAATGGTGGGCTTTTGCACAATACAAACATCCAGCAGGCCGTCATTCAGCTCTGCTTGTGGCGCGATAGTAGTGTTGTAGCCAAACTGATTTGAATTGGCAAAGGCTATAAAAAAAGCACGGGTTTTAATCCGGTCTCCGTTTTCGAGTATTAGTTGGTAACTTTTTGGTCTGTAATGCTGAAATTTTGCAGCTACAATTTTGAAGTAGGTAAAAAATCCACGACCTGCATCCTTAGCAAAAAGCTTGGCTACCAAGGCGTCGAATCCTACACCGGCAATACTGATAAAAACCTCGTTGTTAATTGTTGCTGTGTCAATTTTGCTGCTCAAACCTTTGTTGATAAGCTTAAGAGCACCTTCGAAACTAAGTGGGATATTCAGGTGTCGAGCCAGTCCGTTTCCCGAACCACTTGGAATAATGCCAAGTTTTGTATCGGTATTGATCAGGCAGCGTGCCACTTCGTTAATGGTGCCATCTCCACCAACCGCAACAACAATATCATACTTGTCAACAACTGCCTGCCGGCTTAATTCAGAGGCATGTCTGGGGCCTTCCGTAAAGCTTATCTGATAATCGAATCGTTTGGTATCGATTACTTCTTTTACAAAATCAGGAAAACTCTCTTTTTGGGTGTTGCCCGAAATCGGATTTACAATAAACAGCAGTCTGGCCTTTTTCATTCAGTTGTTAAATTATTGGATATCATCCTGTTATTGTATTGCTGTAGCATTGCCCTGAGTTTTTCTTCTTGTTGCAATAGTAAATTTGATTGCGTCTCAATTAAATTGTGATGTAGCATAGAGTCGTGCTGTATTTCGTAAAACCCAACAGATTTTGTGCCGTCGTATTGAAGCAAATAATTATCGTTCCGAAACTGATAAACCTGGTTGATAAAACTAATGTGCCAGGGTTCAAGTTTTTTATCGAATGGGTTGTTGCCAAAAGCAACGAAAGGTCGATTCACTTTTGCCAGGGCCATCATTGAAGGCATAATATCCGTTTGCTGCATGATGCGTTTTGACCTGTAAACACTGTCGAACATCTGGCTGTAAAAAGAAATCGGGATGGCATACATACCTATTTCATTGCGGTAGAAATCTGATTGAGGACCGGGATGGGTATGATCGGCAGTGATGATAAAAACAGTTTGATCAAACCAATCTGTTTTTTTCGCTTTATCGAAAAAACTTTTAAGTGCATGATCTGTATAGCGTACCGTATTTTCAAAAGGACTGAAATCATTTTTATCAGGCAATTGGAAATCATCCGGCAGGGTATAGGGATGATGGGACGAAATAGTGAACACTGCCGCAGCAAAAGGTTTTGGAAAACTGTTCATCTGTTCATAGGCAAATTGCAGGAAAGGCTTGTCGAATATTCCCCATCTGCCATCAAAATCTTCGTCGTTGCCATATTCATCACGGCCATAATAGTGGCTGAAACCTGAAGCTTTTGCTGTGGCATCAAAATTCATGGTGCCATTATTACCTCCGTGAAAAAAGGCTGTATGATATCCTTTTTGCTGTAGCAAATTTCCTGCACCTTCAACAGTATTGGCGGCATAAGCCGAGGAGGGATAATCAATCTGCATCAGCGATGGAATGCCGGCTAAAATCGCCGGGAGGGCTTCTATCGAGCGTTTTCCATTTGCCTGACCATCAAATGTGATACTTTGGTTTAGTAAACTATCTAAAAAAGGAGTAAGGCTTTGCTCACGCGAGTTGTAATAATTGACGAATTCCTGTCCAAAACTTTCCAGAATCAGTATCACAAAATTCGGCTGTTTGCCTTTGTTGTGAAACCATACGGGTTGCTCCACTTTTTGTACAGGGGTGTAGAGCTGGTTCACTTTTTGTTCTGAGAAATCATGTCGGTAGCGCAAAGCTGGTTTATTCAGGGTTTTTAGAACTGAAAAAGGTGTGTTCAAAACCAAAGGGATTTGCTGTGTGCTGGCGTAGTTTCCGGCAGTAACCAGGCTGATAGGTTTTAGTTGAAATCCGCCACGACCGGCAATAATAATAAATGCTATAGCCAAAATAAAAAACACAGACTGAAGTGCATACCAGATGCGTGTGCGAATCGCAGCTGGTGATTGCGGAATAAAAAAACGTGTTGATTTGACTAAAAACCAGATAAATAGTATCCAAATAACCCACATATACCAGTAATCCGTAAGGAATTGCCACAGCAAAAGCAGGATGTTTTCGTTTGGGTTGCCCAAAAATTGGAATAGCTCAGAAGTGGTTCGTTTGGCAATAAAATGAAAATAAATAGTATCGATAAGGTTGAGCCCGATTGCCAGTGCGTTTGTCCAAATAAAAAACTGATTAGCGATTTTTTGCCATACCGGATGATATTTTATGGGGGTTGGAACAGATAGTAAAATGATATACAGTATATTAATAAATGTAGCTGCTGCCAGATCAAAACGTAATCCGGCAATCATAAGCGGCATCAGTTCGGTAAATGTCAGGTAGCCAAAGCTGTTGATGTTGAAAACGTAAAACACCCAACGACTCAGGCTTAATAAAACCATCACAACTGCCAACCTAAAGAGCAGCAGCAATGGCAACGAAATGCGCCTAACCATTGGGAAGTAAAATCTCATTTGTAAATATTGATATAAACCACACGCTGTATTTCTTCTGCCTGATTACCGGCTTCGTCCGTAACGTTAAAAGTTACGCGATAAGAGCCAATTTCATCCTCATTGACGTTTGAGTTTACCTGCATTCTTGCACTGATATTAATGGTATCGCGGCTTGCTGTGATATCGTAAGCTTCGGCTCCGGCGTCTTCATAAGGTTCTCCCAGCGGCGACCAGGCCGGATTTGTGCCCTTCAAAACGATAAATGGCGGGTAAGGATCATCTTTGGTTTCTTCCTTATTACATGCCATGATTAAAAGCATAACCGACAAAATCGACAATAAAAAAATTAATTGGTTTGCCTTCATAAACAGATAAATTTGCAGAAAATTTTCTTCACTTGAAATGTTGATTTCTGTCAAATTTTCTTGCAGAAACCAGCTTGCAAAAATACGAAAATTAAAGTAAAGTGCTTTTTGGTATTTTTGCCCAAACTGCTTATTAAATGATAAAAACATTGATTTTCGATTGGGGTGATACGATCATGCGCGATTTTGATGAAGCTGGCCCCATGTCAGCATGGACTCAGGTGGCATGGATTCCCGGCGCTGAAGAAAGCCTTAAAACGCTCTCAAAAAAATATAACTGTATTATTGCTACAAGTGCCAGCCACTCTGATGTTAATGAGATGAAAAAAGCATTGGCCAGAGTTGGCGCTGATCGGTATTTCCATCATTTTTATTCCCGAAAAGAGTTGGGATATGCCAAGCCTGATCCACGATTTTTTGAAGCGGTGATGCACAAGAGTGGTGCTCAGGTAGAATCTTCTGTTATGATTGGCAATCTTTATGAAAAAGATATCGTAGGAGCTAAACAGGCAGGGCTAACAACCGTTTTTTTTAATGAAAGTAATTTGCAAGGCGATTTTCCGGATGCGAATTACATCATACAAAGCATGAAACAACTTCTTGAAATTTTCTAATGAAACAACTTTTATTGTCTTTTTTTGTCTTGGGATCACTTGTGTCCTATTCCCAGCAGCAGTATCCGAAATATCAGCCTCCGCTAAACATACCGCTCTATCTTTCAGGGACTTTTGCGGAATTACGCAGCAATCATTTCCATTCGGGTATTGATATCAGAACCCAGGGTGTTGAAGGGAAACCGGTTTTTGCTATCGGAGATGGTTATGTAAGCCGGATTGCTGTTTCTCCTTTTGGTTTTGGCAAGGCCATTTATGTGAATCATCCGGAAGGATATACCTCTGTTTATGGGCATCTACAGGGCTTTAGTCCTGAAATTGAAGCTTATGTTAAACAAGAACAATACCGGCAAAAATCTTTCGCTGTGAATCTTTACCTCAAGGCTGATCAGTTTCAATTAAAGGCCGGTCAACAATTGGGTTTGTCCGGAAACAGTGGCTCATCAGGTGGGCCTCATCTCCATTTCGAGATCCGGGATGCAGCTACCCAAGAACCTATGAATCCCTTGTATTTCGGAATGCAAATGAAAGATTATATCCGCCCGGCAATCAGTCATTTTGCTGTTTATCCGCTGGATGATACCTCTGTTGTTGAGCAAAAATTTGAATCGCTTTATTTGCCAGTGCAAGGTTGGGGCGAGCAGCATAGGGTTGCAGATAATCAACCTATTAAAGCTTTTGGAAGTTTTGCATTTGGGATTGCTGTAATTGATCAGCATAATGATACACCTAATAAAAATGGCGTTTACAGCATTCGGCTTTTGCGGGATTCTACGGTTTTGTTTGAGGTTATCGCTGACCGTTTTTCCTTTAACGAAACGCGCTACATCAACAGTTATGTTGATTATGCCCATTATCAAACAAATAAAAAGCGCCTGGTCAAAACAGCTGCCGATCCTTTTAATAAGCTCAGACTTTATGAAAAAAGTAATGGAATTGTCCAACTAAAAGCAGGAGATACAATCCAACTCAAGTTTGAGGTTTTGGATTTTCATAAAAACCGTTCGCTTTTGCCTTTTACAATGATTGGGGTTGAGCCGGATACTTCTTTAAAAAAAGCTATGCCATCCGGAATTCTTGTAAAAGCTGGTAATTCCTTTAGTTTGGAGAGCGAGAATTTCAAATTGGATATTCCAAATGATGCTTTTTACAAGCATGAATACCTGGTGGTATCCAGCGAAAAGGACAACACTACCGGAAAAGAAATTTTTCAGCTTGGTGATCTTACAATCCCTGTGCATAAAGCCTATAAATTGGCTGTTAAGCCTCCTGATTTCAAGCAGCCCGAAAAATTATACATAGCTTATCTGGATGAAAAAAATGAGACTTCAGCAGTGAAAACCAAATTGGACAAAGGATTTCTTACTGCCGAACCTCGTATAATGGGCCGTTTCACTGTGCTGGCAGATACAATTAAACCCAAGGTAAGTTTGGTGAATTTTGGTCAGCCGAAATCTGTTTCCGGGTTAAAAGTTCTAAAAATCAGGATTGAAGATGAGGAGACTGGTGTCGATTCCTACACTGCTACACTTAATGGAGAATGGCTGTTGATGGAATTTGACGCCAAAAATGATTTGCTGATTTACAAGGTTGATGAGCGCTTTAAAAAGGGTGAAAACAACTTTAGAATTGAGGTTGCTGATCAGGTGGGTAACCAGACAGTTAAAGAAGTAAAGCTGTTAAATTAATCATGATTTACCTGTTCTTTCAGCTTCGAACTGCGTCAGAAAATCAAGCATAAACTGATGTCTTTTCTCCGTAATTGCTTTAGCTTTTTCAGTATTCATCTGGTCTTTGAGCAGCAATAGCTTTTCATAAAAATGATTGATGGTTGCAGCATTGCTTTTTTGATAGGATTCACTGCTTTCATGCTGCATCAAGGGTAGGTTGTCGTCATAAAACGGGCGTTGCTTGAAGCCACCATAACTGAAAGCCCTGGCAATACCAATAGCACCAATAGCATCCAGTCTGTCGGCATCCTGCACGATTTTAAACTCAACCGACTTCGGTTTTTGGTTGTCAAAACTATGTCTGAACGAAATGCCATTGATTATTTTGGTAATATGCTCAATACGATCGCTGTCCAGTCCGGTATTTTTCAAAAAGTTGATGATTTCATTCAAAATCTCCTCCTCTTTTCCGGCCTGAAATTTGGTATCGTGCAGGTCATGAATCAAAACAGCAATCAACACCACTGTTTGGTCACATGGATGGCTTTCGATCAACTGTAAAGCATTTTGATAAACACGTTCGATATGCAGCCAGTCGTGTCCGCTTTCGGCACCGGCTAATTTTTGTTGTACAAAATTTTTGGTTTGCGCTATCAGTTCAGAATTCATGTTTAAAAGTGTTATTGGCCTATAAAATCCATAATCGTTTTAACCGGAAAGTTTTTGGTGCCATCAATGGTTAAGGTGCGGTGTGGTTCAGGGCTGCGACCATATTTCAGGTAGCTGTGCCAGATATGCTGCACATACCAATCGGGCTCGTGTCCCCAGCGGTGGTCATGATCTTTTCTTTTTAAAAAGGTCTGGTAATCAATTTCAACCATCAACATGCTATCGTACAGACTATTGGTTAATCGATCATAAAAAACTAATAGGCCTTCAGCAATAACAACATCATTCAATTTGCTTTCTGCAATGATACTTTTTCTGTACCCTTCATGATCTATGCTATCCGGATGTTCCCAGTCGATCCTGTCCTTGATTCGCGGAATACGATCGGTGGTGTAAACAAACTCGTCCTGGCAAAGGATATGTGTTTTTTTGAAAGGAAACTGTTTCCTGAGCCATTCGGCCAAGGTTGTTTTTCCCGCTCTGCTAAGGCCTCCGATGCCGATAATCATAGCCATTAGATGTTTTAACGATTAGCTGGTACAAATTGATAGGCACCTAAATCGGGGCGTTCGGTACGCGAAATGCCGTCAAGATCGAAAGGTATTTCCTGGGCAAATTCAATTTTACCTTTTCCAATTGCCGGCGAAAGGGTGTCGGGTCTGTAATTGAGGTTTTCGTAATCTTTGAAAAGAGGATTTTCGTTAGCGATGCTGTTTACAAAGCCCGGCCAGTCAGCCAATCTGCGTTCTGTTTTTATCAAACAGTTTTCGAAAAGATAATTTGTATCAGCACCTGCAACAAATTCATAATTGAATTCTTCGCGGTTGGCACCATAAATGATGCTGTTGCCCATCTCAAATTGGAACGGCACCTGTATGGGATTTTCCAGTGAATCCAATAGAAAATTATTAAAAAACAGTGAGGGATTATTTCTGACCGATAAGCTCCAGTTGTTAGCAATTGTGGTGTGCACAAAGCGATAATCACCACCGCCTGTTAATGCCATGCCATACGTGCCGCAATTGGCAACTGCCAGATTTTTGGCTTCAATGGCATAAAGCCTTGAAAAAATTCCAATACCGGTATGGTTTTCGATAATGGTATTGTCAATTCTTAAAGCTGCTTCCGTTGGTTTTAGGAAGGATTCTGCCTGTATGCCAATGAAACCATTGCGGATAATAGCATGCGAAATTTGATGATCAGCTCCGGCTCTTGCTTCCATCAGCCAGATGCGATCCCATTGTCCGGGCACATTACGGTAGTCAAGTCCTTCGCTGCTTTCGAGCCTGTCGCCCCTAAAAAGCACTGGTGCTTCTGCTGTGCCGTTCACAATCAGTTGGCCTTCGCTGAATGACCAAAGTCCGGATTTATCGTGAAAATGCACCTGTGTGCCGGCTTCAATCTGAAGTGTGCCATAACTGTCGATCAGCGCGTAGCCGTAAACCACATAAGGTTTTTCGGCGGTCCAAATAGTCGTTTCAAGGCTGTCGGCAACAATTTTATACATTGGAAAACTACTGTTAATCAGTTGATCAGCAACAATGTAAACAGCGTCTTGTCCCCATGCAATAAGCTTCACCTGCTGGCTGTTGCCATTAGTTTCAACAACCAGATCGTCTTCGATAACAAAAGGATTTTGCTGGTCGGCAGGGTCGATGGTTACCCTTAGGAAAACGAACAAGCTGTCGTTTCCGGGTATTTCAATATCATAAAGTTGTGTTCCGGGTTTGCCATCTACATTGATTCTAAAAGGGGAAGCAGCAGCATTGCCCAACCTGATCGAACTGATATTTAAACGTTCGTTATTATTATTGTATATCATCAGCTGACGTGTAGCAGATCCCAGGCTCGAAAATACGGTGTCGAAAACAACCGAATCAGCCGAAAAGCTTAGCTTCAGACCGGGATTAGTGCTTATTTCATCCTGCTTGCGACAGGAAAAAATGCTAAAAGCAAGTGCTGTAAAAAGTATGAATGCTACAAAAGGAATTTGCCTCATCAGGGTTTATTACTTGTTAAAAATCGGGGGCAAAGATAGGCTATTTAATGGCCATTCACTGCCTGATTTAACTCTAATAACGCATAATTTCAGTTGAAATTGTGGTGGTTATTACTAAGATTTTACATGTTTTCCCTTGTTGGAGAAAGTCAATAAGGGGGTCTTTTTATTAGAAGCAATGGAGTGGAAAATACACCTGTCATTTTTTATCAAAGCTGTGATTTTTAGGTATATGCTTTATTCTGTGTAACTGTTCGCAGCCTCCTGAATTTTTGCTACTTTTGCAGCCTGAAAAATTGCTATTAAAGAATTCATCATAAACTGATAATGAATTATGTTTGAAGGACTGAGTGAAAAACTGGAACGCTCGTTCAAAATGCTTAAAGGGCAGGGGCACATTTCCGAAATCAATGTTGCCGAAACCCTCAAAGAGGTGCGAAAAGCCCTTATTGATGCTGACGTGAGTTTTAAGATTGCTAAAGACTTTACCACTGCGGTTAAGGAAAAAGCGCTGGGACAAAAGATTCTAACTGCTGTTTCGCCTGGGCAGTTGATGGTGAAAATCGTGCATGATGAACTGGCCGAGCTTATGGGGGGCGAGCAAACTGAAATCAACCTCAAAGGAAATCCAAGCATCATATTAATCGCTGGACTTCAAGGGTCGGGTAAAACTACTTTTTCGGCTAAGCTGGCCAATTACCTGAAATCGAAGAAAGGCAGGCAGGTGTTGCTTGTTGCAGGCGATGTGTATCGTCCGGCGGCGATTGATCAGCTTAAAGTTTTGGGCGAGCAGGTTGGTGTTGAGGTGTTCACCGAAGATGGCAGTAAAGATCCGGTTGGGATAGCCAAAAAAGCCATTGCCCATGCCAAGCAGTCTGCCAAAAATGTGGTGATCATTGATACCGCTGGTCGTCTGGCTGTTGATGAACTGATGATGAATGAAATTGCGGCCATCAAAAAGAATGTCGATCCGCACGAGATTTTGTTTGTGGTGGATTCCATGACGGGACAAGATGCCGTAAATACAGCCAAAGCCTTTAATGATCGGCTCGATTTTCATGGTGTGGTACTCACCAAATTGGATGGCGATACGCGAGGTGGTGCAGCCTTGAGTATTCGTTCGGTGGTGGATAAGCCTATTAAGTTTGTGGGAATCGGCGAAAAAATGGAGGCCTTGGATGTGTTCTATCCCAGCCGTATGGCCGATCGTATCCTGGGTATGGGTGATATCGTTTCGCTCGTCGAAAAGGCTCAGGAACAGTTTGATGCGGAAGAAGCCCGCAAACTGCAACGAAAAATTGCTAAGAATGAGTTCAACTTCAACGACTTCCTAAAGCAGATACAGCAGATCAAAAAGATGGGAAACATCAAAGATTTGGCTGGCATGATTCCGGGAATGGGCAAAGCCTTGAAGGATACCGAAATAGAGGATGATGCTTTCAAAGGTATTGAAGCTATCATTTATTCCATGACGCCAGCCGAGCGGGAAGATCCCAAATTGCTTAATGGCAGTCGCCGCAAACGCATCGCGATGGGAAGCGGCACCAGTATTGTTGAAGTGAATCGCTTGGTGAAACAGTTTAGCGAAACATCTAAAATGATGCGAATGATGACTGGTGGTGGCGGACAAAAAATGATGCGCATGATGAATCAGATGCGACGGCGTTAAAATTAGGAAATGTAATGAGTACGAAAATTATAGATGGAAAAGCCATCGCAGCAGAGGTAAAAAAAGAGATTGCCAAAGAAGTGGCAGCCATGATTGATAAAGACCAGGACGCCCCCCACCTGGCAGCAGTTATTGTTGGGGATGATGCAGCCAGCCAAACTTATGTGGCATCCAAAGAAAAGGCCTGCAAATCGGTCGGTATCACTTCTTCCGTTTACCGGCTTCCGGCTAAAACTTCCGAAAAGGAGTTGCTCGAACTGGTTGATTTCCTTAATCGGGACGAGGAAGTGGACGGATATATTGTGCAGCTTCCATTGCCTGATCATATCAACGAACAAAAAATCCTGCTGGCCATTGATCCCGCTAAGGATGTGGATGGTTTTCATCCGGAAAATGCGGGTCGCATGATGCTTGGGCTGCCTGCTTATTTGCCTGCTACGCCTTACGGTATCGTTGAATTATTGGAGCGCAGCAAGATAGCAACCAGCGGAAAGCATGTAGTCGTCATTGGCCGCTCAAATATTGTAGGCACGCCGGTTAGTGTGATGCTTTCGCGTAAGGCAAAAAATGCCGATGCCACTGTAACCCTTTGTCACAGCCGCACGCAAAACCTCAAAGAAATTACCTTACAAGCTGATATCCTGATAGCTGCCATTGGAAAAGTTGGCTTTGTTACGGCTGATATGGTAAAAGCCGGAGCTACGGTTATTGATGTGGGTATTCATCGGGTGGAAGATGCCAGCAAAGAAAAAGGATATTTCCTTGCAGGTGATGTTGATTATAATGAGGTGTCGAAAAAAGCTGCTGCAATCACACCTGTTCCGGGAGGTGTAGGACCGATGACAATCGTTTCCTTGCTTCGAAACACCCTCTTAGCAAGCAAAGGAGCCGTTTATCAATGAGGAATTTTTTAAATTTTTGGCTGATCATCTCAGCTCTTGTATTTACCACATCGTATGTGGAGGCGCAATGTGACGATGTGTTTGCAGCTAATTTTGATCCCGCCGACAGCCTTTCTGTCAACTGCAAATATCCGATTGCAGTGCAAAACCCTCCATTTTTGTATGAGCTTCCAAAAAAGGTAAAAGAAACTTCAGGATTGATTTTTTTTGATGATTTGCTTTGGACGCACAACGATAGCGGGGGAGAGGCTGTTTTGTATGGCCTGGATACTGCTAACGGGCAAATCGTCAGGCAACTGAAATTTCCGGAAATCGAGCATTCAGATTGGGAAGATGTGGCTTTAAATGAGGAGTATATTTTTATAGGTGACTTTGGTAATAACAGCGGCAGCAGAAAAGACTTACATATTCACAGGGTCAGGAGGAGTGATGTTCCCACGAAGGGAGACGCTAAATTGGAGACAGCGGAAATTCAATTCCATTTTGAAGATCAGGCAGTTTTTTCGGTAAACTGGAAATCCAATAATTTCGACTGCGAGGCTATGGTTGCCGGAGAGGAAAATCTTTATCTGTTCACCAAAAACAGGGGCGATCAGCATTCCAGAATTTATCAGTTGCCCACTTCACCCGGAAATCATGTAGCAAAGCTTATCGGACGTTTTGATAGCAAGGGATTAATTACGGGTGCAGATTACCTTCCCAATCAAAAAACACTTGTTTTGATCGGATACACCTACAAAACATGGAAGCCTTTTGTGTGGCTTTTTTATGGCTTCGAACAAGAAGATTTCCTCAGCGGTAAAAAACGCAAAATCGACTTATTAAATCTGTTAACAACTCAGGTAGAAGGGATTGCTTTTATAAATCCCTGGCAAGTGATGATTTCGGCCGAAAGCAGTAAGTCCTTTACTGCCCGTGCCTTTAAAATGGATTTGCAGGCTTTTTTGAGTCCTTATCAACTTGCGCTGGCTAAAGGAGATTTACTGCCAGCCGTTTCATATGATAAAAAGGATAAGGCATTCAAATTTTCGGATGGAAGTCTGAAAGCAGGATTTTACCAACTGATGATATTTGATGCTGAAAATCATTTATTAACAAAGGAAACAATTCAACTTGAAGTTGATGATCAGATGCTTTCAATAGATTTAACATGGTCAGAAAAGGCAACAAAGGCAGCCCTTTTTGGGAAGCGACATACATACTATTTTAACTTTTAATGGACATTACAACTACAAAAAAAGATATTCTTGAAGGCGGCCGTAAATTGCCTTTGATGGAGGAGTTTTACACCATACAGGGAGAGGGGCACAATATGGGCAGTGCGGCTTATTTTATCCGCATTGGCGGCTGCGATGTAGGCTGTAGCTGGTGCGACACCAAGCCCAGTTGGGATGCCACACATTTTCCTCCCGTTTCGGCTGATGAAATTGCAAAACGTGCAGCTGAGCAACCTGCCAAAACAGTTGTGGTCACAGGTGGGGAGCCCTCAATGTATCCGCTGGATTATTTCACAAAACTGATGCAGCAGATGGGGGTAAAAACGATGGTAGAAACCTCCGGAGCGCATCCTTTGACAGGTTTATGGGACTGGATATGCCTTTCGCCCAAGAAGTTTTCGCCCCCAAAACCAGAGATTTACAATAATGCCCACGAGCTTAAAGTTGTTATTGAAAAGGAAGCCGATCTGGAATGGGCCGAAAAAAATGCCAAACTGGTAAAGCCTGAATGTTACTTATATTTACAGCCTGAATGGAGTGTATCAGAAAATATCATGCCCCTGCTCACCGATTATGTGATGAAGCATCCGCAATGGCGCATCAGCCTGCAAAGCCACAAGTATATGCGTATTCCCTGATGCTGTTGCTAGTGCTGTTGTTGGTTAATCCGCTTTTGGCACAACAATATCACACCCAACAGCAAACTTCCCGAAAAGCCCTGAAATCCTTCGAATCAGCTGCGTCAGCTTTCCGTGCAGGCGATTTTTATAAAAGTATTCCGTTTCTCCAAAAATCCGTTGAAGCAGATCCTGTATTTATTGAAGCCTGGCTGATGCTTGGAGATGCGGCTAATGAGTTGGATAGCACCAGCATAGCTGTTGAAGCTTATGAACGTGCTTTTGAGCTCTCGCAGAATTTCTTTCCGGGACTTGGATATGTACTTTCAAAAGCATACGTAGCTAACAGGCAGTATGATGAGGCTTTGCAAATACTCGAAATTTTCCTGGAGCGAAATGACCTCCCCGAACCTAACCTTGAAAAAGCTGTCTCACTAAAAGAAATAGCGTATTTCCGTAAAATGGCTTATACCAATCCATTGGAAATTGAACTGCTGACGCTTGACGAAAAAATTAACACGCCAGCAGATGAGTATGTTAATGCTTTGCGCCTCGATGGAAAGCAATTACTTTTTACAAGAAAGACAGGAACAGCAAAAGATAAACCCCAACTCGAAAAAGTTATGTTGGCCGAATGGCTGGATGAAAACTGGGCCGAAGCTGTTGCTTTGGAGTCTGCAAGCTGGCCTTATTCTCAGCAGATTGGTGCAGTTACTTTTTCGGCTGATGGGAAAAGTATTGTTTTTGCTGCCTGTGGCTGGCCGAATGGAAAAGGTAGTTGCGATCTTTATTTATCAACCAAAAACAGCCACGGTTGGGCTATTCCGCAGCATCTTGCGGAAGTGAATAGTGCTTATTGGGAGTCGCAGCCCGCTTTGTCGGTTGATGGGAAAAGCTTGATTTTTGCCAGCAATAGACCAGGTGGGTTTGGCGGTAGCGATTTGTGGATTAGTCATTTTCAAAATGGAAAATGGTATGAGCCGCAAAATATGGGTAATATCTTAAATACCGCTGGAAACGAGATGGCTCCTTTTTGGCATTTCGATGGCCAAACACTTTATTTTTCATCTGACGGCCACCCCGGGATGGGCGGAACGGATCTTTTTATGAGCCGGAAAGATACTTCCGGTTTTTGGCAAAAGCCTGTCAACCTTGGTTTTCCAATTAATAGGGGGGCGAACGAAATAAACCTTGTGGTTGATGCTGCTGGCCAAAAGGCAATGATTTCTGCCAAAGCCGACAGCACGGATCACTATGATATCTTTAGCTTTGAATTGCCTGAAGCCTATCGGCCAGCGTCTGTTAGCTATGTTGAGTTATTGGTAACAGACAAAGAAACCGGCCAGCCTTTAAATGCGGATGTAACTGTTTCATATCCTGTTTTAGCCCATGCGTTGATCAATGTGCAAACAGATGAACAAGGTTTGGCTTTTGTGGTGCTTCCAGCCCGTAAACACCTTGTGCTTCAGGTAAGTGCAGATCATTATTTGTATGATGAAACATCATTTCATCCGGAAAATGGAACAGAAACCAAACCTGTGCAGCAAAAGGTTGAGCTTGAACCGATAAAGGCTGGAAAAACCATAGTGCTTGAGCATGTTTTATTTGAACTGAACAAAGCCATTTTGCTTCCGGAAGCCCTGGCGGGTCTAAAAAATCTTGAAACTTTTGTGAAACGAAATCCAGCTATAAAAATCAGTCTCGAAGGACACAGCGATAAAACTGGTGAGGAAGATTTTAATCGCAAGCTTTCACTGGATCGGGCGCAGGCTGTGGCAGATTTTTTAATTGCTAATGGGATTGATAGTGAACGACTTTTGGTTCGGGGATTTGGTGCTGACCAGCCAATAGCTTCCAATGAAGATGAAATAGGAAGGGCAAGGAACAGAAGGGTGGAGCTAAGGGTTGTTGATTGATGGTTTTCTGAGGTTGAAATGCTATATCAGCTTGCAATAAAGGATTAACAAGGAGGGTATCTGCTTACAGATGCGGCCATTGTGTAGTTAATTTTAATAAAGATCACCGCTGCTAACGCAGCTATAAAGATTACCGCTGCTAACGCAGCTATGAAGATTACCGTTTGCCCACAGCGACAAACAAGCTGCGTTAGCAGCGGTAATCTTTATAGCATAGCGATAATATTTATAAACATCAAACCAAATCGACAAACAAGCTGCAGCGCAGCGGTGCTATTTATTGCATTTACCAAAAATGATGTTTAAAATTATTTTGGTTTGCAAAAATGGCAATAGGTACAATTTTGAAATAATATTTCTAAATTTGAAAGTCAATCAAAAACATCCAACAATGGCAAATACCTATTGCAATCCTATTTTCAATTGGTTTTTGCAGTAAAAAACCGAAAAGCATTAATTAATAAGGCCTGGAAAAACGAGCTGGAACAATACATCACGGCCATCGTGCAAAACAATAAGCATAAATTGATAGCCATTGGTAGTATGCCGGATCATATCCATATTTTTATTGGTTATAATTTGAATCAGAGAATTCCCGAACTTGTAGAAGAGATCAAAACATCAAGCAGTTCATGGATTAAATACAACAATAAGAGCCCATTCAGGTTTGAATGGCAAAATGGATATGGATCATTTACATACGCCCATTCACAATTGGATGTGGTAGCCAAATATGTGTTGAATCAGGAAGCGCATCATCAAAAAAAGACATTCAGAGAAGAATATGTTGACTTTTTAGAGAAATTTGCTGTGGAATATGATGCAAAATATCTCTTTAGCTTTTTTGATGATGTGAGGGGTTGGGAATAAATAATTTTTGGTAAAAACACACACAAACACAGGGATAGCATATTGAAAAACATTCTGTATCATTTTTTATATCACCCCCCCCTGCTATAAAATTTACCGTTAGGCCCTACATAGCAAAACAGTGCCAACATTCAAACCATATTGCCGAAAGCAACAATAAAAGCTGCGTAACACACGCAATTTTAATAGCTGCAGCGCAGCGGTGCTATTAAAAATGCATTTTAATCCAAAAATCTTGCTGTTTGCTTTTGATGCGACGGGTCGTTGATTATCTTAATCAGCTGTTTGGTCACAAGCTGAATATCATTTGTGGCTGCTTCAGCCGAAATGGTTGCACCAGCAACAGCATCAATGTTTTTTCCGGTTTGCAAGCGTTCCTTTCCCTGATAGCCAACAAACTGCCTGAGCCACCAATTTGCCGTAATTTCATGGCCATGCGTGGCGGCATAATTGTAAACTTTTACAAATTTGACGGTTGCATTTGTGTCGAACAGGATATAATATTCAAAGTATTCGCTATCAGAAGCATGGTCAGTTGCGGAAGCAATATTGCATCCTCCTGCACGACAAGTTAAAACACTACCGATATAGAGGTAGGCAGCTGTTTGATTGTCTTGCTCAACAGCATAATAAGCGCTGTTAGTTTGACTTTTATTTGATGAAAGTAACACCAAATCCGGGTTTTCGATACCCATTTGTTTGCGCAGGTCTTTGTTGAGAGCACGCGGAAAAGTTGATTCCTGCACTCCCGAAAGAGGCAGGAACAAGAGGTTTAAATTGACAATGAATAAGATGAAAAATTTCATGCGTTAAAGCCTAAAACATAATCCCGAATCCGGCATTGAAAATGGTTGAGTATTTATCTGCTGAAGCTGGTTTCACAAACTGCAGATCGGTTTTAAAAACAACGCCCTGTGTCATGCGCCAGGTGATTCCTGATGTAATAGCTTGAACTTCATTGGCTTTGCTGGCTTGCAGATTGCCCTCCGTGCTGGCCTGCATATTGTAAGCTTCGTAACGGACAAAAGGAATCAAACCGGCTTCAACCTTTTGATTGGATCCTAACAAATCATAGGCTGCTTCAATATAATAGCCATTCAAAGCGCTGCCTAAATCGCTGCCTGTAAATTGATTGTAAATTTCTGATTGACTTATCCCGGCATAGTAAAGCTGACCTTTGAATTGCCAGTTTCCCAGTGTATAACGTGCATCAGCACCAAGCATACTGATGCCAACGACTGAAGAATCTGCCTGCGAAACAGCCACCACATCATTTTTATCGAGTTTGTTGTAAAGCGTGCTTTGGGTTTTGCCAAAATAGCCTGATAAGCCAATGTTGAGGCCCTTGATACCGTAATATTCAATTTTACCTGTCAGGTTAGGACTACTGATGTAGGATTCAGCACCTTTTTGTCTTCCCGAACGAAATCCATTGGCACCGCTTAGCTTAGCATTGCCGTCATAACCATTAAAGCCATTTACCAGATATAGTTGGTATTTTAAAGAGGCCGGCAGGTAATTTCCGGTGATTCCAAAGCCAATTTCACGCCAGGTGGTGGGTGCAATCTTTCCATCGATGAGTGGGCGTTCAACACCATTAAAAGTGGTCGGTTCATGATATTCGTTGATGATTCCCATAGGGATCAGCAGCAGACCAGCCCTGAATTGAATGAACTGGTTTAGCCGGTATTGCAGAAACGCCTGCTCGATAAACACCTCCCTGACATGCTCGTATTCAATTTCAGTAACGAATTGCACTTTATCGCTGAAATTGTAGCCAAAAAGCATGACCAACCTGTTCACATCAAGTTCTCCGTTGTAGCGGGTATCCTTATCAAAGGCTTGATTGTAATGCACTTCGCCATAGCCGCCAATGGTCAGTTTGCTTTGGGATGCGAGTAGATTGTCAGCCAAATTTTGATATTGCGCTTGTTGATTGCTTTGCGCGAAAAGTATTCCACCGATGAAAAATAGGATTAAGCTAAGAATTTTCGTTTTCATGATTAATGGTTTTAGTTAAATAACTTCGGCAAAAGTAGAAACTGAAAATAAGCACCAGAATACCTAATCTTGGGTATTTATCAATTTATCTGTGATATGACATTTATGATTTTGAACAAAGCAATCATCAGAAATACAGATATTGCTTAATTTTACGCACAAATCAACAATGAATGCTTCAACTGATTTTATACCTTTTACTTGCGCTGGTCGTTTCTTTTTTGTGTTCGATTCTGGAGTCGGTTTTACTGTCGGCACCTCAAGCCTATCTAAGAACACAAGCTGAATCCGGAAATAAAACGGCTGCTGCTTTAGAAAAGATGAAGCGCGAGATCGACCGACCCTTATCCGCTATTTTGTCGATGAATACGGTTGCTCACACCATTGGGGCAGCAGGTGTTGGCGCGCAAGCTGTAAAAGTATTTGGTGATGCTTATTTCGGACTGATTTCTGCTGTGCTCACAATATTAATTCTGATTATTACTGAAATCATACCCAAAACTGTTGGTGCCAGTTATTGGAAAAGCTTATTGGGTTTCACTTTTTATACCATCAGGATTATGATTGTAATCACCTGGCCTTTGGTATGGGTTTCGGCGCTGATTACAAGGCTTTTTGCTAAGAAGACAAATGACAAAACGATCAGTCGCGAAGAGCTTGGATTGCTGGCCGACATTGGCATGCAGGAGGGTGTTTTTGGTGAGCAGGAAAGTCGTATTATCAAAAATATAATCGGTTTGCGACAGGTAAAAGTATCAGAAATCATGACACCCCGCGTTGTGGTAGCAGCCGTTGAGCAGGACACCATATTGGAAGATTTTGCCGAGCTGGATGCGCTTAAAACATTTACCCGAATTCCCGTTTTTGAGGCAACAATTGAAGCCGTAAATGGCTATGTTTTTCGGCAGGACGTATTTGAGCTATTAGCTGATGATCAGCATGGTACAAAGGTAAAAGCCCTTAAAAGGAAAATACTTGTAGTTCCAGAATCTATTCCTGCACTCAGGGCCTGGGATCAGATGATACAGCAGCGTGAGCATATTGCACTTGTGGTGGATGAATATGGCGGAACAGCAGGCATTATCACCATGGAAGACATCATCGAAACCTTGCTGGGTTTTGAAATCATGGACGAAAAGGACAGTATCAGTGATATGCAGGAGTTTGCCAGAAACAGGTTTAAAAAACAGGTGAAATAGAAGTTACTTTTATGTGAACAAAATCAAAATTAAAATGTCTTCAAAGCTGTAAATCATAACAATGCAAACAACCACGATTTCTTTTTTTCGCTACCAGGGTTTTTCCAACCGAACATGGGGAATGAGTATGATGTACAAAGTGCGTGAGCCACTCAGGAAGCATCCCGGGATAAGCTTTTTTAAACCACTCGGAACAGGTAGTGGAGCAGGCTACAGCCTGTGGCCTGATTTTGGCACTTACGGACTTTTAGTTGTTTGGAAATCAGCGCAATATGCTGAAGACTTTCTCAAGAGCAAGCTTTTCAAAGATTTCGAAGCCCACAGTGAGGAGCAATACACTTTATTTTTAGCCCCCATACGATCCAAAGGCACCTGGTCGGGTTTTGGAGATTGGCAAATCAACGATCACGACAAACCATTGAAAACCGTTGCAGCGCTCACGAGAGCTACCCTGAAACCGAAATTTGTAATCCCATTCTGGAAAATGACGCCCCGTGTAAGCCTTGAACACGAAAACTTTAAAGGGCTTATATTTACAAAAGGTGTTGGTGAGATTCCGCTGATGGAGCAGGCCACCTTCACCGTTTGGGAAAATGTTTCGGATATGGAAGCCTTTGCCTATAAAACCTTTCATGGCGAAGCCATCCGGCGCACGCGTGAAAAGGACGGTTTTTCGGAGCAGATGTTTACGCGTTTCAGGCCATTGAAAGCTGTTGGGAGTTGGAAAGGACACAACCCTGTGCAGGAGTTTTTGGATCGAAAATAGCCGTTAAATGCTGCAACTACCTGATTAACATCACCGTGCCTTTGTCTTCCAGTGTTTTGCCTTCAGAATTGTTGTAGCTGTATCGCCAGAGATAAACGCCTTGCGGGGCTTCATTGCCATTCACTTTGCCATCCCAGCCTGCATTGTAATCTGTTGATTCGAATAGCAGTTTTCCCCAGCGATCGTAGATTTGAAAAAGGTAACTGCCTGCTGGTGAAAAGCGTGAAAGTGGTTTAAAAATTTGATTTTTAATAATGCCTGATGAAGGTCGAAAAGCATTGGGCACAAAAAACGGACTATCAAAACCTACCTGTACCCTGTTGGAAGATGAAGTGATCTCCGCTCCGGTGGTTGCATCTTCCGAAACTGCCTGAACGAAATAAATGATGCTGCCTGATTCACCTCCATCAGCAATGGTATTATCTGTGTATGCAGTTTGCTGTGCTGCTGCTATTTCGATGTAGGCATCGGTGGTCGTTTTTCTGAAAATGCGGTAGTAATCCGGTATCCAGCCTTCGTAGGCATTCCAGCTAAGTTCAACCTGCTCGTTATTCATGACATCTGCTGTCAGAAAAATGCTTCTGTGCGCATTTTCGGTTGGATCATCCGGAATATCAAACCCACATTGATCCTCTAAAACAAGGCTGTACCAATAGGCTTCTTGAGCAACCGCAACCGATTCATCGGTGTAATTTACAACTCCCGGACTTGTTTGGTTGAGATCAGTATAAAAAGCAATATCAGCAGAACTTTGACTATTGGTTCTCCAGATTGATGAACGATTGATAACAGCTGTACCATCTGTTGTGATTTCACCTGAAATTTCTATTTCATTGCTTTCGTTAACAGTAACGGCATTAATTTTTGGAGGATCAGGGCGCTGATAAGCAGGGGTGTCGCGCGATTGCAGGTTTGAACTACTTCTTTGCTCCTGGCCGTTTATTTCATATACCGCTTCTACTTTGTAGGTATATATTTGATCGGGATCAAGGTTTTGGTGAGTGTATTCAAAAACTGGTGTTTTTGCTGGCGATTGATTTTGATCTCCATAAGTGGATATTTCATCAACCTGATTGAAATCATTCGCGGTTAAAGGAATACCAGTAAAAGGGTTTCCGTTATCTGTACTATAATGAACGATATATGAAACCGGATTATAGGTTTCAAAAAAGCCTGTCCATTTTATTGTATTTGTTAAAGCGCATTGGTTGTAGGCAATATCTTCATGAAGAAAGATGGTTTGCATTTCTTCTGATTCTGAACTTGAACCTTCAAAAATCCTGTAAATCTGTTTTCTTGATTGTGCAACTATAGTCTCATCAATAATGCTCATTTCAGAAGCGTTTACGCTTTCAACCTCAATTTGATATCCTTGATCTATTCCATCATAGTAAAGCCATTTTTTTATAGTATAAGTTAAGCCTTCATCCCCAGGTGGATAATCCCATCGAATTTCAACGTTACCGTTATCTAATACATCAACACTTAAAATTATTGGGTTTTGCGCAAAAATATTGCCTTGTATTAACCAAAACACAATAATGAATGAAAAACTGATGTATCTTTTAATCACCATTTCAGAGCTTTTGCTGTTCATCGCCCACAACGACAGTCACCATAGTTTCCGGGTCGAGGTATTGCTGTGCCAGTTGCAGTAATTGTTCGCTGCTGGTTTCCTGAATACGTTTCAGGCTTTCGGAATAAAACTGCATGCCAAGTCCCTGATCGCGAACCGATCGGAAGCGTTCGGCTTGATTATAAACGCCGTCCAGGGCTCTCAGGTAACTGCCATTGAGGTAGTTTTTAACCAATTCAAGTTCTTGTTCCGGTATTTTCTCTTCGCGCAGGCGGGTTAATTCTGATTTAATTTCGCTTAAAGCTGCTTGTGTAACCGTGCTTCCTGTTTCGGTATTGATCATAAAAACTGTGGCATGTCGCATCGGAACAACCTGTGAGTTAATGCCATAGGTATAGCCTTTGTCTTCGCGGATATTGGCCATGAGCCGCGATCCAAAATAGCCACCCAAAACAGTATTGAGCAGTAAAAAAGGAATATAATCCTGATGGCTGCGAAGCATAATTGTTTTGCCCGTCACTACTGCCGATTGCAGTGCAGCTGGTCGCAAAATGTGATGGTAAGCCGGGTTGAATGCTGAGCCAAGCTTCATCATATTTTTGGAGCCTTTGGCACGCCATTCGAAGCCGATAAATTCATCTATCAACTTCAGTGCTGCTTCATCCACCGGACCGCTGAGGATAGCATAAGCTTGTTCAGGATAAATTTTTTCCTGGTAAAACTTATGCAAATCTTCGTTTTGTAATAAATCAAAATCCTCTGCCTCAGCTACCTGACCATAAGCCGTATCAGGTCCAAAAATCAATTGATTAAAGGCATTGCGGGCTTGTTGCTTGGGCTTCTGACTGTTAACCAAAAACGACTGTTTTTGTCTGCTGTTGAGCAGTTTGAAATCTCTTTTGCGAAAACTGGCTTCTGATAGCATACTTTTTATCAGCGGCAGTAAATTGGGCAAGTGTTTTCTAAGGCCGTAAAGGCTAATCCATGCAGAATCCTTTGAGGCCTGCAGATCAATAAAAGCGCCAAAATAATCAATTTTGGAGGAGATTTCGCCTCCACTGAATTGCGCGGTGCCTTCGCGAAGCATTTTTATGGTAGTGCTGGCCGTAAGCTTTTTATGCTGCCAGATGCTCCCGGCGTCTATCACAATATCCAGCCTCAAGGCTTCGTGTATCGGGCTGGGAAAAAGGTAAAGCGGCATGCCGTTCGACAGCTTTTTCACAGCAGGTTCATCAGTTTTTAAGGCTGCTGAAGTACTTAACTTCGGTGCTCTTGTTCTGTCTAAATTTTGTTGCCTCATAAAACTTGATTATTGCTTTCGTAAACTAATGTAGCACAGTTGGCAGGATTCAGTATTTCCTGGGCGATTTGCTGTATTTGCAGGGGTTTCACTTGCTCATAGTGCTGTGTGAGCGTGTTGATAAGTTCTGGCATGCCAATATGCGCATAATAGGCAAGATTCATGGCTTTGTTGAGGGCCGAAAGCGCCCCAAAAGTGTTGGCAGAAATCACCCTGTTTTTAACTTTGCGCAGTTCGGTAGCCGTGGGGGGTTTTTGTGTCAATTTCTGGATTTCATTTTCAAGGGCTTTTTCTGCTTCAGCAACCGACATGCCTTTGTTGATTTTGCCTGTAACAATCAGCAAACCAGGGTCAATATCACCTGTAATGAATGCGTTGATTTCGGAGAAATACTGTTTTTGACGAACCAATGTCTTAAAAAGCCTGGACGACTGCCCCGAACCCAGTAAATCAGAAAGCAGATCACTGGCATAAAACTTTTCGTCGGTTCGGGAGCACATATGATAGGCTTTGTAAATGGCTGTTTGCGGAACATCGCGTTTCACTTCCAGCCTCCTTGATTTTGTCTGTTCAGGTTCTTGCGGAAGCATGCTTTCATATGGTTCTCCCGAAGTGATAGGCTCAAACCATTTTTTCGCCAAGCGTTCAACTTCTTCGGTTTTTACGTCACCTGCAATCACAATTAAGGCATTGTTAGGATTGTAGAAACGCTGGTAAAAGTCTTTCACATCTTCCAGACTGGCGGTTTCAATATGGCTGATTTCCTTACCGATGGTATTCCATTGATAAGGATGAACTTTATAGGCAAGTGGTTTCAGGAGCAGCCAGACATCGCCGTAGGGCTGATTGAGATAATTCTGCCGAAATTCTTCTGTAACAACCTGTCGTTGGACTTCCAGACTTTTCTCGCTGAATGCCAGGCTTAGCATGCGATCTGATTCGAGCCAGAAAGCTGTTTCAAGGTTGACTTTAGGTAAAGTGAGGTAATAATTGGTGATATCACTGTTTGTAAAGGCATTGTTCTCGCCTCCAGCCCGCTGCAAAGGCTCGTCGTATTTTGGGATATTTATGGAGCCGCCAAACATGAGGTGCTCAAACAGATGTGCAAAGCCTGTACGATTGGGGTCTTCGTCGCGTGCTCCCACATTGTAAAGGATATTCATGGCCACCATAGGCGTGGTGGGATCGTGCAGCACGAAAAAGCGTAAGCCATTATTTAGTATGAAATGATCGTATGATACCATATGCGGTAACTGGTTTTTATTGCTTTGTAAGCTGTTTCTATCTCGCAAAGGTAAAACATTAGAAACGCAAATTTATTGTAAAAGGAGGTATTTGAGCAGTGTCTTTGGCTGGTTTAGGGCGATTGAAGGGCAAAAGCCATAATTTTTGGATTTTCGGGCAGTTGTGTGTCCAATTTAATCCAGCCCATCGACCCTGCGAGCCTGAAGGCCAAAAAGCCTGGCTGGGATTTTTTGAACCAGGATCCGTTTGAAAGCATACTCACCGGATTTTCGCTCCAGAGTTTTTCTCCCCAATAATTTGCTGTTTTCCAGTTGCGTGATTCGTCAATGATTTGATTTATTTGGATGGTATCAACCCAATGGAATTGTGCTGTTTGCCCCAATCCAACATAAACAGTTTCTGAAATTATTGCAGTTTCAAACAGCGAATCACGCCCATAAATATGTAAGGAAGGGAAAGGATTGGGCATTTCCCCGTTGAGCAGGTGAAGGCTGTCCGGATTTAAAATAGCAAGGCGAAAAAACACATCAGGCAGCTGATCTTGATTTAAATCCAAGGAATCAACAGCATTGCCATAAAGGTTTTGCTCGTCCCAAGTCAAATTCAGTTCAAGTGGAGGATTAAAAACGCTGTTAAAGGCAACTTCGCTTGTGTCACCTGCAATCAGCGACTTTTTTTGAATACCGTCTTTGCTACAGGATATTAACAAAACTGCTGAAAGGACAACAGCCAGACTTTTGACCAGTTTTTTAATAGCCATAAACTGAATTTATTTGTCGTATAATTTAAAGACAAATTTTCAGCACTTTACACCTATGCTTTAAGTTTTTCTGTAATTATTCAAGCTGGGCTTTGAGGTTTTCGAGTCCGGTTTGCAGGTCACCGCCAATCATTTCCTCAAAATCCATAAACAGCAGCATCAGGTTCATCGGGTAATCCATTCGGCCGTTGAAACCCCATTTTACTTCTGTTTTTGTGCTATCGACAGCAGTAGTAATGATATAGGCATTTTCTGTTGATTCAAATGGTTCAATAAAACGTAATTCATAGTCGATCCTTGAGCCCGGTTCGATGCGGATGATTTCTTGCTCGCCAGCGCCAACATCTTTGTTGTCACTTTTCCAAGCCGACACAAATCCTGCCTGGCCGTCTGTTCCGCGGTAGGTTTTCACCATATCAGGATCCATATTGGCCCATTTGCTGAAGTTGTCCTGGTTTTTTAGGTACTTAACATAATCAAATACAGCTTGTTTTGGCCGATTGATCTCAATGCTTCTTTCAACGGCATAGTCTTTTTGAACCATCAAGGCGATAAGAAGCAGGATGATGGGTATTGCCAGTAATACGAGGATAATTTTTTTTAAGGTTCTCATGATGTCAGGTTTTGAGCTTAATACAAAGGTTTAAAAAAATCGTTGTCAACCCTAAATGAATCCCTATTGGAACAATTCTTTGACAAATTTAATGGAAAAGTTGTACGGGCTTGTTTATTTTAATCGTTGATGACTTAGCCTTTTAAAATCATCATGGCTGTATAAAGTATAAATACCACTAAAAGAAGACCTGCTTCCCAGCGATCCAGCTTTTTACGAATTCCGGTGAACATCGCAACGAAAAGAAAAACTGTCCCCCCTATCAACATCAGGATATCTGTGTCGAAGGCTGTGTTGTAGGTAAGTGGGTGAATCAATGCGCTTAAAGGAAGAATAAACAGCAGGTTAAAAATATTGGATCCGATGATATTTCCAACGGCGATATCATTGTTTTTCCGAATAGCGGCAACTACTGAGGTCACCAATTCGGGCAGTGAAGTGCCGGCAGCCACAATGGTGAGTCCGATTACTTTTTCTGAAATACCCCATTGTTGAGCCAATTCCACAGCGCTTTGAACCACCAGCCTGCCTCCACCGATCAGGCCGGCAAGACCCACAATAACCAATAGCAGACTTTTATTGAGTTTGAGAGGTGCCTGATCTGTAGTTTGTATTTCGGGATCACTTTTCAGCTGACTAAAAACGTAATAGAGAAATCCAGCAAAGATGATCAGCATTATTATTGCTTCAAGGCGCGAAATTCCACTCGAAACAAAAGGCAGCCAGCTGTTGGCAATCAGCAGGATTAGCGCTGCTGCAAAAAGTGAAAGCGGGATTTCTTTCCACACCGTACTCGATTGAACTTTGATGGGAGCTACAAGTCCGGTAATACCTAAAATCACAAACAGATTGAAGTTGTTGCTACCAATTACGTTGCCAAAAACCAGATCGAAACTTTGCTCAAAGGCAGCAAAACCATTCACTACGAGTTCAGGAGCCGAAGTGCCAAAAGCAACGATGGTGAGTCCGATTGCGAGATCAGAAACCCTGAAATATTTTGCAATGGCCGAAGCTCCGCTAACAAGCCAGCCGGCGCCTTTAACCAACAAAATCAATCCAAGAATAAACAAACCTATTAAGAGGAGCATTTGCAGAAAATTTCTGTAAAAATAGAAGAAGTATTGGTAGAGGAGTATTACAACAGAAAAATATTTATGCTATTGATTTTTACGAATTCATTGTTGCATTTGTAATTTGATATGAAGTTTTATTCGGGTCAAAACAATACAACGCAAAACTCAATTTTCGTACAAAATGCGATATATTTCTGTTGTGGGATCCGCTTCGTAGGCTGTGCCAGAAATCACAATTTCATTATACCTGGTAAAAGAACAACAATTCTCAAAAAGCCTTTCGGCATCCACATACATACTGAAAATAAGTTGATTGGATATTTCAAAGCGCAGGTTTACTTTTTCAGTTTTCCAGCCAATCGTGTTGATGACAACAACATTGATACTGTCTTCATCCAGGAATGAAAAAGCAATATTTTCGTTGTTTTCAGTATTTGTAACTTTAATAGCTGCAGGCTGAAAAGTGCCATTGGTGAATAAATTTTCACCTGTCGTTTTATCCACAATTTCGAACATAAAAGGTGCAGGCGGTGTGAAACAATCTCCGCATTCGTCTTTTTTACAAGCCTGAGCAAAAACTAATACAATAATTACACTAAGCGTTCCAATGATTTTTTTCATCTGTTTTGTTTTACTGAATGTTGCCAAATAATATCTTGAATGCTATGTGTTGTTTAGTCACATGGAAAAACAAAAGTAAGGTTTTTAATGATAAGTCTCCTTCGAGAAAGTTACCTTTAATGTTTTCCCGCAGACTTGCCATATGACAGGCTGCTTAAGCGGATTAGCTTAAGTTTTTATTTCTGATGTCCAGTTCCATTTTAAGCTGCTGAAGCACTTTTAAAAAGCGGACTCAATGAGGCAAGTATCAATTACACTGATTAAATGCTATCGTACGTATTCACTTGTGATTAAGTTTTTTATCTTTATACCCTAATTTTAACCATTAAAATACTAAATTATGCTAAGGTGTTGCATTTGTTTTATTGCCTTTTCCCTTTTGTTGTTTGTTTCGTGTGAAAGCGGTATCAAGACTGAATCGCCTCAAAACACGGCCAATGAAGAATTTGTGGAGCAATTGAAAATTGCTATTCATGATTCCTCGGCGCTTGAAATAGTGGATCAAAATGCCAGGTTCGAAATACTTGCTGAAGGTTTATACTGGAGTGAAGGCCCCTTGTGGGTCGAGGAAATTAAGGCTGTATTATTTTCTGATGTTCCAGCGAATAAAATTTATAAGTGGGACGAACAGGACGGCATTACTGTATTTCTTGAATCTGCCGGTCATTCAGGAGCAGAAAATATTACATCTGACAAAGGACCAAATGGTTTGATGCTGGATGCAAATGGTAACTTAATCATCTGCCAACATGGCGACAGGCGCATAGCCCGGATGGATGTAGCGCTGACTGAGCCGTCAACAAAGTTTACAACATTGGCTGGTCAGTATAAAGCAATGCAGTTCAACAGCCCAAACGACCTTGCCATAAGTAAAACCGGTGAAATTTATTTTACAGATCCTCCTTATGGCCAGCCAGACAATAAAACTGATGAGATTGGCATTAATGGCGTATTCAAATACACTGCCGGTCAAGAAGTTACTTTGTTGATTGATAGCCTGAGCTGGCCCAATGGTGTTGCCTTGTCGCTTGACGAACGAACACTCTATGTAAACCAATCAGATCCTGCAAAACCGGTATTATACAGCTACACCATTGCTGAGGATGGAAAACTTGTGGATGGTAAAATATTATTTGATTTTTCGGCACTTGCTGCAAATGCCAAAGGACTACCCGACGGGTTAAAGGTGCACAAGAGCGGAAATATTTTTGCGACTGGACCGGGTGGCGTTCATATTATTAGTCCGGAAGGCGAGCATCTGGCTACCATTCAAACTGGAAAAGCAACCGCCAACTGCGCATTTGATGCCGATCAAAAATATTTATATACCACTACCACCGATTTGCTCATGCGTATTAAGTTGAAATAGGGTAGAACGGCAAACGATTTGAGCAAGAGGGAATTATGAAGTGTGAGTGTGAGTCTTGAGCATACAGGGAAATCCCTCTTGCTAAAGACTCTTGCTCTTGCTGTTTTGTGGGTTATTTAAGACTCAGATTTTTTATCATCGAAAACAGCATTCTGGATAGCTCGTCAGAATCATTGTAAAAAGCAATAAAAGTGTCCTGATCTATTGACTGAATATCTTTTAGGTATTCGAGTATAGCTACACATTCGAATACAGAGCCACGGGCAATGACATAAAAGTTACGTTTATCTGCTTTCGAGTATCTTCCTGAGCCTTCTGCAATATTGAGCATGATGCTAAAACTTGCTCTCCTCAACTGATCATTTGTTGACCTGTCTGTTTTTATTGATTTTAAAAATAAAAACACTTTTTTATTAAGCTGTTTAGCTTTGTGATAAACATCAAGTTTTTCAAAATCAAACATATGACAGATTGGCTGGTTTTTATCCTCAGGGATTTAAGAAGTGTGAGTGTGAGTCTTGAGCATACAGGGAAATCCCTCTTGCTCAAGACTCTTGCTCTTGCTGTTTTGTGGGTTATTTAAGACTCAGATTTTTTATCAT
>CAZQFH010000002.1:0-6283 GCA_964592595.1 uncultured Lentimicrobiaceae bacterium | reverse complement strand
TTTAAGAAGTGTGAGTGTGAGTCTTGAGCATACAGGGAAATCCCTCTTGCTCAAGGCTCTTGCTCTTGCTGTTTTGTGGAGCTGCAGGGAGTCGAACCCTGGTCCAAACAAGGAATTATTAAGCTTTCTACATGCTTAGTCTGCTCTTGGTTTTCGTTGGTTGTAAGGATACAGACCTCCTGATCAACCACTTATCTTCTGTTGTTTCGCCTTGCAAGCGAAGCAATTGCAAGACTATCCTGAGTTTGATTAGCACCCCGTGATCAGGCCGGAATCAGGCATGTCCACCTGCGGGATGTCTCGTCCCAATGCCTTGCAAAGGGATGAAGCTGTAATCTACTGTACTTCGATTACGCTGCGAGAGCGTAGTTAGTTTCGCCAATTGTGTTGTGCGATCAAGATTTACGAGCGTCATCGCAAGGCTCGGCATGCTTACATAACCATTCATCTTGCTGTCAAAACCGGTCAGCCCCAAAATGATTATCATAACCTTCTCCGCAAAAATCTTGCCGAAAAGGGCGGCAAAGATAGGTATTATTTTATCCTTTGTCAATCATTTAACGGACGTGCAAATTGTTTTACGGTTTTTGCGGTGATTGGTGAGCCGCCCAGTATTACCAGGCGTTCCACAGCATTGTTCAGTTCTCTGATATTGCCTGTCCATTGGTATTGTTGCATTTCAGTCATGGCATCTTCAGTGAGTTCTGGCATAGGTTTGCCCATTTTGGCACAGCTCAGTTCAATAAAATGCTGCACAAGAAGCGGAATATCATCCACGCGCTCCCGCAATGGGGGAACGTTTATTACAATTACGCTGATGCGGTGATAGAGGTCTTCACGAAAGCGGCCTTTATTTATTTCTTCTTTGAGGTTTTTGTTGGTGGCTGCAATGATCCTAACATCAACGGGGATTTCCTTTTCGCCACCCACACGGGTGATCTTGTTTTCCTGCAAAGCCCTCAATACCTTAGCCTGAGCCGAAAGACTCATATCGCCTATTTCATCCAGAAAGAGGGTGCCGCCATGCGCCAGCTCAAAATCTCCTTTACGTTGTTTGATAGCGGAGGTAAAAGCGCCTTTTTCGTGGCCGAAAAGCTGGCTTTCAATTAGTTCAGAAGGGATGGCAGCACAATTCACTTCGATAAAGGGTGCGTGGGCACGGCTGCTTAGCTCGTGCAGCTGTCTGGCCACGAGTTCTTTGCCTGTTCCGTTTTCGCCACTGACCAGCACCCGTGCAGCTGTTGGAGCTACTTTTTGAATCATCTCACGAATTTCGTCCATCGGAGCGGATTGCCCTACCATTTGGTTTTGTTTGCTCACGGCTTTCTTCAGGGCCTTTGTTTCGGTGATGAGCTGCGATTTGTCCAGGGCATTTTTGATGGTGATGAGTAGCCGGTTCAAATCCGGTGGCTTGGCGATATAATCATAAGCACCTTTTTTGATCGCCTCAACAGCGGTTTCGATAGTGCCATGACCTGAAATCATGATCACCGGACAATCTGTGATTTGACGGATACCTTCAAGTGTTTCAATGCCATCCATTTCAGGCATTTTGATGTCGCAAAGGATCACATCAAAATCCTGTTCTTTGATCTTTTGCAGGCCTTCCATCCCTGTTTCGGCATCTTCTACCTGATATTTTTCATATTCCAGAATCTCACGCAAGGTGCGGCGGATGCTTGGTTCGTCGTCGATAATCATTATTCGGGGCATAATCATTTGCTTTGCTGCGAAATTATTGATTTTTCTGCTGATGAACGTCATGCTTTCAAAAACCGGTTCGTGTTTTATGATTAATTTTGATTTTCAAATTAAAACGAAATGAGACGAATCGGTTTTTTGCTTGTCCTGCTAATTACTTTTTTATTTTCCACCTCACTTTTTGCTCAGTATAGCGTTAAAAATCAATTGGGAGATGAGCTGCTTAATCCCTGGGCTGGCGGGCTTGATGCCTGTCAGTTTGGCCGTATGGATTTGGATGGTGATGGGATGCAGGATTTAATTGTTTTTGATCGCAGGGGAAACCGTTTGCTTACTTACCTTAATGCAAGTGAACCGGGAGCAATAAATTATTTACCGGCACCGGAATTTGTGGCAGCATTTCCTGATTTTCATGAATGGGTGATTTTTACCGATTACAATGGTGATGGTTTAGAAGATATTTTTACCTACTCCAAAGGATGGGCAGGTATCAAAGTTTATCGCCATTTGGGGACTTATCCTCCACGATTTGAGCTGGTTGTGGATCCTTATCTCACTTCACTTCAAGGCGGAGGATATGTGAACATTTTGGCAACTAATGCCGATTATCCGGCCTTGTATGATGTGGATAATGATGGCGATCTCGATTTGTTAAGCTTTTGGTCGTTGGGTACTTTCATCGAGTTGCACACCAACCGTTCGATGGAGCTATACGGACATGCTGACTCCCTTATTTATGAACGCACTGATTTTTGCTGGGGACGCGTAGCCGAAAATGAGGAAAATAATGAGATGTACCTGGACACTTGTTTATTCAAACAAAGCAGTTTAGCAAAGGGAAGGATGAACCGGCATCGTGGGGCGACATTTGGCGTAAAAGACCTCAACAACGACGGCTTGCCCGAACTGATGCTTGCCGATGTGGATTATCCGGGTATAACGATGTTTACCAATGGCGGAACTGTGGATCAGGCTTTTATGATTCATCAGGATACGGCATTTCCAGCTTATAGTACTCCCGTGAGGTTATTTTCGATGCCGCTGCCATATTTTACGGATATCAATAATGACGGCCTGACAGATATGCTCGTTTCACCTTTTGATCCCAATTATGAAGTGACGGAAAATGTGAATAATGTTTGGCTTTACCTGAATGAAGGCACGGAAAACGAACCCGATTTCAGACTGCATCAGAAGGATTTTCTGCAAGAAGAAATGCTGGATTTTGGCTCAGGAGCTTATCCTTTGCTGGCTGATATGGATGGAAATGGACTGAAAGATTTGTTGGTGGGCAACTGGGGAAGTTATCAGTTTTCGTGGTATGTGGACGGCACTTTGTTTTCGCGGCAGCGATCGCAAATACAGTATTTCAAGCAGGCAGGAACAGCAGAAAATGCTGTTTATGAACTTGTAGGATCGGATTTGGGAGGGCTTTTTTCGCGCAACCTGAAAGGTCTGGTGCCGGCTGCAGCTGATATAAATTTTGATGGCCTGATGGATTTGCTGGTAGGCAATGAGCTGGGCACTATCATTTACTTGCAACAACAAGCTGACGGGACATTCTGGGAAGCAGCTGAAAGTTATTTTCAGATAGATGTGGGCAGTCATTCGGCTCCTCAGCTTTTCGACCTCGACAGGGATGGAATATTGGATCTGATCATCGGGAAAAAAGATGGAACAATCAGCTTTTACGCAGGAAGCGAGACGACCATTGGTATTATTTTTAATCCGGTCACAGATTTTCTGGGTGAAGTAAATGTAACTGATTTCAACCTTTCGTATGATGGCTACAGCACACCAAAGTTTTTCAGGACTGCTGAAGATGAAACCATGCTGCTGGTAGGCTCGGAGCAGGGCAAGCTGTATCTTTTTGAGGATATCGACGGGAATCTTGATGGTGTTTTTCAGGCTTCAGAACGTTTTGAGGAGTTGTTTGGTTTTCCGGCAGCAGAAAGTGACCGCGGAATGCGCACTTCAGTTGAAGTGCTCCCGCCAAATGAAGAAGGAAAACATGGATTAATCGTAGGAAACTACAGCGGCGGTTTGGAGTTTTTTAATGGCTCGGCTGAAGTATTGCCGGGTTTTTCATCAATAGAATATATTCAGGAATTAAGGATAACACCAAATCCCGCAAATCATGTGGTGCATGTTGAAATACCATCAAAAATGGGTAATTCGGCTAAGCTGGAAGTATTCACATTATCTGGAAAAACGGTTCTAAAAAAACAGCTGTCAACAGCAGAGGTGATTGAATTAAACATCACTGATCTTCACCCAGGTGTCTATATTTTAAGGTTAAGTAATTCAGCTGGTGTTTCTTTTGGTAAGTTAATTAAAAATTAGCTTCTCTTGCCTCGTTTCTGTCAACCATAGCCTTTGTCCAAATCACAGGTTTTTGGATTTGATGTACTTTTGCAAAAAAAAAGTTCATGATCACATTCGAACAAGCACTTGATGAAGTAACGAAGGCCATTCCAACGCTTGGTAAAGAGAAAACACCTCTGAAAGAAAGCCTTGGCAGGGTGTTAGCTCAGGCTGTTGTGAGTGATATCAATATGCCTCCCTTCGATAAAGCTGCCGTGGATGGCTTTGCCTGTCGCAGAGCCGATCTTGAAAAACCTTTGGATATTATTGAAACCATCGCTGCCGGCACTGTTCCGCAAAAGATTGTTGTCGAAGGTAAATGCGCAAAAATTATGACAGGTGCCATGTTGCCCCAAGGCGCTGATTGCGTGGTAATGGTGGAAGAAACCGAGCTTTTACAGGATGGGAAAGTCAAAATCCTGAACCCGAAAACCAAAAATAATATTGCCTATAAAGCCGAAGATATCCAATCAGGTGAAGTCGTGCTGGAATCCAATACACTAATCGCACCGCAACATCAGGCGGTGATGGCTGCTGTAGGTGCCGCTGAAATAGCCGTTTATCGAAAAGCACGTGTCACCGTTTTTAGTACGGGCGACGAATTGGTAGAACCTGATCTGCAACCCGAACAAGGGAAAATACGCAACAGCAACGGAATTCAGCTGGTCAATCAAGCCAGTCGCATGGGTTGTGAAGTGCGCTATGGTGGCATCATACCCGACACCGCTGCCGATTCCGAGCGGATGATTCGAGAAGCCTATAAATGGTCGGATGTGATCTTGCTTTCGGGAGGGATTTCTATGGGTGAGTTTGATTTTATTCCGGCAGTTTTGCAAAAGCTGAATTTTGATATCAAATTCCAGACGATTGCTGTGCAGCCTGGTAAACCCACTGTTTTCGGGAGGTCGGGAGATAAGTTTGTGATGGCATTGCCGGGTAATCCGATTTCATCCTTTAATATTTTTGAGTTGCTGGCTAAACCCATGATTTACCGTTTGATGGGCTATGCTTACATGGCCATTCGTTTTGAATTCCCACTGGCTGTGGATTACAAACGCAAACGTTCGGCACGCCTGGCTTTTATTCCGGCAATCCTGGATGAAAATGGTGTGAATCCGGTTGGCTATCATGGCTCGGCACATATCAATGCGCTTTCGGCGGCCAATGTGCTTTTTGAAGTGCCCATAGGGACAACTGATATGCTCAAAGGAGAAAAGGTGCATGTACGATTCATTTAACCGCAAGATCACTTACCTGCGGATTTCGGTAACAGACCGCTGTAACCTGCGTTGCCGCTACTGCATGCCCGAAGAGGGCGTGAAACCGCTGCCACACGAAAAGATTCTGAGTTTTGAAGAAATCCTGGAAGTAGCAAGTTATGCAGTGGCACATGGGGTAAACAAGATACGCATCACGGGCGGAGAACCCTTGGTACGAAAAGGAATTGTGGACTTGGTGGCACAGCTTGCCAAACTACCCGGCCTGAAAGATTTTGGCATGACAACCAATGGTATTTTGTTGCCAAAATTTGCACAACAGCTGGCCGCTGCCGGATTGAAGCGTGTGAATATCAGTCTGGATACTGTTGATCCTGAAAAATTCAAATGGATCACGCGACTCGGCGATGTTGAGGCTGTTTTTAAGGGAATAGCAGCTGCACAGGAAGCCGGTTTAACGCCCATCAAGCTTAATTGCGTGATCAAAAACAATCATAACGAACCAGATGCCCGGGCTGTAAAGGCCTTCGCCGATGCCAATGGTTTGCAAGTACGTTTTATCAAGGAGATGAATCTCGAAACCGGGCAGTTTTCTGTGGTAGAAGGCGGCGATGGCGGACATTGTGCCAGCTGCAACCGCATGCGCCTCACGGCCAACGGCGACCTGAAACCTTGTTTGTTTACCGATCTGAGTTACAATGTGCGCGAGCTTGGCGTGGAAAAAGCCTACCGACAAGCCATCCAAAACAAACCTGCCTGTGGCTCCATCAATCACCTGAATCAGTTTAGTAATATTGGGGGGTAGGGATTCAAAGATTTAAAATTCAGGATTCAGGATTCAAAGATTCAGGATTTGACTATTTGAAGATATGTCTCCCGCTGGACGCCCGACAAGTTTGAGGATCTGTTGCTTAAGTCAATGCGAATCAAAAGCAAAAAGCCAACAGCCAAAAGCCATAATAAAAGAAGTGTGAGTAATGAGCAAGAGGAATTGAAGCCGA
>CAZQFH010000001.1:0-136003 GCA_964592595.1 uncultured Lentimicrobiaceae bacterium | reverse complement strand
TTTATTCGTGATGATTTTAATCAATAAGAAGAGCCTCAAGCGTTTTGATTAGCACCTCACGATCAGGCAAGACATAGGTATATTTCGAAGCAAAAACATGATTTTCCAAGCCACTCATGATATATTCAGCCGCGATTTCATCTTTTTCAGTGCATAAGATAATCCCAACAGGCGGATTGTCATCTTTTTCATTCACTTCATTTTTAAAATAGTTAAGGTATGTATTCAGCTGACCAGCATCACTTATATGTAATTTTGTGGTTTTCAATTCTATTAATACATAACTTTTTAATAGTTTATTGTAGAAAACCATGTCAATATAATAGTGTGTGTTGTTAATCGTAATGCGATACTGAGTGCCTACAAACATAAACCCACGCCCTAACTCTAATAAAAAAAACTCGATATGCCGAATGAGTTTTGCTTCCAAGTCCCTTTCCAGAAGTGGCTTGTGTTCTGGAATGCCAAGAAATTCAAATACATATGGGTTTTTTATAATATCCTCAGGTTCTGCTATTTGCTGACCGGTTTTGGAGAGTTTCATGAGTATATCTTTTGCTGCCTTACCTTTCGACAGCAATAATCTTTCGTATAATGAGCTGTCAATTTGTCTTTTCAACTCACGTACCGACCAATTTGAATTTGCACTCTCCTTTTCGTAGAACCCTCTTTTATGTGGTTCTTCTATAATAAGTAACTCGCAGATATGGGACCAGCTAAGTTGTCCAGACACTGTCTGGACATCCGGATACTCCATATAAAACTTTCTCATATTGAATAAGTTCGATCTGGAAAAACCCCTTCCTAACTCCATAGTCAATTGCTTAGAAAGCTCCAATATAACCTGTCTGGACGAAACGGCATCAATCTGAAGGATGTTCTCGTATTCCAATATTGCTTTGCCAATATTCCAATACGCAGCAATCAAAGTGTGATTTACCTGTGAAGCGACCTGTATTCGGGCATCAAGCATGATATCTTTGATGCTTTCAAGTAAGCCTTGCTGACCTAATATTCTTTCATTCTTCATAGAGGTAAAAATACAATTTTCTCTGCTATTTATTTCGTTTAATGTACTGAAGCAATTAAATAACCCTGTTAAGTACCCAATTCCAGTTGATTTTTAACCAATTGGTAATAGCTGCCTTTTAGCGCAGTCAATTCCTGATGCGTGCCCTGCTCGATGATGCGCCCTTTTTCGAGTACCACAATCTGATCGGCATTTTTTACTGTGCTAAGCCTGTGTGCAACCACCACAACTGTGCGCCCTTTGAAAAATTCGTTCAGGTGCTCCATAATCATCTTTTCGTTGTTGGCATCCAGTGCATTGGTGGCCTCATCAAAAAAGATAAACTGTGGGTCTTTATACACAGCCCTGGCAATCAGTATCCTTTGTTTCTGCCCCTGACTCATGCCAACGCCTTCCTGCCCTATCATGGTGTTGAAGCCCAATGGCAGTGTTTCGATATGTTCCAGAATATTGGCCACGCGCGAAGCGTGCAGCAGTTTGGTCATATTGAGTTGTTCCTCGCTGATGCTGATGTTTCCGGCGATGGTATCCGAAAAAATGAAACCGTCCTGCATCACAGCACCTACTTTGGAACGCCACATGGCCGACGAAAGGTTCTCGAGCCTGAAAGGCCCAACCCTGATCTCACCTTCTACAGGCTTGTAAAAACCCAACAGCAGCTTAAGCAAGGTGGTTTTGCCACTACCCGAAGTGCCAACAATGGCGGTAACCTTATTTTGTGGGATAATCAAATTTACCTTATCAAGCACCAGCGGAGAGCGTGGGCCATCGTATTGATAAGATAGCTCTGATAGTTCGATAGATTGCTCTGTATCAAGCTCATGTATTTTTAAGGCTTGTTCAATCAGGGGTTCTTCATCGTCACGTAAATGCACTTCGCCCAAACGTTCCAGGCTTATTTTGGCATCCTGTGCCGAGCGGATAAATCCAATCATTTGATCCACAGGTGCGTTCATCATACCGATGATGTATTGCACAGCCATCATCATCCCCAGTGTCATTTCGCCCTGCACTACGGCATAAGCTGCCATAAAGCTGATCAGGATATTCTTGGTTTGGTTAAAGAAAGTGACACCAGCCTGCTGATACTGGTTCAGGGCAAGGCTTTTCAGATTAACGCGAAACAACCTCGCCTGTATCTTTTCCCATTCCCAGCGTTTTTGCTTCTCGCTGTTGTTGAGCTTGATTTCCTGCATCCCGGTAATCATCTGTATGAGGTTACTTTGGTTGCCGGCCATCTGCGCAAAGCGTTTAAAATCAAGCTCACGCCGTTTTTTCATAAACAGAATTACCCACAGCGTATAAAGTAAGCTGCCTGCCAAAAACACCAATAAAATACCAATGCTATAAATGCCCAGCACCACGGCAAAAACCATCAGGTTGACGGCAGCAAACACAATCTGCAGCGACGAAGTGGTCAAAAAACTCTCGATGCGGCTGTGGTCGCCAATGCGTTGCATCAGATCGCCAATCATTTTGCTATCGAAAAAACCCAGGGGCAACTTCATCAGCTTAATCAGGAAATCGCTGATGAGCGAAATATTGATGCGCGTGCTGATGTGCAGTAAGATCCAGCTTCGGATAAATTCAATGGCTGTTTGGCTGAAAAACAATACCAGTTGCGCGATAAGCACGAGCGTGATAAAATTGAGGTCGCGGGTGGTTGATACCCACATCTACCATTGATTGGGTAAGGAAAGGAAAAATGAGCTGCAATAAGCTGCCCAGCAACATGCCCAGTATCAACTGCACCAGCAGTTTACGGTGTGGCCTGAGATACGCAAATAAGTATCGGAAGCTGTTTTTTGGGGCAAGCTCCTCCGGGGCAGCATAAAAGTCGGGTGTAGGTTCAAGCAACAGGCATACGCCCATGGGTTCGTCTTGTTCGCTGGTGCTTGCCCAGCCTTTTTCAAACTCCTCACGGGTGTAGGTAAGCAGACCGTGGGCAGGGTCGGCCACTTTCACTTTATCTTTGTGTTTTCCACCAATACCATAAACCACCACAAAATGTCGCTGTTTCCAATGGGCAATGCAGGGCAGCGGTACTTCGTTGGCCAGCTTGTCATAGCTGATCTTCACTCCCATGGTGCGGAAGCCTATTTTTTCGGCAGCATCGCTGATGCCCAGCAACGAAACGCCCTCGCGTGTGATGTGGCAGTACTCGCGCAACAAAACCAGGTTGTGCTGCCTGCCATGGTGCCTGCTTACCATGTGCAGGCAGGCAGGGCCACAGTCGCGGGCATCGAGCTGGGGGGTGAATCTAAACCTTAATTTCAAATCACCTATTCCTTAATTCCTTAATAGCCATTTCCAATACAACATCATCGCCATCTAACACATCGTGCAGATTAGGCTCAATAATTATGTCGGGAACAATCCCACTGTTTACGAACTTGTCCTTGGACTGAGGAAAAATCACCCGCCTTGCTGTTATGCGTGCGTACCCATCGTAAGGCAAGCCGGGTAAAACCAATGGTAAACCTGTTGAGCCGGCAGTTTCATTGCCAATCAGTAATGGCCTGTTTTCAATTTCATACAACATTATTAAAAAATCCTCTGCTGCCGAAAATGTGCGGCTACCGATCAAGATGACCACCGGGCAATTGATTTTTGCTATCGTATCAGGGATAAAGATTTTTTTAGTTTCTTCTATTCTGTATTTGAACCCTTTATAATAATCGCTATATTCCTCATAGCCTAAACCTAATGCCCTGTAAACAGCATCATTAACCCGTGTTTCGGCTTCAAGCCCCCAAAAATACTCCTGATGTAAAAGTTTTTTTAAAAGCTCATGGGCTACTGTTGTGCTGCCACCTCTGTTATTCCTTAAATCAATAACAAGGCCTTTTGCCTTCGAAATACGTGGCATCAAGTTATTCAATTCCTGTATTACAAAATCTTCAGGCCAAAAGGCATTCAATTCCAAAACGGTTATACTGTCTGCAAGGAATTCAAGATCAAGATTTTGTTTGAAACGTCTGGCACCTAGTCTTTCAAACTTCTCATTTCCAAACCTGTCGTATCTTGTTTCTTCACCATTGCGGCTAAAGGATGCCTGCATGATCTCCCCCTTGCTGTTCTTCCATGTAATCACCAGCGGCGATTCTTTCAAACCGGAAAACAATCTTCCCACAGCCATTTCCCTTCTGAACGCGTGTGTTGATCCTGAAATAAAAGGCATAATACTGTCAGTAACATAAGAGTCAACTGGAACATTGTTAATTTTCAGTATCTCATCTCCAGGTTCAAAGTAATCGGACAGATCCTGCCTCACAGAAGTGAGGTAAAACCTGCTTTCAATTTCATTTAATATCAAGGGCACATAGCCGATATAAGTGCTGAACTTACCACCATCATATACATCAGTATGGCCCTCGTTAAAACTGGCAAGAAAACGTTTAAGCTCCATGTAATACTGATAATCATTCTTTGTCAGCATTACATGCTGAATGGTAGCACGGTACAAGCTATCAAAATTGAAGCCAAGATCGTCGAAATTGACAAAATTGTATTTAAGTTCACTATATATTTTACACAAATAGAATAGTTTATCAGATTGGTCTATTTGGTTTGGCAACTTGTTAACGCCAATAATCTTAAAGACAAAATCTTCTCTTTCATCAAAATCAACCTTAATATTGATCGTATCATGCTCCCTGATAAATAACTGAATCGAATCAATATCGCTAATGACTTCAAAGTTAACGAATGGGCTTTCTTTAGGGCAAAAAACAAGGTATTCGGTTGCATTGAGCGTGCGCGGGATATTTGCCATTATTCCGTTCTCATTTATAACAAAACGTTTAACTTTTGATACTGCAGTTAATCTATAAGTTTCACGACTAATTCCGTTAAGTGAATACAGCATTCCGGCAACTAATACTAAAAGCGAAAATGTTTTTGATGAAATTTTCATAAATTCTTTTGTTTTCTAAATGTTCGCTCATAAAAGTCTATCATTTCACGCTCAACTGAAATTAAAAGACCATCTTTATAACAAATTCGATCAAACGATTGTTTATCCATACTATCAAGCTCAATGCGTTTCTGACTACATGACCCAAAACATAATGGAACGAACTTGCATTCTGAGCAAAACTCGTTTTCAATAGATGACTTGTGGAATCTTAACTTGTGCAAATTAGAATCCCAATAAATGATACCATCATTGCTCAAGTATCCAACTCTATTTATTCGATCAGCAAAATCACGTGCAGTACATTTAAATACATCTCCATTATAATTTATAACAGACTGATACATTTTATCCGCATAGCAAGCAATGCGAGCCTCATTAAATCTGTTCTGCTCAACTTTAAAACCTTCTTTTCGAAAAATTTAAATTAGTAATTTGGGTTAGTACAATAACAACTACAGCCAGCAACTGTATTTTCATTGGACACATTTCTGTGGTCATTGTAAAGGCATGAACATCCATCAAAAGTGTTCTTGTTTACGACAGCTCCATTGCCTTTAATCTCGTTCATCTCATATTCGTTTAACAAACAAGATATTTTTTTTTTAGTCTGTTCCATTCTCATTACTTTTAATGCATTTACATTCACAATATGGTTGTCCATTAGCATTTGTTGCATTACTTCTATTGTTATAATAGCAGATACAATTATTGACAGTGTTAGAGTTTGTATTACCCTGTCCACCTTTAATGCACATCAATTCTTCATATTCCAATTGTCTTTCTTTCATATTCTTCGATTTACTTGATAAGCAACCTCACTTTATTTAATCTGGCATCAATTCTCAAATCTTGGTTCAAACCAAGTTTTTTGGAGAGGGAGATACCAGAAGCCCTCATTGCACTGCTACTGCACAATGTGTAGGCATTGCCCACCTCGATCGAACTTATTCTTCCCCAGCCAAAAGATATATTTTGTGGTGCAACACCGCACAAACTGTTTGCGAAATAAGAGTGTGTGAGCCTGATCGTGTGTGCAACCAATAAACTGCCGGATGATGCCTGTAAGCCACTTCGGCCAAGGATTTATTAGGGGGGGGGTAATGACCTGTATATCTGTGTTATACAAAAGTTTAATCATGCAACCAATCAAGCAAGCAAACAATTTGTTTGGGGCAGATAAACTTAGTGGGTAAGTGCTGGCTGTTTTCATGGCTTTGTTTTCGGCTCAAAAAATAAAAACATCATTTTTAGAAAGCAAATATTTTTTTGCATGAAGTTCCATTATTTTTATGGCGTAAATTTCTTAATCCGTCTGTTTATAGGGCATTGCAATGCTATTTAAAATGGATTTAATTTGAGAAGCAATGTTTTCAGCAATGCAGGGCAGCGGCGGGAAGGCAAGCTTGTCGTAGCTGATCTTTACACTCACTGCATGAAGGGAGAACTATAACAATTTTGAGTGTACGCTATGGAGAAATCCACATTTTGTGTTTTTTTCCATTAGATGAATTCCATTTCAGCTCAATAGTATTTCTAAACTTTGGTTGTATTCAAGGGGGATCATCTATAAATTGATGAATAGTGTAAGAAATAATCATTTCTGAGGAATTTTACGATCGGACTTAGTTCAACAACAAAGTAGATAGCAAATAATCGTGGACTTATCAGATGGAGCCCATATCTTCACGGGGTTAATGGCTCCACAGGCAATGTATTACCTGACTTGAAAACACTAACAATCTAAAAATTACCTACCGCAACCGCTATATGCGAAATTGATAAAGCTGAATAAATGACTTTTAAGATAAAAAAATAGCTTAAGAGTTTCACTTTAGGATAACTTTTGTAACTTTGTGTTGTGGACAAAAATCAGAAAAATTGAAAGATATTGTTTTATAAAAACTACTTTCAAGACTTCTTTATCAAACAAAACAAGAAAGTTAAAGCAAAAATTGTTTGGACTTTTAGCTTGATCGAAGACTTGCAAAGAGTTCCTGAAACTTATCTTAAACACATTGAAAACACTGACGGTCTTTATGAAATCCGAGTTCAATCAGGAAGGGACAATTATAGAATTTTCTGTTTTTTTGACCAAGGTCAACTGGTTGTATTAGTAAACGGATTTCAAAAGAAAACGCGAAAGACACCAAAGAAAGATATAGAAATGGCACTTAAAATAAAAGCAGAATATGAAAGCGAAAACAAATAACTTAATGACTCTGGAGGAGTTCAAAGAGAAAAACTACGGCAAAATTGGGACTAAAGTGCGTGACGAACTTGAAGCAGGTTACGAATCATTCAAAATCGGTGCTTTGATTCACGACACTCGTGTTGAAATGGGAATGACACAGGCAGAACTTGCTGAAAAGGTTGGGACAACTAAATCCTATATTTCAAAAATTGAGAATGATATAAAAGAAGCTCGTATTTCAACGCTTCAGAAAATCATTGAACTTGGTTTTGGTGGAAGGCTTGAATTGAATATAAAAATATAGCAAGTTAATCGACTGAAAAAAGCCCCCGGATAGTGCATCACAGCCTTAATTCCTCAAAAAAAACAGTACGAAAGATCGTACTGCTTTTTTAGTATCACTTTCAGCTAAACTATTCTATCGTAAAATAAAACGGCAATCGTGCCTGTACGCCTTGCATGTGCGCCATGCTTTCTAAATACTCGAAATAGGAATAATAACTTCCAAATTCCTTTTTCATCATGGCACGGGCGCGGGTTTCGCCACTCATGCCTTCCAATATTTGTTGGAAAGGATCTTTCTGTTCCGGAAGTTCTACCAATCTGTAATCTTCGCCTAAACCGGCACGTTCGGCAGCCATAAATACAGCATCCTCAAAACCGCCCAGGGCATCTACCAAACCCAAATCAAGGGCGTCTTTGCCAGTCCAAACGCGACCCTGTCCAACGCTGTCAACATAGCTTTGACGCAGGTTGCGGGTATTGGCAACCAATAAAGTAAAGTCATCATAAATATTGACTACTTCATCCTGAATCTTTTTGTGCTGGAATTCGCTCAAAGGTTCCATCACATCAAAAAAGTCGGCATTTCTATTGGTCATGGCTTTGTCGAAAGTGATGCCCAGTTTGTTTTTGAACATCTTACCCATATAAGGTATCACACCAAAAACACCAATTGAGCCGGTGATGGTAGTGGGCTCGGCATAAATATAATCGGCATTGGTCGAAATCCAGTATCCGCCAGATGCTGCTACATCTCCCATCGAAACGATAAAGGGTTTTTCGGCTTTAGCCAATTCAACTTCCCTGCGAATCACTTCAGAGGCCAGCGCACTTCCGCCAGGAGAGTTGACGCGCATAACGATTGCCTTAATTTTATCGTCCTCGCGGGCTTTGCGAATGGCTTTGGAAATGCCTTCTGAACCAATCGCAGTTTCAGAGCCTTCGCCACCGCTGATTTCGCCAATGGCGTAAACCACAGCAATTTTGTTACGACTCAGCTTTTCGTCTCCAACTTTGGCATGGGTATATTTCGATATTCCAACAGATTGAATTTTATCATCGCCTGCTACACCCAATTTTTCTTTAAGCATAGCAAGCAGTTCATCTTTGTATAATAATTTGTCAACGAATTTTAGTTCAAGTGCTTTTTCGGCATTGTTTAGTTCCAGTTCATCGGCAATGCGTTGAAGGTCAGCAACCGGAATATTTCTGCTTTGACTAACAGCAGTTATCATTTCGTCCCAGGCCGAATTCAGCAATTTTTCCATCTGTTCGCGGTTGGCTTCGCTCATTTTGTCGTACATCAAAGGCTCAACGGCACTTTTAAATTTGTTGTTCGGGCCGCGGATGATTTGAGCTTCCACTTCAAGTTTTTCGAGTGTCCCTTTCAAAAATGCCAGCTGAGAGTTAAGCCCCTTAAACAGTAACATGCCTTCAGGATTGAGGTAAATCTCATCAGCCACACTGGCCAGGTAATAGGCTGCCTGACTGTATCCTTCGGAATAGGTGATGATAAATTTCCCGGAAAGTTTAAACTGTTCCAGCTTTTGACGGATTTCCTGAATGGTAGCCATACCAGCATTCAACTCGCTCAAATCCATGTATATACCTTTGATATTTGGATCTTTGGCAGCCTTCTCGATGTTTTTCAGCACATCGTTCAACCCAAGCATCTCATTGGGTTTAAACTGCATAAAGTCAAAGTTTTCAAAAGGATTTGAAGGACTTCTGTCAAGAATAGGCTGATTGAATTTAGCCATGAGTACCGTGTTTTCCTTAAGCTTTACCTGCTTGTTTTCCCCCATCGAAACCAAAGCCGAAATAGTTCCAATAGTGATGAAAAGTAAAAGCAAAAGCATTAAAAGTGTTCCTAAAAAGGAAGCAAACATAAATTTAAAAAACTGTTTCATAGTTGTTGATATTAATGTGTGTAATGGATGATTGCTTTAATTAACATAAATCATGCAAATATTTATATTTAATTGTTATTAAAGTTATTAAGCACATAAGTAATAACTCTTTTATTGATTAAAAGTGACCGTTTAAGCACAATTAAAACGCTAAATTGTTCGAAAACGGTCAGTAAAAAAGTCAGCAATTTCATTAAAGTAACAACCTAACTTTCTAAATGTTACTGCCTTCAATCTTCAAGAACCATTTATCAACAAATTTATGTGAAAAAATAAAACGAGCCGGCTATTTTATATTCAAATCTTAACTTGATCTTTGTTGTACTTCATATCCTAAATAGAATTTAACCTTTTAATTGCATAAGGATAGCATGCGCTTTTCGACGACTAAAAACCTGTTGTTAATACTTTTGTTGACTATCATCAACCTTGGCACAGGGAGTGCTAATCTGGCTGAAACCAAAAGATCAGGCGGTATTCTTTCGATGGAAACAAGCTATGAGAAGACAGAAAACGCCTATTTTTCCGGCATCAGACCAAATTACAAACAAACCAAAGCAGCAGATGGATTTATCGTTGATTTTTCAGAGCTTCAATTCGATGAGTTAATACAGGGAAAAGGATTGCTAACTAAGGAAAGACTAATGAGTTTTTTGTGGCTTCACAATACCATGCTCAGTTTGAAAGAGGCGGATGAACTTGTTTCACTTTATATTGCTGAAGCTGCGGACGAAGGCATCAACCACGATATTGCTTTTAGTCAGATGTGCCTCGAAACAGGATTTTTAAAATTTGGTGGCGATGTAACTAAAGACCAGCATAATTATTGCGGTTTGGGAGCAACCGGAAATGGTGTTGCAGGTCTTAGCTTTTCGCATCCACAAGAAGGTGTTAGGGCGCATATTCAGCATTTAAAAGCTTATGCGTCAACCGAAAAACTGAGTAATGATCTTGTTGACAGTCGCTTTGATTATGTAAAACGCGGTACGGTTAAAAGTTACGAACAACTCACCGGGAAATGGGCTGTCGATCCACATTACCATCACAAGTTAAAATCGATTCTGCACAGGCTTTATTCGGGGAGTTATGCGCAAGTAGTTGATAACAAATCCAATACAGGATTTTAATGATTGAAAATCAAATTTATTTGCTGCTGGGCTCCAATATGGGTGAGCGCGAAATTTTACTCCGTAAAGCCGTTTCGGAAATTGCTCAAAATTGTGGTAAAATTTTACAAAGATCGTCACTGTACGAAACAGCGCCTTGGGGTTTCGACTCCGATGACTGGTTTCTTAATCAGGTTATCCGGATCGAAAGTGAGTTAAACCCCAGAGAATTACTTACCAGCCTGCTTTTGATCGAAAAACAAATGGGCAGAACCAGAACCCATCAGCAATACAGCTCACGTTTTATCGACCTTGATGTTTTGTATTTTGGCCAACAAATTCTGCGAACACCAGACCTCGAAATTCCTCATCCAAGATTACACTTGCGTCGGTTTACGTTATTGCCGCTGAATGAGATAGCAGCCGATTTTGAGCATCCAATCCTAAAAAAAACACAACAGCAACTGCTGGCACAACTCGAAGATAATTCGGTAGTACGAAGGCTAATTCCTGATCAGATTTAGGCAAAAACCCTGTACCTTTGCCGCCGAAATGCGTTACAATTTTATCACCATCGAAGGCACTATTGGAGCAGGAAAAACCTCCCTGGCAAATCGCATTGCCGGGCAACACAATGGCAAACTGATTTTAGAGCAATTTGAAGACAATGCCTTTTTGCCTAAGTTTTACGAAGATCAGGAAAAGTATGCCTTTCCGCTGGAGATGTCCTTTATGGCCTCGCGCTTTCAACAATTAAAGGAGCAGCTAAGCAGTCCCGATTTATTCAGTGATTTTATTATTGCTGATTATTTCTTTCCGAAATCACTCATCTTTGCACAAAACACCTTACCAAAAGACGAACTGGCTCTGTTTACGCGTTTTTTTAATTTTATCAGCGTAAGCCTGCCTAAACCGGATCTTTTCGTCTATCTCTATCTCGATGTTGATCGCCTACAACATAATATCCGCCTGCGCGGACGTTCTTATGAACAGCAAATAAAAAACGAATACCTCGAAAAAATTCAGGCCGGCTATTTCGATTACATCCGGCAACAACCAGATATGCGCATTTTAATCTTGGATACCAACGAACTGGATTTTGTACATTCAGAAAAGGATTACGAACAGATTCTCGAAATCATCAATACTGATCACCCAACCGGCATTCACAGGTTTACTTTTTAATTATTTGATCAATAATGATTTAGCGCTCATTCTCAGGATTTTTAATATTCTTCAACTCATATAAATCATGTCGTCTGTCGGTTAAATTCCTCACCGATCCAAAGCTATGCAACTCCTTGAGCAAATCCAGATCAATATCCACAATTAAAGTCATTTCGCTATTGGGTGTGGCTTCTGCTTTGATTCCATTTGTTGGAAAAGCAAAATCAGAGGGAGTAAACACCGCCGACTGTGCAAACTGAATATCCATATTATTCACTTTAGGAAGGTTGCCAACACTGCCAGCAATAGCAACATAACACTCATTTTCGATGGCTCGCGCCATGGCACAGTTTCGCACACGGATATAACCGTTTTGAGTATCCGTTAAAAAAGGCACAAAAAGCAACTGCATGCCCTGATCAGCAAGCAACCTGGATAATTCCGGAAATTCAACATCATAACAAATTAATACGCCAATTTTGCCGCTGTCGGTATCAAAAACTTTTACCTGATCGCCTCCCTGCATACCCCAGGCCGAAGACTCAGTAGGCGTAATATGAAGCTTTTCATAACGCTCCCAGGTGCCATCGCGCCGGCATAAAAAACCAACATTATACAGTTTGTCGTTCTCCACCAAGGGCATGCTGCCCGTAATGATATTGATATTATAACTCACTGCAAACTCCATAAAACGTTGATGCAGCGGCTCGGTATATTCAGCGAGCTTGCGCATGGCTTCGGCTTCCGACAAATGATTGTAGGCCGCCATCAGCGGGGCATTGAACAGCTCCGGGAAAAGTGCGAAATTGCTCTGATAATCGCTCACAGCATCAACAAAAAATTCCATTTGCTCAAAAAGGCTTTCAATATTTACAAATTGCCGCATCTGCCATTGCACCAAGCCAAGCCTTACGATGGGTTTAGGCGCTTTGATGAGCGATTTTTTATCTTCATAATAAATATTGAGCCATTCGAGTAGTGTTGCAAATTCAAGCGACGACTGATCGCCCGACATATAGCCTTTGAGAATCTTCTTTACATGAAAATCATTGGCCAGCTGAAAACTCAACGTTGGATCATAAAGCTCGCGGCGTTTCACCTTGTCAAGATATTCCTTCGGGCTTATTAGATCCGAAACTTTACTGTAATTAGGGATGCGCCCGCCGGCGATGATAGCCCGCAGATTCAGCTGCTCGCAAAGCTCCTTGCGTGCATCATACAAGCGCCTGCCAAGCCTGAGATTGCGATAGTTTGGATGAACGAAAACGTCTATGCCGTATAATACATCACCATCTTTGTCGTGGGTTGTAAATGTAGTATTTGCAGTAATTTGCTCGTAAGTATGATCGTCACCATACTTACTGTAGTCCACAATCAACGAAAGCGCACTACCAGCCACTTTTCCATTTACGAAAGCTCCAATTTGTCCCTTGGGGAAGATTTCGAGCAGTTTGCTTATATGTTCTTCTGTCCAATGAGAATCCTCCCAATCGGCATAAGCCTCTATCATTGAACTTTTTAAATCACGATAATCTTCTATACGTAAATTGCGAATTTCTATCTTCAGGTTCTTATCCATAAAATTTGAGTGAAATATTCGATCTTGTGCAAAGATACAAATCTTATTTCACCTCGGTTAAACCCTGTTTTGTCATCATCCAGCTTTTTCCTACGTAGCGCTTAAAATAACGATAATTGCGATTATAGGGAAGGTCTTCATGATATAGTTTGTCATCGAAGGTTAGCTTCCGTCCTTCAGGAATTTCCACGTAAACGGTTAATTCCTGCACCCTTAATAAATCCTCTTCCGGAAAACGGTAAAGCATAGGTAGATGCAAGCTCGAATCCGTAAGCTCGGGCTCATATTTGATATTCATGCGGCGCTGTTCGGCTTCGGCCAGATTTCCTCCTCGTGCAGTAGTCCTCAACCTGATATGCACCAATGAATCTTTCGACTGCTTAAAATGAAGTTGTGGAAATGTTAATACTTCTCCCCTATCCTGATCATAAAACAAAAGCAGCTCATCATCCACCATCAGAAATTCTTTGTTAAAGGTATTCAATTGAGTAAAATCAGTCGTAATCACAAGCGATTGAGCAGATGGGTCAGCTTGATCAACACTAAACTCCTCTCTTGATTCGTGTCGAAAATCAAATGCAGTGCCAATTCCCAGTCCAAGGGCTACAATCCATGAAGCAAACCAAACTGTTACACTGATAAGCGTGAAATTTGCAACACGAAAACGACCTGCCGACACCAGTTTCAGACCAGCATAAACAATCAGCATCAAAGGAATAAACAAGATCAAACCAATACTGAGAGCCGCCAGACTGGCAAGTGATTCGCGGCCGAAAAACAAGTCACCCAGCAAAATTGGTGACAGGCTAAAACCCTCTGACTCAAAAAACGAGCCCATGGTCTCAAGACCTACAAGACTTGCAAAAAAACCGGTGATCAAACTCAATCCTAAAAAAATCAAAAACACACCAATTAACACTCCGACAACCTTAAAAAGTGCAGCTATAACACTACCCATTGCTCCAAAAAAACGGTCAATTGCACTGCGACTTTGAGGCGCTTTATTTCTGATTGTCTCAGTAGCATCTTTGGCGGCTTTACCAATCCTTTCGGATACCTCATTCATTTCTTTACGCACCGACTTTTCAATATTGGAAATGTTAACAGGGTCGCCACGCATTTCCAGTTTTTCGGCATGGGTGATGGCCTCCGGCAAAACAATCCAGAGTACAATATAAATAAGCAAACCTGCACCGGAAGCAAATAACGACAAGATAAAAATAAGCCTTACCCACACCACATCAATGCCTGCCCAGGCTGCCAGACCGGCTGCCACGCCGGCAATCTTGCTGTGATCAGGATCGCGGAAAAGGCGACGGGATGTCCTGTGAAATGTTTGTCCGGCAGTTTTGTTTGTTGTATTTTCATCATCCATCTCAAAAGGTTGTCCAAGCTGATCAATCACAAATTCGGCATCAGCGATGCTTACCACTTGTTTTTCGCTGCCCAGTCGTTCCTGCAACAGTTCGGCCATGCGGGTTTCGATGTCGGTAACAATTTCTTCCTGCCCTTCGATTCCCGAAAAATGCTGTTTCAATTTTTCAAGATAGGCCTGCAAAAGTTCATAAGCATCTTCGTCAATATGGAAGATCAGGCCACTCAGATTAATTGTTAATGTCTTTTTCATTATGTTAAAGGTTTTTAGTTTTCTATGATGTTTTAATAAGCTGTTCAACGGCGGCAACAAGTTCGTGCCATCCGGTTTTAAGCGAAAGTAGGAGCTCGCGGCCAGTCTCCGTTAGCTGATAGTACTTGCGGGGCGGACCCGATTTGGATTCTTCCCAGCGGTAACTTAGGAGTTCGTCGTTTTTGAGCCTGGTGAGCAGGGGATACAAGGTACCCTCTACCACGATCAGTCGCGCCTGCTTGAGCTCGCGCAGGATATCGGAAGCATACACCTCATGTCGCTTGCCGATGATCGAAAGGATGCACAGTTCGAGCACCCCTTTGCGCATTTGTGAAATATTTTTCTCGGTTTTCATGCGGCAAAGATAAAACGTCTTTTAGTACTATGCAATACTTAGTACTAAAATATTTTTACTTCTTTTTAATAGATAGTTCTTTAGTTACTGTATTTCAGTAGATTACTATGATCCATTTTTTAGAAAGAAAACCTCAAACTAACCAGAAACTGTGAAGGGCGTAGATTTTGTAGTGTACTTAAAACCGTAAATTGATAGTTGTACTGCGTAAGAAAATTGTTGCTGTTCAAGATGTTATTCCAACGTGCTTCCAGTTTGAAACGAGACTTTGGAAAGGAATAACGGTACATCATATCAACAAAATTGTAGTCTGAATTTTCAAACCTGAAATATTCAAGGTTGAAATTCAACATATGCCGATCACTTGGGAACAGATTGATCGAAAAATAATGCCGGTTCATCCGAATTTGGTTTCTCAAGTCACCGCTTATATAGGAGCTCATCACATTGTGATGAATTTTGTAGTTGAAGTTCAGCCAGGTTGTAGTCTGGTAATATATTTCGGGTATCAGGCTGTATTGCATCGTCACTGCATCAAACGATTCGTTATTTACAAAGGTTTTCCCATTGTTTAGCATAAAAGAAGTATTCAAACTAAGTGATGATCTTAAAGCGTGGATATATTTGCTGGATCTGAATTGAAGATTGTGGGTTTGAGTTTTGTTTGGCAATTCGAGAGCTGTTATGATCAATGAACCGTTTTCTTGCAGTTGAGTGCTGTAAGTCAGATTCATTTGTCGCTGAACAAAAACATACGAAAGCGTATTAAAAAAAGCTGTTATGGCGTTGCGATAAGACAGAGATGCCGATGCAATCTGTTGATTGGTTTGCTGAAAAAACGCCTCCGTTTTTTTCACTTCCCGATAATTCTTCAACATATAAGCAAAATAGAAATTGTCCGGATCGCTTAACCTTTGCAAATAATACCAGGAGGTATTCACATCCCAGAAGCCTCCAAAATTATAGTTCATGCTCAGTTTGGGAGCCTGTAAAAGTTTTGAAACGCTTTTTAAAGCATCGAATTGGGCATCCTGGATCGTAAACTGTTGCATATTCAATGGCCAATCAACAGAAATTCGAAGTCTTTTGAATTTATATTGTAAAGCCGGAATAGTATAAATTTGATATTGTCGTACGTCTAGTTGGTTTTGGAAAGAATCTCCTGCTTCCATCTGTTCACCATTACTATTGATTTCCAACTTGGATTGGAGTGTTTGCAGCCGAACGGCAAAACCAAACCTAATTGAAAAAACCCAATGCTTCCATTTATAATTGCTGCCCACATAATGGTCAGCATAAAAACGCCGGAGCGTGGCAGATTGAAAAGCCGTATCGTAGAATGCGTTGCTATTGATAATCGTTTCAAACGGTCCGGGTGCAACAGAAAGTTCCTGAGGGCCTTGATCATATTGTATCAGGGATTGAAATTCTATCAGGTTTTTTCCGGACTTAAAAATGGAGTTTAAAGTATTCGAAAAACTGTTGTAAGGTGTTGTAGCATATTGATTTATCGTATCAATTTCACTTAAAATTCTATCGTGATAGTCTTCTTTTTGAAGGGTGAAGGATGTCTTGTTTTTGAGATAATTTTTACTTGTATTGCGATTCAAATCAAAGCTGCCATGCCAGTAGCTGTTGGTCTGTTTTCGTTTATAATCCTGAAAAAGGCGAATGGTGTCTTCCGGTAAATAGTAGGTTCTGTCTTCAAAACTTTGGTTTCTGCGCAGATCATTTACATAAAAAACCGTTGCGCGAAGTTCCAAGTCTTTTTTAAGCGGAACTAAAACGTTTATGTTGGAAAGATGAATCTGGTTGTCGAGGTATCTTTTGGTATCCAGGCCGGCATATTGCTCTAATTCGGACAAATCGAACAGACTTATCGTTTCAGAAGGATGGAAAGGGAAAACCGCTCTATTTAAAGGAGCAAGGCTGGCAATCTGCCTCGAAACATCATCACCGGTATTGTTGGACTGATACGAAGCCAGCAGCTGCATTTTGTTGCTAAGAAGCATGGGAGTAAATTTCACATCCCAAAGCCAGGGATCAAAACCTGAGCCAACTTTGCCACTTCCGGTATAAGCGGTTTTATTTTTCAGTTTGATATTGAGGGCCGCTTGCTGCGAATATACGCGATCTTCGAGTATGCGGATGGGCTGATGTTTTTCGAAAACTTCAACCGTTGATACTGATTCGTGTGGCAAATTGCTGCTGATCATTGCATAACGGCCATCTGTCAGATCCAGCCCTTCCACATAAAATTTGTTGATAGGTAAGCCCTGATAGCGTATTTTTCCGCTTTCTTCTACTTCAATACCTGGCAGTTTCTTGAGCACATCTTCGATGGTTTGGTCTTCACGTCCTTTGAATTGCTCAATTAAATAGCTTATCGTATCGCCTTTTTTGTCGATAGGATTTGCCTTTACTGTAATGGTTTCCAGTAATTTGGTATCGGGTTTTAAGGCAAAATCAATTTTTTGGGTTTGATTGGGTATCGTAAGTTTAATGCGTTTAAAGTGAATCGAGCTCAGCAGCAGATCGAGGCTGTCGGTTTCCAAACTTACCTCAACCGCATACCTACCATATTGGTCGGTAATGGCGTATGCTTTTAAAATACCGCTATGCTTTGGATAAACCATCACATTGATATCCCTGAGCGGATTGTTTAAAGTGTCGGTTATTTGACCGGATATTAGCGTTTGCGAAAATGATTGTAGCCGGAAAGCAACTAAAGCAAGGGAGAAACCAATTACAATCCATTTTCGCATTTTGTTAGTGCTTAAAATTCTATCGGATTATTCTTCTTTAACATATTCCGGTAAGCTCTCTGCTGTGATACTGCATTGGCCCCGGCTTCTTTTGCACGGCTCATGATATCGTGTCTGAAATTCTGTTCAGCTTTAAGATATTTTTCTCTTGTAGTTTTGATCCACTCCCTTTCTTCTAATTCGATGTCAAAGTATTTATCATAGCGTTCTATGGCATCCAATTCAAATACATAGTGTTCTTTTTTATCATACATTTTAATAATCAATCCGGGTAAACCCCGAAATTTGTAGGGGCCATCATTAATTGGTATGTTGCTGGTGTACCAGGCTATCCATTCTCTTCCGCCGTAATTGCAACGCGCTTTTTGAGCTGAATAACCTCCTATACTATCGGTTTTGTCCAACAACTCCCATTGAAATACCTCAAAAGGTTCTGTATATTGCATGAAATCGGGTAGTACTTTGTTGTAGTAAGAATAACTTCCTTTGGGATAATTCTTTAATATTTGGTAAGAAAAGCGGGTTCGGTAGTTTTGGTATTCATTTCTGTCGCGAAATTCCTGCAATCGTCCTTCTCTCTCGGCCTCACGTCCGATGACTTTATATTCGTAAAAATTTTTACTCATAAACTTACTTATCTCATTTCCAACCATCAAAATCATTTTTTCGCTTCTGATGCGTTCCAGATTATTGGTGTCCTCTTTCCATTCAATGATATAAGTAATTTTAAGATTGAAGCTGTCTAATACCTGATAAGGATAATCGAAATACTGTGCTTTCAAATTACTTCCGAGCAGAATTAAACACCAAAGCAAAGGGATTAAAACAGAGCGGTTCATTTTTTGAATGTATGTTATGTTTATGTATAAATGAATTATTTAAAGCACTTATTTAATTACTCTAATTCTATCGGATTATTCTTCTTCAACATATTCCGGTAGGCCCTTTGCTGAGAAACTGTATTGGCTCCTGCTTCTTTTGCACGATTTACGATATCTAGTTTTAGGCTTCTTTCTGCTTTGAGAAAATTTTCTCTAGTTGTGTTTATCCATCCCCTGTCTTCAAATTCAACGTAAAGATACTCTTCGTATCTTTCTATTTCATCAAGTTCGAAAGTGTAATGTTCTTTTGAATCATGAATTTTGACAATAAGTCCGGGCAAGCCTTGAAACTTATATGGGCCATCATTTATTGGAATGCTGCTGGTGTACCAGGCAATCCATTCACGTCCTCCATAAATACAGCGTGCTTTTTGTACCGGATATTCTCTAATACTGTCTGTTTCATTCAAAAGTTCCCATTTGAAAACAGAAAATGACTCAGAATATTGCAAATAATCAGGGATTACTTTGTCGTAATAAGTATAATATCCTTTTGGGTAGTTCTTTAAAATGCGATATGAAAAACGAGTGCTGTAGTTCTGCATTTCGTTTCTATCAAAAAAAGACTGTAGTTTGCCCTCACTTTCTGCTTTACGTCCAATAATATATAACTCATAGAAATTTTTACCCATAAACATTCTTTTATCTTCTCCTGCAAGTAAAATCATTTTTTCACTTCTCTCCTGTTTCAGGTTATTTGTATCCTCTTTCCAATTAAGGGTATATGTTACTTTAATAGTTGCGGAATCGAGAATTGTAAATGGTACATTAAAAAATTGGGCATTTAAACTATTTCCTGTCAGAAAGAAGCACCAAATCAATTTGATTGATAGTATGATTTTACGTTTTAAAAAAGAGATCATTAAAATAATAAATATAGTGTTAATTGAGCATCTTTAATTTAAATCACTCTAATTCAATGGGATTATTTCGTTTCATCATGTTTTTTGCTGCTACTTGCTGTGTCTGGCTATTACCACCAGCATCTTTAACTCGACTAATAATATCATGTCTGAAATTACTTTCTGCTTGTAAAAAGGTAACCCGGTTAGTTTTAATCCAGTCCTTATCCTCATATTCAATTAAGTGTGTTCCCTCAGGGCGTTCTATTCGATTAAGTTCAAAAACATAATGATTAAGTTCATCATGCAGTTTGATGATAAGACCAGGCAATCCCTTAAATTTATATGGTCCCTCATTGATAGGTATTTCAGGAGTGTACCATGCGACCCACTTCCTTCCTCCATAATCGGTCAGTGCACAATGTGCAACATATTCTCCAATTGTATCAGTAAGTTCACTAAATTCCCATTGATAAATGCTTAGTGGCTCCTCATAAACAAAATTTGTAGGCATGATCCTTTTCGTATAAGTATAGCTTTCTTGTGGGAAGTTCTTGTAAATTTGATAAGTAAGCTTGGCATTAAAACTTTTTATTGTTTCTTCATTCAAAAATGCCGAAAGCTTACCTTCCCGTTCTGCTATTCGTCCGGCTTCCTTAAATCGATATTGATTATAACTCATAAACTTACTCTTTTCTCTACCTATAAAAAGAATCATTTCCTCACTATTAACATTTTGAAGATCGTTGGTATCTTCCTTCCACCTCAAATTATAAACGACATAGAGGTAAGTGGTGTCAATTACCTTGCATGGGTGATCGAAAAATTGACTAAAGCCGGCATAGGGAAATATTTGAAAAAGTATAACCAAAATTTGGATTTTATACAGATTGTGTTTTTTCATAATCATTAATATTTTCATATTAAATATTGAAGAAATTTAAGCAGGGAGAATTAACTCCCTGCTAAAACTAATTCAAACTAATTTTCATTTTTATTACATAATAATGCAACCCAGTCTGTGATATCTTCGTCATTACAAACTGTTACATATGTATCGCACAGAATAACTGTTGCATATGGTTCGGCGGCAGCTTTAGTTATTTTTGGAATTCCAATCGATAGAAAGGATAAAAACAAAATGCTTGCTACTAACTTATTCATAAAATATTGGTATTTAATTTATTAATTCGATTTAATTGATGTATTATAGGCCACCTCAGTAATAAACTACTAAAGTGGCACAATTCGATCAAATTTATTTTTCCCCAACCAAAAAATATATTTTGTTGTGCAATAAAGTATAAAATGACAACAACATAAAACCAACCATGAAAACACATAAAACCAAGGCTTAAGTAAATGCGGTAACTGGAATTCGAAGCAAAATACCAGAGTTAAAATGGGGGGGGGGTAATATGTTGATTGTCAGATACATTGGTTAATGATGCTTTGTTGTTGGTCACAAACATAACAATTATATTTCAAAATCCAAGACAAATGCGGATTTTTTTTTAGTAATGAAGTAAGGTTTAAATTGATTTTGCAAAATATGTTTTAGATAATACGTCATTTGGATTAATTTTTTTTGAGTGAATTAAAAAGCACTTATAAATAATAAGGTATTGAACCCTTTTCCATTCATGCTTGTTACTTCTTTGATAGATTATGCTGGTTAAGTTAAATACGGTTCAACCGTTTGCATTGCAATAAAGACAGTAAGTTATTTAGAACAGTTAAAAATTAGCCAAATTTTATAATTTTGCAAATGCTGAAAAAACAAAGCTTATTTAGCTCAAAATTTTGATAATGACACAAAAAAGAAAATTTACCTTAGACAATACGGACAAGGAAACCCTCAAAAGGTGGTATAGTCTGATGACCCTTGGCCGTCAGCTCGATGAAAAAGCACCTAATTACCTCAAGCAGGCACTTGGCTGGTCGTATCACGCTCCTTATGCCGGACATGATGGTATTCAACTTGCTATTGGCCAGGTTTTTAACCGCGATACCGACTACCTGTTTCCTTATTATCGTGATATGCTCACAGCCATTTCGGCAGGGCTCACAGCCGAGGAGATCATCCTGAATGGTCTTTCCAAAGCCGATGATCCGGCCAGTGGTGGTCGTCATATGTCGAATCACTTTGCCAAACCCGAATGGAACATACAAAACGTTTCCTCGGCCACGGGAAATCATACCCTTCATGCTGTTGGAACAGCCAGAGGCATAAAACGTTATGATGCCAAAGGTATTGCCATCAGCTCACAAGGTGAATCCTCCACCTCTGAGGGTTACGTTTTTGAAGCCATCAATGGTGCTTCAAACGAAAAACTACCGGTACTTTTTGTTTTTCAGGATAACCAATACGGAATTTCTGTACCGCAGAAAGATCAATCTGCAAACCGCAGAGCAGCCGAAAATTACCGTGGCATACGCAATCTGAAAATCATCTATTGCGATGGCAAAAACGTGTTCAATTCGATGAATGCCATGTTCGAAGCACGTGAACATATCGAAAAGTATGGCGAACCGGTAATCGTTCATGCCAATTGTGTTCGTATTCATTCGCACTCCAATTCTGATCGTCACGAGCTGTATCGCGATGATAATGAAAGACATTGCGTAAGTAACAGCGACCCGATGACACGCTTCAGGGTGCAGCTGATTCATTCAGGTAAATTTACCGAAGACGAACTCAATGCACTGGATACAGAGGCCAAAAAGACCATCTCTGCGGCACACAAAAAGGTGATCAAAGCTGCTGATCCAAGTCCGGACAGCATTTTCGATTTTGTTTTACCCGAAGCTTACAAAGCAGAAAAATATCCTAAAGGTCTGCACGACGGAACCAAAGGAGATTCTTTGAAGTATATTCAGGCCTTGAATGAAACCCTTAAGAACGAATTCCGCAAAAACCCCGATACCTATATCTGGGGACAGGATGTTGCCAACAAAGACAAAGGCGGTATCTTTAATGTAACCAAGGGCATGCAGCAGGAATTTGGCAAAGAGCGGGTGTTCAATGCGCCAATTGCCGAGGATTATATTATGGGAACGGCCAATGGTATGAGTCGCTACAATGATAAGATTCGTATCGTTGTTGAAGGCGCTGAATTTGCCGATTATTTCTGGCCTGCCATGGAACAATTGGTTGAAACTTCGCATGATTACTGGCGCAGCAATGGTGCTTTTTCACCTAATGTTGTAATTCGTTTGGCATCTGGTGGTTATATCGGCGGTGGCCTGTATCACTCTCAAACCATCGAAGGAGCGTTGGCTACCTTCCCCGGTTTGCGTATCGTTTATCCTTCATATGCCGATGATGCGGCAGGACTTTTGCGCACTGCCTTGCGCAGCCAGGGACCAACAGTATTTCTGGAACCAAAAGCACTGTATAATGATCCGGTTGCCGAAACCGTAGTGCCTGATGATTTTGAGGTGCCTTTCGGCAAAGCACGCATCCGTCGCAGTGGCTCCGATTTGAGTATCATCACTTATGGCAACACTACGCACATGGCCGTTCAGGTGGCTGATCGCATCAGCGACGAAACAGGCAAAGAAATCGAGGTGCTCGACATCCGCAGCCTGATTCCCTTGGATAAAGAAGCTATAATCGAAACTGTTAAGAAAACTTCGCGTGTGCTGGTTGTGCATGAAGAAAAGGTTTTTGCCGGATTTGGTGGCGAGCTGGCTTCCATTGTTGCCGAAGAAGCTTTTGAATACCTTGATGCACCGGTAAAACGTGTTGGATCTACTTTTACTCCGGTTGGTTTTAATCGGATTCTGGAAAAAGCCATATTACCCAATGCCGATAAAATCTATGCAGCGGCTAAGGAAATTCTGGATTTCTAAAGACTTAAAATCAAATGATATACAAAGCGCTTCTTTTATCGGAAGTGCTTTTTTTTATTTTTTAAAAGCAAAAAACACTAAATTTTTCCCTGGAAACGTCCATTTAGCTTAACAAACTTTAACGGCCATAAACTGATTGTAAAACCTGAACTGGCAATAATTGTTTACTTTTGGGTGTTTTGCATGAAAGTGTGTTTCACAAAACTCAAGCAAATAAGTTTAAAACTGATTTTAAGATGTTAAGCATGAAGAATATAACCCTGATCCTTTTCTTGTTGCTCGCAGGTTTTGCAGCCATGGCTCAAAAGCCGGGAAAAATCGACCCGAAAGAAACAACCCAGAAATTTGCTGCGGCACTGTTTTATATCGATAATTTTTATGTTGACAGCACAGATACCCCCGAATTGGTTGAAGATGCCATCGTTTCGATGCTTAAAGAGCTGGATCCGCATTCTTCCTATTACTCTAAAGATGACATTGATGCGGCCAACGAGCCACTCGAAGGAAGTTTTGAAGGCATTGGCGTAACCTTTCAGTTGCTGCGCGACACCATTTTGGTGGTTGCTCCTGTGCCAGGCGGCCCTTCCGAAAAACTGGGCATACTTGCCGGCGATCGTATTTTGAAAATAGATGGGGAAGAAGCTTTCGGCAAAAAAATCAACAATAAATATGTGATGGACAGGCTTCGTGGCAAAAAAGGTACGACGGTTGATGTGAGCATTCTCAGGAATTATCAGCCCGAATTGATTGACTATACCATTGTCCGGGATAAAATTCCTATCAACAGTATTGATGCAGCTTTTATGCTTGACAAAAAAGTTGGTTATATAAAACTGAATCGTTTTTCAAAAACTTCGATGGAAGAATTTTATCAAAGCATGGCCGAACTCACCAAAGACGGTATGGAAAGTTTAGTCCTTGACCTGAGAGGAAATTCGGGAGGGTTTTTGAATGTAGCCGTTGAGCTTTCAGATGAATTTCTGGACGAAGGCAAGCTGATTGTTTATACCGAAGGCTTAAAAAGTCCTCGTCAGGATTTTTCGGCAACCACCAAAGGAAGCTTTGAAAAAGGAAAGTTGGTTGTGTTGATCAATGAAGGCTCGGCTTCGGCCAGTGAGATTGTTTCGGGTGCTGTTCAGGATTGGGATCGCGGCATTGTTATTGGCCGTCGTTCGTTTGGTAAAGGTCTGGTTCAAAGGCCTTTTCAGCTTCCTGATGGTGCAGTGATACGCCTTACGGCAGCTCGTTATTTTACACCAAGCGGCCGCAGTATCCAACGCCCTTACGATGAGGGAAGCGAAAACTATTTCAAGGATCTGATCGAACGGCAGCGCAAGGGCGAACTGGTGAATGCCGACAGCATCCATTTCCCCGATTCGCTCAAATATTTTACTGCTGCCAAAAGAACTGTTTTTGGCGGAGGCGGCATCATGCCGGATATTTTTGTGCCCGTTGACACATTGCATTTAACCACTTACTATTCCGATCTGATTCGCAAAGGCGTTTTCAATCGCTATACCATTGATTTTTCTAACGCAAAGCGTGATGAAATAAAAAAAACCTACAGAACCACCGAAAAGTTTGTCAAAGGATTCGAGGTGGATGAAACCATGATGACCCATTTTCTGGCAATGGCCGAAGAAGAAAAGGTGGAATTTGATGACGCCTTATACCAGCGTTCAGAAGATTTCATCCGGATGCAGATCAAAGCTTTGATAGCCCGAAACATCTGGGATATGGAAGCCTATTATCAGGTGGTGAGCGAACAGGATGAAACTATAATGCAGGCACTTGAAATACTGGAAAAGAAAGATATGTTTTCGGAGGTGATTCATCCAACCGAGAAGTAATTAAACCAGGCTAAATTTGTTGTGCTAATCCAAAAATCTGGGCGACAGAAATGTTCCCGACTTCTTGGGGAAACCAAACCGCAGGCTGATTTCATGCGTGCCGCTGTTGTAATTCGCTATTTTTGAAATACCTAAGTCATAGGCATACCGCAACTTTATTGTTTCCGAAAGTGCAATACCTGCTCTTATTATCAAAGCATCCTGATGCCTGTAGGCGAGTCCGGCTTCTAAAATACCAGCTTCAATCACAGCACCCAATTGCATCCTGTTTATCGGTCCCTGCTGATGCCAGGAAATCTCTGACAGCAAACGGCTTTGTTCGTTGAGAACCAACTGATGCGTCAGGTAAAAATGATTATGTAATGGGATCTTGAAAATTGTTGCTTTTCGATTGGGAGTTGTGATATGATTGGCAGCCAATCCAAGCGTAAAGGCATTCCAATAGAGCTCCAGACCAAAAGAAAAATCAGGTTTTATTATTGACTCGTCAGGTTTTATAAGTGGCTCGTTACCTTCGTCAAAAATCAATTCCGAATAAAGCACCTGACGTTGATAAAAACCTGCACCGAGGCCAAAACGAAGATCGAGCTCATTCAAAAGTCTTACCTGATAAGCATAAGCCAGACTCAACTGTCGGGTGATTTCTTTTCCAGCGGTCTGATTCAGAAAGCTTAATTTGAGACCCATAGGCTGCTCATCCATAAACATATCTGCACTAAGATACTGCACAGCAGGCGCATCCGGGAAGCCAATCCATTGCTGCCTGGCCATCAACTCCAGATTGACGCGTCCGTTGTCGTCCATTGCAGCTGGATTAAAAACCTTTTGATTCATCCCGTGAAGGCTAAACAACAGATCCGTTTGTGCACTGGCCTGCCACACAAACAGCAGGCTTGCAGCCAAAAATAGGTATTTCAACATCCTGCTCATGGTTTGATTTGTTTAGCTTCTTCCATTGTGATGCGTTTTCCGTTGTGATAAGGCACAATAAAACAATCTGCAAAACCAGCAGCCAATACCTGATTTTTCAAAGCTTCTGCAGTTGATAGATTCTGTCTGTCGCCTATTTCGTAGCGGAAAATATTATTTGTGGCATTTACGTAAAACCTGGCATCAGGAATAATAGCTTTTAAAACTGCAAAATAACTTTCAGGATCAAAGCTATTGGCAGTTGCCATAAGCTGTACCCGATAAACAAGGTCGGCCGTCCCCTTCAGAATAAAACTGTTTTGTGAAATTACCGGTTTAAAGTCGGTTCCGGTTACGGTAAATGTTGTTCTTCGGTTGGCCTGATGTTCAGTTTCAGATTTAGCATTTGGGATTATGGGGTTACTTTTACCCAGACCTCTGGATACCAGTCGTTCCGGATCTATACCGTTAGCTATCAGATAATTAACAACGGAAGCAGCACGACTGTCAGAAAGTTTATCATTGTAGGCATGACTACCACGCGTATCGGTATGGGCATTGATTTGCACAATCACGTTGGGTGTTTCACGCAGCATCGAGACCAGTTTGTTCAGCTCCAATTTTGAGCTTTCGCGTAACGTGGCCTTATCAAAGTCATAATAAATATTATTAATCACCACCTCCTTCTTTTCCTGAATGGCAACCAATTCAAAATCCATATCCACCCCATTTTGCTTATTCAGCAGCAGCGGCTTTCGGGCTTCTGGTATCCTGCAAACACGTGATTCGCTGAAATAGCCCTTTTTGGTCACTTTCACGGTATAAATATGGTTAGGTTTTAAGGAATCGAAACGGTATTCGCCCTGCGAATTAGTGAATGTTTCCAAATAGAAACCACCTGGCCCGTTAATCATCACCTTATCTGAATGAAGTGGTTTCCTTGTTTCTTTATCTGTAACAAAACCACTGATTGCAGCAGGATAAGTTAGCAGCGCCAGCACAAAATCCTGCCGTATCAAACGGCTTGTGTCGGCAACTTTTTGAAAACGTTTTTCAGGAAAATAGCCAGCTTTTTCTGCATGAATTTCCAGGCTGCTTCCTATTGAAACACTTGTCCGGTAATATCCTCCCGAATCAGTTTTAATCATGTTTTTACTCAGTCCATTCTCAAGAATTTTTATATCCACATCAGCCAACAGCTTACCGGAATGTTCTTCTTTTAGTTCTCCTTCGAGGATTGCCCGTAGCGGAAAAGCTTCAAAAGTGTAGATATCGTCATTTGTATTACTATTGCGGTTGGAGCTGAGCCATCCGCGAATGCCACCCGGTTTTAAGGTGAGGTAAAAATCGTCGCCCTGACTATTGAAAGGAAAATCGAGCAGGATGGGTCGGCTTGCCTGTTCGTCATTCAGCCGCGAGGCATATAAATCCAAACCACCATAACCAGCATAGCGCTCTGTTGCAAACAATAACAAACTATCACCTATTGTTGTCGGGAAAAGTTCATCGTCCGTTGTGTTAAGCTGCGGCCCCATATTGATTGCCAGCCCAAAGCCACCATCTTCGCGCATGCTGATCCTATAGATGTCTTTGCCACCATATCCACCGGGCATGTCAGAAACGAAATAGAGCATCTTGCCATCTTCACGAACAAACGGATGACCATAATGCACCTTCTTTTGCATAAATGGGGCTGGTTTAGGCCTGCTGATTTTTCCGGTAACTGGATCAATGGAGGCCATTAAAATGGTGCAGCGTTTTTTACCGTTATTACAGCTGGTATAAAAAATTCTTTGCTGTAATTGATCAATGGCAGGAGTACCGATATTGCGACCTTTCAAAGATTTAAATTCATTTAGCTGCTCAAAATCACCAAATTGATTTTGTTTAAACTCAAAAATCCCTGAGTAATACTCCGAAGTTCTTCCATCAATGCTTTGATGTTGCCCGCCGGAACGACTGCTCGAAACCAGGAGCCGCTCCTGATTCCAAAGGGCTGTATAATCGCTGTAAGAAGTATTAACAGACTTTAGTTCCTCAAAGGGAAAATCTGTTTGATAGGATTGTTTTTGCCAGCGATTTATCATGTCCAGCATATCCTGTAATTGACGGGAATAAGGTTGTTTTTCGAGTGCTTGCGCTATGGTTTTTTGAGCTGATTCAGGCTGGTTAAGTTTTAACTGTACAGAAGCTTTCAGCATAAGCCATTCCACTGAAGGCTGATCACTTTCAACGGCATCTTTAAGCCATACTTCAGCCTTTTCGAGTTGATTCATTTGTGCATAAGCCTCACCAAGCTGATAGGCGAGTTGCAGCCTTAGCGTAGCATCTTTCTCCTGATCAAAAGCTTTTTTCCAAAGCTTTACGGCACCAGCGTAGTCTTTGAATTCATATTTTTTCTGCGCTTGTTTCACGACACGTGAAGACTGCCCTAAAACTGTGTTCCAGCTTAGCAGAATCAAAAAGAAGAATATGCTCAGCAGGCTGTTTCTCATTCTATTACAAGTGTTACAGAGCCTTTTTCGGTTCTGATTAAAACCCCATTTACATCCCTGACTTCCTGCACAAAATAGTAAGTGCCAGGAGTAACCATACTGCCTTTATAACGTCCGTCCCAGCCTTCATTGCCGCTGAATAATTCAACACCCCAACGACTAAACACCCTGATAAAATCTCCTTTTCTGAATACATCATTAATGCCATCATCGTTGGGTGTAAAGGCATTTGATTCGTTTTTAGTTTCCACAAAAATGACAGCTGCCGAAACACATCCTTCCGCTGTTGCAGCTTCCACACCTATCGAATCGACAGGCAATTCAATCCCGGTATAATTGAATTTGTTGGATGCACCTGACTGTAAAATCGATGAGCCTGAATAAAAAGTGTATTCCTGAAAATCATCAGGCGTGGCTGTTATCATTTTTTGATCCTCATATATCAAGAGTTCAACATCAGGGCGTGGATTCACTAAGAGCTGTACATCTGCAGAATCCTTGCAGCCCAGGCTATTCGTTCCTATTACCAAAAAGTCCATGTTTTCAGTTGCTTGGAAAATAACTTCATCAGTAGTTTGAACTGGATTAAAAAACCATTCATAAGCATCAGCACCTGAAGCACTTAAAATGAATTCATCATTTTCGCATGCTGTTGTTTCGCCAGCAATAAGTAGTTGTGGAGACGGATCAATCACAGCTGAAACGAGCCCTCGCATAGGTTGAGCACAGGATTCGTTAAGAAAATCAGCTACAACACGATACGCTCCTGTTTCGGTAGGTGAGCCAAAACCAATAGCACTTCCCGTCCCAAAAATCATTTCAATGGGTGTATCATCTTCATCCAATAAGGCGTAACCTACTCCGGCTTCAGAACCAGAAAGGTAAAGACCGTTACCAAGCTCATTATCGCACCAGCGCCCTCCACCAAGCAGGTCATACTGACGGGCTTTGGCTGTTTGCCTCACTTCTACCAACCCATCCATCAGTTGCACGCAATTCTCCTGACTAACAGCAAGTGCGTGGTAACTTCCCTGAGTAAATCTTGATCCAAAATTGAGTGTGTTTCCAGTGCCATTTTTGATTAATCCTGTAAATTGTCCATTGAGGTAAAGTTTGTATTCCACGCCTGATTCGCTGTCCGTCAGGAACACTTCCGGAGGCAACTGGCTATCGCAAAACAAGCCTCCTCCATCTAATGTAAATACCTGAGGCAGAGCATTCATCCTAACCAAAACAGAATCTTTGGCTTGCTGATCGCCCGACTCAACAACAATTTTATACCAAGTGTCTTCGGTAGGATAATCCAATAACTGCCAACCCACATTGGTTAGTAATTGTCCGTTAGCAAACCATTGCCTGCTGTAATTGTCTTCGCCACCAGATGGCAAAGCATTGATAAGGAGCGATTCACCCGGACAAACAAAAGCCTCACCGGCTTGCAAACTCACGCTAAGTGCACCTCCAGTAACAAAAACGCTTAGCTGATCGCTTGTCTCACATAAAGTAAGGTTGTCAGTAACAAACAACTCAAAGAAAACACTTTGTTGTAAGGGCAACGTGGCTGTTGTAGCAGCATCAGGATTCGTTACAAGCGATTCGGGTTGCCATTGGAAAGTATAATCTCCGGAGCCATTACTAACAATTGCCTGAAGATTTGCAGAAGTGCCTCTGGGAATAAATAAATCCTGACCCGCATCGAGCTGATGTATCATATTTCTGACGATCACTGCTGCTCCTGCCATCGCCTTACGGCATGGAAAACCAGAGCGGTAGGCCTCAACCGTATAAATTCCTGACATGGTTTGCTGGCCAAAAGAGATTGCTTCGCCGGATCCCTGAACAGTAAAAAGCAATTGCTCTCCCTTGAATAAATCGTACTGAACACCCGATTCCGAAACTGAAAGCCCGATTTCAGGAGCTTCTGATCCGGCACAATAGTGTCCTCCGCCGGTAACCGCATATTGCAGAATTTCGGGAGCCACTGCTACATAAACTGAATCGTTTATTGTATTTTCACCGTCTGAAACTGACAGAAAAATCCAGCTGTTTTGAAACAAATCCACCGCAAGCTGAGCCTCATTTCCCAACACTTCACTCTCCTGATTAGTCCATAAATACGCATAAGACCCTGAACCTCCACTGGGAAGTGCCATTGCCTTAAAGTTTTGCCCCTCACAGAGCTGACTCTGGCCAGTTAGTATTCTGGCCCTGAGTTGGCCTCCTTCAACAAAGATGATTACGGTATCTTGTTCCGAGATGCATTCCGACAACAAATCTGTTGCCGAAGCAAAATAAACAGTAGTTTGATCTAAAGGTGTTGTCAAAGTAGTGGCATTTTCGGGAGATTCAACAAGCCAGTTAGGATACCATAGATACGAATACTCACCCGAACCCCCGACAGCTTCCATATTTATAGATGCCGACTCACCGATTTGTATCATTTGATCGAATCCGGCAAAAACAACTGGTGAAGCCGATACTTCAACTTCAACAGATCCGATCATCAGCGAGGTACAACTTGAAAGCTCATTGAAGGCAATAATCTGATAATTCCCTGATCCTTCAACGGCTTCAAAATACAGTGCAAAGCCATTTCCGGGGAGGGAATAATCTGTTTCAAAACCATTGTGCATCAGGGTGTAAACAACCCCTGATTCGGAACCCGAAAGTTGAATTTGCGGCAGGTCATTACCGCTGCAAACTTGTCCACCCCCAATAACATCAAAGAACTGCGGCTGATCAAGCGGTGAGATCAAAACTGAATCTTTAAGACTTTGATCATTCTCTGTCAAGCTAAAAATATACCAGGTAGCTTCACTTGGGTAAACTACCGGATTGATCTCATCAGACGAAAACCCCGCAGGGTTCGACGTCCAGGAGTAGGAATAATTGCCTGCACCTCCGCCGGGCAATGCAAAAAGATTGACAGCCTCGCCCGGACACGACACAGGGGAGTGATAAAGTGATAGTGTGAGCGAACCGCCGGTTACAAAAACGGTAGCATAATCTGTTGAATTGCCGCAAGCAGGGTTTGTTGCTTGCAGGGCAAACAAAGTTGAATTGACTAAAGGAATGGTTGTGGGCTGTAAGGCAGCTGGATTAAGCAACTGAGCAGCTGGATTCCAGTTGAATGTCGTGGTTTGATCACCAGCTAAACTTCCTTCAAGTGTAACCTGTTCATTTTGGCCAATCCACTTATCTGGCCCGGCATTTACTAAAGGAGCTATGGCTTGCAAGATGACGGCTTCTCCGCTCATCATTTTTTGGCAGCCATCAGCATTAACTGCTGTAACAGTGTAACTTCCGGGCTGATCATATCCACCAAACTGTAGCGCTGATCCTGTGCCGAATAATTCCAACTTTAAAATGCTTTCATGATAAAGCCTGTAATGAATGCCGAGTTCACTTCCATCCAAAAAAACCTGTTGTGTTTGACCCGTTTCACAAATCTGTCCACCACCAAAAACCGCAAATATTTGAGGAGGCTGTGAAACCTCAACAAAAATACTGTCTGATGCATTTTGTTGCCCGTCATAAACAGTGACCTTGTACCAGGCAGAAGCTGAAGGAACTACAACAGGCTGCGCTTCACCTGAGTAAAAACCTGCAGGAACTGAGGTCCAGCTGTAATAATAATTTGCTGTACCTCCGGTTGCCATCGCATTAAGCTCAACAGCTGATCCCTTACAAACAGTTTGTTGGTTTGCTGATGCCATCACCTGCAAAGTGCCCCCCTGAACAAAAACCTGTACCTGATCGGGTTGAGATTGACAGCCACTTTGGTTATCTGCTACATTCAAATTAAAAACAGTATTCTGACTTAATGGCACAGTGAGTGTTTGTTGCGAAGCAGGGTTTACAAGCAGTGATTCAGGAGACCATTCGTAAGTATAATTACCAGATCCGCCTGACGCTTCGGCATTTAGGTTAGTTACTGTTCCTGTTTGAATCGTGCGATCATATCCTGCAAAACCAACAGGAGGATGCTTGGCTACAACTTCAACACTTCCAGGCATCATGCTGGTACAAATTTGTTGTTGGGAAAACGCCTTGATTTGATAAACTCCCTCAATAATTTGATTTGGATAGGCAATAGCCTGCCCATTGCCTGTTCGAACCTGACCTGTATTTATTCCGTTGCGATAAAGCGTATAAAACACATCATATGCTGAGCCAGTCAGATTCACTTCAACACCCGTTTCGCCTATACAATAACTACCGCCTCCACCCAAAGTGAAGGCTTGAGGCAAAGGTCGGACTGCGATAAAAATTGAATCGCTGAGCACCGTAAATCCGTCAGTTATTGTAAGAATCAACCAGCTTGAATATGTTAAAGTAACCAAAGGATTTGAAACAATAGCATCTAATCCGGGAGGGTTTGATTGCCACTGATATACATAATTCCCCGAACCTCCTGATGGCAAAGCCTGCAACTGAACTGACTCGCCCGAGCAGATGCTGTACTGATCGGAGTTTAGGCTGAGATCAAGGTCTCCACCTGTAACGAAAACCACTGTTTGCGCAGCATTACTATAACATCCCGTATTCCTATCAGTTGCCATAACCTCAAAAAGCGTGGTTTCGAAAAGCGGCAAAGTTGCCGGGTTTTGCTGATTTGGATTTAAGAGCTTATCAAATGGCGTCCAGCTAAATTCATAATTTCCAGAGCCTCCCTGCACAAATGATGAAAGTGTTGTCTGATTTCCATTTGAAATGTATTGATTTGCTCCGGCTGATAAAATTGGTGATGAAAGCACACTCACTGATAATTCACCATTCATTATTCGTGAACAGCTGCCAGAAGAAAACTTGGCCTCAATTTGATAATTTCCAACACCATAAGTGCCAAACACAATTGCCTGACCAGTCCCGGATTTTTCTGCAACTATATCATTATCATTACGAATCAGCTGATAAATCGCACCATTTTCTGAACCATTAAGACCAATTTCAACGCCTTCCTCGTTGGCACAATAGTTTTCGTCGCCTGTGAGGCTATATTGAGAAGGAACCGGATTTACCTGAATGCTCACAGATTTTTGAATTATCTGTTGTCCATCGTTAAGCGTTACGATATAAGTTGTTGAAGCAACAGGATTTACAAGCAATTGAGCATTTGTTGAGTTGATTCCTTCGGGAAGGGAAGTCCATTGATACGCATAATTTCCAGTGCCACCACCCGCAATAGCAGACAGTTGCACCTGATCGCCCGGACAGATTTGTGTTTGACTTGCGATCAATTCCAATTCCAGCTCGCCATCTTCAACATAAACAATTAAGGTATCAGGTCGGGCAGCACAGCCACTTTGCTGATCTATAGCGTTAACTAAAAACTGCCGTGATTGAAAAAGGGGAATGGTTTGGGTTGATGACCAATCAGGTTGTTGAACATAAGCCTGTGGATTCCAATTAAAATTGTAATTGCCTGAACCACCAGTTGCTGATGCATTCAAACTTGCTATTTCACCCCTTTGTATGAACTGATTGCTGCCTGCAAAAACACTTGGTGCATTATCCTGGATAACCTGAACCTGACCTGTCATTTGAGTGCTGCAGCCTGTTGATGGATTAAAAGCCGTTACGGTGTAGATACCACTGCCGGCAAATCTTCCAAAACTGCTTATGTAACCATTTCCAATAATTTCGGCACCTGTGTAGGCTCCATTAGCAAATAACTGATAAACCACACTTGATTCTGTTTCAGTAAGAAAAATTTCGGGAGCCTCATCGCCAGGACAATAAGCGCCACCTCCGCTAAGCTGCTGTTGCAAAGGAAGAGGATCTGTAATAACTTCTGTTGAGCCCTCCATCAAAACACTACAAGATGTAAATCCATTGATTGCCAATACACTGTAAACGCCATCCTGGGTGATCAATCCAAACGAAACAGGTTCATTATCTCCTTCAATTACATTACCCGTTGGGTTATCGTTTCTGAGCAGTTGATAGCTGATTCCGGTTTCAGAATCGGCTAATCCAATTTCGACGCCAACGCCTCCAATACAATAATTTCCTCCGCCCGTAATCTGTTGCACTACAGGAGTTGGATCAACAAACAGCCTGGCGCTTATACTGGTATCCGGGCAACTTACATTACTAACAATAACGCGATACCTAAACCCATTCATGCCTGTGGTGGTAAACACTTCCAGCGTATTTGAATTTGTACCCTGATAAAAGGAATTATCTTCCAGAAGAACCCAACCCTGCCCGATATTTTCCTGCCAGCTATATCCTGTACCATTCAATGCCTGAACTGCAAAAACAGCCGTTTCATTCTTACAAACCCTATTATCAAGTGGTTGCGAGATAATAATCGGAGGCTCATACACGCCCAATTGTGCTGCCTCAGAAATATCCTGAGCTCCCTCTGCATCAAAAACAACACAGCGATACAGGTATCCATTTAGTCCCAAATTGGCATCCGAGAGCGTGAGTAATGGGGTATTGTATCCAGAAGCATATGCTATGGTTTCAGTGATATTATACCATCCTACACCATCATTCTCCTGCCATTGATAGGCAGCTGTGTTTACGGCAATCACCCTAAAATTAGCGCTTGCATCAACACAGATAGCTGTATCAGAGGGATTTCCAACAACATTTGGTTGTGCGAATAAGCCTACCGAAAACAGTAATCCGAGTAATACATTGATATAAAATCGCGGGTTCATTGGTTGTTCTATATGTCCCCTGAAATTGACCTGCTATCCAACCTAACAGATCCAATAACCGGAAATTGTTTATTTATCGAAATCTCTTGATGTCGAGAGCTTTTACAGTCCAAAAATACATTATCTCAACCGTATAGATACTTAGTGATTAACATAGTTGTAAACAGCTAAGTGTTAAAAACATTTATCGGTAAAAATTAAGTTTAAAATCAGGCAAATAAAATGAAATGCTTAAGGAGCCCAATACACGTATTTTTGAGTAAAAGAAAAGCAAGCAAATAACAAACAAAAGTGTAGCTAACAAATTTAGAATGATTTTGAATAATTTGTTTCTTAGCTTTGCAAGCACAAAGGTGTTTTAATATCGGACGAATCCAACATCAAGCAACGGAGGAATTATGGTAAATCTGGCCACAAGTTATATGGGACTGAAATTAAAAAACCCGATCATAGTCGGAAGTTCAGGCCTTACAAGCTCAGTCGAAAACATTAAAGAGGCCGCTGCTAACGGAGCTGCTGCTGTAGTTTTAAAATCGCTGTTCGAGGAACAAATCAAACACAGTGCAAGTCATACGCTTGTTCAGGATGAATACAGCAATTATTATCCGGAAGCGGAAGATTATATCCGTAACTATACCCGGCATAATGATGTTGACCGTTACATCAAACTAATCAGGGATGCTAAGCAAGTTGTTGATATCCCTATTATTGCAAGCATCAACTGTGTTTCGTCGCATGAATGGATCGATTTTGCCAAAAAGATTGAGGAAGCAGGGGCTGACGGTCTGGAGCTGAATATTTTTGTGCTCCCTTCCGATCCGCATAACGACAGCGATCATAACGAAGCAATTTATTTTGAAATCGTTGAAAAGATCACCAAAGTCATAAAAATTCCGATCACCCTTAAGATTAGCTATTATTTTTCGAGCCTGTCAAAAATGGCTTTAAAACTTTCCTGGACAGGTATTTCCGGATTGGTTTTCTTTAACCGTTTCTTCTCACCTGACATTGATATTGACAAATTTGAGATTAAGGCTTCCAATGTTTTCAGCCATGCCGAAGAGTTAGCAATTTCTTTGCGCTGGGTTGCCATGATGTCGACCAAAGTACATTGCGATATTGCTGCTTCTACAGGAATTCACGATGGCAAAGCTATGATCAAGCAGCTGTTGGCAGGTGCAAAAGCCGTACAAATTGCATCAGTGCTTTACAAGAAAGGCTTCCAGGAAATTGGCATTATGCTCCAAGAATTAGAAAGTTGGATGAAAAAGCACAATTTTAAGTCAACTGATGATTTTATTGGTAAGATGAGTGTAAAAGAAGCAGATAATCCTGCCGCTTACGAGCGGGTGCAATTTATGAAACACTTCAGCGGAATCGAATAAAATCAGGCATTAATAAAGCACAAAGCAGGAAATTGATTATTCCTGCTTTTTTTGTTCATAGCGGCGAAGCTGATACAAATAATTCAACAGGAAAAACGAACCGCCAGCACTAAAAAGATGCCACAAAAAGTGTGTCCCTTGAGGTAAAAATTCAAAAGCATGCACGTCTAACTGCCTAAATAACAGAGCCAGCGCAAAAAGAATCAATACAAAAAGCACAGATAATCCTGCTTTAAACTCGGTGCGATAAAGCAAGATCAACAAAGGAACGAGCACCAAAGCTCCCGAGATTGCATAGGAAATATTAATTGCCAGGTGACCTTCCAATTGCCCGAAAAGCAATATCCTTAAAGCAAAAACTGGTAAAAGCACTGTAGCTACCAGCCACCATTTTTTAAGGATTTTCAACCAGAAAAATATCGCCAGCGATAAAGTAAGTAATGCAGAAGGCAAGACATCAAGAAGCAAAAAAACAGGACTCATTCTGAATGCATGAAAAAGCGTGCTACCAAGTCCGCCAAGAAAAACCATCAGGATAGCGAATGTAAAATATTTGTGTTGCTTAAGTTCCCCTCGCTCTCTAAAAAACCAATAAATTGCCGGAAGCATCATAGCGACAGAACTCAAAGCATTCCAAGGCTCTACGATAATTTGTTCGGGATGGTATTCTGCATAACGCGGACCTCCATCTGCGAGCCGCTGATTTGCCCAGTCTGCCACCACACTTAAAAAATCCAACCCGGAAATCATTTTTCAATCTGTTGAGTTTTGTAAAAAGGATAATCAGTATATCCGGTCTCGTTACCGCCATAAAAAGTTTCAGTATCATAGGGTTGCAAAGGCCAATCGTTACGATAGCGCTCCACAAGATCGGGATTGGAAATAAAATCCCTGCCAAAAGCTACCAAATCAGCATGACCTTCGTTAAGCATTTTTTCTGCTGAAGCGAAAGTCATTCCCCCGGCAGTGATTACAGGGCTTTCGATCAGAGGTTTAAAATAAGTCGTAGGACAGGCAAGGTAATTATCCAAACCTTCGATAGTATGCGCAAAAGGCTCGATCAGATGAATAAACGCCAAATTAAACTTGTTGAGCTTTTGGATCAGGTAGGTAAAGGTTTCAACAGGATTTTCATTATTGATACCAAAATTTCGTCCGGAAGGCGAAAGGCGAATACCCGTTCGTTCAGCTCCAATTTCATTTATAACGGCATCAACAACTTCCAATGCAAAACGCGCTTTTTTGGGAATGCTACCGCCATATTGATCCGTTCTGATATTGCTGTTATCATTCAAAAACTGATCGATCAAATAGCCATTGGCGCCATGTATTTCAACACCATCAAAACCAGCAATTATAGCATTACGCGCTGCTTTTCGGTAATCCTCAATAGTGGCTTTGATTGCTGGTAACGAAAGTGCTTTTGGTACAACGGGCTCCATTTTACCTTGCAATGTGGTAACATGCCCGGTTTCTGCCACAGCAGAAGGCCCTACCGGCATACCGCCATCCAACTGAATAAGTGGATGAGAGTGCCGGCCAACATGCCACAACTGACAAACAATTTTTCCTCCAGCCTGATGCACTGCAGTAGTCACTTTTTTCCAACCAGCTATTTGCTCCTGAGAGTAAATTCCCGGAGTATTAGGATACCCCTGCCCTTTGGGTGAAATCTGACTTGCTTCACTGATAATTAAACCCGCGCTGGCTCGTTGCGCATAATATTTGGCATGAAGATCAGTAGGTTCTAACTCTTTTGCGGCCCGCTGTCGTGTAAGCGGTGCCATAACGAAACGATTTGTTAGTTGAAGTGCGCCCATCAAAAAGGGTTCGAGAAGTGGCTTAAGCATTTTTAACGTTTTGTTTAACTGAAATCGGTTTAGAAATTACAAAGGCTAAACAATTTTTTATGTAGATTTGTTCTTCTTATTTAAACCAAATATAAATTGTATGCCTTATTATTTGCGTCGCGGTGAAGTACCCCACAAACGGCACACCATTTTCCGTAAACCTAATGGCGACTTGTTTGCCGAAGAATTAGTGTCGACAGAAGGTTTTTCTGATGTCTATTCACTTATCTATCATACTTATCCTCCCACAATGGTGAAGTCGGTAAGTGATCCGGTTTCCGTAAAACCTGAAGTGGCAATGGAGCACAATATGCAGCATCGCAGCTTTAATGGGTTTAAGGTAAAACCAACAGATGATTACCTCGATAGCCGCGTTCCGGTTTTGATTAATAGCGATGTGTATATCAGTCTGGCAGCGCCACGACAATCAATGAAAGACTATTTTTATAAAAACTCGCAAGCTGACGAGATGATATTTATTCACGAAGGCAGTGGCAAACTGCACACGATCTTCGGGACGATTGATTTTGTTTATGGTGATCACCTGATCATTCCGCGAGGCATAATTTATCAGATGGAATTTGATTCGTCCGACAACCGCTTATTCATTGTTGAATCTTTTCATCCCCTGAGATTCCCAAAGCGCTATGTAAACAAAAATGGCCAGTTGCTCGAGCATGCACCTTTTTATGAAAGGGACATTAAAGTACCCGAAAAGTTGGTTACACATAATGAACGAGGAGAATTTCTGGTAAAGATCAAGCGCGAAGACCTGCTCTTTCCATACGTTTATGCTTCACATCCATTCGACGCCATTGGATGGGATGGCTGCCATTATCCATTCGGAATTAGCATTCACGACTTCGAACCCATTACCGGACGCATCCACCAGCCACCACCAGTGCATCAAACATTTGAAACACCAGCTTTTGTAACCTGTGCTTTCGTTCCGCGCTTATACGATTACCATCCCAAATCTATTCCTGCACCCTACAATCATAGTAATGTGGATTCGGATGAAGTACTTTATTATGTTGATGGCGATTTTATGAGCCGAAATCACATCGAAAAAGGTATGATCACGCTGCATCCTATCGGAATTCCACACGGGCCACATCCGGGAGCAGCCGAAAGAAGCATCGGCAAAAAAGGAACCGATGAGCTGGCGGTGATGGTAGATACTTTTAAGCCGTTGAAGCTCACCAAGCAAGCGATGAGTCTTGAAGACCCTGACTATTTCAAAAGCTGGCTTTTTTAATTTAAAAACAGAACATATATAAATTAGATAACATCATGAGCAATAATGACTTTCTTCCAATTAATGGAACAGATTATGTTGAATTTTATGTAGGAAATGCTAAGCAGGCAGCCCATTACTACCAAACGGCTTTTGGATTTCAGCCGTTGGCTTATGCCGGGCTCGAAACCGGGCTTAAAGACAGAGCCAGTTATGCCTTACGGCAAGGAAAAATCACCTTTGTTTTCACAACTGCACTAACGCCGGAGTCGCATATTGCCGAACATCAAAAAACTCATGGCGATGGCATCAAAGTAATCGCCTTGTGGGTGGATGATGCCCGGCAGGCCTGGAAGGAAACCACCAGCCGCGGTGCCCGTTCCTTCATGGCACCTCAAACCACAGTGGATGAAAATGGAGAGGTAATCACAAGCGGAATTCACATCTATGGCGAAACAGTACATATTTTTGTGGAGCGTAAAAATTACTTCGGGCCTTTTCTGCCTGGCTTCCGTAAATGGAATCCTGTTTACAAGCCTTCCGAAACAGGCCTCAAACATGTGGATCATGTCGTAGGTAATGTAAATTGGGGCGAAATGAACAAATGGGTCAATTTTTATGGAACGGTAATGGGTTTCGAACAATTGATTTCGTTTGATGACAAAGATATCTCTACCGATTACACAGCATTGATGAGCAAGGTGATGTCAAACAGCAATATGCGCATCAAATTTCCGATTAATGAGCCTGCTGAAGGAAAGAAAAAATCACAGATTGAAGAGTATATCGACTTTTATCGCGGGGCTGGCGCACAGCACGTAGCCATGGCAACTGATGATATCATTACAACTATCGATCAGCTTAGGGCCAGAGGAGTTGAGTTTTTGCATGTTCCCGATACCTATTATGATACCGTGATGGATCGCGTAAAAGAAATCGATGAAGATCTTGAAACCTTAAAGAAATTAAGGATTCTGATTGACAGAGATGAGGAAGGCTATCTGCTTCAATTATTTACAAAACCTGTTGAAGACCGTCCAACTGTTTTCTTTGAAATAATCCAGCGTAAAGGAGCCAAATCTTTTGGAAAAGGAAATTTCAAAGCCCTGTTCGAAGCCATCGAATTGGAACAGGAAAGCCGAGGTACGCTTTAAAATCAAATTTATTTCACATTATCACTTCCTATAGCATTAATCTCAATTATGTTACAATCAAACCATCCGGAACTCACTTCATGGATCAAAACACCCGAAAACAGTGACTTCCCCATACAAAATTTACCTTATGGAATCGCCTCATCAGGCAATCTCGTTTTTATTGCCACTCGTGTAGGAGATACTTTGGTTGACCTTTCTGTGTTGGCTGATTTTGGTTATTTCGACAGCCTTGAAATCCCTGATTTGAGTATCTTCTACGAAAAAAGCCTGAACGAATTAGCCGCTCTGCCAAAAAACACCAGAATCGCTATCAGAGAGCGGCTATCAGAGATATTTTCCGCTTCAAACATGGAGCTTCAGGGCAATGAAGAAATGCTTCAATTAGCACTCTATCAAGCTGATCAGATTGAAATGCTGATGCCGATTCAGGTTGGAGATTATACTGATTTTTACTCGAGTATGGAGCATGCTACCAATGTTGGCAAGATGTTTCGCGATCCTGCTAAAGCGCTGCTTCCAAACTGGAAACACCTACCCGTAGGTTATCATGGAAGAGCCTCTTCAATTGTTGTTTCCGGCACTTCCATACATCGGCCAAAAGGGCAAACAAAACCCAATGATGAGGCACCACCATTGTTTGGTCCTTCAAAACAGTTGGATTTTGAATTGGAAATGGCTTTTATTACCTCATCCAAAACGCATCTGGGTGATCCTATTCCTGTGGATCAGGCTGAAGATGCCATTTTTGGACTGGTGCTTTTTAATGATCTTTCGGCCAGAGACATACAAAAATGGGAATATGTTCCACTCGGGCCTTTCCTGTCTAAAAGTTTTGGATCGGTAATTTCACCCTGGGTGATTACCATGGAAGCTTTAGAGCCATTCAGGACGAAAGGTCCAAGACAGGAGCCGGAAGTGCTGCCCTACTTGCAAATTAATGGAGAGCATAATTTTGATATTCAACTTGAGGTAGCTATTCAGCCCGCCAAAGCAGAAAGCACGATTGTTTGTCAGTCAAATACCAAATATCTCTATTGGAATATGGCACAACAACTTGCACATCAAACTGTTGCCGGATGTAATATCAACCCCGGCGAACTGTATGCTTCTGGTACCATAAGCGGCCCTACTCCCGATTCGTTTGGGTCAATGCTCGAACTGAGCTGGAAAGGAACCCAGCCGTTAACAATGAAAGATGGCAGCGAAAGAAGGTTTATTCATGATTATGATACTATCATCATGAAAGCGACGGCTCAAAAAAATGGTTTGCGCATCGGGTTTGGTGAATGCATAACCCAAATACTTCCTGCCAAATGAACGCTATGATTACCATTGATGCGGTGAATTATGATCAACGGAAGCTTCATCGGCTGTTGCTTGGAAGTGTTGCTCCCCGACCCATCGCTTTTGCGAGTACCATAGATAAAGCCGGCAATCCCAACCTCTCGCCTTTCAGTTTTTTTAATGCTTTTGGTGTAAACCCTTCCACCCTCATCTTTTCGCCTTCGCGAAGGGGACGTGATAACACAACCAAAGACACTTTTGAAAATTTAAGGGAAGTGCCCGAAGTTGTTATTAATATGGTAAACTTCGAAATGGTTCAGCAAATGAGTCTGGCCAGCTCCGAATATCCAAAAGGCACGAATGAGTTTTTTAAAGCAGGATTTACGCCGCTCGAATCGCTATGTGTGAAGCCTTTCCGCGTTAAGGAATCGCCTGTGCAATTTGAATGCCGCGTGCGGGATATCATCGAAACAGGTGATGGCCCGGGAGCCGGAAATCTGGTGATTTGTGAAATACTGAAAATGCATGTCAATGAAGCTATCCTTAACGAAAAAGGAGAAATTGATGTTTTAAAAATTGATCTTGTTGGCAGAATGGGCGGCGATTATTACGTGAGAACGAATGGTGAGGCGGCTTTTATCGTTCCCAAACCCTTAGCTAAACCTGGAATTGGGATTGATGTGATGCCCGATAGTATAAAATTCAATCCGTTTCTCACCGGAAATGATTTGGGACGTTTGGGAAGTCTTGATAAATTTCCAGATAACGCCTTAATTAGGGAACAAAAATTATCGCTTAAAAAACTTGCAAGCGAAGAAGATTTGATTGTTAAAGTTCGGTTATGGATAGAAAACGATAAAACTGATGCAGCTCTTGCTTTATTGCTGGCTTATTATGAAACAGAAAAAACAGGCAGCAATTAAGCTTATACATTTTTAGTGCAAACTCTTATGCAATTCAGCAGGCAATAATGAAATATTTGATATTCATTATTGCTTTTTTATTTCGTATAAGTTTGTTTGTCAATTGTTTACTTAAATTATCTTGTTATTTAGAATCATACTTAATAAGCTTAGAAAAAGGACAGCACATTTTTTTTCTGTTAAATTTGTGCTCAAATGCTTATTCTTTTAAAGATTACCGAAGTAAAATGTTAACCAAGATGAAAAAATTTACAAGCTGGTTTGCCTATGGCAAACGTATTTTTCAATTAAGCCTGCTTCTCTTTGCGGCTTTAGTTTTCACAAGCCAAATCAATGCGCAGGATTTAGCAATTGATTTTGGTAAAACCAAATCCGGAACGGTTGTCCTTGATGACAATATGCAGCGGCTAAGCGCAGAAATTGCCTATCCTGGCATAGCTACCTTTAAAGTTAAAAGCTCAAAAGGCGTTTTCAACGAGTTGCTTATCCCTGGCACTTTTTCTTTAGGAAATATTGGAGAACCCAAATTACCTGCCACCAAGGAATTGATAGAAATACCTTTTGGCGCTGAAGTAAGTGTTAATGTTCTGAATTTTAATGTTACAGAATATAAACTGAGTGATTACGGCATCGACGAACTCATTATGCCCGTTCAGCCTTCATTGCGTAAAGATCAGCTTGCTGAAGACGTTCCCTTTGAATTTGACTCAAAAACTTATCAAAAAGATGCATTTATAGCGCCCGAACTTGCTACTGTTGAAGTACTTGGTGTGATGCGGAGTTTCAGGATTGCACGACTTACTATTGCTCCGGTTAGTTACAATCCGGTTCAGGGTATCATTCGCATATATAACGACATCGAACTGGAAGTTGTTTTCACCAATGTGGATGAAAGCCTGACTGAATATGTAAAATCATCTACTTATTCACCTTATTTCTCAGTGATGCAACAAGCATTTTTGAATAATCCAACAAACAGAGAATATCCCGAACATCCAGATCTTACTACCTATCCCGTAAAATATTTGATTGTTTCTGATCCAATGTTTGAAGCAGATATGGCGCCTTTCATTGAATGGAAAACTAAAAAAGGTTTTGAGGTTATTTTTACAACTACGGCTGAAATTGGAACCAGCTATAGCGCCATTCAGACTTACGTGCACGAACAATACAACAATGGTACGCCAGATGATCCGGCCCCAAGTTTTGTGCTTTTCGTTGGCGACACGCCACAAATTCCTGCCACACAAGGCTCATCTTCGGGAAAGATGACCGATTTATACTATGGTAGTGTGGATGGCGATTACTTCCCCGAAATGTATTACGGACGTTTTTCGGCCACCAATAGCGCACAGTTGGCACCTTATATCGAGAAAACACTCTACTACGAACAATATGAGTTTTCGGATCCTACTTATTTGGATGATGTTACACTTATTGCCGGCGGCGATGGCACATGGAATCCACGTGTAGGACAGCCTACAATTGAATACGGAACAGAAAACTATTTCAATACAGATCATGGCTATGTCAACGTAAATGATTATCTTACAAGCCCTTATACAGGTTGTTATGATCCCGCACGCATTGCTGTTAGCATGATAAACTACACCGCACACTGTAGCGAAACATCCTGGGGCGATCCCAGCCTTTCACAAGCTATGGTTAACAATTTTGTGAATCAGGATAAATATCCCTTAGCCATTGGAAACTGTTGCCTGGCAGCTGATTTTGGTTATCCGGAATGTATGGGTGAAACCTGGATGAGAGCAGCCAACAAAGGCTCGGTAGCCTATATCGGATCCTCTCCAAGCTCATACTGGTTCGAAGATTTTTATTGGTCAGTAGGTGCATTCCCCATTCAAGGAAACAACGATGGTTATGTTCCTACATTTGAAGAAACTACATGGGGTGCATACGATGGCCCTTTTGTAAGTGATTACGTTACCACTGGTGCGATAGTTTCTATTGGAAACCTTGCTGTTACAGAAGTTCACGTTCAGGGTTATCCAAGCCACTCCAGCCCAACTTATTACTGGCAGGCATACAACGTATTGGGAGACCCTTCGCTGGTTGCTTACCACACGCAAGGACAAAATAACACTGTTGAACACATGCCTATTTTGCCTATTGGCCTCGAAACCTATGAAGTTACTGCTGATGCAGGTTCATATGTTGGCATTTCAAAAGATGGCATTTTGCATGGATCAGCACTTGTTGGAGAAACAGGTGTTGTTGAAGTACCAATCGATCCTGTTTTGTCATCCGGAATGGTTGATATTGTTGTTACCAAGCCTCAATACATTCCTTATATGGTTCAGGTTCCGGCAGCTGCACTCGAAGGCCCTTACGTTGTGCTCGATGAATATGTGATAAATGATGAAAACGAAAATGGACAAGCTGACTACACAGAGTCATTCACCATGGATGTTACCCTCAAAAATGTTGGTGCTGATCCTTCAGAAGTTATTACTGCAACGATCGTTGGTGAAGATGATTACCTGACTTTGACTGGTGCTTCATCAGCTGAATTTGGTGCTATCGTTAACGGAGAAGTAGCCACTGTAGCAGATGCCTTTGGTTTTCAAGTTGCCGATTTCGTTCCTAATGAACATATTGCTTCATTCGTTATTGAAGCTACCGATGGAACTGAAATATGGGAAAGCAACCTAATGATCACTTTGTATGCTCCAGGACTTGAAATTGAAGAAGAAATTATTGTTGACGATGTTGCTGGGAATGGCGATGGCATCCTTGATCCGGGCGAAACTGCAGACCTTATCGTTACAGTTAATAATGCAGGCGGCAGCGATGCTTTAGACCTTGCCACTACCATTGTTTCTTCTGATCCGATGCTGGTTGTTAATAACGCCACGATATATGAAGATGCTCTCGTTGCTGGTGAGTCTGTTGAACTGGCCTTTAATGTGACAGCCAGCAGCGATTCGCCAATTGGCTATCCTGTAAACATCAATATGTCAGCTAACTCAGGCCCTTCAGGTTTATATACTGCCACCCAAAATGGCATGGTGGTTATTGGTTTGATTCCTGATTATTTAATGAGCAATGGAACTGTGGAAACCTGCGTGGGTAATTTTTACGATACAGGCGGAATAGGTGGAGAATACGGCAATAGCGAAAACCTGACGATGACTTTTATGCCATCGATGGAAAATGCTGTTATGCGTGCTGATTTTGTTGCTTTTGAAACTGAAAGCGGTTATGATTACCTGTATATCTATGATGGTGCCAATACCATGGCTCCTCAAATTACGGGCAGTCCTTTCCATGGCACTTCAAATCCCGGTCTCGTGCAGGCTACCAATCCTGATGGCGCCCTAACTTTCCGCTTTACTTCGGATGGTTCTGTAACCAAAAGTGGCTGGCATGCTGAGATCAGTTGTTTCATCGATCAGGATTTGGCCATCAATATTACTGCAACTCCTCCGGCCATTTGCGAAGGCGGTTCGGCTGTGTTGAATGCCCATCCTGTTGGCGGAACCGGAAATTACACCTGTAACTGGAGTCCGGCAGGCAGCTTAAATGATCCAGCTGCAATGATGCCCATAGCTTCACCAACAGAAACAACAACTTATTATGTAGTTGTTGATGACGGCGAAACAACGCTCGAAGGAGAATATACCCTCGTTGTCCATGATATGCCAGAACTGGAACTAGGAAGTGATACCATTGTATGTGCTTACGACGAAATTATACTTGATGCAACGATCTTAAATGGCGTATCTTATGTGTGGAGCCCGGGCGGTGAAACAACAGCAACGATCACAGTTGATTCAACAGGTGCTGGATTGGGTTCTCAAACCTATTCCGTGATTGCAACTGACGAAAACGGCTGCGCTGTTGAGGATGAAATCACAGTTACTTTCGATGTTTGTAGTGGTTTAGACGAACAAAAACTCAATGTTTCAATTTATCCAAACCCAGCAAACAAATTGGTTAATCTGGCCATCCGCGGAAATGCCAGCAAGCTGGAATATACCCTGCTCAATTATCAAGGTAAGGAAGTTTATTCAAAAGACCTGGGTAGCTTTAGTGGTTCAGAAATCCAACAGATTAACCTGAGCACTTATGCACGCGGCATTTATTACCTACGATTGAATACCGGCGAATCGGTTACAATTCATAAAATAGTTATCCAATAACAAATAAACGAAAACGTACCGCAGCCTGATCACTGTGGTACCTTTCTGCCTAAAATTAAAACACACACCATGAGAAATTTATTCATTACCCTATTGCTGCTGGCTTTTGCAGGTGCAGGTTTTGCGCAGCAGTGGCATCCCATCGGGCAACAACACCCCTCGAGGATACAGCAGGAGCTTATTCAGTCAGATGAGAATCAGGTTGTGGTTTCCTTTACTATTCCAGGTTTCTTTTCGACTACTGTTGAAACGCCCCGTGGAAAGGAAGCCATTATCAGCGTGCCAAAAATGGTTTCAATGCTCGAAACCGGTGCGCCTGATCTGCCCCTTTATGCCGTTTCAGCTATCATTGGCGATAATGCCTTAATGGATGTTGATATTGTAAATGCCGCTTATACTGATTTTGAAAATTTTGACATTGCTCCTTCTAAAGGTAACTTTAGTCGTGATATCGATCCAGCTACCGTTCCTTATACCTATGGTACGATGTATGACGAAAACAGCTTTTACCCTGCAAACAGGTCTTCACTTCAGGAACCCTATATCCTGAGAGATTACAGAGGTCAGGTGATGACTATTTATCCATTTGCTTACAATGCACAAACCAAGACTTTGCGCGTTTTTCATGATTTAACGCTAAAAATGGTCAAAACAGGTGAAGGCGGAGTAAATCAACTCAACAGAAAAAGTGCTCAAATCACAACTGATAAAGAATTTGAACACCTTTATGCCCATCATTTTATCAACTATGGAGAAGCCCAAAACCGTTATCCGGTAGTAGCGGAAGAAGGTAACATGATTGTTATCAGCCACGGTCCTTTTATGGAAGCTATGGAGCCCTTTGTAGCCTGGAAAAAAAGAATCGGTCGCCCAATCGAAATGTTTGATGTAGCCAATATCGGAACCACTCCTGCTGCTATCAAAGCATTTATAACTGATTATTATAATAACAACGGACTGACGCACATCCTTTTAGTTGGTGACCACCAGCATGTTCCAAGTTACAACAATAGCAGTTCCGGCGGCTATTCTGATAACTACTATGGCTATCTGGAAGGAACTGACTCTTATAATGAAGCTTTTGTTGGTCGCTTCTCAGCTGAAACAACTACACACGTAGAAACAATGGTTCAGCGTATTCTGACCTTTGAACGCGATTTGGATGAAACTGCTGACTGGGTTAATATTGGTATGGGTATCGCCCGCAACGAAGGCGCCGGTGGAGGTCATAATGGTGGTGAAGCAGATTATGTACATATGGATTATATTCGAGACAGTCTTTTAAACTACACCTATGCCACTGTACATCAGGAATATGATGGAAATGTTCCTGGTATGACAAATACCACAGCTGCCGATATTTCTGAAAATATCAACAACGGAACCAGTATAATCAATTATTGTAACCATGGCTCACAAAACAGTTGGAGCGTTGGCGGTTACAATAGCGGAAATGTGGATGCACTCACCAATACCGATCGCTGGCCTGTGATATGGGCGGTGGCATGCGACAATGGTAAATTTACCAATGGAAGCTGTTTTGCTGAAGCCTGGACCAGAGCAACTCATAATGGCGAGCCAACTGGGGCTATCGGCACCATGATGTCGTGGATTTCACAACCCTGGCAGCCTCCAATGACCGGACAGGACGAAATGGTAACCATTTTAGTTGAAGGCTACGAGAATAATATCAAACGTACCTTGGCTGGAAATTCCATCAACGGCAGTATGAAAATGATTGATCTTCACGGAAGTTCGGGTATTTCTACCCATGACACCTGGATCTTGTTTGGCGATCCTTCTATGACTATGCGTACTGATGTTCCGGCTCAGATGGCTGTTTCTCATCCCACAACACTCTTCCTGGGCATGCAGGAACTTACCGTTAATGCCGATGCCGAAGATGCCATTGTAACCCTCACTTGGGAAGGCGAAATATTAGCATCAGCTTATGTTGAAGGCGGACAAGCAACGCTTACATTCCCTGCTTTAGCAGAAGTTGGTATGTTGGATATTACAGTATTTGGATATAATAAGGTTACTTATATGTCAGAAATTGAAGTGATTCCCGCTGAAGGACCTTTTATTGGCTTTGTAGGCTATGAAATTAATGATGAAACAGGCAATAACAACGGACTTATTGATTATAACGAAAATATCAGCCTTGGATTAACACTGGAAAATCTTGGTGTTGAAACTGCTAATGATTTGATCGCAACTTTATCTACCGAAAGCCCTTATGTTAGTTTCAGTGATGACACCGAATCGTATGGTGCTATTGCTGCCGGCGAAGAAATGTCGATTGCCAATGCTTTCAGTTTTGAAGTTTCTGACGACATCCCTGATATGACAAGTATTGCTTTTGATTTAATGATAACCGGAACTGATGATAGCTGGGAAGCCAGTTTCTCAATTAACGCACATGCACCTTTGCTTAGTATTGGCAGTTACAGCATTACTGACAATTCAGGAAACGGCAACGGTCGACTCGATCCGGGTGAAACTGCAGATATGTTCATCAGTTTTTCCAATGAAGGAAGCAGCAAAGCTTTTGATATTGTGTCATCCTTAATCGCCACAGATCCACTTATCACAATCAACGAAGCTACTTTTGACCTTGCGGAGCTGGATGCAGCAACCTCAGCTGAAGCCGTCTTTAACCTGAGTGTTAGTACCAGTGCCCCAATTGGCACTGCTGTAGAACTGCTCAATCTGTTGGAGGCAGGTGCTTACAATGCCGAAAAAACTTTTGTCACTAAAGTTGGCCTTGTTTTGGAAGACTTCGAAACTGGCGACTTCACTGCCTTTGACTGGACACAGGGAGGCGATTTACCCTGGACTATCACCGAAAGTGATGTTTACGAAGGTAGTTTCTCGGCTCAATCAGGCAGTATTTCTGACGGACAAAGCACACAGCTGATTATTGCATACGAAGCCAGCGTTGACGACAGTATATCCTTCTTCCGCAAAGTATCATCGGAATCAAGCTATGACTACATGCGCTTTTATATTGGCAACAACAAAGTAGGTGAGTGGTCGGGTAATGTTGGCTGGAGTCGCGTGGCTTTTGCTGTTCCTCAGGGATCGCATACTTTCAAATGGGAATATATGAAAGATGGTTCCGTTTCAAATGGAGATGACATGGCAATGATTGATTATGTCATTTTCCCAGCCAGCGTTTCCACCACAGGATGGGCAGGCAATGATGCAACTATCTGCCAGGGCGACACCTATCAACTGGAAGGTTCGGCCAATCATTATACAACTGTTGAATGGACAACTTCAGGAACAGGAACATTTGATGATGCTACTATTTTAAATCCGGTTTATACCCCAAGTGAAGAGGATATTACCACCGGAAGTGTGGAACTGACACTTATTGTAACAGGCGAATCTACTGTTGTTGAATCCAGCCTAACACTTGCAATCAGTGCTATGCCTGAAGCCAGCGCCGGCGAAGCAGGATTCATTTGTCAGGGCGAAAGTTTCGACATTGTGGATGCTTCAGCGCTGAACTATACTGATATTCTCTGGGAAACCAGCGGAACAGGAAGTTTTGATGACCCTGCTGCCCTTAATCCTGTTTATACACCAAGCGAAGAAGATTACAATACCGGAATGGTTACCCTTAGCCTTACTGCTATTGGCGCAGGTAGCTGTGGTGATGCTCTTAGCACAACCGAGCTCAGCTTCCATAGCCTCCCAACGGCTATGCTCGAAGGTGATCAAACCATTTGCGAAGGCGAACAGGCTCAACTCACAATTTCACTCACCGGTGAAGCTCCATGGACAGTTGAAATGGCTGATGGCATGGGAAGTGTAGAAATTTATGACACACCATATACCATGATGATGACACCCGAAGCCCCCATGACGATGAGCCTGCTTACTGTAGTGGATGGCAACGGATGTACGAATACTGGTGAAGGATCAGCTACTATCGAAATGATGTACGCACCACTCGCCCCCATAGCTCCAATGGCACCAGACAGTGTTGACTATGCAGAAACCACTGTTTCTGAACTATCAATCGAAGCTGTTGAAGGTGCAACGGCTTACGAATGGGCTGTTGAACCTGCCGAAGCTGGTACTTTCGAAGGTGAAGGATTAGAAGTTAGCATCATTTGGAACACCTCTTATATTGGAGAAGCTCAGCTAATGGCTAAAGCTCAAAATGATTGCGGCTGGAGCGAATGGTCACCGGCAACAACTGTTGTGCTGGAAAGCACGGTAGGTCTGCAGGAAGCCTTTGAAAAAGCTTTTGTGTTATATCCTAATCCCAGTGATGGAGAAGTTTACCTCAGCCTTGACTATGCATTACAGGGCAAAGTAAATCTTTCGGTAACAAACAGCATTGGTATGCTTGTTTACGAAACTGAATTGCAAGCATCTCAACTGAATTCAACGGTTAAACTCCCGCTTTCGCAGCTCGAAAAGGGTGTATACCTGATTCGAATTACTACTTCTGAATTACACGCAGTGAAGCCTCTGCTTATTAACAAATAAGACTTTGCAAGCAAAAAAAAAGCCGGTTCATTAGAGTCGGCTTTTTTTTTTGCAATAACAAATAGTTGTTGACTTGATTGTTCTAATTGTAAGTGTTGCTATTGATTCGTTTACTTAGGAAACAACCATATCGATATATTTCCAATCGAATCCAAATTCCGGACGTTGAGTTTTGATTATTTCAAGGTGTTCAAGACTAAACTGACACTAACATGAAAGCAATTGCTGCGTTACGCTCATAGAAATTTTTAAGTGAATAGAATTAATCTTATTTTTTAAACATTATTAACATATTCATGGTTTTTTTTTCGATTTTTGGATCGTCTTAACTAAATTAATGATTAACATCTTCTTTTCTTTTAGCAAAATTCGCATCACATGAAAAAAACTTCACTCCTGATTTTAATCGCAATACTTATTCCCTTGCTGATGAAAAGCCAGTACAGGATTATATTAAAAATGAATCCTCTAGAATGTATTAGTTGTTATTCCGGAAATATTGCTATTGAAAATTTTGACAGCGAAATTCCAATTGAGTTTATTTTTGAGTCATATAGTAAATCAACTGTTGACCGCTTTCTGGAAAGAAGCTTTTTGTCCGAAACAGTTGAAATGAAACAAATTAAGGTAACAATATCGGATAGCATTTTTAATGAATTTGCAACTACTTCATTTTCTGAAATGTATATATTTGAAAATAATGATTTAAAGGACAGACTAGATTTCAAAGATTTCTGGGATTTTGAGGGCAATCTTAAATACCTTTATTCAAAACAATACAACCAAAACGCAAAAGTACATCAAAATGAAATAAATGGCTGTTCTGACATAGCACTTGATAATGATCTTGATTTTATCTTTCCTAAAATTAGTTTTGGAACAAATCGAATTGCCATTCTTGATGAAGTATTAAATATTTGCTATGTTTTTGATCGTAATGGTAAAATTCTTCAAAAACTGGATGGTCTTAAAATTGTCCCTAGCGAAATTATTCCTTTTAATACAAAAATTGCTAACGACACCTCGCTACTTAAAAAGATCGAACAATTAAAAAAAATTGGTTACTTTTCTGTTACTTTAGAAAGTGTTGAGCTTGAAGGAGAAAGCTGTTATGTTTCAATGAGTGTGCCATATATTGTTCAAAAACCAAACTCAGATAGGTTAATAGTAAATAAAGCCGTTGCTGTTGCTTTTCTGGATTCAAATAACAAATTGGAAATTATTTTAACTGAGCATGATTTTCCAGAAAATAAGACATATTCCTTTAAAGGATTTTCAATAAAAGACAGCTCAATATCATTACCACGATTTAATTATGATGAGAATTCAGAGAATTTTACTTACTCAATATGTCAGACACAAAAAACACATGAAGGCATTAAGCTCATTAGTAATTATTTACTCCAAGTAAACCAAACCAATTTTACTAGCAAAACTCAATTAAATCTTTCAATAAAAAATGAAATTGCGCATATTCAACATTCGCCATTTTTTATAGATTATATACAAAACACTACCATTAAAATCGATGAATTAACAAATAGAACGACTCAATCCTTTCTCGATAAAAATATTGATGTAAATATTCTTGTTCAAGATTGGGAGATTTCAAATGATGATTCTTTAATTTATATTGTTTACTACGATAAAGTCAAGTCTACTTTTAATTTACTGAGTAATTCAATCTCAAGTTCTATACAAAATGATATCAGCATGGAAGCTAAGCTCCCAATTAATATAGAAAACTATCTAACCTGCAAGTTTGTAGACACTGAAAAACTGTACGTTTTACTTAAGAACCAGACAATAAAATGCTTTAATCCTAAAGAAATACTTTTCTCCGAAGATGAAGATTAAAACTATGGATTTCATGACAATTGTATTATCAATAGTATCGGTTTAATGTTGAATCATGAATATCAATTCTTTATATAATCTAAACAGTTATCCAATCTAGCTATAACAACTTCAATCCACGACTGATCACACTATTCAGTTCAGGGCGCTGCAGCTTAATTGTTTCCAAATGTTTGCGCAAGTCCTGCTGCAGTTGATCATTTTTCTTTCGCTGATAAAGCAACTCCAGCATTTCCATAGGGAGCAGCCAATCGTGTGGAAAATGCTCCGAAACCCATTGCCAAATAGCTACAAGTGCTTGCAGGTCTTTGTTTTCCTCTCGCAACTCCCGAAGCTTTCCATAGTGTTCATGCAATTGCTTCTGCAGATCAGTATAGTTAATCTTATGGGTTTTCTCTTTCGGAACGGGATATTCCAGTCCAAAAGCATCAGGATCGGCTGGTCCGTTATAGGCAGAAATCACTGATTCGCCCACAGCCATATCATACATTCCCCAGGAAGGATCAAAAAGCAGCTGATCCTGATAAATCACCCGGCAATCAGAAAAACTCAACAACAATAGGTTACCTTCCCTGCGCACAGTTTGCTGCAAAACACCCTTTAGCTTGATACCTGACTCGAACTCAAATGCACAGGCTTTGCCTGCAACAATTCCCAATTCGGCCAAATCCTGATCTGTGAGGAATCGTGGCGGCTTGATGGCATCTTTGATCCGACCTATAGGCGAGCCAAAACCATCGCTGTGCGTGGCTTTACCATGCCCGTCCAGTTCCTTTCCTTTGAATGACAAGCTGGTTCCGCCCTGCGACTTTATATACACCGCCTGATTTTGATGCATCAGATAGTCGGTAAAAGTGCCCGAAACCTGCAAGCCTGAGCTATAAACCAGGGTTGCAGTATTACCCGATTCAATCGCTTTGAGGATGCCTTCGATGCCGCCTTTTCGCAAGGCCATACGACCTGCAAACTCGTCCAACACTTTCGTGAGGTGAACAAAATCAGGTGTAACAAACAACTGTGGTTGAGGCTTGGTGATGTCGAAGTTGTAATACACGGCATCAATGGTATATGGCAGTTTTGTCACCTTATCACTCATCGCACCTGCACTCTCACCAATGGAAGAGAGCAGGCCAGCACCATAAATTTTAGGATCATCCAGCGAACCAACCAAACCATATTCAACCGTCCACCAGTGTAAGTTACGTATCAAAGCCATTTCGGAAGGCAATCCGAGTTCGGCTTCTTTATGTTCCAAATCGCGCTCGGCAGCTTCTATATCAGCAAGTGGCGTGTGCGGATCAGCTTTTAAAATGGAGAGGTAACGAATTGATTCATAAAGGGCAAAATCTGCTGACGAAGAAAAGGCTTTCGAACCGATCTCACCAAAATACCGGAGGTACTCAGCATATTCCGGATCGCTTATTATGGGAGCATGACCAGCTGCTTCGTGTATGATATCCGGAGCAGGGGTATATTCAATCTGATCGAAGGGACGGATATCGGCAGCAATCACCAGCACATTGTATGCCTGAAACTCCATAAATGCAGCTGGAGGAATAAAGCCATCTACCGTTACGGCAGCCCAACCTATCTTGGCCAGGATTTGATTCATGGTATGGATATCCGGTATTTGCTCAATGCTGATACCGGTTCTGCGTAAGCCATCCAAATAAGCCTGATGAGCTTTACCTTTTAAAAAATCAACATTTTGCCGCATCACAAACCGCCACACAGCATGATCCTGCCAGGTGTAGGAATTATAAGGCTGATCAATGATCAATTGATAAAGGTGTTTAGGTAAACGGGCTAATACTGGATTGTCAATCATGGTAACTAATTTAGAATCGTTTTAGATAAGCCAAAAATAAGTAAAAGGAATTACATGATTGCAATCGTTTGCAGATGAAGGATAGGAAAATTCTTAAGAAAACTTAAAGCTTAGTCGTTTCCAATATTACCAAGCATCGGAACAAAACGAAAAGCGCCATGCTCTTCTTTAATCATTTCGCCGTTTTCCTGTTTGATGATGCGCAACATATCCTGCTGGCCGCCAGCACCCAAAGGGATCACCATAATCCCACCCGGTTTTAGCTGATCGAGCAAAGCCAGTGGTATTTCAGGAGCCGCTGCCGTGATCAGAATCCTGTCGAATGGAGCATAACTTGGCAAGCCTTCGTTACCATCACCCAAAAACAGATTAAGTTTATAGGGTAAATGCTGCTGCATAAAGGTTTTGGTTTTGATAAAGAGTTTACGCTGCCTTTCGATGCTATAAACTTTTGCGCCCATCTCGGCCAGCACACTGGCTTGATAAGCCGAACCTGTGCCTATTTCGAGCACCTTCAGCCCTTTTTTAACCAATAAAAGCTGCGTTTGAAAAGCAACAGTGTAAGGCTGCGAAATGGTTTGTCCTGATCCGATCGGGAAGGGCTTATCCTGATAGGCAAACTCCAAAAAAGAAGAATCCAGAAATACATGTCGCGGAATCTTCTGCATGGCACTGAGCACTGCCTCATCGGTGATATCCTTCTGGCGCAGGCTTTCAATTAGCTGTTTTCTTAATCCTTTGTGTCGGTATGTATCCTGCATAACTCTTGCAACGGTAATTTAGAGTAATTCTAAAATTGACGTGAGCGAAATTAGCAATAAGCGGTCGACAAAAAAAGCTACTTTTGCGCAAAAGTATCGCTTATGCTGAAAATTGGGGTTTTAGGAGCCGGCCATTTAGGCAAAATACACTTGAAATGTATCCAGCAAATACCTGAATATGAACTCATAGGGTTTTATGATACGGATGTTGCCAATGCACAAAAAGTTGCTAAAGATTTTAATTTAAAAGCTTTCGATTCCATCGAAGCATTGATTGATGCCACAGAAGTTGTGGATATTGTTACGCCAACTGTTTCGCATTTTAGTTGTGCCGCACAATCATTAAACAAATCGCGTCATGTATTCATCGAAAAGCCTGTTGTTGCGACACCTGCCGAAGCCAATGAGCTGATTAAACTGGCACGCGAGTCACGTGTAAAAGTGCAGGTAGGTCATGTTGAACGTTTTAATCCGGCTTTTCTGGCAGTTCAAAACAGCCTCAATAATCCCTTATTTATCGAAGCTCATCGCTTGGCACAATTCAATCCCAGGGGAACGGATGTTCCGGTGATACTGGATTTGATGGTCCACGACATCGATATTGTTTTGAGTTCTATACGGTCAAAAGTAAAAAGTATTAGTGCCAGCGGAGTGGCTGTGGTAAGCGACACGCCCGATATCACCAACGCACGTATCACTTTCGAAAACGGGGCAGTGGCAAATCTTACGGCCAGCCGTATCTCTCTTAAAAACATGCGCAAAGCTCGCTTTTTTCAGAAAGATGCCTACATTACAGTTGATTTCCTTGAAAAGCAAAGCGAAATTGTAAGGATGAAAAGTATCAGCACAGAACCCGATGATCCTATGGCCATGGTGCTTGATCTGGGCGAAGGCAAAGGATCAAAGCAAATCTCGTTCGAAAAACCTGAGATTAGCCCTGTTAATGCGATCAAAATGGAATTGGAGAAATTCTATGAAGCCATCGTTAATGATCAAACGCCTGCTGTTAGCATTGAAGATGGAGTGGAAGTCCTCAAGCTGGCTTACAAGATTTTAGAGGAAGTAAACAAAAATGTCGGCCAGATTAAATAATTGTTGCAATCCTGTGCAATAAGGCGCTCTTACCAGTCGTTAGGAGATAGAATTAAGGTGAACCAAATATTTATGCAGGGGATTTTACGCAACACACTGTATCTATTCATTTTTACAGGTTTGGGATTGGGACTAACTTCATGCAACAAATTTGAAGGCAATCAAACTATTCCGGCCTATATCCGCATCGATACGATGTTATTGAGTACTGATTATTTTTCACAAGGCAGTAACACACATAACATTACGGACGCTTGGGTTTATGTGAATGACCAGTTGATTGGCGCTTTTGAATTACCAGCCACCATACCTGTTTTAGCCAAAGGAAAACAAAAGCTGGAGCTCAGGCCTGGCATCAAACTCAATGGCATTGGCGGCACACGCGTCCCCTATCCCTTTTACCAGCCTTATATCGTAAACGCATTCAATTTTATTGAGGACAGTGTTGTTCAGATTAATCCCTCAACGACATATTACAACACTATCAATTTTGCCTGGATCGAGGATTTTGAAAATGCAAGTATCTCTATCGAAAAGACAAGTCAGGGCGATACTGCCATTTACAAAACAAATCCCATTAACAGCCCCGAAGCCTGGCTTTCGGAGCATTCGGCATACTCAGGAGAAATCAATCTGGATGATCAACGAAACGCCTTCAAATTAGCTTCCTTCAATGCTTTTATTTTACCAGGTCTTGGAAGCCCTGTAATGCTTGAGCTGGATTATAAATGCACGCATTCATTCGGCGTTGGCATGTTTGCTGAAATCAGCGGTACTATTGTCGATTTGCCATTAATTGTCGTAAACAAAAGCGATCGCTGGAACAAAATTTATATCAACCTGGGGCCTAACGTAAGCACATACAACAACGCATCGAACTTTAAGATCTATTTTGAATCAAGTGTTTCGGATGGTAGCGCCAAATTTTACATGGATAATATCAAATTAATTTACCGATCGAACACCTGATGAACAGACATTTACAAGTAGCGAAGTATTTGCTTTTAGACTGGCTGGCTGCCGTATTAGCTTGGGCATTGTTCTATTTTTTCAGGAAACAATCGGAAGATCCCAGTTTTCACGAATATTTTGAGATAATTTTTGAAGATCCGAATTTCTGGTATGGTATCATTTTTATTCCGTTGGGTTGGCTGTTGCTTTACACCATTGTTGGTACTTACCGCCGGATATACCGCAAGGCTCGCCTAAAAGAACTTGGCCAAACCTTTATCATCACGCTAATTGGCGTCACAGTCATCTTTTTTGTTGCCATTCTGGATGATGTAATCATAACCTACAAGTCTTATTATCAGTCGTTTTCGATGCTTTTTGTCTTGCATTTTCTATTTACATATGCCGGACGATTAGCACTCACATCGGTTACGGTGCGTAAAATTCACCGTAAAGAAATCGGCTTTAATACTGTTATTGTCGGAAGTAATGGTAATGCGCTCGCCATTTACAAAGAAGTTGAAAATCAGGAACGTTCGGCAGGTAATATCTTCATAGGCTTTGCCAGTGTTTATGACAAAGACGATTACAAAATCGGCGAATTTTTACCCCGTCTTGGATCCTACAAAGACATCAAAAAGATTGTAGAAGAACATCAGGTTGAGGAGGTTATTATTGCTATTGAGCGATCAGAAACAGATACTATCGACAGTATTATTGCCCTTTTGGAAGACACACCCGCCGTGATCAAAATAATACCCATCATGCAGGATATTTTGTTTGGATCGGTTAAGCTCTCCGGAATCTGGCATGCGCCGCTCATTCAAATTTCTCCTGATTTGATGCCAGCTTGGCAGCAATCGGTGAAACGACTGATTGATGTAGTGGTATCCATTATTGCAATGATTTTACTGATTCCGCTATATGTATTCACAGCACTTGGTGTGATTCTATCTTCAAGAGGGCCGATTCTTTATTCACAAGAACGTATTGGATTAAGGGGCAGACCCTTTAAAATGCACAAATTCAGGAGTATGTATTCCGATGCCGAAAAAGCAGGTCCACAGTTATCCAGTGAAGACGATCCCCGAATTACGCCCTTCGGAAAGTTTATTCGTAAAGTAAGATTAGATGAAATACCGCAGTTTTTTACGGTTATAAAAGGAGATATGTCTTTGGTAGGACCTCGACCCGAACGCCAATATTATATCGATCAAATCGTTAAACGCGCACCACATTATCGGCTGCTACTAAAGGTAAAACCCGGAATAACGAGCTGGGGGCAGGTAAAATACGGTTATGCCAGCAATGTGGATGAAATGATCGAACGACTCAAATACGATATTCTCTATATCGAAAATATGAGCCTGGCAATGGATGTTAAAATTTTGATTTATACTGTTTTAATCGTGTTGCAAGGCCGCGGAAAATAATCACAGCTGTCCGCGTTCGATGAGGGTTACAATGGTTTCGATGAGTTCGTCTTCGTCCTTAGGGTCATAATCTGATTTTAAGTTATATCCCCAGATACGGGCAAATCCCTGATAAAAAAAGGCGGTGAAGCCACCCCGCAATTCTTTTACCAGATCATAAGATGTGTTGCCGGTTTCGCGATCAATGAGTTTTAGCAGAATCTTACCTTGCGTAAAAGTCAAGTCGCGGAGGTCACCACCAAATTCCTCATTGATTTCTTTTTCTGCCTTGCGCATGATGCGCCTCCGCTCACGATCATTTTTGGCATTAACGAGTTTCTTATCGTATTCGCGCAATTTTATACCGGCCAGTTTTGCAAACGGATAAACTTTTTTAACGTGATAAATCAACCGTTCCACTTTTCTGATGTCTCTGCGACTGTCGAAAAGACGCATAGCATACACATTTACTTCGGGAAGCGTCATGATGAGTGTAGTATCGCCATGCTCAACCTTGGCTAAAACTACCAAAGTATCAGCCACATCAGTGGTATCGGCAGTTTGCTGCGACCAGCCTTTGCTGTTAACAAGCAGCAGGAAAGTAATGAAAATGATTGTACCACGCATCATGCTGCGCTAATGAGCAAGTTCTATGCCAAATTCTTTTGCAGATCAAGCTACTTTGAGTTTTGATAAACCGGCCTTATTGAATTTCTTCTCAGCATAATCAAGATTCACAACCAGCTTTTTTACTGTCTTTTTCGAAGGCATCTCAAACATATCGTCCGTAAGTATGGCTTCCAGAATTGAGCGCAAACCACGGGCTCCCAGTTTGAAAGCTGTTGATTTCTCAACGATAAAATCAAGCACTTCGGGTTCAATTATCAATTGAATGCCATCCATCTCAAACAGTTTGGTGAACTGTTTGGTCAAGGCATTTTTCGGATCTGTAAGGATACGTTTCAATGTTTCGGCATCCAAAGGGTTTAAATAGGTAAGAATTGGCAAACGACCCACTATTTCCGGAATCAAACCGAACTTTTTGAGGTCGGCCGGAGAAACATATTGCAGAAGGTTCTGCTTGTCCACCTGAATTTTTTTATCGCTGCCATAGCCAATCACATTCGTTCTGGTTCGGGCAGCAATTATCCGTTCGATACCATCAAAAGCACCTCCGGCAATGAAAAGGATATTGCTCGTATTCACCTGAATCATTTTTTGTTCGGGATGTTTACGGCCACCCTGCGGTGGAACATTCACCGCGGTTCCTTCGAGCAGTTTCAACAAAGCCTGCTGCACACCTTCGCCCGAAACATCGCGTGTGATGCTGGGATTATCACTCTTACGAGCAATTTTGTCTATCTCATCGATAAATACGATTCCCCTCTCGGCAGCTGCCACGTCAAAATCGGCAGCTTGCAGCAAACGCGAAAGAATGCTTTCAACATCTTCGCCAACATATCCTGCCTCAGTAAGCACAGTAGCATCAGCAATGGCAAACGGCACATGCAGCATTCTGGCAATCGTGCGAGCCAGCAGGGTTTTTCCCGTTCCGGTTTCGCCCACAAGGATGACATTGGATTTCTCTATCTCCACTTCATCTTTTGATACCGGCTGATTGATTCGTTTGTAGTGATTATAAACAGCAACAGCCAAAACTCTTTTAGCTTCATCCTGTCCGATAACGTACTGATCAAGAAAGTTTTTGATTTCGAGTGGTTTCAACAACTTAAAATCAGGGATATTCAGGTGACTTCCTTTGTTTTGAAACTCTTCCTTGAGGATTAATTGCGCTTGTTCAACACATTGATCGCAAATATGGGCTTCCATACCTGAAATCAAGAGTGCAGTATCCTTTCTGGGTTTACCACAAAATGAACAGTGATCACCTTTTTTCGCCATAATAATTATGCTTTATTTTTTAACAAAACTTCGTCGATCATGCCGTATTCTTTCGCTTCCTCAGCAGTCATCCAATAGTCGCGATCCGAATCTTTCCAGATCTTTTTATAATGCTGACCACTGTGATTAGCGATTATTTCGTAGAGCTCCTTTTTTAGTTTCTGAATCTCACGTGCAGTAATTTCGATATCAGAAGCCTGACCCTGAGCACCTCCCATAGGTTGATGGATAAGCACCCGCGAATGCTTCAATGCAGTGCGCTTTCCGGGAGCTCCGGCACAAAGCAAAACAGCACCCATAGATGCCGCCATACCTGTACAAATAGTAGCTACATCAGGATTGATATATTGCATAGTATCGTAAATACCAAGGCCGGCATAAACAGAGCCACCTGGTGTATTCAGGTAAATCTGAATATCACGCTTTGAATCTACTGATTCGAGAAAGAGTAATTGTGCCTGAATAATATTTGCTACATAATCATCAACAGGAACACCCAGAAAGATGATTCGATCCATCATCAATCGTGAAAAAACATCCATCGTTGCGATGTTGAGCTGACGCTCTTCGATAATGGTGGGTGAAATATAGTTTTGTACCGTGGAAGTGTATTTTTCCAATCCGAGACGGTTGATTCCCAGATGTTTGGTTGCATATTTATGGAATTCGTTATTCATCTGTAGTTTCGTTTTTATTGTTATTTTCTTCGTTTAATTTAGCTACAAAATCGGCATAAGTCATTGTTTCCTCTTGCAAAGTCATTTGCTCTTTAAAGTAAGCAGCCAGTTTGCGTTCGAATAATTCATTATGCAGGCGCTGGTATTCCTCTTTATTTTCGAGCATGGTATCAACAATACCTTCCATGCGCTTGCTCATATCTTCATCAACCTGGCTCAGGCCAATATTAGCAAAAAGATAGGATCTCATTTTCTCACGAACATCTTCATCTTTTACTTTAAGGTCTTCATTATTCTTGAGTAGTTCAGCCTCAATTATTTGCCATTTGATACTATTGGCATACTTAGTATCATACTCAGATTCAATATCTTTATCGCTCAACTTACCTTCCGAATTATACACCAACCAGCGCTTCAGAAAATCATCCGGCAGCGGAGCATCAAAAGTTTCGATCAACTGATCAACAGCTTTGGTGAAAAAATAACGGTCTGATTCACTTACGTGCTGCCGCTCAATAACTTCTTTGATTTTACTGCTAAAAGTCTGTTCGTCTTTGATTTCATCTCCCGGAAAAATCTTTGCATACAACTCTTCATCCAACACTGCATTTTCTTCATGAGTCACCTCATCGATGATCATGTTGAAATCAGCTTTTGCTATATCTTCCTGGTCTTCTTCGAGTTCAAGAATTTTAAAGGCGGCTTCCTCACTCTCCAAAGCTTTCGAAAAGTTAAAGATAAATTCGGCACCCACCTCCTTGCCAATAAGCTGCTCACGTGCTTCAGCAGATTTGATCTGATCCATGTGGAAGGTAAATTCCTTGCCAAAGCCACCTTCAATTTCTTCTCCTTTGTCATCAGCCTCAGCCAGCACAACACTCACACGGTCGTCAGCGCCGATAGTTTCGGGCAGGGTGATTACAGGATTACCTTGCAAAATATTATCAATTGTTTTTTGAATATCCTCTTCGGAAGCTTCAATACGAATGTAATTTGCAACCTTATCGTTAAGATTCAGCTCAAATTCGGGCATCAAAGCAAGCTCGAAGGCAAATTCGAATTGTTCGCGCTGATCGTTATCATCAAAATCTTCCGGATCTGACAATGGCATGGGGTAACCCAGAACCGGCAACTTTTGCTCGTTAATATAATTGTTAAGATTATCTGAAACCAACTGATTTAACTTATCGGCGAGTATAGCTTTTCCGTACATTTTTTTTACCAGACCAAAAGGCACTTTTCCAGGCCTGAAGCCGGGCATTGATGCTTTGCGTTGATATGATTTCAAGGATTCATTCACTTCTTTTTCATAATCATTCTTATCAAGGCTAATCTGGATTTTTTTTGTTAATTCAGTCAACGGTTCCTGTGTGATATTCATGTGGGATTCAGGTTAAATAATATATGTCTTTCAATTAAATACCAAAATAAAGAATTGCGATAAGCTACTCCAAATAACAAAGGCGAAAACCTGCTAAACACTGATTAAGAAAACTCTCGCAAGTTTTTATTCAATCCGGGCTACACAGATTTTCGTCAACTTATCATAAGCTGTGCGGATGAAGGGACTCGAACCCCCACGCCTTTCGGCACCAGATCCTAAGTCTGGCGCGGCTACCAATTACGCCACATCCGCTTGTGAAGCAATCAACTGCCTTCTTTTTGCGGCTGCAAATATACGATACTTTTTTCAGTATGAGTGTTACAAGCTATAAACAACTTAATTTTTTCTGCCCAACTTTTGACCTATAGCTATGCGTATGAACTAAAATGGCTAATTTTGCGTTAAGGATAGCGAATAAGACTTAATTTAATGACAATAACTACAAGTGCTTTAATCAAACTGAAGCTCATTATAATAGTATTTCTGTTTTCGGTAAGCACCATCGCTCAGGAAGCTCCCGGTATTACGCAGAGCAATTTTGCAGGCTCGGCATCCGCGCGGATTAACCCGTCCAGTATGCTGCAAAGTAAATTATACTTCGACTTTCATGTGTTGACTGTTGGCGCTTTCGGACAGAACAATTTTGCCTACATCCCTCATCGCGATTTTAACCTGAGTCCTTTGATTCAAAATAGTGAGCAGCTGCCAGTTTATCCTCAAACAGAAAGCAATTTTCTCTATTACGACAACAACAAAAATAAATCGGGAAGCGCGATCACCAATAACTATGGTTTAGGGGCTTTTTTGCAAACTGGCGATCACGCCTTTGCATTTCACACTGCCGTAAGATCCTACAACAGCCTTAATCAATTGCCCTACGAAATTCCTGTTCTTGGCGTGCAATCGCTGGATTATATTCCCTTACAAAATATCAGATTTACTAACGAAGACAAGCTCAGTGTGGCATCTCTGGCATGGGGCGAAATTGGGTTGAGCTATGCCTATGCGTTTTCAAAATACTCCAACCAACATTGGGCAGCAGGTATCACTGCAAAGTACTTGCTTGGATACAGTGGTGCTTTTGTAGATATTGACAACATAGATTATATGGTGCTTGATCGTAAAACGATCAACTTTTTTGATATGAATGCCGATTTTGGCATCGCTTTACCTGTTGACTACGCCAGTAATGATTTTCCTGACCAGGGACCAACATTCAAAGGCAGAGGTATGGGATTTGACCTTGGACTAACCTATACTGTGAAAAAGGAAGGCTATCAAAAATTTAACAATCAGCGCATTTGTGAGCAGACCTATAAAGACTATTTCTGGCGTTTTGGCATTTCAATTTTAGATCTTGGGGCTGTAAAGTTTAAAGAAAATGCACAGCTTCATCAACTTAGGGATGTGAATACAATCTGGGGAAATCTTGATGATATCGCCTACACTAATATAAATGATTTAATGGATACGCTGAGTTTCCAACTAATGAGGTCAGTGGACGCTTCTTATGCCGGAGACAATTTTAGTATTGGCCTGCCAACAGCATTAAGCCTTCAGTTTGATTACCATTATAATAAGAACTGGTATTTTAACGCGATGGCTATTCACCCGCTTAAGTTATCCCAATATGGTGTGCGTCGCCCTGCACAAATTGCCGTTACACCCCGATACGAAACAGATTGGTTTGAAGCCATGATACCATTAAGCCTTTACGAATACCGTCTACCCAGAGTAGGTGCCGCAGTGCGATTAGGATTTCTTACCTTGGGTACCGAAAGACTAGGCACCTTATTAGGAATTGCTGATATCAATGGCATGGACATCTATGCTTCCATAAAATTCAACTTCCGGAAAGGGGTTTGTCTGGGCAACAGAGATACAGGAGCCTGCTACAATGCCAACAGCTATAAGCCTCGCAGAAACAAATTTCTGGGAATTTTTTAATTAAAGCTTTTTCACATCCAGAGCTTCGCGTAAGGCATTGCCAACCAGCATAAAAGCCAGCACCAAAAGCATGATCGCTATTCCAGGCAAAATCGCCAGATAGGCAGCATCCAAAATAATAAACGCATAGTTTTCCTTGATCATACTGCCCCAGGAAGGCGTTGGAGGTTGCACACCAAGCCCCAGAAAACTCAATCCGGCTTCAATTAAAATTGCAGATGCAAAATTCGCGGCCGAAATCACAATTACAGGGCTGATAATATTCGGAATGATATGTCGAACTATTATTCGTAAATTACTATAGCCCAATGCTTTTGCTGCATCAATAAAATAAGCTTCCTTTACACTCAAAATCTGCCCCCTAACTACACGCGCCACTTCAACCCACATGGTTAGCCCAACGGCAACAAATACCTGCCAAAATCCTTTACCCAGCGCAAAAGTAATGGCTATAACCATTAAAAGCGTTGGCAGCGACCACACCACATTAATCAGCCACACCACAATATCATCCGTTTTGCCTCCAAAAAAACCACCCAAACTACCAAGCGTTATACCAACGATCAAACTAATCAAAACAGCGATAAAGCCAACTGACAAGCTAACGCGTGCTCCTAAGATCAAACGGCTGAGCATATCCCTGCCAAACTGATCCGTTCCCAGCCAAAAACTTTTTTTGGTAACAAAATTTCGCTTCACTGTCATTAAAGCTAAACGGTTTACTTGAGCGTCAATTTTGAAATTGCTTAAAGGATAAGAAACCGCTATTGCATTGATCCCTTCTGGATCAAACAAACTGATATACAAACTATCAGAAACAATCCAAATGGAATCGAAAGGCACATAAAAGGCTGGATCGGGCTGACCGGAAAAAAACGCCCGAAAAAACCCAACATCCTTGGAAGGCTGTTCTTTTGAAATCACTAAAAAATCAGTTTCAAATCCCGGTTTTTGAGTGCCAATTTCTAATATCTGTCTGTTGGCATCCGGGCTTTTATCCGGAATTATCCGGTAAGCAAACACTGCAACAAGAGCAAATAAAAGTATCACCAATAAGGCAACAAAGCCAGCTTTGTGCTTTTTAAACCTTTTCCAGGTAATTCTGGCTGGCGATTCAATGGCAGAAACCTTCTTTTGAGCACTCATTTATCTGGCTTTGGATCACAAATGTAAAAGAAATCCAGCTTACAATTTACGCACCGAGAGCTTTGCCTATATGCTGCGTCAATTTGTGACTAAAGCGGAAAAGAAAAAAAGGAATTTTTTTAAGGCCATACCGTATTTTTGAAAATGATTGTATATTTGCACCCTCAAAACGGTGGTTGTAGCTCAGTTGGTTAGAGCATCAGATTGTGGTTCTGAGGGTCGCGGGTTCGAATCCCGTCCTCCACCCTAAAAGTGATAATCAAAAGGTTATCACTTTTTTTGTTGGCATGGAACAACCAACAAAACCTACTTTTTATTGATGATCAATGCCCCTATCACCCCGGGAACCCATCCTGCCAGTGTAAGCAAAACCACAATCACTACACTACCACACCCCTTGTCAATGACAGCCAGCGGTGGAAAAAGGATACATAACAATACTCTCCAAATCGACATAGATTTTTTTTTGAGGTGTTTGGTTAATTATCCATTTTGAGTTCCTGAAATAAACAACATCAGCATGATAGATTACCCGCCAAAGATAAGATCAATTTGATGATAAAAAAGTTATTGACGTACAATAAATGCCATCGAACCTATACTATTAAATCAGACAACAGTGCTAAACGCTATAAATGATGTCAGGGAATAATACTTTTCAATAACTCAAGTTTTTCCAACGTTTTATCATCAAGGTTATTTAAAATTGAGTTAACACCGATAATTTCAGTATCAATCTCTGTAAACCAATTAATTATTAAAGTTCTGTTTTTTTCGTTGGACCCTATTACCTCACAATTTAGCATTTCACCGTGTGATAATTCATTCATGGCTTCGAATATTTCCTTTCTGGATTTCCAGGAATGTGTCCTTTTGTCAACAACTAATCTGGCTTTATATTTTCCTTCCACGAATAGTTCAACTGTTTCAATATCAGATTTTCTTACTGCATTCGCCCAAGTTGTTTGACCAACCAGCTTCTGAGGTATTCCATTTTCCCAGTCTTTCTTTTCCTTATCGTTGCAAAAGACAGGTTTTCCGTCAGGGTTCATTTCATTGTAAATGGTCGTAATTTCCTGTCCCAAGCCAAAATCATTTAACTCTTCATAATCTGCAAGTTGGGATTTATGCAGCAAACCGAGTAATGAACCACACTTCCAATCAAAATGGTATCCAATATCGATAAATACACCAAAGTCAGATATTCTTGTTATCAATCCCTTGTAGGCTTGTCCTTCAAATAGCTCTGCTCTCTTAAACTGGGGCAAACCAGCATCCAATATTATGGAACCCGTGGATTTATCAAATTCGTGGACTTTACAATAAAATTTCCTGTCTATCAGGCTGGGAGCAACAGCAACCCATGAATCAATATCAGCATAAAACCATGGCATAAAGCTAAATGGAACAAAAGAATACAATCCTAACACTTTGGTAAGGAATCCGTGGGTTTTTATGTCAACTATTTTAAATGGAAGCGTGTCATTATTTTCATAGTGATTCTGAAGTTCGTTTTGTCGTTCAGTAATCCAGCTGGATTTATTGCTAAAACCCAGCTTGTCTTTAACTGTATTTCTAATCGAATCTAAAATCATCACTAATTCATTCGGTGCATTGAATATTTGAATCCAGCATTTATCGTCGAAGCCTATAGTAAATTGAAAAATAAAGGCAACTTTGCGCTGTAAGCAGACTAAATATTTATTACTTTATTAAACCACCACATCATACTCACGCAAAGCATCATTGAGCGAAGTTTTCAGATCAGTAGAGGCTTTGCGTTTACCAATAATTAAAGCACAGGAAACCTGATATGCTCCTGCCGGGAATTTTTTGGTGTAGCTGCCCGGAATCACTACTGAGCGAGCCGGAACAACACCTTTTAATTCAATTGGTTTTGGCCCACTAACATCAATAATTTTAGTGGATTTGGTGAGCACAACATTAGCACCCAATACAGCTTCCCTTTCCACCCTTACGCCTTCAACGACAATAGCCCTGGAGCCAATAAAGCAATTGTCTTCAATAATTACCGGAGCAGCCTGAACGGGTTCGAGCACACCTCCAATTCCAACGCCTCCGCTCAGGTGTACATTTTTTCCGATCTGTGCACACGAACCAACTGTAGCCCAAGTATCTACCATGGTGCCAGCTCCTACATAAGCGCCAATATTTACATAAGATGGCATCATGATAACACCTCTTTCCAAAAATGCCCCGTGTCTGGCAATAGCATGAGGAACCACACGCACGCCGAGGCGGGCATAATCCTTTTTAAGTGGAATTTTATCGTGAAACTCCAACATGCCTACCTCCATTGTCTCCATCCTGCGAATAGGAAAATACAGAATTACGGCCTTTTTTACCCAATCATTAACCACCCAAATTCCTTCTTTTTGCTCGGCTACCCTTAGTTTTCCCTGATCCAATAAATCTATTACATCTACTATTGTCTGTTGAACTTCCTTCTGCTGTAGCATTTCACGGCTTTCCCAGGCTTGTTCGATGATGTTTTTTATATTTTGCATACAAATGTTTTAAAGCCCCGAAATTACAAAAAAGCCTGCTTACTGGATGCACTAACCCTATGCATCAGATTGTTTTCGTAATTTTGCCGCAGCAAAAAAGCATACTTATCAGAAATGGGAAGAATATTAGCCGTCGATTATGGCAGAAAACGCTGTGGAATAGCTGTTACTGATGAGTTACAACTGATTGCCAATGGGTTAACAACAGTTCGCAGCCACGATGTTTTCGACTTTCTTAAAAACTACCTGGCAAATGAAAAGGTAAACACAGTTGTTGTTGGAGAACCCAAAGACATGCACAACAACCCCTCTGAAGCTGCTCGCTTCATCGAACCTTTTGTAAACCGTCTGAGAAATGCCTTTCCGGATTTGGACATTCAACGATTTGATGAACGATTCACCTCGGTTATGGCATTTCAAAGTATGATTGATGCCGGACTGAGCAAAAAGAAACGACAGGACAAAAGTCTGGTCGACACCATCAGTGCCACCATTATCCTGCAATCATTTATGGAATCACAAAAAAACAGAACCAAATGATATTACCAATTGTAGCCTACGGACATCCTGTATTGAAAAAGGTTGCCGAAAATATTTCACCCGAATACGATGGGATTTCTGAACTCATTGAAAATATGTGGGAAACCATGTACGAGGCCTCTGGTGTTGGCTTAGCTGCGCCACAGATTAACAAATCCATTCGGCTTTTTGTTATCGACGCCACGCCCTATGGTGAAGATCACCCTGAAGCAAAGGAGTTTAAAAAAGTTTTTATCAATGCCGAGATGTTGAGCGAAAACGGTGAAGCCTGGACAATGGGTGAAGGCTGTCTGAGTTTACCCGGAATGAATGAGGATGTGAGCCGTCAGCCGGAAATAAGGCTCCGCTATCAGGACGAAAACTTTGAAACACGCGAAGAAACTTATTCCGGTATCTTAGCCAGAATCATTCAGCATGAATATGATCATATCGATGGCATCCTTTATGTTGATCGGTTGCCAGCCTTGAAAAAAATGCTACTCAAAGGAAAACTCCGAGATATTTCGGAAGGAAAAGTTGATGTGGAGTACCGGATGATTTTCCCTAAAACACGAAAAAAAGTCAGGTAATATGCTAAAGTCCAGATTAGTTTCAGGTTTTATTGTCGTTCTGCTCGCTTCTTTGATCATTCAATGCAAAGGACCCTCAGGCCAACAAGCTACATGGGATAAATCAGCTTTTCAGCAACAAATTGCGCAAAGCGAAAAAAATGTATTACTGAGTAATGGCACAATCATAAATGATTCAGCCGAACGACTGATTGAACGTTATCAGACCTATCAACAAAATTGGCCAGCCGACAGCATTTCGTCCGACTACCTGTTCAAGGCCATTGACCTTTCCATCAACCTGCCCCGCACTAATGAAAGCCTTAAACTGATTTCAACATTTTTGAAAAGTTACCCCGAAAACTATCATGCTGGTGTGGCCTTGTTTTTAGAAGGTTTTATTTATGATCAGCAAATTGGTGATACTGCAAGGGCAAGGCAATCCTACGAAAAACTACTTAAAACTTATCCAGAGCATGATTTTGCTGATGATGCAAAAAGTGCTTTAAGCTTTCTGGGAAAGAGTCCGGAGGATATGATCCGAGCGTTTGAAGAAAATAACAACTAAGACAAAGCGCCTGATCAGTAAACTGACAAGCGCTTTTTTTATTAGACACAAGTAATGATCAGAGTTTATAACTCACACCGATACGGCCACCCGAGGCTGCATTACCACCACCAAATTCGAGGTTCACACCCCAGCGTTCGCTCCAATAATAGCGTCCACCTATTTGAGCATCAATTCCAAAACCGGATGAATTGCTTCCACCATAACCGCTTGCAGCATTCCAGATAACCCATCCTGCGCTAAGTCCGGCATAAAAATCCCATTCGCGGGGAATATTTAACAAGGTGTTAAAATGGTAATTGCCATTGGCAAACAGTCCGATAATGGTGTGGTTATAATTATCGCTGAACCAGCTTTCGTTATAAGTTCTGAAGGAGGCATTAAATCCTACTGTAATGTCAGGATGCACACCAAAATCCATCCCTACATAAATAGGAATCCCCCAGTTTGAAAAACCAGTACCAAAATTGATTTGCTTGCCGCCATCGCCTATTGGGCTTTGGGCAAAAGTAAAACTTGTCGCAAAAATCAGCATCAACGACACAATTAATTTTTTCATAAAGTTTGAGGTTTTTTTGATTTGTTTATTTCGCATAACTAACTGCGCGTGTTTCGCGAATGACGGTTATTTTTATTTGTCCGGGATAAGTCATTTCAGTTTGTATCTTGCGCGATAGGTCATAAGCAAGTCTGTCGGCATCCGCATCAGTTACTTTGTCGGCACCAACGATAACCCTCAACTCACGACCAGCCTGAATAGCATAAGTTTTTACAACGCCGGGATAATTCAACGCCATCTCTTCCAATTTTTTAAGCCGTTGGATATAAGCCTCAACTACTTCGCGGCGAGCACCTGGTCGTGCACCGGAAATAGCATCACACACCTGCACAATAGGAGCAATAAGTGTTTCCATTTCAATCTCATCGTGGTGTGCACCGATAGCATTACAAACGTCGGGCTTTTCCTTAAACTTTTCAGCGATTTTCATTCCTAAAATTGCATGAGGCAATTCTTCAGCGTTTTCGGCAATCTTACCTATATCGTGAAGCAAACCAGCCCGTTTGGCTATCTTTGTATTCAAACCAAGCTCGGAAGCCATCGTAGCACTTAATTTGGCAACTTCGATTGAATGTTGTAACAAATTTTGCCCGTACGAGGAGCGGTATTTCATCCTGCCGATCATTTTAACCAACTCAGCATGCAGGTTATGAATGCCGAGGTCGATAACCGTTCGTTTCCCCGTTTCCAGGATTTCCTGTTCTATCTGTTTCTCGGTTTTCTTTACAACTTCCTCAATACGAGCCGGGTGGATACGTCCATCTGTCACCAGTTTTTGAAGTGAAATACGTGCTATTTCGCGTCGTACCGGATCAAATCCTGAAAGCAAAATGGCATCAGGGCTGTCGTCAATGATAATCTCGACCCCTGTAAGGGCTTCCAAAGCTCTGATGTTACGACCTTCGCGTCCAATAATACGGCCTTTTATTTCGTCGCTTTCGATATTAAATACCGTAACAGTATTTTCAATAGCATGCTCAGCAGCAGTGCGTTGAATAGTTTCGACCACTATCTTTTTTGCAGCCATATTAGCTGTTAATTTGGCTTCTTCGGTGATGTCTTTTACCAGTACCATCGCTTCCGAAGTAGCTTCATCTTTCATCAATTCGATAAGCTGTTCTTTAGCCTCATTTGCTGATAGCCCTGAAAGTTTCTCAAGCTGTTTAACCTGTGCGTCTTGTGTTTTGTCCAGTTCCTCCTGTCGTTTGTTCAGAATATCAAGCTGTGTATTCAGATTTTGTCGCAGTGCGTTGAGCTCCTTTTGTTTACGCTGATATTCTTCCATTCTCTGCGCAAACTGCTGTTCTTTATTTTGAAGCCTGTTTTCGGCTTTTTGCATTTCGCGATTCTTTTCAGCAATCATTTTTTCGTGGTCAGCCTTCAGCTGAATAAATTTTTCTTTTGCCTGCAGAATCTTCTCTTTCTTAATCACCTCGGCCTTTTCCTTTGCTTCTTCCAAAAGCAACTCACTTTTTTTGGTGAGCGCTTTTCGGAGCAAAGTAGCCGCTAAAAGTGCTCCCAGACCAAGACCGGTCAACAGCACCAGGGCATAAATTAAAATTTCCATAGTTAATTTCTTTCAAAAGCCCGAAAAAAAAAGGAATAAAAAAATGCCCGACTTAATTCAAAGGAGTTGGTAAACCCCTCTCAGACACGTTTAGGGCAGCCTGACCGCGCAAACTTCCACTGTTTTACCGTAGTAAAACTCCCTAAGGAGTGAGGCCTGTTTTTATGATCAATGAGCAAACCCTTATGATGGTAATGTTGAGTTTACAATCACGGTTTGAATTAAGCGGGCATATCTCTTCAAAGAACTAATGTTGCGTTAATTTACTGTCAAATGGTCTGTTAACAGCTCGTCCAGTTGATGTAGTTTTTCATCCAAACGATTATTTTTAAAAGCAAGTTCATCTTTCAGATTGGCCTCTGAGGTAGCCAGTTGTAGGGCTGTCATGGCCAATAAATCCTGATGATCTTTGTAGGCATAGGCATTTCCATAAGCCTTTATCCGATCATTTATCGATGCAGCAGCCTTACGAACCCTTTCTTCATCCGAACTTGGAATCCGCAGCTTATAGGTTCGTTCTGCAATGATAATATTGATCGTGATTTCATTCATAATATTTGCTGTTTGCTATCCTTTGTTCAATAAAGCAACACAATGATCTATTTCCCGCATAAGCCCTTGTATGAGCTTTCGTCCTTCTTCTAATTCCTTCTCGCCTTCGAGCACGTTTACAATAATTTTTTTATTTAATTGATCTGTTAGTTGACTGTGCGATTGCTGAAGCTCCGCCAATTCCGACTTCAAGGCTTCGTTTTCGTCAGTCAGATCTTTAACCTGTTTGCTAAGCTGATTATTGTGTGCAATCAGTTTTTGAACTTTATGTTCGATACCGGAGAGTAGCACACTGGTTTCTGCCATTGCTCAATTTAGGTTTTAGATCCTAAGCACAAAAGTACATATTTTAACACTGCCTTTGCAAGTAATGCTTGCAGAAAATCGTTACCATGCGCGAAAAGGTGAAATCAATTGATTGTGCAGCTCGCTGTAATTGATTATTTTACCATTTTCTAAACATTATAACGAAATGAACTTTTTGTTTTAAATTAGCCTCTCAAAAAAAATAGCCACTTTAGCTGTGAATCAACCACTACAATCTTTCCAAACCTATGAATGAATTTTTTATCCATTACCTCTGGGAAAACAAATTGCTGAAACCTCAACTAAAAACAACTGGTCAGGAGGCCATAAGCATACTTCATACGGGAAACCGAAACTCCGATGCGGGTCCCGATTTTTTAAATGCAAGAGTAAAAATTGGCGACACGATTTGGGCTGGAAATGTTGAAATTCATACGATGGCCTCGGATTGGTACAAACACCATCACGACAAGGATAAAGCCTATGAAAATGTGATACTGCATGTTGTTTACGAGTCAGATAAAACTGTTTACAATGAGCAACGCAAGCCCCTGCAAACACTGGAAATAAAGGATCAGTATCCAGCTGAAATTTTACTCAAATACCGGCAGTTTATCGATAGTAAACAGTGGATAGCCTGCGAAAATCAAGTTGCCGACGTGCAGCGCTTCACTTGGCTTTCGTGGCTCGACCGCATGATTGCCGAACGTTTGGAACACAAAACCGCTCTTGTGCTTGACTTGTTGAATCAAAACAAAAATGACTGGGAGTTAACTTTTTATCAGCTTTTGCTAAGTAATTTCGGTTTTAAAGTCAATCAAGCCCCATTCGAACGTTTAAGCAGGTTGCTCCCCTTGCAGGTTTTGCTCAAACACCGTGATCAGTTATTTCAGCTCGAAGCCCTTTTATTTGGAACAGCAGGTCTTCTGGATCAGGAATTTAAAGACGATTACCCCTTAAGGCTGCAAAAAGAATACCTCTTTTTATCCCATAAATACCTGCTTCCAAAAATGCAGCCACAGGAATGGCGGTTTATGCGCATGCGTCCTGTTAATTTTCCAACAGTGCGATTGAGCCAGCTGGCAGCTCTGATTCATAAGCACGGACAATTATTTTCGTCTATTCGTTATGCCAAAACAATCGATGAAATTATGGAGCTTTTCAAAGTACAGGCTTCAGACTATTGGACTGATCATTTTCAATTCGACAAACTATCGCCCGGCAAACCCAAAAACACAGGTGACAACGCCATCAGCACACTCATTATCAATGCGGTAGTTCAAACACTTTTTGCTTTTGGTAAAACCCATCAGGATCAGCAATTACAAGACAAAGCACTGATGCTGCTCGAAGCATTTGAGGCAGAAAACAATAATCTTATTCGAAAATTTGAGCAGGCAGGCTTAAAAGTAAGCAATGCCTTGCATTCACAGGCTTTAATTTATCTACATCAATCCTATTGCAAACCAAGGCGATGTTTGGAATGCCGGGTGGGGCATGTATTGTTGCGAAAGAATTGATTTGCCTGATTTCTAAAAGGGTGATTTTTTCGGATTTTGCCTGTTGTCAAAAAAATCCAGTACTATTATCGTTTCTCCATTAATCCTGTAAAAGATATTTATTTGCTTGACTATTGGATAGCCTCTGATACCTTTCTCTTTATTTTCACATGTTCCAATCTCAGGAAATTCAAACAAAATTTCTAAAAAGTCATATACCTTTTTCACGAAACGCTTTGTAACGCCCTCATTCCAATTTTCAAGCAAATAGGCAATTATTACATCAAATTTTTTATCGGCTCTTCTTGTCCATTTTATTTGTAAAGCCATTTTTGATGCTTATTTTTCATGAGATCATGTTCAATCAAATTATCAGAATTTTCACTTTCGTCAAAAGCCATTAATAGCTCCTCTTGCTCTTTCTTAGTTAATCGCCCCCATAATTGCCCATCAACAGCCATTGTCTTTGACTTAATGATATTGTAAAAATTCAATAACAAGTACTCATTATCGATACTATCTATTAAGGAATGAAAATCCTTTTTTAAATCCATTGTATTCATAATCGGTAAATTGATACAAAATTACAGATAATTCTTGATGATTCGATTTTTCAATGCAAGCTCAATCTCTAAAATAAGATCGCTGCAATTCTGCTTTCATGTTGAAAAACCTGAAGTAATTCCGGATAGATAAACTTTGATCAGAGTTTTTTCATTTCTTTTTATCTCGAATAAGTTTATCACAAGGCTTAAGGTCAACTTTTTGATTATGAGCCGATAACAAAATTATTCATTGCATTTCATCACTTTTATTTGTGATTGGTTGACAATTTTCTAAAATTTGTCCTGCCGCAAGTAGCTTATTTGCCGGTATGGCAAGCAAAAATTGCTCAAAACAAAATACCAAAAACCTCATTTATGAACGACCTTCTCATCGCTATTGATTCCGCAATTCAGGCTTATAATGACTATGTTGGTGGGTACCTGATTTTGCTGATGCTAATTCCAACAGGCATTTATTTTGCTTTCAAACTCCGGTTTTTGAATATCACCAAGATTGGTCATGCCATTAATGTGGTTCGCGGCAAATACGACAGCAAAGAAGCTGAAGGCGATGTGAACCACTTTAAAGCACTTACGACAGCTTTGTCTGCCACTGTTGGAACCGGAAATATCGTTGGTGTGGCCTTAGCCATTTATCTGGGAGGTCCGGGAGCTGTTTTTTGGATTTGGATAACCGGATTTTTGGGCATGATGCTTAAATATACGGAAGTAACCCTGGCGCAGAAATACCGCAAATTCAACAGCGATGGCACCGTATCAGGCGGTCCGATGTATTATATGGAGTTTGGTCTGAAAGACAAACTCGGGAAATGGGCTAAAGTACTGGCCGTTGTTTTCGCATTGGCTACTGTTCTTTGCTCACTTGGTACCGGCAACATGGCACAATCCAATTCGATGGCCGATGCCATGTTTACCAGCTATGCCATTCCTACCTGGATTTCAGGAGCTGTGATTACAGCACTGGTTTTGCTTGTGGTTATTGGCGGCATAAAGCGCATTGCAGACGTAACCTCCAAGCTGGTCCCGTTTATGGCTATTATTTACATTCTGGCTACTCTGGCGGTTTTAGTAGCGATGTACGATCATATTCCTGCAGCATTCAGCTTGATTATTCATGACGCTTTTACAGGCACAGCTGCAGCAGGTGGATTTGTTGGCAGCACCTTTATCATGACCTTGATCTGGGGTGTACGCAGGGGATTGTTTTCTAACGAAGCCGGACAAGGCTCCGCCCCTATTGCCCATGCCGCTGCACGAACCAAATATCCGGCCCGCGAAGGAATAGTTGCCTTGCTGGAACCCATGATAGATACCATTATTATTTGCACCATGACGGCGCTTATGATTATCGTTACCGATTCGTGGACGCATGAAACTATGGGAGTGAGTATGACGGTAGAAGCCATGAATACCGGATTGCATCATTTTGGTATCGATGGGCTGGGCGGACATATCATCGCGTTTGGTTTGCTGTTGTTTGCTTTCAGTACTATTATCAGCTGGTCGTACTATGGTTCACGTGCCACCATTTACCTCATCGGTGAAAAAGCCGTGAAACCCTATCTTTACATTTATGGTTTGTTTGTATTTTTCGGCTCGATATGGGGATTAGACATCGTGTGGCATTTTGTTGATATGGTGATTACTTTTATGACTATTCCCAACCTGATTGCGCTGTTGTTGCTTGCTCCGGTTGTGGTGGAAGAAACAAAAAGCTATTTTAAACATATGGAAGACCTTAAAAACTAATTTAATACCTGATAAATGAAGAAGCTGATTTTGTTTTTGTTCTTTACAATAATCGTTGTTCAACTCAATGCTTCTTCGTTACAAACTGCTCCTGCAACAGACTCTACACAAACAATATCGACAAGGATTAATCAGCTTTTCACTCCTTTTGTTGATCAACTGTCTGCAATATTGTTTTGGGATCCCTTTGCTGCCATTGGTATTTACGATCCGCAGGTATATGATGCAAGCGGTAAAGCAGTGATTGATGCGCAGGGTGAACCCGTAAAAGCTCCACTCAAGCTAATTGTAATTTGGTTGATGGCTGGTGGCATTTTTTTTACGTTTTATTTACGTTTTATAAATATCCGAGCGTTCAGACACGCTATTGGCTTGGTCAGCGGAAAACACGATATAGTCACTTCAAAAGGTGAAGTATCACATTTTCAAGCTTTAACAACAGCATTGTCGGCAACAGTAGGCCTTGGCAACATTGCCGGAGTGGCAGTGGCTATCTCCATCGGTGGGCCTGGAGCAACTATCTGGATGATTTTAGCGGGGCTGCTTGGCATGTCGCTGAAATTTGCAGAATGTACCTTAGGCCTTAAATACCGCATTATAAATGATAAAGGAGAGGTTTCGGGGGGCGCTATGTATTACCTTAAATACGGTTTGGAGCGCAAAGGATTAAAAACACTGGGAATTGTCTTAGCTGCCACATTTTCGATCATGGCTATTGGAGGTTCTGTGGGAGGCGGCAATATGCTTCAGGCTAATCAGGCTTTTGAACAGCTCACACTTTTTTTTCCACAATTTTCGGGCTATGGATTTTGGTATGGAGTTTTGATGGCTTTGCTGGTAGGACTGGTGATCATTGGAGGAATAAAAAGCATAGCCAGTGTTACAAGCAGGATTGTTCCATTGATGGCATTGTTGTATGTTGCAGCTTCACTGGTTATAATTTTTCTGCATATCGATCAAACAGGACATGCGTTCAGTTTGATTTGGAATGGCGCTTTTAATGCCAATGCCCTGAAAGGTGGTGTGATTGGTGTTTTGATTTTTGGTTTTCAGCGGGGTGCTTTCTCCAATGAAGCCGGCGTGGGTTCTGCATCTATTGCACATGCAGCAGCTAAAACAGATCAGCCTGTAAGTGAAGGCATTGTAGCCTTACTTGAACCATTTGTTGATACGGTAATCATCTGCACCATGACAGCTCTGGTCATTATTTTTTCGGGTGTTTATGATGATACCAGCGGGATTCAGGGCGTTAGTCTCACCTCAGCAGCTTATGGTTCTGTTATTTCATGGTTTCCTTTAGTGCTTTTAGCTGCCGTTACACTTTTCGCATTCAGCACAATGATTTCCTGGTCGTATTACGGGCTAAAAGGTTTTGATTTTCTTTTTGGAGGATTAAGCCAGCACTATTTTGGCTCACGCAAACCAGCCGGTTTACTCTTTAATGGTTTCTTTTTGCTTTGCATAGTGATAGGAAGTTCAGCCAGCCTGGGTCCTGTGATGGATTTCTCGGACATGATGGTATTATGTATGGCTTTTCCAAACTTGCTGGGATTGTTTATTTTAGCTCCGGAACTTAAAAAGGCACTCCAAATTTACTGGCACAACTTCGTACAAAGCAAAGCATGAAAACTATCATCATTCTCGCCCTTATTTTACTTCAGATTACTAAAATACAGGCACAATTAAAAGATCAGCTACTGCATAAAATTGCTGTCATCGACAGTATTACCGACAGCTTCAACAACAGTTTTAAAGCAGGCGAAGGTATCGGCTGCAGCATCGGAGTAAATGGCGACATCAGAGAATGGGACTCAACAGCTCATTATACGCTTAGCTATAGTTTTATTGAAATTGATTGGAAATCAAGCTTTATCAGCCAGGAAACGGATCATTTAAGCTGTATTGAAATCAGCTGCAAAAGCAATGAAGCCTGCATCACACTGCTGAACGAAAAGCGCAAGAAGAAAACCTATCGCAATGCCCGTATTTTTTGCTTACCAGATGAAGAAAAACAAAAGTTGAACACGATCCACAAAAGTTTACTCAGGATCACCCCTTATTTTAACTGATTAGTCTTTTGCGTCAGGCACAAAATCCATAGAAGCCGAATTTACGCAATAGCGCAAACCGGTTGGTGGCGGACCATCGTTGAATACATGACCCAAATGACCATCACATTGGGCACACTTTATCTCGGTTCGAATCATGCCATAGCTTCTATCCAAAACTTCCTTGATTTTATCTTTGCCAATTGCAGCAAAAAAACTAGGCCATCCCGAACCCGATTCATATTTTGTTTCAGAACCAAACAATTTGGCGCCACAGGCAGCACACACATAGGTTCCTTTAGCATTGTGCTTGTAGTACTTACCGGTAAAAGGCGGTTCAGTACTGCACTGTCTTAAAATCTTATATTTCTCGGGGCCAAGCTCTTCAAGCCATTCGGCCTCTGTTTTATCAAGCTTTACTTGTTTCATCAGATTATCTGGTATTTGATAAGTTGTGTCTTGTTGCTGCCCAAAAACTGACATGTGCTGCACAAGCAAAAACACTATTACAACTAAAAATTCTTTTTTAAACATTTATTAACGTAGTTTTAGCTTTAACAATCCGGGCAATGATTTTGTTTGCCTGAAATAATGAGTCATTCGAAAAATTACTACTTTTAAGCCAAAAATAATGATCGAACAAATAAAAGAGGCTGCGGCATTTATCCGCCATCAAACTAATATTGAAGCCAAAACAGGCATCATCTTAGGCACCGGCCTTTCGAATCTTGCAGCAGTAGCAAACGTAACCCTAAAAATACCTTATGCTTCCATACCTCACTTTGTAGAAGCCACTGTAGAAGGCCACAACGGACAGCTGTTGTTTGGCACGATTGGATCGCATCCTGTGGTGATGATGCAGGGTCGGTTTCATTATTATGAAGGATACACCATGCAGCAAATTACTTTTCCGGTACGTGTGATGAAAATGCTGGGTATCGAAAGGCTTTTGATCAGCAATGCCAGTGGCGGTTTAAATCCTGACTACAAACCTTCATCGTTGGTATTACTTGACGATCACATTAATTTTTTGCCCAATAATCCTTTAGTAGGCAGAAATTTAGATGAGCTTGGGCCTCGTTTTCCGGATATGAGTCGTCCGTACGATCGTGAAATGAATCAGAAACTGCGCGAGACTGCCAATGCTCTGCATATTGACTTACACGAAGGTGTGTACGCTTCATGGATAGGGCCAAACCTGGAAACCCGTGCCGAATACAGGTTTTTGCGCATGGCTGGAGCTGATGTCGTTGGGATGTCCACGGTTCCGGAAGTAATTGTCGCCAATCATATGGGCATAGCTGTTTCAGCCATTTCGGTGGTTACCGATCTGTGCGACCCTGATGATCTGCATCCGGTAGCGCTGGAAGATATGTTACAAAATGCTGCTCAGGCCGAAAAAAAACTTATCCGATTGATCAAAGCATATTTTGAAAACAATTAATTGGTTGTTAGTTTGCACGTGGCAATAATACAGTAAATGTACTGCCTTTGCCCTGTTCACTTTCGATCAGCAGTTTACCATTCATTTTCTCAATGAATTCATGGCTTAAAATCAAACCAAGTCCTGAGCTGGGCTCACCCTCCGTTCCGGGTCGTCCAACTTTTGCTTCAATAGAAAAAAGCTTGTCGATGAGTTGCTGATCCATCCCAATTCCGGAGTCCTTTATGCGAATCGAAGCGTATTCGGCATCAAACTGATCTATTTTAATATGAATTATTCCTCCTTTTGGGGTAAACTTTACCGCATTAGAAATCAAGTTTCGAAGCACACTCATCAGCATATGCTCATCAGCAATTACCTTAACCGATTTTAAGACATTAACCACACGCAGATTTTTATTCCTCACAGCATCCTGAAACAGATTCAAGGTGTCGTTAACAAAAAGATCCGGTTGCAAACTGCTTAAATTAATCTGAACGTCATCGCGTTGCATACGCGACCAAAACAGCAGGTTTTCGAGCAATTCGAGCAACGAACGAGCTGATTTATTCATATCTAATGCCAGTTGCTGCATTTCCTCCGGAGAAATATCATCAGGTTGCTGCATGATTAATTCGGTGAGGCCTGCAAAAGTACCTAAAGGCCCGCGCAAATCGTGAGCAATTACCGAAAACAACTTGTCTTTTTCAGCATTCAATTCACGAAGTTTTTCTTGATTGAGCCTGATCGCCCTCTGCATCTGATAGCGCATCGTAATGTCGTGAATGATCAACAAGAAACCTACATGCTTGTCTTTGTGATTTTTAATCAACGAATTGGATATCAAATAATATCGAAGCTTATCCTCTACGGGTATTTCCAGCTCAAGTGTATCAGATTCTCTTGAGCGTAAGTGATTGACCAATTGGGGAAACTCATACCAAATTGTTTCTGCCGACTCGCCATAAGGCATTCTTTTCCAGTTAAATATCTTTATACTTTCAGGATTCACATCCACAATACGATTTTTTAGATCGATAACAACCAATCCGTCCACCATGCTTCTGAAGACATGTTCGCGGGCAATTGGCATCAAATCCAGCAAACGATAACGTAAAATGCTAACCGACATGGCCAGACCGGTAAATGCAAAAGCAAAAGGAGTAGGATCAATATTTTCGATAGGAAACAAATCAAGCAAGTATAAGCTCAGCGAGATAACCGGAATAATAAAGGCCACTAGCATAAATATGAGTTGATTCCTGAAAAGCGACCGCTGGAAAATCAATTTTTGAATCAATATTACTAAGGCGGCAATAATCAACAAGTAAGCATACCCCATATGAACATAATACCAAATTCCCACCTCCAGCTGCAGCAGTGGAATATCGCCATCAGTTCGCAAAACAATATTTTCGTAATATAAATTATGGTACTCATTGGTTAAGCTCAAAACCATCGTCAAAACCGGAATTGGAAGCAGGTAAATCAATTGCTTTAATTTAAACCTCATATCCAAACCTGCGTACTGTTGCACCACAAACAGCATAACAAGCGGCACATAAGGGATGAATAAGTATTCGATTTTCAGCCAGAACATCATCTCAGCTTTCGTGTCGGCCGACAGTTCGAGGCCGTAAAAAGCTGACCAGCCTGCAATTAGAAACATGAGCAGCGCAAACAACCTTCCTCTGGCTGCATAACGCGATTTGAGACCCTGAATCGCCAGGAAAATGCTTACCAAAACCGGTATAAGCAGGCTTAAAGCATAAAAATTAAGGCCATCAGGCATTACAGCATGTATTTATTAATGCTAAAAAACAAATTAACTACTTATCAGCCAATATTTTTTCAATCTTTCTGATCAATTCCTTTTTCTGAACCGGTTTGGAAATATAATCATCGCAGCCTGCCATTCTCAGTTTGTGCTCATCACCTGATAAGGCATAGGCTGTGATCGCTATAACCGGCATATCAGGATTAATTGCCTTGATTTTTTTAGTGGCTTCTATTCCGTTTAGCACAGGCATTTTAATGTCCATCAGCACCAAAACAATATCCGGATTACTTTTGAAAGCTTCAATAGCCTCAATCCCGTTAGCTGCCCGTATCGTATTCATTTGCAAAGACTTTCGAACAAACAAATCCAATACAAAGAAGTTGGTATCTTCATCTTCTGCTATCAAAACCTTAGCTTGCTCGTAGTCTGTAAGCATTTGCTGACCCTGTTTTTTTTCTGGTTTATGAACTGGCTTTTTTTTAGTTGGTAAAAATACTGTAATTTTTGTTCCCCGTTTTTTCTCTGAATCAATTTGTATATTTCCGCCATGCAAATCCACCAACCCTCTCACAATGGACAATCCCAGTCCACTTCCCTCGTGGCCGCGCGTATTGGCTACATTTTCCTGAATAAAATAGTCGAAAACCTGATTTTGCATTTTTCGATCTATGCCAATTCCGGTATCCTCCACAAAACATTCAATGCCCTCTTTAACTGCACAATAGCCAAATAAAACCTTTCCTTTGGGTGTAAATTTCAAGGCATTATCGATTAAATGACTCATGATTTTATCCAGGCTTTCTGAATCTGCCATCAGTTCCATCGGTGAGGGTGGAATATCCATTTCGAGCTGCACAAAACCCTGTGATGTCAGCGCTAAGAACTTTTCATGAAGCCGGTTAAAAAGTGTGTTTAATTCAAAGTCATGATAATGCAGCCGCATATTACCGCTCGAAATCAAAGAGATATCCATATAGTCGGTAACTGTATGCATCAAGCGCTGGCTGCTTTGTTGCACCATATTCAAATAGCGCTTTCGCTCTTCTGATTTAAAAATCGTTTCATCGAGCAACAATTCACCAAAACCCAAAATACTATTAAGTGGCGTTCTGATTTCGTGGGAGATATTGTTCATAAATGCCGTTTTCAGTTTATCGCCCGACTCGGCGCTTTCTTTTGCTTCAGTGATCGCTTTCAATAGCTTCCTTTGCTCGCTTGTGTCTTGTTGCACAACCGTAAAGTTTATCAGCTCTCCATTAAAATCATGCACAGGCGAAATACTTGCACTGATCCACAAACTGGTTCCATCAGCTTTATATCCCTGATATTCACCAGTCCATACGCGTCCTTCATAAAGTTGATTCAATATCTCATGTTTGTAGGTTTCAAAAAAATGCGTGTTGACAAACGCTCCCAATGATTTATCAATTATTTCTTCCTCGCTGTATCCGGTGATTGAAACCGTGTAAGGATTGCAATATTCAATCCGAAAATCTTTATCCGTAATCAACACTGAAGCTGGCAATTGCGTGAGGATGGTGTTAGATTTATGAATCCCCAGACGTGCAAGGTGCAACTCAGTTATATCGTTAACAATCAAAACAATATGCGACTTGCCATTAAATTCTGCAAAAGTAGCCGTCATCAAGCCATGAAGATAATTACCCGACTTTGTTACAAAAGTTGCTTCCATATTAGAAACAATGCTGTTTTTTCTCAAAGCCTCCACAAATCGTATGCGGTCATCGGGATTAGCCCAAATATTGATTTCCAGACTTGTTTTGCCAATAAGGTCCTCCTTAGCATAACCCGAGAGCCTTTCGAAAGCAGGATTTACATCTACGTATTTTCCTGTTTCAATTTCTGAGATACTCACTGCACCGGGCACTGTCTGAAAAAAAGTTTTGAATCGTGCTTCACTTTCAGTAACTGCTTTAATCCGCTGATATTGTTCACTTACGTCAGAAAACACTAAAATCATACCATGCATTTTCCCATACCTGTCCCTGATGGGAGCAGCCGAATCGCTGATTTGAAATTCTTTACCACTCTTCGAAATAAGTATAGTATGGTTGGCTAAGCCCACTATGTGGCCGGTTTCAATCACTTTTTTAACAGGATTAACTACAACTTCACGTGTATCAGCATTTACAATCTTAAAGATATCCTGAATATGTTTTCCCTTTACCTCTTCCTGCTGGTAGCCAGTAAGTTGTGATGCAATTTGATTCATCCGGGTGACGTTGCCATTCAAGTCTGTTGCCAGAACCCCATCACCAATGGATTGCAGGGTCATGGCCAGGTTTTCTTCGCTCAGGCGCAATTGTTTCAAAGCCTGCTTGCGCTCGTACCATTGCGAAAACATTAAAGCAATATTGTTCAGAAGTTTTTGTTCTTCGGGCAAAAGAAATGCTGATTTATCGCGATAAGCCACCACAATTTTACCGATTTCTTCGTTTAAATCACCAAGCTTGATTGCAGTCGTTAAACCATTTTGAAGAGAAGAATCATTTAAAAAGCCATATTTTCTTTGATCCAATATTACTGCTACATCGAGCTTATCCGGATACTGAAAACCTTTCTTAATATGATTAATCAACTGATTGATAAAGATTTCCTGAGGTTGATCAATTTGTATCTCCTGCCTGATTAACAATAAACAATTCAACTCTTTGTTGCGCTCATGCAAATCATTTTCAAGCCGGAAACGATCTTTTTCCAGCTCTATTTTATACAAGGCAAACGCGATATCGCCGGCCAGCTCTTTAAAAAGTTCTTTTTCCTCTTCAAGGTGAATATAACGCGCCGGAACCCAAACTGTTATCACACCGTAAACCTCACCCTGATAGCGCAGTGCCTGGCTCATGGCAGCTTTTTTTGTATCAGCTGTTGCCACTGGGCATTCGGCACAGCTGATTTCATTGGCATCAAAAGTTACTGTACTTTGCTCTTCAAGGGCGCGCTTTACGCAGCTAGTATGGTTTCCCTTTTTTAGCATTACCGTTATGTCAGCGCAGGTTTGATCAATACCTGCACTGGCAAAATCAATCAGCTCTTTTTGTTTATCCATCAACACAATCCAGGCACTAAAATATCCGAATGTGTCTGTAACATTTTTACAGCTCTCGCGGATCAGAATTGCCGCATCATTAACTTTTGTGATCATCTGGTTCACATTGCGAATGCCAAGCAGCACTTGCTTGAGGTGATTTTCCCGTTGCAGCGATTCGTTCAGTTTAACCACCTTCCAGATGGCATCCATAATCAGATTCAACTGAATAATATCTGCTTCGGTATATGGAGCTTTTCGATTGGCAACTCCTACAACAGCCACAATTTTCTCCTGATCAAAAACCGGTATCGTCATAAAACGATGAAGTACCACATGGCCTTCGGGATAGCCCTTTTTTAGCGGATGACTTTTTTGAAAGTCATTGATAATAATTGCTTTTCGCTGCCGCACTGCTTCTCCCCAAATTCCGGTTTTATCCAATTCATAGCAGGTTTGAGGGTCAACTACAGCACAGGCTTCCATCACCTCATTCGACCAGGAGTTAAGGATAAACTGCTTTGCCGATTCATCATAATGGTAAATATATCCGAATTCGCTTTGGGTAAGCACCAATATTTCGTTCAAAGCATTGTCGAGGAAAGTCTGCAAATTTTGCTGATCAAACTGTAGAATACTCAAAATATGCTTCAAAGACTGCTCACTATCATTTACTGTTGAAACATCCTGATTCGTCTTACTCATAGCGCTTTATTATCTGATAATTAATACTAAACAACCCCATTTACAGGTGTTGTGGAAAAGTAACGTAAAAGCTTGTCCCTTTTCCGGCTGTGCTCTCAATGGAAATATTTCCACCTATCAAATCCACAAAATCCTTACAAATCACGAGACCTAATCCTGTACTCTTTTCGCCTGCTGTTCCCGGCCTGCCAGGTTCTTTTTCGAGACTAAAAAGTTGATTTATTGTTTGCTCGTTCATCCCAATACCATTATCCTTTACCCTCAAAATCAATTCGTTTTTTGGGTTAAATGAAACATCAACTTCAACCTTTCCTCCGCGGTTCGAAAACTTGATGGCGTTTGACATGAGATTGCGGAAAACAGTATCAAAAATATTCTGATCAATATTTGCTTCAATATTTTGATGGACCTTACTAAAAATACTGATTTGCTTTTTTTCTGCCGCTGACTCAAATCTGGATAAGCCTATTTCAAGTTGATCATTGATATTGACCATTCGAAGTACAGGTTTGATTTTCTCTCGCTGTAGTCGTGACCAATCGAGCAGGTTTTCGAGCAATTCGAAGGTATTTGCAGCAGTTTTCTGCATCGCAAGAATAATTTTTGTTTTTTCAGTTTCATTGTACCCGTCCCGTTCTTCCACATACATATCAATCAGGCTAAGCATCAAACCAACAGGATTTCGCAGATCGTGTGCAATTACCGAAAAAAGCTTGTCTTTAGTAAGATTTAATTCATGTAACTCCTTAGCATTTTGGAGGAGTTTGGTTTCCGCTTGTTTTTTATCTGTTACATCATGTATGATAGAATACAAAAAGCTTCTGGAATCATTGGTTACAAAGCCTGAGAAGACTTCCACATCACGTATTGTGCCATTTGCCAGCCGGTGTTTAAAATCAAACCGGATTTTACGCGCCTCTTTGGCTTTTGCTGCTTCTTGCCTAAGCTGCTGGAAAGAAAGCGTATTCAAATCCGAAATTTTCATCTCCAACAACTGCTTGTACGAATAGCCATAAAACGCCACCGCTGCCGGATTGGCATCCAGGATATCCAGCTTATCCGGGTCGATCAGCAACATCACTGCATGGTTATTTTCGAACAAGCTCCTAAACTGCTGTTCACTTTCCTTTAGGGCTTGCTCCATCATTTTTTGATTGTCGATGTCGCGCACCACAAAAACAGCTTTGCCTGTTGGATTGTCTGAAACATTGACAAAATTCCCACTCACACTTACCCAAAAAATACTGCCATCTTTTCTGAACGATCTGAATTCGACCTGATCAGGCTTGCCAGAGTGAACAGCAGCATTAAATTTTTCGATTATCAAAGCAAGATCGTCTGCATAAACAAAATCGAACAAAGACTTACCCACCATGTCATCTGGCGTATATCCAAGCATAGCAGAAGCCGGCGAGGCAAATTCAATCTCACCATCCGCATTACTCAACACAAGCATATCGGCCATGTTTTGATTGATAGTTTGCAGGGTAAGTTCTTTTTGTGCGAGCGCTGCCTCTGCCCTTTTCTGCGCACTTTGATCCATAATCGCCAACAACCACTCGCTGTTTTCAACATTATTTTGAACGGCCTGTATCATTATCGGAACAGGCCGTTGATTCAGCTGGTTGATTATTACGCACTCAAACTGCTCGGGAGAAACACCCTTTTTCAAGGCCTGCACAAAACGGTAAAAATCATCCTGTGATTCAGCGGCTATCACCTGCCTGAAATCCTTGTTTCGTCCAGATTTTATTTCGTTGCAGGCCATCAGGCGTCCGGCCTCCCGATTACAAAGCTGAACTTCAAATAACTCATTGATAACGACATAACCAACAGGCACTTGCTCAAACAACAAGCGGTACTTATTTTCAGTTTTCTCAAGCTCCTGCTGTACCCTTCTGAGTTCGTCATTTTGAAATTCGAGCTCTACCTGATAGGTTCGCAGCTCTTCAATTATACCTTCCAGATTATCCGTGTAATCTTTTTCAAAAAGAAGCTCTTTTTTGGCCAGCACGTCTTTGATGCGTGCTCTGATTTCATTTTCCTTCATGACCCTGATTATAGTATATGTTGTTTAGCTGTTTTCTTGTTTTTTAAGTTCTGTTACGTCCATTACAATCCCAATCACTTTGATAGGTTTCCCCGTTTTATCCCGATTCACAATACCACCTTTATCGTGATACCATTTGTAATCGCCATTTTTGGTTTTAATGCGGTAGCTCACGTCATACACAGCTGTTTTACCTTCGAGATGTCGCCGCATGGCATCCATGGCGAGATCATAATCTTCGGGGTGAATCAATTTGCAAATTTCATACACATCAGCAGGAAACTCATCCATGCTGTAGCCCAGCATGGTAGCCTTGTTTTCGTGCATATTCACCTGCCCAGTAACAACATCCCATTCCCACCAGGCCATATTGCCAATTTCCAGGGCTGTTTTCAATCGCTGACCCGCTTCGATCAATTTTTCTCTTTCCTCTTTGATGGGTTGAATATTGACCAAGGTAATTAAAATACCATCAACAGCCTGATAATCTGTACGATATGGAGCTATTCTGAGCAAAAATAATTCACCGCTGGCTGTCGCAATTTCCTTTTGGATGGCTTGTAGCTTTTCCTGAACCGTATTGATGTCATCCAAAAACTGCGGATAAACCAAAGCTGTTGTAAGGTGAAATATGGGCCTGCCGATATCCATATCCAGCAAATTACCAATTTTGGCATAACTGGGGGTAAACTTACGGATGCAAAGCTTACGATCCAGATAAAGCGCTGCCACTTCGGTGTTGTTTAATAAATTATTCAAGTCATTATGAAGCTGTGTGAGCTCTTCGATCTTATTTTGATATTCCGAATTCACGGTGTAAAGCTCTTCATTTACACTTTGCAGCTCTTCGTTGGTACTTTGTAATTCTTCGTTCGAGGCAATCAGTTCTTCATTGGAGGCCTGCAACTCCTCGTTGGAGGTTTCGAGCTCTTCAACAGTAGCTTGCAAGTTTTCTTTCGTAAACTGCAACTCATTCTGCAACTCGCTCAGCTGGCTTTGGTATTGCGATTCGATCCTGATTACATCCTTGTCACTTTTTGTATCTTCCTTTTCTGCGGATTTTCTGAAGGAAAGTAAAAATAGAATCTGACTATCCTCTTCGAGTAATCGACGGCCTTCAATATCTATCAACAGTGTATGTCCTGACTTCTCGAGCTTGATGTTTTCGAAAATGATATGGGTTTGCTTTTTCAGCAGCCTGCGGATGATATTGTTGATAATGGCCAATAAATCGGCTGTGACCATATTGGACATGCTTTGTGTGAACCGCCCCGACCTCACAGACAAGAATGGGTTGATGTCGTTGATGATATGAACAATATTCAGGTTTTCATCAACCAGCACCGAGGGTGGCAGCAATTGATCAACAATACGATCAGCCACATGAGCGCGTTTAGCAGTTTTACTGTAGGCCAATTCATTTTTTTCTGTCGCAAAACGAGCAGCAAAAGAATAAGGCAATGGAAGCTGTCCGTCAATTTTAAAGGCAGAACCCTTTTTACGTTGATATATTTTGTGTTTAGAACTAATTACGCCAAAGGCATCTGACAAGTTACCCAGCGTTTCGCTGCTTCCCATAAACAAAAACCCACCGGCTTTGAGTGCCATATGAAAAACGCCCAGCACCCTTGTTTGGCTTTCAGGTTTGAGGTAAATAAATAAGTTGCGACACACAATCATGTCCAGTTTCGAAAAGGGAGGATCCTTGAGCACATTATGTGTAGCGAATATGGCCATTTTTCGCAGCCGCTCGCCAACCTGATACCCATTCTCCTTGCGCACAAAATAGCGACTCAGGTAATCGGGATGCACATCACTGACAATACTTTCGGGATAAACGCCCTGACCCGCCAGCTCGAGTGACCGCTTGTCGATGTCTGTGGCAAAAATCTTGACTTCCGTTTGCAGTTGATGGTCCTCAACAAAGGCTTGAAGCAGCATAGCCAACGAATATACTTCTTCGCCTGTGGAGCAAGCCACCGACCAGATGCGCAATTGACGGGGATTTTCTTCAAGCAGCTTTGGTAAAACATTTTCTGACAATATATCAAAAGCCTCTTCATCGCGAAAAAAGCGGGTAACCCCAATAAGCAATTCCCTGTAGAGCGTATCTTTTTCTTTATCACTTTCTGACAGAAACCGAATATAGTCTTCAATCCGCTCTAAGCGATTGATGCTCAGCCTGCGTTCGAGCCTGCGAATGATGGTATTTTCTTTGTAATAACTAAAATCTGTTCCGCAATGGTCGCGCAAGATCAGCATCACTTTGGTAAGGCTGTCTGCCTCGCTGCCGATCACATCTTCTATATTTTTGGTTTTACCGATGAAAGGATGCTTGATATAATTCATCAGTTCAACAGGCATTTTAGCAGGAGGCAAAATATAATCAACCAAACCCGTAGCAATGGTGCTGTGTGGCATGCCATCAAATTTCGCAGTAGCTTCATCCTGTGCCATCACCATGCCACCAGCTTCTTTGATAGCCCGCGAACCAAGCGTGCCATCGCTGCCCGTGCCTGAGAGGATTATTCCAATGGCATTTTTTCCCGCATCCAATGCCAGCGACCTGAAAAAAATATCAATAGGAAGTATCAATCCAGCCCTGTTTCCCTGATCTTCCAGCACCAGTTTGCCATGAAAAACAGATAAGTTTTTACGTGGCGGAATCAGGTAAATGGTATCCGCCTCCACCGTCATGCCATCTTTGGCTTTGAATATCCGCAATTTGGTTTGACGTGCCAGCAATTCATCCATGAGGCTTTTATAGTCGGGCGAGAGATGCTGTATCACCACAAATGCTATTCCGGTGGTTAGAGGAACGGCCTTAAAAAACTCTTGCAAGGCTTCGAGGCCTCCTGCCGATGCACCTATTCCTGCAATGTATTCTGCCCTGTTGTGAGGTTCAATGGTGGGTTTTGGTTTGTTGGCCATAGTCGCTTTCTTAAGTAAATATTAGTATGTCAAAAATATAAATTATCCATTATTTTTCAAAGCGTTAACATTTGATTCTATCTATAAGTTTTTGTTATTACCATCAATTCATCACTGTGATATTGGAAAATCAAGTATGAATTTACTGCCTTTGCCCGGCTCGCTTTCAACGGTGATTTCACCTCCATGCTTCTCCACAAAATCTTTTACAAGGATTAAGCCCAAACCTGATCCCGGCTCGTTTCCAGTGCCCTTCTCTCCTTTGCTAGCGATGCTAAAAAGTTGCTTCAGCTTACTATTGTCCATTCCTACTCCTTGATCTTCAACAATGAGCTGCAACGAATCAGCTGTTGACTTAAGGTTGTAAATCCAAATTTTATTTCCGGGGTTTGAAAACTTTATGCCATTCGAAATCAGGTTCCGAAGCATGCTGCTGAGCATATGCTGGTCAGCTAAAATAATTGACAGTGGATCAATATCATTTATTAATGCTATTTGCTTTTGGCTGGCATGATTAGCCGAGAGTTTTATTTGATTTTCTACTTCTTTGAAAAGCACCAGATTTTGAGGGTCGAAAGCCAGTATTCCGCGTTGTGCGCGCGACCATTCAAGTAAATTCTCGAGCAAATCATAAGCATTATCGGCTGCCTGGTTAATCATCTTTGCTGATTGCCGGATTTCTTTGTCAGAGAGTATTTCGAGATTATCGTTGAGCAATTCACTCAAACCCAGCAAACCACTGAACGGACTGCGCAAATCATGTGCAATAATTGAAAAGAATTTGTCTTTGGTAATATTCGATAGCTCCAATTTTTCTTTTGCATTAAGCAATTCTATTTCCATTCTTTTGCGTTCCTCAATATTGCGGCTTATCCCAACCACTTCCAGCCGGCCATCCTGATTACGCCTGAAAGTAGTTGAAACCTCCACCCAAATCAGCCGGCCATCTTTGCAAGGCTGCATAATCTCAGTAAGAAAAGGCTCCAAAGGTCTGCTTTCGCCCTGCAAAAAGCGTTTTAATCCATTGGCAAGCTGTTCTTCGACAAGCGGAATAGATTCCGGAGCAACAGATTCGTTCAAATCTTGCTTCATTGCCTCAGATACCGTGTATCCCCTAAGTTGCTCGATAGATGGGCTGATATAGCCGAATTTTCTTGATTCAATATCCATCACCCAGATCACATCAGTAGAATTTTCGGTAATGAGTCGATAACGTGCCTCACTTTTTTTAAGCGCTTCCTGGTTCCTTATCTGAGCGGTGATATCTATTACCATTCCGGCAAACAAATAGGGTTTGCCCTGCTCATCCTGAATTGTCGAAACAGATAAATCACCCCACACGATGCTTTTGTCCTTTGTTACATAACGCTTTTGGAGCCTGTAGTGGTCAATTTCACCATGGAGTATTTTCTGCTTCATCGCTATACTTTCAGCGCGATCATCTGTAAAAGTGATTTCAAGATTTGTTAAGGGAAGCATCTCATCCTGGGAATAGCCTAAAAAATTGAGCCACCAATCATTAGCCATCACGAATTTTCCATTGATATCGGTTATTGAAATGCCAATATTAGCTCCATCAAAAATGGCTTTGAGTTTTTGCTGGCTTTCGTGCAGAGCGGCCTCAGCATTTCTGCGCTCGGTGATATCCATGATAAAACCGTCCAGATATTCCACGGCACCCTGCTCATTATACATGGCATGTCCGCGTTCCCAAAACCAGCGTGGACTCCCATTGGCATGGCAGATTTTATATTCCAGCTCGCAAAATTGTTTGTTTTGAATGGCCACTTCCCACTTTGCCCTGACTTCTTCCTGCCATTCCGGGCAAATTAAATCGTTGTAAGTAAGCTTGTTGTTAGCAATAAAATCATCTGCCTCATAACCTGTGATTGCCTTGCATCCTGAGCTCATAAATTCCATTGTCCAGTTTTCGTCATTCTTACAGCGATACACAAATCCAGGCAAATCGTCCACAAAACCAGCCAAACGCGCTTCACTTTCGCGCAATTGATCCTCAATCTCTTTTAGCTTGGTGATATCGCGGGCAACACCTATCATAATACCTTGTTCGGCAATAGGAAACGAGTTCCAGGAAAGCCATTTTATTGATCCATCTTTGCAGATGTACCTGTTTATAAACTGATAAGCCATTTCGCCATTTACGAGTGTTGCCTTCACTGCATTGGTAGCTTCAAGGTCATCGGGATGGACAAAATCGTTCCAGGGCCGGGCAAGCAACTCTTCCGTTGACCAGCCTAACACCTTCGACCATGCAGGGTTAAGTGTTTTAAAATATCCATCAAAACCAGCAACGCAAAGCATATCGAGTGCACGATTAACAATTTGATCGCTCAAACGCAAGGCTTCCTCTACTTTCAGTCTTTCGGTAAGGTCGATATCCATGCTAAACAGTTCCAACTCGCCGCGGCTGTTAGGCAAAAGGATATTATTGGTTAGCGTATTAATTTTATGGCCATCTTTATGTTTCAGTTCCAACTCCAAAGCATTTTCGGGCGTTGCATTTTCGAACCATTCACTGATAGATCTATAAACATAATCCACCTGATCAGGGGGTACTATCAATTCGTCAATGCGCTTGCCAATAGCTTCAGCATCAGTGTAGCCATACATTTTTTCACTTGCTTTGTTCCAGTACAACACACGCCCCTCACGATTGTATCCTTGCACGGCAATGCCTGGCAGTTGTTCGAATAAAGTTCTGAAGCGACTTTCATTTTCACGTGCCAGTGTTTCCATTTTTCGCAACTCGGTGATATCTTCCAACGACTCGATAAAGGCAATAGTATCACCGGATTGATTCTTGACCGGTGTGGCAGTGATTTTAAATAAACGAATACCAGTAACTGTCTTTTTTAACTTTATTCGTTCCTGCGTTTTACCAGTTTCAAGCGCTTTCTTCATCTGGCAATCTTCACAAATTTCAGCATGGGCTTCAAGGTCAAGACAAGTAAAGCAAAATGGTTTATCCGAAATTTTAATATTTGGAAACCACTCCATAAGTTTGTCATTCACCTCTGTAACACGCATGTCCAGATCGATCATTGCCAGCCCCTGCGAAAGGTGATTCAACAACTCATTCAGTTTTTTATGTTTACTCCATGCCATTTGCTCGGCTGATAACCGGCTTTTGTTGAGCACATAAAGAAAGCCAACCATGGTTATCAAAATTGACATCAGCGTTATGAAACCACTGAATGGTAATTGCTCACCCGCTGCGAAATGCCTTTTTACGAAAAACAAAAGAAACATTGCTAGCACAAAAACCAACATTGCCTGCAGCCCTTTTTTGGGAGTTGTAACGGTAAAAACCAATAATGGCACAATCAACGACCAGAACACGCCCATTCCTGCCGTGCCTCTCTGATAAAAAAGATAGAGGCTTGTTATAGCTGTAAGTAACAAGAAAAGCCAAGCCCAGCGAACAAAATTTGCCTTAAAGTGATAATCAAGGAGCAAAATAATGACCAACAAAAAATACAAACCTGCACCTATTGCATTTTGATAAGTAGCATTATACAAGTTGAGCACAATCATGAGTGAGCTGGTAACAATCATGAGTACCGACAGAAAATTTACCCTGTTAGCAAAGGAAAAACCCGCTGCACTGTTGGCTTTATTTGGTTCGGTAAGATGCATAGCGCTGTTAGTTAAAGATGATAGACAGGTTAGATTTTTATAGCCACGAAACGTTCGATAAGGGTAAGGAGTTCTTCTCTTACAAACGGTTTGGCGAGGTAAGCATCGCAACCTGCATTGTAGGCTTTCTCTTTATCACCTCTTAGGGCATAAGCAGTGATAGCAATCACTGGCACATCCTTATTGATGGCTTTAATTTTGCGTGTGGCGTCGTAACCACTCAACAAAGGCAATTTCAAATCCATCAGGATGAGGTCGAAATCAGGTTTTTGTTCAAAAAGCGATACTGCCTCACTGCCATTTGTGGCGGTAGTTAATTCAAAGCTTGGATCTTTGAGCGACGATTTAATAAAATGCAAATTAGAGAACTCATCTTCCACGATGAGTACTCGAATTTTGTACGATTTTTCTTTGTTCTCGTTCATTGTTTGATATTTTGGGGGGAGTGATGTGATATTTACAGGTAATTGCACAGTGAAAACAGCACCATTGTTTAGCTCGGAAGCCACACTGATATCGCCTCCCAAAAGTCTGGCATACGCCCTGGCAATAGAAAGTCCGAGGCCATTTCCCCTGTATAATTTTTTTGTTTGATTTTCAATTTTCTGAAAACGTTCAAATATTCTTTCATGGTCGGAAGGATCAATACCAATTCCGGTATCCTCAACAGTGATTTGTAATTGTTTGCCTTCTAATCTCCAGCTCAGTTTTACTTTTCCTTTCTCGGTGTATTTCAATGCGTTATCAAGAAGTACATTCACGATTTTTCTTATTTTTCCCTCGTCGGTATTGATGATGGGCACATGATCTTCGGGAGGGAAATCCGACAAAAGTACTACATCCTTATTATGGCTGCTGAGCATAAACAAGCCCTCCATTTCATACAACAGCTGATACAGGTTCACATCCGCATAATACATCTCAACCTGTTCTGTTTCAATGGCCGACATATGCACAATATCATCAATAATACCGGTTAGTTGCTGACTGTTATCAGCAATTACTTCGCCAAAGACCAGACGTTCTTCAGCCGTTGTTTCTTTGGCATCAAACATTGAAGCTAACCCTACTATCCCATTCAATGGCGTGCGGATTTCGTGTGACAAATTATTCAGAAAAGCCGATTTGAGCTGATCACTTTGTTCGGCTTTTCGCTTTGCTTCGATCAGGTTCAAAAGGTTACGCTGACGTTGAATTGCCAAACTTATCTGGCGCGACACGAACTCCATCAAACTAACAGTTCGCTGATCGTATGCATCCGAATGTTCAAAGCTCTGCACTACAACAGCCCCAAGCACTTCGTCGCCTGCGATAAGCGGCACCCCAAGCCAAACGGCCGAAGGCGTTCCAACTAATTCTACAAGCCCTTGCTTAACCATTTGATTGAACTCTTTATCAGTAATTAATAAAGATCTGCGCTGCTTTACGACCATTCCGGTTAACGAGCCTTCAGCCGGCCAAACCGGGATTGATTCAATATCATCGTTCTGATCATAAGTAGAAAGCTCGTTATTTTGAGCATCATAAAAAGCAATGTAAAGGTTTGAGCAATCCATCAGCTTGCTCAATTCATGGTGGATAATATCGATTAATTCTTCGATATTAGTGTTGATATGCACGGCATTAGTAACATTAAATAACACTTGCTGAATAAGTTGTGCGCGTTTGATTTCGGTAAGATCAAGATCTACGCAAAAAAGTTCGCGCTGGCCATTAGGTAAAATGACAACCGTGTGGCTGGAATAAACCTTCACCATTTGGCCATTTTTTCGTTTGAGCTCAAGTTCTTGTGATGGTAAACCAGCTCCCTGATCGATCATTTTTTTTACATCCTTTTTCACAGCTTCTACGGTTTGCTCCGGAATAATTAACTCATACAAAGTGCGTCCGATAGCCTCGTCATGTGCATAGCCATAAAGCACTTCAGAAGCCTTGTTCCAGTAGCGTACTGTGCCATCAGCATAATACCCCTGAACGGCAATATTGGGGATGGTTTCGAGCACCTGACTAAACCGACTTTCGCTGACCTGAAGCTCTTGTTCGTATTTTTTATTCTTCGTTACATCCCTGCCAACAACCAGCACTTCATGCAACAGATTCTTCCCGTAATAAAGCCCTGTAAATCGCCAGTTTATCCAGTAAAATTTATCCTTTAGCTGAAGAGGTAATTCCGTTTCAATATTGGTGGTATGCTGATTAAGTTGCGCGATGCTTTGAGTAAAATTCTCCGATACTTCATTACCCAAAATTTGGCCAATTGCAAGGTGGTAAAGTTCTTTTTCTGATTTATCCATCAGCTTACAAAAGCTGGGACTAGTATACAATAAGGCTCCGTTTGGCGTTAGTTTTAAGATAAAATCTTCCTGATTTTGAATCAGAATCTGGTATTGTTCTTTGCTGGCCTTGAGGTATTCTGTGATGAGTGTTACCCGATTCCTAAGCAAAATTAAAAAAGCAATCAAAACCAAAACAAAGGCAACTAAACCAACAAACCAGCCCAGGTTATCATTAAGAAAGCTTTTTCGCTCATAAACTGCAAACCATTTGTTATAAAGCTGATCATATGTCCCATTTTCCTTTAGGTTGTAGAGGGCTGCATTGAGCATCCAAATTAGTGTATCATTACCCTTTTTTGTTGCCATTGCATAGGGCACAGCTTGTATATTCGCTAATTGTGGTTTGATATTATTTAGCTTGTATTTCTCTATCAGATGTGCTGCCTGAAAACTTCCGATAACGGCGGCATCATAAAGCCCCTGCTGAATATACTGAAGTGCTTCAAATTGATCCTTTGCTAATATCAACTGGCTTGCAATAGCCGAGGCTTGCAGAAAATCATGCATATAATCGCCACGCTGCACAACGATTTGTTTTCCTCGCAATGATTCGAGGTTTTTGTAGTTAGCATTTTTACCAGCAAAAATGTCGTAGGTCATCATGCTAAACGGTAATCCAAAAGTCAGTTTTTCGGCTCTTTTGTCTGATTTTAAAACCCCAAGCAAGAGGTCCACTTGCTGATTTTCCAGTTCCTCACGAACATCAGCCCAATAGCCCAACTCGATTGTATAGTTCAGGTTCAGATCTTCAGCTATTTTTTTAAACAATTCCACATTAAAACCATCCGGCTCGCCTTTATCATTGATAAATTCGAATGGCGGATAATATTTATCGCCTTTTACGCGAAGCACCTGCTCAGGATTTTCTGCTGCCAGCAGCCTTATACCTGCCAGCATAAGCAACGCAAGTATTGTAAATAGCCAATAATGGCATTTATTTAGTGTTTTCATCTTGCTTTTTTCATTGTAAAAATTAAAATGCAAAAGCTAGTCCTCCGTTTCAAACTGAGGAATAATTATTTTGAAACTGCTGCCGGCATGCTCTTCTGATTCAATCTCTATCCTGCCCTGATGCTTGTCAACAAACTCTTTTACCAAAATCAGGCCCAATCCTGAAGTAGGCTCACCATCAGTACCTTTGCGACCTACTTTACCATCAATCTGAAATAATTTGGATCTGATCTTTTCGGGCATTCCGATACCACTATCCTTCACTGTAATACAGGATTCTGTTGCATCTGCTCCGGCACTAATCCAAATTGATCCACCCGATGGCGTGAATTTTACAGCATTCGACAACAGGTTTCTGATGATACTTGAGAGCATCCGATTATCGGCAATTAGCTTAAAGTTTTTCGGGATATCCTGTTGTACGCTCAATTTTTTTTGTTCAATCAGCTCGCTCATCGCATCAAGGGCTTCATCAATAAGGAGATGAAGCTTAATCCTTGATTTTTCTGTTTTAAAAAGATCGCGCTGCAACCGCGACCAGTCGAGCAGGTTATCGAGCAAATCAGAAAGATTGGAAGCCGATTTGTGCATGGATTGAGCCATTTTACGCATCTCATCAAGACTAAGGTTATACTCCTCATCAGCAAACATTTCGGACAGCATGATAAAGGAGTTAAAAGGTGAGCGCAGGTCGTGGGCAATGATGGAGAAGAGCTTGTCCTTTTCGGCATTAAGCTCGCGGAGATGTTTTTCATTTTTTAGCAACACCTCCTCCATTTGCTTCATCTCAGAAATATCGCGCGAAATACCAGCCAGCCCAATAATTTCACCATGAGTATTTTTCAAAGGTACTTTTGTAGCCGAAAACCAATGGATGCCGCTTGAGGTTTCCACCTTTTCAATGTGATTAATCAAGGGTTTATCATGCGACATCACAGCGCGTTCTTGCTCAAAAGCCCTTAGCGCATGCTCGTGATCGAAAAAGTCGAAATCAGACTTGCCAATAGCTTCTTCTTGCTTTTGAACACCCAAAGCCTCCAGCTGCGCCCTGTTTACCCGTAAAAAATTACTGCCTGTGTCTTTAAAGTAAATGGTATCCGGAATGGTATCCATCAGCGCAGTCATCAGTTCACGTTCCTGTGTAAGGGCTTGCTCTGTTTTTTTCCTGTCAGAGATATCCTGATAGGTCCCAAAAATGATCTTATTCCCATCCGGCAGCTTAACCGGTTGTCCGTTGATAGAAACCTGCAACAACTTACCATCAGCTGTTTTACGTATGGTTTCTGAAGCTATCACCTTACCCGAAGCAACATCCGTTGTAAGGTAGTTTCCTTCGTCTTTTAAAAAATCAGGAACGATAATATCATTTATAAGCTTATTAATGACTTCATTTTTTTCGTAGCCAAACATTTTCAGGAATCCGGGATTACAATCCAGCACCATATCTTTGTTGTTGAGCACTACTACGCCAAACGGCAAGCTTTGGAACAGGTGCTTAAAGTATGCTTTTTCGCGCTGCAATGCCTTGCGCGCATCAATCCTGTCCGAAATATCCCGCATAATTCCCAATACCAGCACATCACCATCTGTTTGCAGCGAAGCCGTCGAAATTTCAACATCAACCACTTTACCATCTTTTCTTTTTACCTGAAACTCATAATTTGACGGCAAGGTTTCGCCTCTTTTGCGGGCCTCAAAACGTTCGTCCATCACCCGCTTACTTTTTTCTGTGAGGATACTATTAATGTCAAAGTCAGGATGAGTCACCTCCTCGGAAGTGTATCCCGTAAGCGCTTCGTAGTGCTTGTTCACATATTCAAAATTATAGTTTCGGATCAGGTAAATGGCATCAAAAGCGCGCTCGACAAGCATTTTGTAACGTTGTTCACTTTCGCGCAAGGCAGCTTCGGTTTGATTCTTAATTCTGATAAGTTCTTGATCAGCAGTAACATCACGTACATGAAAAAATACGCCCTTTAAGTCCTTGTGATGACCTATACTCTGAAAAACAAATTGCAGGTCAAAATTCCGTCCTTCCACCTCATAACGTTTAATAACAGTCTGCGTTTCGCCATGAAGGGCTTTAGAAAAGTACTCATCAAAGCTTACCCGGTCAGCATCTAAAACAAAATTATGTATGTCGTCACCTGTTTTAATCTCTCTTTGTTGATAAAAAAAGGCCCTTTTCTGCGCAACAGCATTAAAAAACTGAACACGATAATTTTCATCTATAAAAAGGAATGCATCCTGATGGTGGTCAAACAGAGCGTGCAGTAGTTTTGCATCTCGTTCAACGTTTTCTGCATGTGGTTTTAAATTATTTGGTTTCATCATATCGCTTCTATCGCATTTATAAATTCCCTTAACTAATTTCCAGATACTAGGCCTTCAGTTTAAGACCAAACTGCTTTAATTTCTCAATCAACTTTTTCATCGAGATAGGTTTTGACATATAATCATCGCAACCTACCTCCTTGATGCGGTGCTCATCGCCGCTCATGGCAAAAGCGGTGATGGCAATAATGGGCAGCTTGGGTTTTGTAGCTTTGATAAGTTTTGTAGCTTCCAGGCCATCCATTTCGGGCATTTTAATATCCATCAAAATCAGGCCAATATCATCGCGTTTTTCGGCCAGTTCAACCGCTTCAACACCATTTGCGGCTCTGATTACTGCCGAAACATCCATCTGGCGCAATAAAAGTTCCAGCACATAAAAGTTAGAATCTTCATCCTCAGCAATCAGCACCACCGGCGACTGTGCCATAAGAGCTGGTGTTTTTGTGCCATCGGTTGATTTTTCTCCTTCAAAAGGCAAAAACAAACTAAACCGCGCGCCTTCTCCTTTTTCTGATTCCAGCCGAACCTCACCACCAAGCACCTTAGCAATACCGTTTACGATTGAAAGCCCCAGTCCACTGCCTTCGAAACGCCTTACGCTGCTTTGATCTTCCTGGGTGAAATGTTCAAAAATACGTTCCTGGTTTTCTTTGGCAATTCCAATACCGGTATCAGCCACAAAAAGTTCTATGGTGTTTGGGTGGGCTTTGCATCCCAGAACAACCGATCCTTGATTGGTAAATTTGTAAGCATTGGATAGCAAATGAAACAAGGCCTTCGAAATCAGCTCTTCATCCGAAAGAATTGTGATTGCCGAATCAAGCTCTTGTGCTTCAATATTAAACTCAAGGTTTTTGTTTTTAAACTTTTGCTCGTATTTGGCAGCTGTCATATCCAGGATATGGCGCACATCAATTCGCTTGCGGTAAGCTTCCATGTTTTGGGAAGTAAGCAGCGAGATATCCATATAGTCGGTAATCGTTTGTATAAGTCTGTCGGAGCTTTCCTGAATAATTTCGACCAACTCGCTGAGTTCTTCCTCATCCATTCCTGTATCACTCATCAGCGTGGCAGCACCCATAATTCCGTTGAGCGGCGTGCGCACCTCATGCGAAATATTGTTCAGGAAATTGGTTTTCAACCTGTCGCTTGCCTCAGCCAATGCTTTTGCCTCCTTGAGCGTATTAGATGCCTTTATTTTTTCGGTAACATCGTTAACCAGCACCAGCCTGAGGTTTTTTCCGGGAGGCGAAGGAACAGCATGCGAAATAATTTCAACGTCCATCAACTTACCCTCCTTAGTTTTGTGTCGCCAAATCTGTTTATCCTGAAACTGTTCTGTTGCCTTCAAGATATTTTCATGCAATAAATCAATGTCTTCTTCGGGCCTGATAGCTTCTATCGTCATCGATTTAAACTCCTGTTCTGTAAACCCATAGCGCGTAATTGCTACCTGATTTACCTCCTCAAACCTTAAGGTATTCACATCGTAAATCCACATCGGGAGGGGGCTGTTGATAAACATATCGCGGTAACGTTTTTCACTTTCAAGCAGATTTTCTGAAAGCTCCTTTACCATTGTAACATCCTCTTTTACGGCAATATAATGTGTCATAAAACCTTCATCGCTAATTACAGGCGCTATGGTAGCTTTTTCCCAGAATAAAGTGCCATCTTTTTTGCGGTTGTGAAACTCACCTGACCAAACCTGACCATTTTGCAAGGTTTTATACATTTGGATATAATCCTCAGCCGGTTTTTCTCCGGATGAAAAAACACGCGGATTGTGTCCAATAAGCTCGTATGGCAGGTAACCTGTAACTTCTGTTACGCGCGGATTTACATATTCGACAGTACCATCAAGATCGGTTATTACGATAGAAACCGGCGATTGCTCCACTGCACGTGTAAGTTTCATCAACTCAATCTCCGATAGTTTTCGCTCGGTGATATCCAAGATGGCCAGCATCAGATAATCCTTTCCTGCTCTGTTAAAAGATTCGGCCGAAAGCAACCCGGTTTTTTCTTCTCCGGTTCGATCTGTAATAGTAAGCTCCGACTGATAAACGGCATTTAATTTTTTCTGCTCGTTAATGATTTCCATAATCACAGCAGTGTCTAAAATCTTAAGATCAGCAATTTTCTTACCTAAAGCCATTTCGCGCGTAAAACCGGTGAACCTGCTCCAGGCATCATTGGCATCCAGAATTGTAAAATCTTTCAATGCAATTAAAGTTTTTGCCACCGGACTGGAATAGAACATTTTACTAAAACTCTCTTCCGATTCCTTCAGATGCTCCTGTGCACGTATCTGCTCCGAAATATCTTCCACGATGCCAATCCCGCCAATAACCTTATTTTTTGCTGAAAACAAAGGGGCAAAAATAGCTTTCACATAGCTCTGCTTGCCTGTTGTAAATGCTTTATAATCACCTTGATAGGTGGACAATTGACCCTCCGAAACTGCCTTTAGTGCTTCATGTAAGCCTTCATGGGGAAGTGTTTGCATATCCAAACCTCTGAGTTTTTCTAATCGCGCTCCAATAATTGCAGCAAAACGGGAATTAAGATCCTGTACAACCAGTTTCTCGTCAAAACTGATTAATCCGATAGGTGCATTCTCAAAAATCTGTTTAAAACGTTCTTCTGATTGGTTCAGATTATCGCGGGTTAAAAGCAATTCTGTGATATCGTAACCAATTGCAATAGTAGCTTTTAGCTTATTAGAATGTTGTTCGTACAAATTTGTTGAATGCCATAAAAGTGATTTTTGCGTTCCGTTTTTCGCGCGAATAATTATTTTTTCGCCATCCAAAGCACCTCCTTTATTTAAGACACGATCGATTAGCTCATCAAGTTTTGGAGTAATGGCTTGTTTAAAAAATTCACTGATGGAAGATCCAACAGCATCCTTCACCTTTATGCCGGTAAGCTTTTCGGCAGCCTTATTAAATCTGGTAATCAACCGATTATGATCCCATTCAATAATTGGCGCATTGATACTGTCAATCAGAAGCTCCAGATAATTATTGGCCTCTTCGAGTTTAATTTCATTGCTCTTTGTTCGATCAATGTCAATGTGGGTGCCCAACATCCTGAATGGTTTTCCTGCTGCATCATATTCCACGATTTTACCCATCGAAAGTGTCCATTTCCAACTGCCTGTTTTGGTTTTTTGCCTGAACTCAGAACGGTATTCGGTAGTTTTACCATCCAAGTAATCATGATATGCTTTTGCAACTTCCATTTTGTCATCAGGGTGAATCCTGCTCAACCAAAAGTCAGAAGTTTCTTTAAATTCCTCTGGATTATAACCCAACATTGTGGCATAATAATCATTCACGATTATTTCATCCGTTTGCACATATTGGTCGTACAATCCCTGATTGGAAGCCTCGAGTGCCAGTTTGAGGCGGATATCAGCATCTAATAATTGCTGCTGATCCTGCTTTCGGTCTGTGATGTCGAGATTAACGCCTTTGAGCTTTGTTAATTCATCTTGCTCAAAAAAAGGAACCACCTCGTTTCGCAGCCAGCGTATCTGCCCATCGGGCCAAACAATTCTGAAGGTGTAAGAGATGGGCTTTTTCTTATCCTGAAGTTGCTCAAGTGTTGCTTTTACGCGATTCAAGTCCTCTGGATAGACACAACTGTAAAAATAATCAAGGTTGGGTTCGAGACTATTGGGAGATAATCCCATCAGCCGGAAATTATTTTCCGACCAATAGACATATTTCGATTTCAAATCAAGCTCCCAACTGCCCATCTGAGCAATTTGCTGAGAATAATTCAGCAAAGCCTCGCTATCCTGCACGCTCTTTTCGGCTTGTTTTTTGGCGGTAATATCACGTGTAACGCCCATGATTCCGATAGGCTTCCCATCCTCATTGTGCACAAACCTGAGTGATGACTCTACCCAAATCACTTCGCCATTGCTGTTATACTCAGTAAAAGCAATTATTCGGGTATGATCCGGTGGATTCTTACTATTCAATTCCTTTTCAAATTCTTCCTGAAAGACCTGCTGAATTATTTGCTGGCTTTCAGGCGTCAGGATATCAGAAATATGCTGTTTCATCGTTTCTTCGACAGTGTAGCCGTTTAACCGCTGCACAGCCGGACTTACATAAAGATAATTCAGCTCCAGATCGAGTAAAAACAACACATCTGTACTGTTTTCGGTAATCATCTGAAACAAAGTATCCTTTTCCTGCAACTCACTCAAATAAACATCTTTTTCCCGTTGAATCTGACTGTGTTTGTAGGCCTCCATAACGGCAAAAGGAAGGCGTTTCATGTTTTCTTTAATCACATAATCATCTGCACCCTCACGCATACAGCTCACAGCAATTTCTTCGTTGCGCGAACCCGTGAGGATGATAAAAGGCATATGTTCATCAAAAGTGTGCGCAATTTTTAAGGCTTCCAACCCGTCAAATTGCGGCATCCTATAGTCTGAAATGACGATATCAGGTTTAAACTGCTTCAAAGCCTGTGTAAAAGCTTCAGCTGTTTCCACCAACAACGAATCAGCAAGAATACCTTCTTTTTTGATAATTTCGAGCGCAAGCTGATAGTCCATTGGAACATCTTCAGCAAACAATATCCGGAGTTTTTGATTCATAACAATCAATTCGCAAACACAAGAAATTCCCGGGACAGCTAAGCTTTATAAATTTCCGTACCTTAAATCCATTTAGCTGTTTGTTAATGGATTTAGGCATCAAAAACTGATTAAAACTCAGCAAAAAACAGTTGATTTATCCGGGGGGCGTTTCATGCTAATGCATTAATTTTATTAATACCTTGATAGTTAGTTAACTATTTAAAAATTAAACTAATAAATAGTCAGCTAATGTAAGTAATTCTCAATAGAAATACAATAGGAAATTAAAATGAAAATTTCAGCAGTAATTTGAGGAAGTAAAAATAAGCCTGTTAACGAGCCATAAAAACTAAACCAGCTGGTTAACAATCAGCTTACCTTGATTTAAAAGTTTGTTACGAATAGCCTGTAGCACTTTTTTGCGCGACATCAAGCCTTGCTGCCTGAAGGCAATCATACCCTCACCTGGATTTTCGGCGCTTCCCTCCCAGATATTAATGCGATCGGCCATTTTCAACTGCCAGGCCAATGCCGAAACCGGTGAGTTTTCGGGATAATCATCCGAATCTTCATCCAGCAAATGAAAAACCTGATTGAGGGTTACGAGTCCTTCAGTAACCAATTCTATTCCATCAATTTCATAAGCAGGCGGCGTGATAGGATTGCTATCATTTTTCACATGCACACTGGTTTGGGTTTCTCTGGCAACAATTTTTGCGGTAGTGCCCCCGCTTACAAGATGAATGCCTTCGCTTTCCAGAAAATCTTGAACACATGCTTTATCGTCAGCTTTATTTGCTGGCGGACCGCTGAGCCAGTTTACAATAATCCCTCTTCTGTTGATTGCGGCCAAAACCGTGCAATCATCTCCCTTTCCGGAAGGCCAGTAAGCACGTGCCTGTGCATGAATATCCGTTACAAGCGACTCACCATCAAGCCGTTCAACCGGAAGGTCGGCCTGTATAAAACGCATCACTCCTGTTGATTCCCATCCCATTGGAAAATACTTGCCGATACCTGCTTGTGTGATGCCATCCGACAACAATACCAAGCCTTCTCCTTTTGAAATCGTACACGTGGATTCGTGAATCATTGCTTTGTTTTGCATGTAAACCCTTCCTTTGAGAACCTGAGCCATGCGGCAGTTTACATGTAAAGGAGGAGGTATTTCGTAACATAAAATTGTGGCTTGACCATTATTCAGGATACGTGCCAGACAAAAAACTGCAAAAGGCTCTTTTGTGCCCCATGCTTTATCCATAGTCTGCGTTAATGCTTTGAAAGCCTCGCGCAAACTCGCTCCCTGCTCCATCAATGTTTTTAGCCGAGCCACACACATCGTTGCTGCAATATGGGCTTTTATGCCAGAACCAATACCATCTGCAAGAATCAAAGTTGTTGCCTGATTGTCGCGGAAAACATCCCAGACATCGCCGCACGGATCGCCTTTCTTTTTGGATGAATGAGCTGCAAATACATCGGTATGGATATACATAAACCCTCCTGGATGCTACTTTTGAATGGAATTGATGAGCTTATTGAGCAACACTTCACCTTTTGCAGTATGATCGCCCAAAAATCTGGCTAATTCCTGAGCCATCACAATCTGATGTTCGAGCAGATGCTGAGCTTGCAAAACAGTTTCGGCTTTAATATCATTAAGCTTCTCGGTATTAGTTTGCAAGGCAGTGATATCCATAAAAATACCAACATACTGCCCTTGTTCGGGCAAGGCATAGCACATCAGGTGACAAACCAAATTGTAATTGGTAAAATTCGCTGTTTTACGAATCAGCAACTCCTTTCCGGTTGCGAGCTGCTCAAACACATCTGGGTCAATTAAGTAGGAAACCGGACGGCCGTTAAGCGATTCGGAGCAGCTGAACATCCTCATGAATGCAGGATTCATATGAACGATATGAAGCTTTTCATCAAGCATTACGATGCCGTTGGGATCGTGTTTGATCATCATTTCAAACTTTTGTTCGGCCATTTTGCGCATATAAGGCATACACATTTCGGGCTCGGCCAATCCTTCCAGCACGGCAATGGCTTTTTCGCGGCAGCTGCTGTAGCCACAAGCCATGCAATTCAATTCATCCTCTTTGGAAAACTTTCCAATTGAAGCCAGCACTTCCCGTATCTGATTATCCGTGAAAACCTTATGCTTTGTTGTGCGTGAAGGATACATAGCCGACAGATCAAGATCAAAGGCAGCCTCATCGGTATCAGCATGCAGCTTCTCTGCATAATCCATCACAGCATTACGCTGCTCAAAAACAGCTTTTTGATCGCGGATGAGTGGTCCGTTGATGCATCCATGACGGCAAAATAAGGGTTCTACTATCCACTTCCTGCCGTTTGTCTGCGGCATGGCCTCAACAATCTCTTCCAGCGAATCGAAACCGCTAATTGCCAGATGAGTGGCATCCAGCATATCGGTATTCAACCCGGCAGTTTTTAGCAGGCCACCTTCGAGCGGAAACAAGCGTGCAGATTCGCCTACTTTACTATCAAAAGGACTTTCTTCGCATTGATCCAATTTTATTGCTCTCAACTCATAAAGCCGGTCGAGTTCCTCAAAAGTCAAAACGGCATCTACCAGTCCTTTTGCATTTTCATCTGATGCTTCCAGCTTTTTAGCCACACAAGGCCCTATAAAAACAATTTTTGTCCGCCCCAGTTCTTTCCTAATCATTTTTGCATGCGTAAGCATGGGCGAGAGCACTGGAACCAGCTCGTTTGTATGCTCACTGGCATACTGACAGATAAAATTTACTACCGCAGGACAAGCCGAACAAATGTGATGCTGATCTGGATTTTGCTGAATATGTTTTGCCGTGGCCAAGGCCGAAAGATAAGCTCCGGCAGCCGTTTCGCCAACATAGCATGCTCCTGCAGCACGCAAAGCCGAAGGAATTCTCTTTTGCTCCCAAGTTGAATAACTCCCTGCAAAAGAGGGCGCTATTGAAAAAGCCACACGCTCTCCCCTGTCAAGCCATTCTGCCACGGCATCCACATCCGTTCGGTAGGCTTTGGCGTGTTGCGGACACGCTGCAATACAAGTGCCACAAGCAATACAGTTTTCTGTAACTACCTGTGCCTGACCGCCTTCCATCCGAATGGCATGCACAGGGCAAACCCTCACACAGCGGTAACAATCGCGACATTTGGCTTTGTTGGTAAAAACAACTGCATTGCTTACCGGTATCTTTTGCGTGATCATTTTCTATCTGATTTTTAAACGTTTTCGGTATTTAAGAGCTGCCCGATGCGCTTTACTTCACTATTCAGCACATTAATCACTTGTTCATAAGTAGCGTGTTCAATCACATGCTGATTTACCCGTACCACAGGCCCGCGATCGCAACGTTCGAAACAGAATGTAGCTTTTACATCCACCATTTCTTCCTGTCCTTCGAAGCCTACGATATCTTCCAGTTTGTTGTCGATAACGTATTCCGTTAAGCAGCGCAACAATTCCTGTGAACCTTTTACAAAGCAATTGGTTCCAACGCAAACACAAACCTCAATCTTTGGATGCTCGGTATCACGAATAGTGAGCAACTGATTGGTTATCCTTTTGCGCCCATGGTAATGCGTATGCAATAATTCATGCGCTTTTGGACCGCCAACTTCACCAAGCGTAAGCTGATACAACTCTTTAACATAAGGGTTTTCCTGTGCTTTATGCAGTTGCAATTGTTTATCGACATTGTAAAGGGCACTGCTTCGTTTTTCGCGAAAATCAGGCTCAAAATTAACAGGCTGCCCACCACCTGCTATACAACCTCCCGGACAAGCCATCACTTCGATCAGGTCGTAATCTGATTCGCCTGCAACTATCTGGTCGCACAATTGCCGGGCATTGCTCAGGCTGTGTACCACACCCAATTTCATATTTACCGAACCAAGTGAAAGCGATGCTGTGCGGATGCCATCCAGACCACGAACCATTTTGAAATCGTTTTGGAACAGTTTTTCACCCGTAATTTTTTCGTAGGCAAACCTCAAAACAGCTTCACTCACACCACCTGTATTGCCAAAGATAACGCCTGCTCCTGTTTTGAAACCCATCGGAAGGTCGAAAGACTCAGGTGTAAGTTTCCTGAAATTGATTCCCGTTTCATGAATCATCCTGCCCAAACCTTCGGTGGTAAGCACATGATCCACTTCGGCAATGCCCTCATTGATAAATTCCTCACGTTTGGCCTCAAATTTTTTCGCTGTGCAAGGCATGATTGAAACGATTACCAATTGTTCGGGTTTTATGCCGAGCATTTTAGGCAATATTTCACGTGCCGCACTGCCAAACATCTGTTGGGGCGATTTGCAGCTTGACAGATTTGGAAGAAGGGAAGGATAGTATTGCTCGGCAAATTTCACCCAGCTGGGGCAGCAAGACGTAAACTGAGGCAGTTTTTCGCCTTTGAGTTTTCTTTCGATAAACTCGGTAGCTTCCTCAAAAACAGTGAGGTCAGCAGCAAACGAAGTATCATACACCTGATTGAATCCCAGTCGTTTGAGCGCTGCCACAATCTGCCCTGTGGTAATGCTTCCTGCATCCATGCCAAAACCTTCGCCCAGCGCAACACGCACTGCAGGAGCCAGTTGCGCTACCACATACTTATCAGGAGTATTGATAGCTTCCCACACTTGTTCTGTTTCGGGTTTTGGCGTGAGCGCTCCTACCGGACAAACTGCCACACATTGTCCGCAATACACGCATTCCACATCTGCCAGGCTTTTCAGGAAAGCTGGTGCAACTGTAGTTTTTGATCCTCTGTTCACAAAATCGATTGCTCCAACGGATTGGATTTCCTTGCAAGCCCTAACACAATCGCCGCATAAAACACATTTATTCGGATCGTGGATGATACTCCAGGATTTATTATCGATGGGTTCAACCTTATCAGTTTTTTTAAACCTGATTTTATCTACACCCAAGCGGCGAGTCAAATCCTGTAGTTTGCAATTATTTGATCTGGAACAACTTGGGCAGCTCACATCGTGATTAGCCAGCAAAAGCTCCAGGTTCACTTTGCGGATTTGGCGCACCTCCTGCGTATTGGTTTTAACGACCATACCATCGCGCGGAGGCACCGAACAAGTAGCCTGAATTCCCATGCCATCAATATCGCTCACGCACAAACGGCAAGCGCCATAAGTACTTAAATGTGAATGATAACAAAAAGTTGGCAGTTCAATATCAGCCTTACGGATAAGCTCCAGCACATTTTTCTCGTTCTCAATCGGAATATTTATTCCATCTATTGTGATAATTCCTTTAGTTTCCATCTTAGCCTATTTTTCTAATTTATCGCTGATTTGTTTTTAAATGATCGACCTTAAACTTAACATTAGTTAAAGCCAATAATGGCATCAAACTTACATACCTGATGACACACGCCACATTTTGTACACAACTCAGCATCAATAAAATGCAATTGTTTCTTCTCCCCACTGATGGCATTAACAGGACATTTGCGGGCACAAGCTGTGCAACCGATACATTTTTCGGGATCGATGCTGATAGTCGCTAAAGCTTTACAATTGTTGGTAGCACATCTTTTATCATGAATGTGCTGCATATACTCCTCCCGAAACTTCACAATGGTCGAAAGTACCGGACTTGGAGCTGTTTTTCCCAAACCACAAAGTGAAGCTTTTTTCACCACCTGCCCAACTTCCTCGAGCAGCTCAAAAGTTTCCTGCGTGGCTGTTCCATCAATAATTTCGTCGAGCATCGAAAGCATTTGTTTGGTTCCTTCGCGGCAGGGCACACATTTGCCACAGCTTTCGCTCTGCGTAAAATTCATAAAGAACCGCGCAATCTGAACCATACACGATTGTTTGTTCATCACAACCAAACCACCCGATCCTACCATAGCACCTTTTGCAATCAGGTTGTCGTAATCTATTGGCAGATCGAGGTCTTCTTCTGTAAGGCATCCACCAGAAGGGCCGCCAATCTGTATAGCTTTAAAACCTTCACCGGTAACTTTGCCGTCATCATCTGTAACACCTCCGCCGATATTATAAACGATCTCACGCAAAGTAGTTCCAAATGGTACTTCTATCAAACCCGTATTGGCCACATGACCTGTAAGGGCAAAAGTTTTGGTTCCTTTGGAATTTGCTGTTCCATAAGCATTAAACCATGTTGCGCCATTGCGAATAATCAAAGGCACAGCAGCCAGGGTTTCCACATTGTTGATCACTGTGGGCTTTCCGAACAGGCCTTTTTGAGCCGGGAAAGGAGGTTTTGGCATGGGCATACCCCTTTTTCCTTCGATGGAAGCCATCAAAGCCGTTTCTTCGCCGCAAACGAAAGCACCGGCACCTTCCATGATGTGTATAAACATACTATGACCGCTGTCGAAAATATTCTCACCCAGCACACCAGCGTCCATCGCATCGTCAATGGCCTTGCGCATGCGCGAAACAGCCAAAGGATATTCGAGTCTGACGTAAACATAAGCTTCATCGGCACCCACAGCGTGAGCGGCAATCATCATGCCTTCGAGCACGCGATGAGGATTGCCTTCCATCAGGCTGCGGTCCATAAAAGCACCCGGATCGCCCTCATCACCATTACAAATCACATATTTTTTTTCACTTTGTTCCTGAAGGGTGAGCTGCCATTTTTTTCCTGTTGCAAAACCACCACCGCCACGACCGCGCAGTCCGGATTCGAGTATTGTATGACAAACCTCTTCGGGCTTCATCTCTGTAAATGCCTTTTCAGCTGCCAGATAGCCATCGTGGGCAATATATTCGCGGATGCTTTGAGGATCTACATGGCCACATTCGCCCAAAACCAGGCGATTCTGTCTTTTGTAAAAAGGAATTTCTGTCTGACCCTTGCTGCGGCTCCCATCCACTGGGTTTTTGTAGAGTAATCTTTCAATAACTTCATCCTGAACAAGTGATCTTTCAACGATTTCTGGCACATCCTCCACCTTCACTTTGGTGTACATGGTTTCTTCCGGAAGGATATTCACCAAAGGTCCTTGTGCGCAAAAACCCTGACAACCACTTCCGGTCAGCTGAATGGTTTTATGATCCTCGTGATAGTTAAGCTCCAGCTCAACAAAGAGCGACATGCCTGCTTGCTGAACAGCTTTTTCGAAAGCTTCGTAAACTTTTAAAGCACCATTTGCGATACATCCTGTTCCGGCGCAGATAACCACCCGTTTGTGAATACGTTCTGCCGCGTGGTTGTAGGATTGTTTTACCTCTCTGAGGTCTGTTTTTGCAAGTGTTTCCATGATAACAATATGTTTTTCAGACTAGGATGCACTAGCCGTTTCTGTTTCTTTTTCAATAATTTTATTTAAGAGCTCACTGCTACGAGCACTGCTCACTTCACCATAAACCTGTTCGTTGATTACCATCACGGGAGCCAATCCGCAAGCGCCCAAACAACTCACTGCTTCGATGGTAAAAAGCATATCGTCAGTGGTGTGTTTTTCGGCATTTAGCCTGAGTTGTGAACGCAAAGTGTCGAGCAACTTGGAAGAACCTTTTACGTGGCAAGCCGTTCCATTGCACACTTTAATGACGTATTTTCCCTTAGCTTCGAGTGAAAAATGGGCATAAAAAGTTGCCACGCCATACACTTCGGCAACAGGCATATCCAAGGCTGTAGCCACATAGGTAAGTACTTCCTGCGGAAGAAAGCGGTAAACCTCCTGCACTTCCTGCAGAATGGTTATCAATCTTGTTTTTTGATACTTGTGCTTCTGGATGATTTCCAGCACCTGATCAAACTGTCTGATTTTGTTGTTCGTTTCTGTTTTCATGACAATATCTTTCTAATAATGAATCACTTTCTGTTACTTGCTTACGTTGTCGAGTTTGTTAATGATAACAGCCAGATTGGCATAAATGTGTGTATCCTGCAATATCACATGCGATGGCACTTTAAGCGAAACCGGAGCAAAATTCCAAATGGCTTTTATGCCCCAGCCCACCATCAGATCGGCAATTTGCTGCGCCGCTGCCGAAGGTGTTGTAATGATACCAATATTGATGTGCAAGCGGCCAGCCAGATCGCGGAATTTGGCCAGATCAAACACAGGAACGCCAGAGATATCATGTCCTATCTTCTTTTTATCAGTATCAAAAGCTGCAACAATTTTCATCCCTGCCTCGCGAAAGCCCTGATATTGAATCAATGCACTTCCTAAAAATCCAGCCCCAACCAAAAACGCCTCATGCTTGCGGTTAAAACCAAGGAACTCTTCCAAAATTTCGACCAGCACCTCAACAATGTAACCCACTCTTGGCCTTCCGGTTGCTCCGGCATAAGCCAAATCTTTTACTACCTGCGTTGGATCGAGATTAAAAAACGATGCCAACCGAGGCGCAGAAATATATTCCTGACCTTCCTCTTTAAGCTGCCTGAGCAAAGTGAGGTAAGCTGGCATACGCCTGATCGTGGGTTCTGGTACCGCAACCGGCTTTTTATTCTCGTGAATCAGTGACTTTTCCATGACGCTTAATTTTATGCAGCGAAAATAAAGAAATTTTTCTTTTATTAAAGATATTTTTCTTTATTTAATTCAATTTGTAGTTAGTCTAAATAAAGTAATTTATGTCTTTAAAAAATCAATAATATATTGTATTAAATTGTTTTTAAGTTATTAAACAAATAAAAGATGGTATAATCCGCATACTCTTATAAGAGAATTTATTCCTTATTTAAATCCATTTCAAATAATTTACTTCCAAGATTTCATTCTTTATTAAAAGCTATATTTATAAAATTTAAACGATATGCATATTTTTACACCTCCAAAAAATGGGTAGTTTTGCCCAAGAAATTTTTAGTTATGGATAAACCACCCCGTCAAACGAAACACGAACTATTTTTAAATTATAAAATCTGGCTTTCCGGCTTAACCGGAGACGGCAGAATAAGCGATACTACTTTCAGATTACTTGCTAAAATTAAAGTGCTGGGTTCTATAAAACTGGCTGCACAAGCCTGCGATATTAGTTACCGCAAGGCCTGGGGCGATATTGAGGAAGCCGAAAAAATGCTTGAATATCAGCTAATTGATAAGCAACGCGGCGGAAAAGACGGCGGGCATTCGCAACTCACGCCGGCTTGTAACAAACTGCTGGAAGCCTATGACGCCCTGCATCAAAAATTTGACGATAGTGTGGAAGCTGCCTTTGAAGATTTTAGAAAAGCTATGCTGCAAAAACCTGCATCTGAATGAAATGGCCTAATATATTGCTGCTGTTGGTAAGTATTTTGATTCTTCACGCTTGCCAGAACGAAACCGGAAATGCACTCGTTATTTTTCATGCCGGAAGCTTGAGCTATCCACTCAAAAAACTCACAGCAGACTATCAACAAACTCATCCTGAGCAACAATTTCAGCTCGAGCCTGCCGGCTCGCTCAACACCATCCGCAAAGTAACAGACCTAAACCGGCAAGCCGACATCATAGCCTCAGCCGACTATAAGCTGATCAGCGAAATGCTAATCCCGAAACATACTGCCTACAACATTGCTTTTGCAGCCAACAGCATTGTGCTTGCCTTTACCGATCAATCGGCTTACGCAGATGAAATATCCGATGAAAACTGGATTGAAATTTTACAAAAAGATGAGGTAAAAATTGGTGCTTCCGATCCCCATGCTGACCCGTGCGGATACAGAACCCGACTCACACTGCAACTGGCAGGAAAAATCAACAATATCTCAAACCTGACGGATTTGATTTTGGAGGAGGGACGCTACTATGAACGCCCTAAAGAAACCGATCTGATTGCTCTGCTCGAAACACAAACCATTGACTATTTCTTTATTTATGAGAGTGTTGCCAAACAACATCATTTCAAAATTGTTGAATTCTCTGATTCAATTAATCTCAGTCAACCCATGCTCAACGATTGGTACAGACAGGAAAGTTTCAAGGTGAGAGGTAGTCGTCCCGAAGACAGCTTAATTATTCAGGGTGAAGCTATTGTATATGGCATAACCCTATTGAATCAAGGACAAACCAAAGAAGCTGCCTGGGATTTTATTGAATTTCTATTAGATCCTGAAAAAGGAGTAAGAACTCTTGAAAGCGCTGGACAGCGCGCACTGGTTCCGGCTATCATCAACACAACTCATAAGCTTCCTGAAAGAATTAAACCTTTAGTAACGATAAAAGAAAATCTATAAAACAAAAACTATGAAACAAATTTGTCCGACTTGCGACATCAGGCCAGCACTCGAAAGGCTTGGCATCAAAGCAATAAACCACGGAGCCAGCACTGGCGCTGAGTGGATTGAAACATCCGGAGAACAACTCGACAGCTTTTCATCTTGCAATGGCGACTTGATTGCCAGCGTAAGGCAGGGAACCTGGGACGATTATCAAACCATTATGGAGAAAGCTCAGGAAGCCTTCAAATACTGGCGCATGGTTCCGACTCCCAAAAGAGGAGAAATCGTGAGGCAAATGGGTCTTGAGTTTCGGCGTCACAAAGAAGATTTGGGCAGGCTGGTAAGTTACGAGATGGGAAAAATTTATCAGGAAGGCCTTGGCGAAGTACAGGAAATGATTGACATTGCTGATTTTTCGCTCGGAATTTCGCGTCAGCTATATGGCTACACCATGCACAGCGAACGCACGCGCCATCGCATGTACGACCAGTATCATCCGCTGGGTGTTGTTGGGGTGATTACTGCCTTTAACTTTCCGGTTGCCGTTTGGGCTTGGAACGCCATGATAGCGCTGGTAACCGGTAATGTTGTATTGTGGAAACCTTCCTCAAAAGTGCCGCTCTGTGCCGTTGCTATCCATAATATCATCGCTGATGTACTCAAACGCAATGAAGTGCCCGAAGGCGTTACCAACCTGATCATTGGCAGCTCGAAGCATATTGGCGACAACTTCCTTTCGGATAAACGTGTTCCACTGATTTCGTGTACAGGCAGCACTGCTGTTGGTCGTCGCGTGGGTCGCATTGTAGGCGAACGGCTGGGAAGAACTTTGTTGGAACTTGGCGGCAACAACGCCATCATAATCTCCGAAAAAGCTGACCAGGATATGGCTTTGCGTGCTACTTTGTTTGGTGCGGTAGGCACAGCCGGGCAGCGTTGCACCTCAACCAGACGCTTGATCATTCACGATTCTGTTTATGATGGCTTTGTTGAAAAGCTGAAAAATGCTTACAGTCAGATTCGTATCGGCTGTCCGCTAGATCCGGATGTGCTTGTAGGACCACTGATCGACAAAGGCTCGGTTGAAGCTTTCAAATATGCTCTGGAACAAATCGTTAAAGAAGGCGGGAAAATTATTTTTGGTGGCGAAGTGCTCGAAGGTAAAGGCTACGAATCAGGATGTTATGTAGTTCCTGTTTTGGCCGAAGCCGAAAATCACTATCACATCGTTCAGGAAGAAACCTTCGCTCCTATATTATACCTGATGAAATACAAAACCATGGAAGAAGCCATTACTATGCACAATAGCGTTCCACAAGGTTTATCCTCTGCCATTTTTAGCACGGATATACGCGAAACAGAAAGATTCTTATCCCATGAAGGTTCTGACTGTGGCATTGCCAACGTAAATATTGGAACTTCCGGAGCAGAAATTGGTGGTGCCTTTGGAGGAGAAAAAGACACAGGCGGCGGACGTGAATCCGGCTCTGATGCTTGGAAAACCTATATGCGCAGGCAAACCAATACCATAAACTTTAGTGATGAACTGCCTTTTGCACAGGGAATTAAATTTGTTTTGTAAGTAGTTTGTTTGCATACTCAAACAAAGCAGCATCTTAACAGTGCTGCTTTTTTTATATCGATTTCGGAACTTTCATTCAATATTTTTGGTGAAAAATTGCAACAGCGAAAAATTACTTCCTACTTTTACGGCTTTACAGCGTAATTAAAAAATGGCACTTAAACTTAAAACCAAATTGTTAGCCGGTTTTATGTTACTGGTTAGCTTGCTTATTGTTGCAGGATCAGTTTCGATTCTGGAATTCATGAAATTGAGCACCTCATTCACTGAGATTCTTGAGAATAATTACAAATCGATTGAAGCCTCGAAAACGATGTTGGAGGCCCTCGAAAGGGAAGATAGCGGAATTTTAATGCTTCTGCTTGGCGAATGGGAAGAAGGAAGAACGATTTTAAAAGAATCAGACAAAGTATTCATGGAAGCCTATACCATCGCAAAAAATAACATAACCGAAGAAAATGAGGATGCATTAATAGCTGACATCCAAAGCAAATACCTTCAATATAAAGAAAAATGGGCCAGACCCATAGTTGACACTTTTAAAGAAGGCAATATTGATTGGTATCAAAACAATGCCCATCAGGATTTTATTCAGCTAAAAATTTCCATTAACCAGCTGATGACTATCAATCAGGAAAGCCTTTATGAAGAGGCAACCCTTTTGCGTGACAACGGTCATCGTGCAGTAATGCCGGGGATCATTTCACTGATTGGGGCAATCGTATTTTCACTCCTGTTGAATTTCTATCTCAACCAGCAATTTATTTCGCCGGTAAAGGAATTAACCAAAGCTATCAGAAGATTTAATCCGGGTGATTATCAGGTTCATTCCAAAAATAAAAGCAAAGATGAGATCCTGCTACTGGAAGAAGAAATCAATGATATGCTGAAACGTATCGCACGAAAAAATGATACCCGCTAAACCTAAATCAACATGAGACTTGAGGTTATTTTTAAGATTTTGGGAGTCGTTTTACTCTTTAATGCAGCCTTTCTTTTCATTGCACTCGTGATAGCTTACAGCAATCAGGAATCATCCCTTATTCCATTGTTGTTCACCACATTGATTTGTATCATTTTTGGGCTTTTCCCAATGGTTTTTTCAGGCAAGCATGAAACCCTGTCTTTTGCCGAAGGAATTACTGTTGTTGTTTCGGGTTGGGTAATCACCTGCGTGATAGGAATGTTACCCTACTTGATGTGGGGTGGTGAATTTAACCTGACAGATGCTTGGTTCGAAAGCGTTTCGGGCTATACCACCACAGGATCAACAATTTTAAACGATATCGAAGCCTTACCAAAAAGCTTATTGTTTTGGCGAAGTGCTACGCACTGGATTGGAGGTGTGGGTATTATCATCTTTGTTCTGCTTATCCTTCCGCACGCACGAAATGCCAGAATCACGCTACTTAATACAGAGATGAGTGAACTTTCGAAATCAAATTTTCACTTCAAAGCCAGAACCACCATTCAAATCCTTATCGTGGTGTATGTTGGCTTAACGCTTGTCGAAACCATCCTGCTGCGATTTGCCGGCATGAGCTGGTTCGATGGAATAAACCATGCTTTTGCTACAATCGCAACAGGGGGTTATTCGACCAAAAACAGCAGTATTGCCTATTTCGAAAACGTTTGGATTGAAGTTATTATCATGGTATTTATGTTGCTTTCGGGTATTCATTTCGGTTTAATTTTCGGAACATTAACCGGAAGTCGTTATAATATTTTTCGTTCTAAAGTGGTACGAAGCTATGTTTTGATTTTGGTACTTGGAATAATTCTGGTGGCATTAAAATTGTTTTTCAACAACTTTTATTCCTGGAGCGAATCTCTGCGCTACGCCTCTTTTCAGGTGATTTCGGTTGGTACCACTACAGGTTTTGCCACAGTTGATACTGCTATCTGGCCTGTTTTCACACAAATGGTAATAATCTATTTTACGATCCAATGTGCTATGGCCGGATCAACCTCTGGGGGGTTGAAGTTTGATCGTGTTTACCTTTTCATCAAATCCGTTACAAAACAAATCCAGCTTATCAAACATCCAGCCGGAGTTTTCGCGATTAAAATGGAAAACAGAACAATTAGCGACAGCCTTGAGCGACAAACCATGCTTTTTGTTGTACTTTACGTTTTTACTTTCTTTATCACAACGCTGCTGCTTACAACAATGGATATTGATTTGACCACTGCCTTCTCGGCTTCTATTGCTACCCTCGGAAATGTTGGTCCCGGCTTTGGGAAAGTGAGTTCACTAGGCAACTTTGACGGCTTGCCTAATCTGGCTAAATTTATCTTAAGCCTCAATATGCTGCTTGGCCGATTAGAAATTTACAGCGTGATAGCTTTATTTACTATTCGCAAAAGATAGCGAATACTTTTTAAAATACCTTTGGGGGCTGGTTTAAAACTACCTCAACATTATGCAACAATATCCGGGTGAATTAGCTGCCTTGCTGGTTGCTGTTTTTTGGACTATCACAGCGCTTTCGTTCGAAATGGCCAGTAAACGTGTTGGCTCACTGGCTGTTAACATTATCCGGCTGGCTTTTGCGTTGGTGTTTTTGAGCATCTTCGGACTCGTTTTCAGAGGTTTGCCCTTGCCTACAGATGCCGGAAGTCATCAATGGATTTGGCTGAGTTTATCGGGATTGGTAGGTTTTGTGTTTGGCGATTATTTTCTTTTCCACAGCTACCGCCTGATCAGCTCACGCATAGCCATGCTGATTATGACTTTTGTTCCTCCGGTCACCGCCTTACTTGGTTTTGTATTTTTAAACGAACGTATGAGTTGGATGCATCTGGCCGGTATGACGCTAACCGTTAGTGGAATCGCCATCACCATTTTCAGCCGTGAAAAAGGAAAAAAAATTCAGCTTAAATATCCCATCAAAGGATTATTTTACGCCTTTCTTGGCGTGCTGGGACAAGCCGGAGGATTGGTGCTCAGCAAATACGGCATGCAGGATTATGACGCATTTGCATCCACCCAAATCAGAATCATCGCCGGTTTTGTTGGTTTTGCCCTTATCATTCTCATTTGGGGAAAAATGCCACTTATTATCGCAGCATTCAAAAACACCAAAGCCTTGTGGGGTATAACATCCGGCTCTTTCTTTGGGCCATTTTTAGGTGTTTCTTTCTCGCTTGTTGCCATTCAATATACTTCAACCGGAATAGCTGCCACTTTGATGGCTATCGTGCCCATCCTAATCATTCCACCGGCAGCTTTATTCTTCAAACAAAAAGTTGGTATGCTTGATTATATTGGCGCACTGGTTAGTGTATTTGGTGTTGCGCTGTTTTTTGTTTAAACCCTTCCCCATTCAAAACTACCCGATAACTTGCCGATTTTGTAACAAAACCGGAAAACCCTAACTTTGGGCTGAAAAAAAACGGGAAAATCCCAGTGTTAAAAAACCAAAACTTCTTCAGGATGAAAAAAATTATCATTTATGCCGTGCTTTTGATGGCTTTCATCAATATTCAGGCACAAGACAACAAAGCCGAAAAAGTATATCGGTTTGAGCTACTCACCGAAGTTCCTCACACTAAAGTGAAAAGCCAGGATCGGTCAGGAACCTGCTGGAGCTTTGCCGGAACGGCTTTTGTGGAAGCAGAAATCCTGCGTATAAAAAATCTCAATCTCGACCTTTCGGAAATGTTCAATGTGCGCTATGCCTATCACAACAAAGCCGAAAAACTTGTGAGGCTGCATGGTAATTTGAATATGGGCCCCGGCGGTGGATTTAGTGATGTACTTAGCATAGTGGAACAGTACGGTATGATTACTGAAAAGGACTACTCCGGAATGGTAATCGACGAAAACAAGCATATCCATGGCGAGATGGATGCCGTTTTTGAAGCCTACACCAGTGCCGTGATGAAAAATAAAAATAGAAAGCTAACACCTGTATGGCTCAATGGTTTCGACTGCCTGCTCGACACCTACCTGGGCAGCGTACCTGATGAATTTACTTTTGAAGGAAAAACCTATTCTCCAAAAAGCTTTGCCGCCTTTACAGGCTTTAAATCATCAGATTATATCGAGTTTGGCTCCTATACACATCAACCCTATCATGAGGCTTTTATACTCGAAATTCCGGACAACTGGATGTGGAGCGAACTCGTAAACCTCAAGCTCGACGAAATGATGAGTACCATCGATCATGCACTCAAAAAAGGTTATGTGGTTGGCTGGGATACCGATGTGAGCGACAAAGGCTTTTCATGGAAAAATGGCGTGGCAATTGTTCCTGAAGACGAACCCTCAAAATTTATGGGAGCCATCATGGACAGCCTAGCAGGTTTGAGCAAAAAGGAAAGAGAAAAGCAATTATTTGCTTTTGAAAACCTTGTTCAAGAAAAAGAAATCACACCTGAATTGCGCCAAACATCTTTCGACAATTACGAAACCACCGACGATCACCTGATGCTCATTGTAGGTATTGCCAAAGACCAGAAAGGAAGTAAATACTACAAGATAAAAAATTCCTGGGGCACCGAAGATCATATTTACGAAGGCTATTTCTTTGCCTCAGAGGCTTTTGTAGCTTACAAAACCATCAGCATTCTGGTACATAAAGATGCAGTACCAAAAGCTGTGAATACGGCAATAGGATTATAAACCCTGGTAAATATCAAGGTGGTTTTTCGTAACATTGCATACGAAAAACCACCTTTATTGTATGGTTACAAAATACAGCTGGCTTCGGCTGGTTTTCATTTTTTTTAGTGGAATCGTGCTGCTGTTTGTGTTGGCACCACTGCTGCGTTTACTTTTGGCTCCCGGACTGAGCGGATTGATAGAAGCTGCTCTGGATCAGCAAGTTAGCCAAAGTATTTTTCGTACGCTTGGAATCGCAATGAGTACTACTTTAGTAGCTGGTTTTATAACAGTTCCTTTTGCATGGCTCATGGCTCGCAGTCGTTTTAGGTTCAAATCAGTTATAAATGCTATCATCGATCTGCCCGTGATGATTCCGCACTCTGCAGCCGGAATTGCGCTGCTTGGCATCATCAATCGCGAAAGTGTGATTGGCCAGTGGGCTTCGTCGCTTGGCATCAGTTTTATTGATCAGCCTGCTGGTATTGCCATTGCAATGGCTTTTGTAAGTCTTCCATTTTTATATAATGCCTCGCGCGATGCTTTTGAAGCACAATCCGGCGTTTACGAAAAAGCGGCTTTAAATCTGGGAGCCAGTCAGTGGCAGACCTTTTATTTAATCAGCCTTCCCATGGCTGCCAAAGGCATTTTGAGTGGATATGTGATGATGTTTGGCAGGGCCATGAGCGAATTTGGCGCCATCGTCATCATTGCTTATCATCCTATGGTTACTCCCGTGATGATCTTCGATAGGTTCAACGCCTTCGGATTGAAGTCTGCGCAAGGCATTGCAGCACTATTTGTACTCATCAGCCTGATCGTTTTTATAAGTTTAAGGCTATTGGCTAAAAGACAATCCGATGCTCGAAATTAAAGGATTGCACAAAAAACTTGGCAGTTTCGAGCTTCAAGCTGTTGATTTAAGTATCAAACAGGGCGATTATTGTGTGTTGCTGGGTCCCAGCGGTTCAGGAAAATCATTGCTACTCGAATTGATCTGTGGTTTTCAGCAAGCTGATCAGGGAGAGATTTGGCTTGATGGAAAAAATATTTCACAACTTGCCGCACAAAAACGCAGGGCCTCGATGGTTTTTCAAAAGCCCGTGCTTTTCCCGCATCTTTCGGTTAGTGCTAATATTGCTTTTGCCATGCGTGTCAACAAGATAAGCACCAAAAAAATCAATATACAAGTAAATGCCCTGGCTCAACAATTCCAGCTCACACAGCTGCTGAATCGTAAAACCGGACAGCTATCTGGTGGTGAAGCACAGCGCGTGATGCTTGCCAGAGCGCTTGCTGCTGAACCATCACTGTTATTACTCGACGAACCGCTTTCGAGCCTGGATGTGTTGCTGCGTCATGATTTGCGTAAACTGCTTAAAGAGCTTAACCAGCGTGGCACAACCATATTGCACGTTACGCATGATTATGAAGAAGCCTTGCGAATGGCAAAAACTATTGGAATTATGCAGTTGGGCAAACTGATTCAATGGGGTAATCCACACGAAGTTTTTCGCAATCCGGCCTCCGCTTTTGCAGCTGAGCTGTCGGGTTTAAAAAACTTTTTTGATGCGGAACTACTTTCGGAAACCAAAAATGGCCTTCGAAAAGTAATGGTAAAAAATGTTTTGCTTTTTACGCAATCTAAGCTCGATGCCGGCTTTGGCAAACTGGTGATTGATGAAAAACAGCTTATTATCAGTAAAAGCTTACCGCAATCCAGTGCCCAAAATATTTTACATGGAAGCATAAAACAAATTCAGAAAACACCTTATGGCTTCGAAATAGAGGTTGCTTGCGGAATAGACCTCATTGCTTATATCACAGAAGTTTCATTTGAAAAAATGAATTTAGCCATTGGTTCTGAAATATTTATCAGTTTTAAAATTGCAGCAGCAAGGTTTTTCACCACCTAATTTTCAAAACCATTGAACACTATGCAACTATCCTTGTTTAAAAGTTTTGTGTAATTTTCTAAAACCAAGATTTTATGTTTTATACCATATTGTTAAAAAGTCATACAGGTTTAAGGTGGTTGCTGCTACTCATGTTTATCACTACCGTGGTTCAATTAGGCCGCAAAGCCTTTGGCAAAGCAGATATTTCCGTTAAAACAATAAGCCTCTTCACATTGATTCTGGCCCACATTCAGCTTCTAATTGGTCTTGTACTTTATTTTATCAGCCCAAAAGTCGTTTTTGATGCATCAAGTATGAAAGACAGTATTTTAAGATTTTATCTTGTGGAACATATAAGTCTGATGATTATTGCCATCATCATATTAACCATCGGATACAGCAAATCGAAACAGTATTTTACAATCGCCAAAGGCGCAAAAAAAGCCTTTTATTATTATCTGATCAGCCTCGTGTTGATACTTGTATCCATACCGTGGCCTTTCAGAATTCCAATTGCCGGCTGGTTTTAAACATCATAAAATTGTTGCATTATACCTCATAGCAGTTCTTCACGGAACTGCTTTTTTGTTGTCCGAAATAATCTTTCTTGCCATCTGCAGTTGCAGGTCAATTTTATGGAATAAAAAATCATGTACTTTTGTTATCAAATAGCAGCCTATTTACCTCAAAAAATACTAAATATTCAATTATGGAACAACATTATCCTTTCATCAAAAGCTCTCTTATTCTGATCACCGTTGGTATTTGGGTGATTGTACTGCAAAATGCAGGAATATTTCCACGCTTAAGCCCTCTTGCTATTCATACCGAAGAAGCGATAAACGTAAAAGGTGAAGTTGATGTGGTGAATACCGTCTTCATCAAAGGAAGCGTTGATGCAAACCTGGAAAGCATCAATGGCTACAGTAAATTTTACAAAGATCCCAGAACGGGCGAATTCTATGTAATTCCAACAACGGATCCTTATGAATAGCAAAAGGTGATCAAAAAAATTAATACGTTTCACATTCCTTCACCCGTAGTGAAACCCTTTGTAATAGTTTTAATTACGGGCTTTTTCTATTTGTTCTCGAATACTTTAACAGCTCAGGATCAGCCCTATATTTCAGATAGTTTAATTTCCAGACTTGCTGTTTTGGAGGATAATCTCGAAAAGGTGCAAACGCTTAATGAGCTTGCCTTGCATCATAGTGAAACGATGCCTGATAAAGCATTGTATTACAGCAAAAAAGCCCTAGCCCTTGCTAATCAGATACAAAATGTAAAAGCTTGTGCCATTTCAAACAAAGTGATGGGCGAACTCTTTGAAATTCAGCATATTTATCAGCCAACCATCAACTATTATCTCATTAGTATCAAACATTATCAAAAGCTCGGAGACGAGCCCGAATTGGCGCAGCTTTTCAATAAACTAGGATGGATTTATATCACCAACCACTACGATTACGATCAGGGGCTGTATTATTTTACAAAAGCCCTCGAACATGCCAAAAACAGCAATGCTGAAGAAGAACAAGCCACCGCACTTAATTCCATTGGAGGCATTTTTTATTACCAGGCCGATTACACATCAGCACTTCACTATTTTAATGAATCGCTAAAAACCAGGAAAAAACTGGGAAATCCAAAAGACATTGCCGCATCGCTTAATAACATAGGAGAGATTTACCGTCTCGAACATCAAGAAGATTTGGCCCTGGAATTTTACAATCAGGCCGTTGAAATCAATGAAAAACATAATTTTCAAACAAACCTTGCCATAAATCTGAGTAATATTGGACTGATCTATTCCAAAAATGCAAATAATGCTTTAGCAAGTACCTATTTCGACAGAAGCATAGCCATCAACCGTAATATAGGCAATACGACAGGTTTAATCGCTTCATTACTTGCATCGGGCGAACACCTCAACAAATCCGGCGAATTCGAAAAAGCTATGCTCGCCTTTAACGAAATAATTAAAATTGCCCGTGAAACAAATGATCTTGAAGGATTGCGAGATGCCACTGCCGGCTTGGCACAAGCTAATGAAGGAAAAGGAAATATTGCCGCCGCCTTTGAATATTACAAACAACACTCACAATTTAAAGATTCATTGTTCAATATAAAAAAATCAGAACAACTGGATGAGATACAAACACGTTTCGCACTCGACCTTAAAGAAAAAGAAATCGCATTAAAAGACAACGAGATAGCCTTGCTTCAGCGCGAACAAAAACTTAATAATTCCCGTCAACTACTTCTGCTGCTTTCGATAATGCTGCTTATGATATTTGGGCTTTTCATTTACGGTAAACTTCAAAGCAGGAACAAAAAAAACAAACTCCTGCTCACGCAAAAAGAGAGCTTGAACAAAGCAAGGGAAGTGTTAATGCAAGCCGAATTGAAAAGTAAATCTAACGAACTGACAAACTTTGCGCTCCACTTGGGTGAAAAAAATAAATTTCTTCATGAACTTAAAAACGAACTTAAAAATTTGCGCAAGACAAACGATAACGAGCGTGAAGCCAGAATTAAAGAATTACTTATCAACGTACAACAAAACCTACAGATTCAACAAGAATTGGATGAATTTCAAAAAACAATCAACCAAACCAATCAGGGATTTGTAAAAAAACTTAAGCAGCGATTCCCCGACCTCACTAAAAACGAAGAAAGGCTTTGTGCAATGCTCAGGTTAAACCTGTCTTCAAAAGAAATTGCTGCACTCAATAACACCTCTACAAAGGCAGTAGAAATGGGACGATACCGCCTAAGGAAAAAGTTAAAACTGGATCAGGAACAAAGTATTATCGACTATTTGCAAGAGTTTTAACAAACCAAGCTGAGTAAAGCAGCATTTTCACATATTTTTAATGTAATTGCTGTATAATCAAACTTGTAGAGTTAATATCATTCTTATTACATTGTTTTTCAATATTTTATAATTTAAAGTGTAGAAATATAAATATATAAATTTTATTAATAAATCATTAAATGTAGTGGTTTTGTAGTGGTAAAATAATCCTTTCCTAACTTAATAGGTTCTACTTTCGCTCAAACTAAACACAATTATACAGAAAATTGAAATGGGAAAAATCAAAATGGCTTTCACAAAAACAGCTGATTACGTTTTTGTATCTCGCATTGATTGCAATGTTTGCTTTCTTGATGCTAAGACACTTTGAAGTTATCTAATGAGTGAATTGCAACTGATACAACAATGCCTTAAAAAGGATAATAAAGCTCAAAGTGAGCTTTACAATCGGTTTGCGCCCAATATGTTAACAGTGTGTCAGCGCTATGCCAAATCATTTTGCGATGCAGAAGACATTATGCAAGACGGTTTTATTAAAGTATTCCGTTACCTTTCTGATTTTCAATTTAACGGTTCATTCGAAGGTTGGATCAGACGCATTATGATCACTACCGCACTAAACTTTTATAAACGAAAACGAATTTACCAAAACGAATCGGAACTCACTTATCAAGCCGAGGCCATTGTGAGTGAGCAACATGTAATATCAAATATGGTGCAGGACGAGCTGCTAACTTTGGTTAAGAAACTTCCCAAAGGTTACCAAACAGTGTTCAGTCTTAATTCTATTGACGGATACACCCATAAAGAAATTAGTGAAATGCTGCACATATCAATCAATACCTCAAAATCGCAACTTAATCGTGCCAGGCAATCCCTGCAAAAGCAATTATATTATATTGATCAGTTTGCTGATCATTCAAATCAGTTGCAATCCGCATCTTAATTCAATTAATCAATCACTCTAATCCAAAATGCCCATGAAAAAATTATTTACACTTCTAACAGCACTTTTTTTAGTGCAATTGAGTTTTGCTCAAACTTTTCTTATTGAAGATTTTACGAGCTCAACTTTTCCTCCTAATGGCTTTACCATTGATGGCTTGCCCAATCAATGGTCGCGCAGCTCTACTGCCACAGCAGGCGGCACTGCACCAGAAGCCAAGTTTACTTACACAAGTGCCAACACAACTTCGAGAATAATTTCTCCAAACATTGATTTAACAGGTAATGACCTAGTTACTTTGAATTTCAGACACTTCTACGATTGGTATGCAAACGGCGTTGTAATCGGCGTTGAAACACGTATTGATGGAGGAGCATGGGAAGTTGCCTGGCAAAGTACGCCAACCGGTAACGTAGGCCCTGCACTTCAAACTGTTGAACTATCCGGCGTTGGAGAGGATAACTTCCAATTCTCAATCTTCCTCAGTGGTAACCTTTATAATATGGACTACTGGTTTATTGATGACATCAAACTTTTTGTTCGTCAGGATTTGGATGCCAGTCTTCAAAGCCTTGATCTGCCTGCATATTTTACTGGCGAACAGGAGATAAGCGGAAAAGTAATGAATGAAGGAATCAACCAAATTAATTCCTTCGACATTAATTGGACTCTTGATGGTGGAGATGTGAACACTACTTCTTTTGCTGGTTTGAGTTTGAACACTAATCAGGTTTACAACTTTACAGCAGATCAAACACTGATTGCTGATCCAGGAACACATGATTTCAAAATCTGGGTTGCCAATGTAAATAGTGGAGACGATCAAAATCCTGAAAATGACACCATTAATAAGACTGTTGGTGTGGCTACCCAAACGGTACAACGCAGGCCTCTTTTTGAAGAATTCACAAGTTCGACCTGCTCTCCATGTGCCAGTTTTAACAATGGTGTATTTAATCCATTTATAGAACAACATGGCGAGGAAATTGCCTTGGTTAAATATCAGATGAGCTGGCCTGGCAATGGTGATCCATATTACACTCCTGAAGGTGGCGTGCGCAGAACCTATTATGGCGTAAATGCTGTTCCAATGCTTTATGTTGAAGGTACAAATGTGTCTACCAGCTCAGGCGCCGTGAATAATGCATTCAACAACGGCCTGGCAAATCCAGCATTTATGTCAATTGAAGCCATTCAGGTAATCGAGGGCAATGATATTAGTGTTGAAGCACAATTCTTACCCTACGTTGATTTGTTTAATGTTACAGTGCACATAGCCGTTATTGAAAAGTTAACAACCGAAAATGTTGCCAGCAATGGTGAAACTGAATTCCATCATGTGATGATGAAGATGCTGCCTGATGCAAATGGCACTACTTTGGATCTTCCTGCTGGCGAAACAACTACCCTCTCTTATAGCCATGATATGTCATCAACTTTTGTTGAAGAAATGGACGATTTGATGGTTGTAGTATTTGTTCAGGACAATAGCAACAAAGGCATTCTTCAGGCTGCCTATTCAGAGGAATCAGCTGGTTTCCCGGCAACAGTTAACTTTGATCCGGCTCCTGGCTCAACAGGAATAGAAACTTTTGCTGATATTACACTTAACCTTTCTGAACCTGTTCATATGGTTGGCGGTGACGAAATTACCAATGAAAATATAGCTTCATTGATTACCCTAGAAGAAACTGAAGGTGATGCTTTCCCATTCACAGCAACTATTAATGATGAAAAAACACAAATCGTTGTTTCACCCGAAGGTTTGCTCGACAGCTACACCTGGTACACATTGACACTTGCACCAGTTGAAAATGAAGCTGGCGTTGCTACTGAACCTTTATCAACTTATTTTGAAACCGGCATGCATGTGGGTATTGCTGAAAATCATTATACTGGAAGCTTGCGTATTTTGCCAAATCCAGTTCAAGATGAAACCACCATTCGTTTCAATCTGACTGAAAAAGAAATGGTTAGTATTAAGCTTTACGACCTTAAAGGACAGGTGATTGCAACTGTTTCTGAACGCGAATTCAATGCCGGAAATAATACCATTCGCTGGTCTCCAGAAAACACACTTCCTGTTGGTATGTATCTTTTGAACCTGCAAACAGACACTCAGACTTATACAACTAAAATAGTTCTGAATCACTAGTTTTAAAGTAATTACACTTCTTTGATCAAAAAATTGATTAATACCAAAGCCGGCTGTTGTTTAATAGCCGGCTTTATTTTTACTTAACGCCATAAGTTTTTTTACAAAAACTCGAGTGATATCAGTAAATATCGCAGAATCTGCTAACTTGCGCAAAAAAACCAAAACACATGGCCCGAAAAGTTTTTAAAGGACTTTTTGTCCTGTTGCTGCTTCTTGCTTGCAATACCGAAATGACTGCACAACCCGTAAAAGTAAAATTAGAACAATTGGGTTTTGAGAAAATTGACACCATAAGTAGCCAAAACAAACGCTATTCGGAGGTTTATTTTTTCTTTTTAAAACAGCCTGTCGATCCCAAAAAACCAGATCGCGGCAGCTTTTTACAACGTATTGTTTTAAGACATGCTGGTTTTGACAAACCTATGGTCATAGTAACAGAAGGTTATAACGCTGATTATGCTTTTTATCCATTTTATGAGGAAGAAATAGCGAAAAATCTGGATGCCAATCTCTTGGTTGTTGAACATCGTTACTTTGGTGAAAGCATGCCTGAGATTCAGAATTGGAAAATGCTCAATCTCGAAAATGCCACAAATGATCTGCACACCATTGTCACAAAACTTAAAACCCTATATCAATCAGCCTGGCTTGCAACAGGCATTAGCAAAGGAGGCCAAACAAGCCTTTATTACCGTTACTTTTATCCCGAAGATGTTGCTGCAACGGTTGCCTATGTTGCTCCTCTTAATTTTTCGGAAGCAGATCCCCGGGTTCAGTATTTTCTGGATACGGTAGGAACTGCAACTTGCAGAAATAAACTGCTGAATTTGCAGTTTAAGTTGTTGAATAACCGCGAACTTTTCCGCAATCAATTCAAAGACTCAACCTTAAAAAGAGGGTTTACCTTTGAGCGCGCAGGAGGAATTGATCATGCCTTTGAGTTGAATGTACTTGAAACCGGATTCGCCTACTGGCAATGGTATCCATATACCTGCGCTAATTTTCCGGACACTACTGTGTCTGATGATGAAATTTTCAACGCATGGATCGCTGCTACTGGCTACGATTTTTTTGCAGATCAAAGTCTCGAAGACATGCAATCATTTTTTTATCAGGCCCTTACTGAAATGGGCTTTTACACCTATGACACTCAGCCTTTTGGAAAACTCATTCATTATGATAAAAAACCTGATTTCAAGCACGGACTTCCACATGGATCCAAAGCACGGTATAAAAAAGGATTAAATAAAAAAGTCAATCGTTTTCTGCAAAAATCCGGCAATCAAATTATCTACGTCTATGGAGGACACGATGCCTGGTCGTCCACAGCTGTGATTCCATCAGTTAATACTAATGCCCTTAAAATTGTAAAACCAAGTGGGTCACATACCACCCGTATCCGTCATTTTGATGAAGCAACACAAGAAAAAGTGTATGATACGCTTCGTGAATGGCTCGGGATAATCACTAATTAACCATCACGAAAATGAATCTAAACACACTCGACTGGACCATTGTAGGCGTTTTCTTCGTTTTACTGATTAGCATCGGGATATGGGCTTCGCGCAATGCAGGCAAAGGATATAATGAGTTTTTCCTTTCCGGACGCAACATGCCCTGGTGGCTCTTGGGCGTAAGCATGGTAGCAACTACTTTTTCGTGTGACACACCCAATCTTGTTACTGATATTGTAAGACAAAATGGCGTAGCAGGCAACTGGCTTTGGTGGGCGTTTTTGTTTACAGGAATGTTAACGGTTTTTGTGTATGCAAAACTCTGGAACAGATCCAAAGTATTGACCGATTTGGAGTTTTATGAAATCCGCTACAGCGGCAAAATGGCAGCTTTTCTCAGGGGGTTTCGGGCAATCTATTTAGGAGCATTCTTCAATATTATGGTGATTGCATCTGTTTCAATTGCCCTGATCAAGATCAGCGGTGTGATGTTAGGATGGTCTGCAGGTCAAACCCTTATTATTGCTGCTTTTATTGTTGTGTTTTACAGCGCACTTGGTGGTTTAAAAAGTATTTTATACACCGATTTTTTCCAGTTTAGCCTTGCTATGGCCGGAGCAATCGGGGCAGCCATAATCCTCGTAAATAAAGAAACTGGTGATCTGGCAACGCTTCTTGCTCATCCGGTAGTCGCGCCGCAATTAAACCTCATTCCTGATATTAATAACACCGATATGTTTGTGTCATTATTAGTAATACCGCTGGCAGTGCAATGGTGGAGCGTGTGGTATCCGGGTGCAGAGCCGGGAGGAGGAGGTTATATTGCCCAGCGCATGTTATCAGCAAAAGATGAAAAGAATGCCATTGGCGCTACCTTGCTTTTCAACTTTTTTCATTATGCACTGAGGCCATGGCCATGGATTATTGTGGGCTTGCTTTCACTCATTGTTTTCCCTGATCTGGCATCGCTTCAGCAAGCCTTTCCCAATATGGATCCGCAATATGTGCAACATGATTTGGCTTATCCTGCCATGCTTAAAATGCTGCCTCATGGCTTTCTGGGTCTTGTAGTAGCTTCACTGATTGCCGCTTTTATGTCAACAACAGCCTCGCAGCTTAATTGGGGATCGTCCTATATCGTAAATGATTTTTATGTTCGCTTTCTAAAGCCGGAAGCTACGCAACGACAACAGGTTATTGCCGGTAGAATTACGACAGCTGTTCTGATGTTTTTCGCTGTTTTACTGGCATTAATGCTTCAAAATGCATTACAGGCTTTTCATATTTTGCTGCAGGTTGGTGCCGGCACAGGTTTGATTTATATCCTGCGATGGTTTTGGTGGCGAATCAATGCCTACACCGAACTAACCGGAATGCTTGTTTCATTTTTAGTTGCGATTGCTTTTTTGGCAGCAGAAAGATTCTGGGGATACAATCCCGGTGAAACCTTTAAAATTCTGGCAGGTGTTGGTATAACAACCATTTCATGGCTTATTGTAACTTACCTCACTCCTCCGGCAGATAAAGAAGTTTTGCGCACCTTTTATAAACGTATTCGACCAGGTGGTCCAGGCTGGAAAAAAATTGTGAATGATGCTGAAAATGAAGGTATTTCTCTCGATAAAACCAAAGACCTCAAATGGGACGTTCCAACGGGAATACTGGCCATGATTTGGGGAGTTTTGTTTGTATATAGCACCTTGTTTGCAATTGGCGAAATGCTTTATGCCAAATACACAACTGCTATTATCCTCATTATTATCGGATTAGTTTCACTTTGGCTGTTGACAAGAACCTGGAAAAAACTTAGACTGGAATGAACCGGCCAATCAATGCAGGACATTTGGGCTTGTTGGGTGCTTCGTTGATTTGGGGTTTTGCCTTTGTTGCTCAACGACAGGGAATGGAATATATGCAACCACTTACTTTTAACGGTGTTCGATTCCTGCTTGGCACATTGAGCTTAATACCGCTGCTATGGTTGAAAAAAGGTGTCTTTAAACCGCTTATAAATGTGAAAGCGGCTCTTACCATGGGTTTGCTTGCAGGAATTCCATTGTTTTTTGCTGCTTTTTTCCAGCAGCTTGGTCTAAAATATACAACGGCAGGCAACGCAGGGTTCATTACCAGCCTATATATTGTTTTTGTTCCGCTGTTAAGTATTCGCTCTAAAAACCAATCAACTAAGCAAACCTGGTTCGGAGTTGTACTTGCTATGACCGGATTATATTTTTTAACAGTCTTCCCGGGTTCTTCCATGCAAGCAGGCGATCTGCTGGTTCTGATAAGTGCTTTGTTTTGGGCTTTGCACCTGATTATCCTGTCGTACCTAAGTCCGAAATATGATTTCAGGCTGCTGGCTGTATCACAATATTTATTCACAGGATTAATAAGTTTGTTGGCTGGTCTGGCTTTTGGCGAGCCATTAAACGCTTCAAATATCAGTGATGCCTGGATTCCGTTACTGTATGCCGGACTGGCCTCTGTTGGGATTGGCTACACACTTCAGGTTATTGGTCAACGAAATGTGAGAGCTGATCACGCAGCCTTGATTCTCAGTCTCGAAGCGGCTTTTGCAGCATTTGGCGGTTGGTTAATTCTTGGTGAATCCCTTAGCCCGATAGCACTTTTGGGGTGCTTATTGATGTTGTCCGGTGTGATTATTTCCCAGTTGAGGTTAAATTTTTCGAGAACCAACGCTTAACGAATAATATCAAAACCATTGCCATAAACTCCCATCACGGTGTTAAGCGAAACAAAGGCTTCAGGATCTTCCTCTCTTACAATTCTAAACAATTGATGTGATTCCATTTTCTTGACAATCACCATTAAAATGTCGTGTTCAGTTTTCGTGTACCAACCTTTTCCTTTGATAAAAGTAACACCTCTGCCGGTTTCATTTCCAATTCGATCAGCAATTACGTTCGCATTCCGCGAAAAAATAAAAAGCTGAACAGATTGTTTGTTTCCGGTTAACACCAAGTCAATCGTATAACTGGCCACGCCCATCACAACAAAACCATAAACCAGGGTTTCGATACTTTGAAAAATCAAATAAGAACTTGAAATGATAAAAACATCGATAAATAAAATGATCTTCCCGGGACTGATATTCCTGTGTTTATTGATAATCATAGCAACGATATCCGTCCCTCCTGTGCTTCCACCCTGAGTGAAAATCAAACCAACACTGGCACCTCCCATGATACCCCCTACAATTGCCGATAAAAATTTATCCTTTACAAGTGGTTCGGTAAAATAAAGCTGAAGCATCGAAAAGAAAAAGGAGAGCAACAAGATGGAATAAATCGTTTTAATGCCAAATCCAAATCCCAGAATTTTTAAAGCTATTATAACCAGAACAACATTTACAGCCAAAATGGTAACACCCGTGGAAAGGCCGGTGGACCAATAAATTAAGGTTGCTACACCGCTTACTCCACCACCGAGTAATTCATTGGGTATTAAAAAGGCCGTCCAACCGAAGGCCATCATTAACAATCCAAATGTGATGATCACATAGGATTTTATATGCTGAATAACAGTTTGCATTTTACCCATGACTCAAAGTTTTAATGCGCGAAATTACTTAGATTTTAACGCTTGTGCTACATTATCAAAAATAGCGTAGCATTAAAGCACAAAAAAGCTGACAACCTATTGATTATCAGCTTTAATAAAACCGTACCCGAGGCCGGGCTCGAACCGGCACGGCCGCAATGGCCAAAGGATTTTAAGTCCTTCGTGTCTACCAATTCCACCACTCGGGCGGGCATCGGTTTGATGTGTATGAACGTTTACAAAAAATCCCGAAACGTTTCGGGATTTAACTCAGAGCGGAAAACGAGACTCGAACTCGCGACCCCGACCTTGGCAAGGTCGTGCTCTACCAACTGAGCTATTTCCGCGTTTGAAATTTGGAGTTGCAAATGTACGGTATTTTTCAAGTATAGCGCAAATTTTTTTTGAAACTTTTTTAGCCCTCCCGAATTTTTTTGCAACATCAAATCTTTTATGCACAAGCTTTGATTTATTTGAAAAATAGCTAATTTTGCAGCGCAAATCAGAATGATTTGTATGCGTTGGTGTGGAAAGATTTGATTGATTGCAACCACAAAAAAAAATGCTAAAGCAATATTTAGCCTGCCAATCACACTTTCCATCCGATGTAGATTAACTTTCTCAAATCTAATGAATAATGGGATATTTATTCACTTCTGAATCCGTTTCTGAGGGTCATCCCGATAAAGTTTCGGATCAAATTTCTGATGCCATTCTCGACGAAATACTTCGTCACGATCCTGAATCGAAAGTAGCCTGCGAAACCATGGTAACAACAGGGCTCGCTGTTGTAGCAGGTGAAATAAAAACAAATGCTTATGTTGATGTGCAACATACAGTGCGTAAAACAATTGAAAAAATAGGATACACCAAAGCCGAATATCAATTCGACTCCAAATCCTGCGGAGTTTTATCAGCAATTCACGAACAATCCCCCGATATTAATCAAGGTGTTGTTCGTGCCAGTGAAGAAGAACAAGGTGCTGGTGATCAGGGAATGATGTTTGGCTTCGCCTGCAAGGAAACAGATGACTTTATGCCAGTTACTATGGATT